>NZ_JBIUBU010000011.1:134643-266268 GCF_044548345.1 Streptomyces sp. NPDC052042 | reverse complement strand
TCAGCCGTCCTTCAGCGGGCACTGCCCAACTCCCACTGGGAAGACCTGGGTCTGCGCATGCTCAAGCCGACCTGGCAGAGGTTGAGATCAGCTCGATGAACCGCCGGATGCGAGGCCCGCATGTCCGGTGGTGTGAGAGGAGGGCCGGGCGACCCGGCCCTCCTACTCGATTTCACGGGTGACGGATCCGCTCTCCCGCCCGGCGTCGTCTCACTGGTACCGGAGGTACTTCTTCCGGACGGCCCGGAACGCGGCGAGCTCCGCCGACCAGGCCCCCACCACCTCGTCCGTCCCGGCTCCGGCGTCGATCATCGTGCGGACCCGGGTGTTGCCGGTGAGCTTGTCGATCCAGTTGTCGGAGCGCCACGCGAACCCGCTCCAGGTCCGCTTCGCCGTCACCAGCAGCCCGATCCCCGTGCGCACCGGATCGAAGGCGGCGCGGTCGTGGACGTGCACCTGCACCCCGCCGACCGTCTTCCCCTCGAACTTGGAGAAGGTCGGCGCGAAGTACGCCTCGCGGAACGCGACCCCCGGCAGGTCCAGCGCGTTGGCCGCGGCCGCCCACCGGCGGTCGACGCCCTCCGCGCCGAGGAGTTCGAACGGCCGGGTGGTGCCCCGCCCCTCGGAGAGGTTCGTGCCCTCGAACAGGCAGGTGCCCGCGTAGACCAGCGCGGTGTCCGGCGTCGGCATGTTGGGGCTCGGCGGCACCCACGGGAGCCCGGTCGCGTCGAAGAAGTCCGAGCGCCGCCACCCCGACATCTTCACGATCCGCAGGTCCACCGGCCTCTCCAGGAACTCCCCGTTGAACAGCAGTGCCAGCTCGGCGACGGTCATGCCGTGCGCCTGCGGGATCTCCCTGCGGCCGACGAACGTGGCGAACGCCGGGTCGAGGACCGGCCCGAGCGCGGCCCGTCCGGTCATCGGGTTGGGCCGGTCCAGTACGACGAACCGCTTGCCCGCGAGGGCCGCCGCCTCCATGCAGTCGTACAGGGTCCAGATGTACGTGTAGAAGCGGGCGCCCACGTCCTGGATGTCGAAGACGACCGTGTCCACGCCGGATGCCGTGAAGACGTCCGCGAGCGGCTGCCCGCTCTTCAAGTACGTGTCGTAGACCGGGAGTCCGGTCGCCGGGTCGTCGTACCGCCCCTCCGAACCGCCCGCCTGCGCGGTGCCGCGGAAGCCGTGCTCGGGTCCGAAGACGGCGATCAGGTTCACCCGGTCGTCCGGATGCATCGCGTCGACGATGTGGCGCACATCGGAAGTGACCCCGGTCGGGTTGGTGACGACGCCGACCTTCTGGCCCTTCAGCGGCGCATAGCCGTCCGCCGCCAGCAGGTCGAAGCCGGTGCGGACCCGCCCGCGGCCGTTGCCGTGCCCCTTGCCGGGTGCGGGGGCAGCAGCCGCCGTTCCGGTGCCTCCCGCGGCCGTCGCCGCGAGGGCCCCCACCGCGCCGCCGGCGGCCAGCAAACCACGTCTGGACAGGCTCATTCGGCTACCTCCGTGATCACGACGTCTGTCATGACCATGCACGCTAGCGCGCGATCAGGCCGTACGGAACGAGCCGGACGCGACGGGTGTGAGGAAGGAGACGGGTGCGGTACGCGGTACACGGTGGGCGCGATGTCCGACGGGTCCGCCGGGGTGCGGTGTACGAGGGGCGTGACGGACGCACTGCCGGGGCGAGGCGCGCGCCCTGCTCGTGCCTTCGCCGCGGGGAGCGTCTGCCGGGCGTCTTGCCCCTCGGGTGGGCGTCCCCGCGGGCGTGGCCTCTTCCGCTCGGCATACCGACTGGTTAGTCTGCCGCGTGCGGTCGGCGAAGGGCCGTGCGCGGTCGGCGGAGAGGTGGGACGGATGGGTGACACGGTGCGGGGCGCGGGCGTGGTGGTCACGGGCGCCGGAGGCGGTATCGGAGCCGCGCTGGCCCGTCGGTTCGCGGCCCAGGGCGCGCGCGTCGTGGTGAACGACCTGGACGGGGCGCGGATCGAGAAGCTGGCCGAGGAGATCGGCGCCGTCGCGATCGCCGGTGACGCCTCGCGGACCCTGGACGCCGCCCGGGACGCGCTGGACGGCGCCGTCGACGTCTACTGCGCCAACGCGGGCCTCGCCTCACCCGGTGACGCCCTCGCCGAGGAGGAGGTGTGGGCCGCCGCCTGGGACGTCAACGTCATGGCCCATGTCCGTGCGGCCAGGGCGCTGCTGCCCGGCTGGCTGGAGCGCGGCGAGGGCCGGTTCGTCTCGACCGCCTCCGCCGCCGGGCTGCTGACGATGATCGGGGCAGCGCCGTACAGCGTGACCAAGCACGGTGCCGTCGCCTTCGCCGAATGGCTCTCGCTGACCTACCGCCATCGCGGCGTCAAGGTGCACGCCATCTGTCCGCAGGGCGTGCGCACCGACATGCTGACCTCCGCAGGAACGGCCGGCGAACTCGTCCTCGCGCCCACCGCCGTCGAACCGGAGGCGGTCGCCGAGGCGCTCTTCGACGCCATCGCCGAGGACCGCTTCCTCGTGCTGCCGCATCCCGAGGTCGCCGGGTTCTACCGGGCCCGTGCCGAGGACACCGACCGCTGGCTCGGCAACATGAACCGCCTCCAGCGGACGTGGGAGGAGGACGGCGGCGCCTGACCCGATCCGGCCGTACGGAGGGCACGGACCAGGGACCCGGACGCGCGGCCGGGGACCCCCGGGCGGGAGCGTGTCGGCGCGGAGGAGGGCGCCCGCGTGGGCGGGGCCGGGCAGGGGCCGCGACGAGTACCGCCGCGTACGCCGCGAGGAGCGTTTCCCGTATATCACGCGCCCGCGGGCCGGGACGCCGACCGGGTGCCCGTGCACCGCGAGTGGGAAGATCCTCGGGCGGGAACCGCGTTCCCACCGGTAGACCTCTGTACACAGGGTTCGCACGGCGCGGACCCGCGCACGGGACGGAAGAAAGGTGACGGCCATGGCCAAGGTGACGGACGGGGAATCGGAGGAATCGGCCCCGGTACCCCAGCGGCTGCTGGCCGTCGCCACCCGGCTCTTCGCCGAGCGCGGCTACGACCGCACGTCCGTCCAGGAGATCGTGGAGGCGGCGGGCGTCACCAAGGGCGCGCTCTACCACTACTTCGGCTCCAAGGAGGACCTCCTCCAGGAGGTGTACGCCCGGGTGCTGCGCCTCCAGCAGGAACGCCTCGACGCCTTCGCCGACGCCGACGCCCCGGTCGAGCAGCGTCTGCGCGACGCCGCGGCCGACGTGGTCGTCACCACCATCGAGAACCTCGACGACGCCGCGATCTTCTTCCGCTCCATGCACCATCTGAGCCCGGAGAAGAACATGCAGGTGCGGGCGGAGCGGCGCCGCTACCACGAGCGCTTCCGGGCCCTGATCGAAGAGGGCCAGCGCAGTGGCGTGTTCTCCACGGCCACCCCCGCGGACCTGGTCGTCGACTACCACTTCGGCTCGGTCCACCACCTTTCCACCTGGTACCGCCCCGACGGCCCGCTCAGCCAGCAGGAGGTCGCCGACCATCTGGCCGATCTGCTGCTGCGCGCCCTGCGCCCGTAGAGCCGGTCTTCGTAGGGTCCGTCTGCCGTCTGCCGTCTGCCGTCTGCCGTCTGCCGTCTGCCGTCGGGCTCAGGGCTCCGGCGGCCGGGAGCGCGCGCGGCGCAGGGGGACGGGACGGGGGCCGGGAGCCCGCAAACGTGTTGGCGGCCGTGCGGACGCCGTCGTTAGCATCGGGCGATGAGGACGCCGACCGACGAACAGATCCACGACGCCGTACGTCGGGCGGACGCCGACCGGTTGTCCGTGCTCCTCGACGCCCGGGACTGCCCACCCGCCCTGCTCGGCCGCCTGATCCGGCACGAGGACCCCGGTGTCCGCGAGGTCGGACTCGTCCTGCTCACCGAGCGCGTCACGCCCGACGGCCCGTCCGACGAGGCGGAGGGGGCCGAACTCGCCGGGCTGCTGCCCCGGACGCTGACGGGACGGCCGGAGGCAGACCTTCTCCTCGCCGGGCTCCACGAGCGCCTTGGCCGCCATCTGCGCGGTCGCCCCCGGCCGGACTGGCGTACGGCGCGGCTCCCGGCCCGGGTGGGCGTGGCGTGGTTGCGTGCCGAGATCTTCGACGACCCGGCGGTGGTCCGCGACGAGGAGCGCGGCGAACTCCTCTACCAGGCGGTACGGGCGATCGGCATCGCCCACGCGTCTCGGCCGGACCGGCTCGTGGCCGAACTCGCCGACAGCGGCGACCCGGTGCTCCGGGCCGAGGCACTGAGGCTCGCCCGACAGGGCCTGCGCGCCGGGCTGCTCGCACCCGCGCGGGTCCGGAACACCCTGATCGGCCTGATCAGTGCCGAGGGCACCCCGGCCGCCTCCGAGGGCACCCGGGACCCCGCTCACGGTGCCCCGGCCGCTTTCGGTGACGCCCCGGACATCGTCGACGGCGCCCCGTACCCCGCCGACGGTGCCCCTGGCCCTTCCGGCGACGCCCGGGGCGTCCCGGGCAGCCACTCGGTCGTCGCCGGGGCGCTGGGCGAACTGGGGGAGCCCTGGGCGGCGACGGAGCCGCTGCCGCCGGGTCTCCTGTCCCCGTTGCTCGCTGCCGGACCGGCGCGGAACCGGCCCGGTACGGCCGGCGCGGCGCTCATCGCCGCCGCCCGCCACGGCCACGAGGAACTGCTGCGGGGTGCCGTCGAGGACCCGGACCTTCCGCCCGCGAAGCGGCGAAGGGCGCTGGAACTCCTCGGCGAGTCGGCGGACCGCGACGACATCGGCGGACTCCTGGCGGTCGCCGCGGGCGACCCGCTGCTGTTCGGCCGGTCCGCCGTCACCTGCCTGCGGGGCCTCCACCGGCGCGGGCACTTCGTCGCCGGGCCGTATGCACGGGACGTCGTCGAGCTGGCCCTGGCCGACCACTCGATACCGCCCGACGAGGTCGCGACCGTGCTCTTCACCGTCCGGGCCGAGACGTTCCGGGCCCTGACCGACGCGGCTCCCGGCGATCCCGATTGGCCGCGACGGCTCGCCCTGCTCGTGGCTCTGGCCGGGCAGGGCGCGGACGAACTGCCGATCGGAGACGCGATCGCCCGAGCACTCCCGTCGGCTCCCGCGCCCGGCCCGTTCCTCCACGCGATCCGCGCACTGCGCCATGCCCCGGCCGAGGAGGCCGTGATCGCGCTGCTGCCCTCGGCACCCGCCGCGGCCCTCGACACGCTGGAGGCCATCGGCGGGCGGCGGACGGTGCGGGCGCTGCGCGAGGGCCTGGGCCTGGGCGGAACACCGCCCGCACCCCACCTGTACGCCGTGCGGCACCACGCCCTCGACCTGCTGTGGCAGCTCACCCGCGATCCGGAACAGCGTCGGGCCCTGTTGGAACGGCTCGACCCGCTCGACCTGCCGACCAGGGTGGCGGCCTCCCTCGGCGGACCGGACGAGCGGGAACTGACGCTGCTGCGCTCCCGACCGGACCCGGACGACCCCGTGGCGGCGCTGTGCCGGACGGCGGCCCACGGCGGTGCGGGCACCCTGCCGGCCATCGCCGACCTGCTGCTGCGCCTCGTGTCCGACCTGGCCGCCGGCCGGCAGACCGGCCCCGGCCCCGGCCCCGGCCCCGGCCCCGGAGCCGGGCCGGTGGAGGCCGGACGGCCCGACGCGGTCGCCGGACCCCGCGACCGCCCCCGGCCCGGAGCCGGGCCGGTGGTGCCCCAGGAGGTCCTGGATGCCGTGCACGGTCTGGGCCGCCGGTTGTACGACCGGGGCGCGATCCGGCCGGTCTGCCTGCTCGACGCGGTCGACGCGACGCAGGCCGGCCACGCGCTCGTCGCGACCACGGTCCTGGAGCTGCTGGAGCGCCCCGGACTCTCCGACCGGGAGCGCGCGATCCTTCTGGAAGCACTGCTCAGGGCCCCCTGGTCCGGCACCCGGGCCCGGGTCCACCGGCTGCTGCGCCACCGCGACCGGCACGTGCGCAAGCACGTCATCGCCCTGCTCGCCCGCGACGCCACCGGCGAGGACGCGCGGGCGCTATCGGCGACCCTGATCGCACTGACCCGGGCCCCCGACATCCAGACCGTCCAGCAGGCGCTGTACGCCCTGGGGCGGGCGCGGGCCCACTGGGCATCCGAGGCGATCGCCGCCGGTCTGGACCACCCGAACATGAACATCAGGAAGACCGCCGCCGAGGCACTGGCCCACGCGGGCGCCCCGGCGGCCGTGCCCGGGCTGCTCCGCGGGCTCGGACGCCACGACAACCCCGGGCTGCGCGCCTTGCTCGTCGCGGCCCTGCGCGCCGTCCTCGGCGACGCCTACGCGGCGACGGTCCTCGCCGCCGCCGAGCACAGCCGCGACGAGCGGACCCGGGACCGACTCCTCGAAGGGCTCCACGGCGCCCTCACCGCACATTCGGTCCTCGCCCTCGACGACCAGGGATCGCCGGTGGCGGCCCCTCTGCTCGCGCTGGTCGCGGCCGGGCGCACCGGCCTGGCCTCCGGGACGGTACGGGACCTCGCCGGACCCATGGCCAGGCACGGGAACGCCGTACCGGACGGGGCACGGAAGCCATCGGCGGACGACGAGGCCCACCGCGGCATCACGTCGCTGGTCGCCGGCGGCTGGGACGCCGCGACCGCGCTGCGCCTCGCCGGGCACGCCCACCGGCTGCGCCCCGAATGGGCGGTGGAGCTCCGGCCGATGCTCGGCGATCTGCTCCGGCTGGCCGCGGCCCGCCCCGCCGCCCGGAAGGACCTGGCCCGATTGGCGCTCCGCACCTGCCCCGGGCCCAGGACGGCCGAGGAGCTGACCGTCTGCGCCCGGTCCCTCCCGGTCCTGCTCGACGCGCTCAAGGGCGCCCGGGACGAGGACCGGCACGATCTGATCGTCCTGCTGGAGGAGGTGGCCCCGACGCTGCCGGCGGTCGGCGGACCGGCCGTCGTCGCGGCGGTACGGGCCCTGCCCCCCGCTCCCGCGACCCCGCACAGGTCCACGCTGACGCTGCTGCGCCGCCTGGGCGCGGTGCCGGTCCGGGCCGACCTCGACCGGGCGCTGGACGCGGCCCGGCTCGGGGCCGACCCCTGGACGGCCGAGGCCGCCGTGCTCCGGGAGGCGTTCGCGGCCCCGGCCCCCGGCCCGACCCCGCCGGACGGTCACCCCGGCGGCACGCCCGCGTCCGCCGGGGCCGTGCCGGGGGTATCCACGGTCGGCCCGCCGAGGGCCGATGCCACCGGAGCCGGACCGATCCGGACGGACGGGGCCCCCGCCGACGGAGGACGGGCCGACGCGATCCGGGCGTGGCGGGCGGCGCTGCGCGAAGCGACGCGCAACCCGGCCGCGCTGGAGGAGTTCCGTCGGCGGGACGACGGCACGATCGGTTCCCGGGACCGGCTGGCCGCACTGATCGAGGCCCACCCCGCGGCGGATCCCGGCGTCCGCGCCGCCCTGCTCGACTGGATGACGCGGCTCCAGCCCCTGGACGCACCGCTGTGGACCCTCACCGAGACCGCCCGTACACCGGCTCCACCGCCCCGGCGGGTCCGGGACGGTGACCCCGGCCGGTCCCGCTCGGCGCCGCAGCGCGCACGCCTGCTGGCCATGCTGGAGTCGACCGCCGCCGACCGCAGGGAGACCGCCGCCCGCGCCCTGGCGACGTGGCCCGAGCCCGACGCCCGGCGGTCCGCGCTGCTCGCGTTCCTCCGGGGGCACGTCGACCTGCCCGTCGACGCCGACCTCGCCCGTGCGCTGACCGGCGTCGACACGGCGGAGTTGCGCGGCGACGGCATCCTGCGCGAGCGCGTGGCCCTCCTGGCCTCGCGACTCGGCCCCTGGGAACGGGAACCGCTGGTGGCGGTGCTGCTGGAATGGTGGGAGCAGGCCCCGCCCGCCCTGAGCCCGGCGGTGGCCGACGCGCTGCGCGGCTACCCCGCCGACGCGCTCGCCCGCGTCCTCGAAGCCCGACTCGACGCCGGGGCCTGGGGCTTCCTCGACCTGCTCGCCGGCCGTCGGCTGCTGCGCACTCCCGCCCTGGAGCGCGTGCGCGAACGGCTGTGCGCCGCAGGGCACGACGCGCTCGCGGACCGGCTCGTCCTCGTGGAGGGACCCCTGCGCGGCCCGGACGCCGGATGTCGGGACGCGGCGGCGGCCGCGCTCCGCGCCCGCACACCGGCCGCGTCCGCGGCGGCCCCGGTCGCCCCTTCCCGGCAGGAACTGCTCGACCTGGCCCGCACCGGAAGCCCGGACCGGGCCTGCCGTGCGCTGACGGAACTCGCCGACGCGCACCCGGGGCCGGAGCCGGACCGGGATCCCGAACTGGCCGAGATCCTCGGGGAGCTGGTGCGGCACGCGCGGGGCAGGGTCCGGCTGCGGGCCCATCGCGCCTCGCGGAGGATGCTCGACCGCGACACCCATCTGCGTCACACCGCGCTACTGCTGGACGACCCCCGGCCCGAGGTGGTGCGCTCTGCGATCCGCACGCTCTGCCACGCCCGCCGGCTGCCCGCGATCCCCGCCGTGACGGCTCTGCTCGGGCATGCCCACCCCGTCGTGCGCGGGGCGGCGGCCGACGGTCTCGTGGAGATGAGTGAGGCGGCCGTCCCCGCGCTCCGTCATGCCGCCGACCACGCACGCCCCGACCGGCGGGTGCGTTACACGTCCGTGCTCGACCGGATCACGGCGGCCCCGGACCGGACGCCGCCGACCTGAAGACGCGGCCCGGCCCGTCGGGCGGGATGCGGGGCCGCCGGGCCGGGGCGTGCCCGGTCCCCGGCGACCGGGCCCCGGCAAGCACCGGGCGGGCGAACCCCGGTGGCTTCGGGCGCGACCGCGGCCGGAAGCGGTGCCCGGCGGCGGGCCCGTCGGGCACCGCCGCCGAACGCCTCGCTCAGCGGTACTTCTTGATCTCCCGCCGGGCCAGCGACCGCTGGTGCACCTCGTCCGGCCCGTCCGCCAGTTGCAGCGTCCGCGCCGCGGCCCACAGTTCGGCCAGCGGGAAGTCCTGGCCGACCCCGCCGGCGCCGTACAGCTGCACCGCCCGGTCGAGGATGCCGACCACCGCCCGCGGGGTGGCGATCTTGATGGCCTGGATCTCCGTGTGCGCGCCCCGGTTGCCCACCGTGTCCATCAGCCAGGCCGTCTTCAGCACCAGCAGCCGGAGCTGCTCCACCGTCACCCGCGCGTCCGCGATCCAGTTCTGCACCACGCCCTGCGCGGCGAGCGGCTTGCCGAAGGCCGTACGGGTCACCGCACGACGGCACATCAGCTCGATCGCCCGCTCGGCCATGCCGATCAGCCGCATGCAGTGATGGATGCGGCCCGGCCCCAGCCGCGCCTGGGCGATCGCGAAGCCGCCGCCCTCCTCCCCGATCAGGTTCGCCGCGGGCACCCGCACGTTCTCGAACACGACCTCGGCGTGCCCGCCGTGGTAGTGGTCCTCGTAGCCGTACACCCGCATGGCACGCCGTACGTCGAGGCCGGGGGTGTCGCGCGGGACCAGGATCATGGACTGCTGGCGGCGGATGTCGGCGCCCTCGGGATCGGTCTTGCCCATCACGATGAAGATCGCGCAGTCCGGGTTCATCGCCCCGGAGATGTACCACTTGCGGCCGTTGATGACGTAGTGGTCGCCGTCGCGCTCGATCCGGGTCTCGATGTTCGTCGCGTCCGACGAGGCGACCTCGGGCTCGGTCATCGCGAACGCCGAGCGGATCTCCCCGGCGAGCAGTGGTTCCAGCCACCGCTTCTTCTGCTCGTCGGTGCCGAACTGGTGGAGCACCTCCATGTTCCCGGTGTCGGGGGCCGCGCAGTTGAGCGCGGTCGGGGCCAGCTGCGGCGAGCGGCCAGTGATCTCGGCGAGCGGGGCGTACTGGAGATTGGTCAGCCCGGCCCCGTACTCGGCGTCGGGCAGGAAGAGGTTCCACAGCCCCCGCCTTCGTGCCTCGGCCTTCAGATCCTCGACGACCTGCGGCGTCTCCCACGGGGACGCCAGGAGCACGCGCTGTTCGTCGGCGGTCCGCTCGGCCGGGTACACGTGCTCGTCCATGAAGGCACTGAGCCTGTCGCGCAGTTCTTCGGTGCGCGCGTCGAATGCGAAGTCCATGAGCCGGTCAGCCTTCCTTGAGGGTGGTCAGGCCGTGTTCGATGAAGACGGGGACGAGATCGCCGATGCGGTCGAAGCCGGCACCGACCGTCTGCCCCAGGGTGTAGCGGTAGTGGATGCCCTCCAGGATCACGGCGAGCTTGAACCAGGCGAACGCGGTGTACCAGGAAAGGGCGGAGGTGTCCCGGCCGGAACGGGCGGCGTAGCGCGCGATCAGCTCGGCGGGGGAGGGGTGTCCGGGCGCGCCGCTGGTGGTGGAGACCGGGGAGTCCGCCAGACCGAGGTCGGAGCTGTACATCACCAGCAGACCGAGGTCCGTGAGCGGGTCGCCGAGCGTCGACATCTCCCAGTCGAGCACGGCCTTGATCCGGTCGTCGGTACCGATCAGCACGTTGTCCAGGCGGTAGTCGCCGTGCACGACGGTGGGGGTGGGAGAGGCGGGCAGCGCGCGGCCGAGCGCGGAATGCAGCGCGTCGACGCCGGGCAGCTCGCGGTTGCGGGAGGCGTCCAGCTGCTTGCCCCAGCGGCGCAGTTGGCGTTCGAGGAAGCCCTCGGGCCGTCCGAAGTCGCCGAGTCCGACGGACGCCGGGTCCACCGCGTGGAGCTCGACCAGAGTGTCCACGAGGCCGAGGACGGCCGTCCGGGTGCGCTCGGCCCCCAGCGGGGCCAGCTCCTCGGCGGTGCGGTACGGGGTGCCCTCGACGTACTCCATCACGTAGAAGGGGGCCCCGAGCACCGAGTCGTCCTCGCAGAGCAGGACCGGTTCCGGCACCGGGACGGCCGTCGGGTACAGGGCGCTGAGGACGCGGTGCTCGCGCTTCATGTCGTGCGCGGTCGCCAGCACGTGGCCCAGCGGCGGCCTGCGGACGACCCAGCGGCCGGTGCCGTCGGTCACGAGATAGGTCAGGTTCGACCGGCCGCCCTCGACCAGCCGGGCTTCGAGCGGTCCGCTCACCAGCCCCGGCAGCTCGTGGTCGAGATGCCCGCGCAGCCGGTCGAGGTCGAGACCTGGCGGGTGGACTGGGCTCATGGTGCGCACCTCCGGGATGAGAGACGGTTGGAGTTCATGATGCCGACCAGTCGGTATGTCGTCCAGCGGGCGCCGGGATCTCGATGTGCGGCGGCGATGGGGGAGGGCTGCGCGGCCTTGGGGCGAGCGGCGCGCGTTGCGGACGACGCATGGCGGCGGTGGCGGTGGCAGCGGCGGGAAGCGGCGCGCGGGAGGGGGCGGTACGGAGCGCCGCGGTGCACGGGGGCAGCGGTCGAGGCGGCCCGAAGCGCTGCACGGGGTGTGGCGGAGGACACGTCACGAAGCGGTGCGTGAAGGAGGCGCGGGGCGACGCGCGGCCGTTCGGCGGCCGGCCCCCGCGCCGATCACGTGGGCCGTACCGATCAGGTGGGCCGTACCGATCATGGATCCGTCCGCTCACGGCGCCGTGCCGATCACGTGCGCATACCGGCCACGTCCCCGGCGGGCGTCCGTACGCCGGCCCTCAGAACACCATGCCCGCGGCGAACACCGCCAGTGCGACCACGCACGCCGCGGCGGCCAGGGCGGCCGACGCCGGCAGCGGTCGCGGACGCCCGGCTCCCATCGCGAGCACCCGCCGGTGCGCCACCCCCAGGAAGACCAGCCAGGCGAGCGCGCTGAACGCCGCGGCGAGGATCGCCGCGGGGCCCGCCCCGGCGTGCAGTGCCTGCCGGACCGCCAGCAGCGCCACCACCGTGCAGGACAGTGTGGTGCGCCGCCACGCCAGCCTGGTCCGCTCGGGCTGCAGCCCGGGGTCGCGCGCGGAGGCCGTCACCGTTTCTCCCAGCCGAAGAGAACCACCAGCACCATCGCCACCGCGACCACGGTGACGGTGAGCCCCAGCAGGGTCGGAAACCTGGAGACCGGCAGGTCCTCGCCGCGCCGCATCGCCTGCTCGCACCGCACCCAGTGGTTGATCGCCCGCAGCGTGCACAGCACCCCCGACGCCAGCAGCGCCAGCGCCAGCCCGGCCCGGGCGCCCCACGCCAGCGAGGGAAGGAACTGGTCGACCGCGAAACCGCCGCCGATCAGCGCCAGGGCCGTCCGGAGCCAGGCCAGGAACGTGCGCTCGTTGGCGAGCGAGAAGCGGTAGTCGGGGGTCTCGCCCTCCTCGCGGACGTGCTGCGGCGCGAACCACAGCCTCAAGCCCCGTTTGAACGCGTTCACGTCTGAATCCCGTCCGTCGTTCCGCCGATGGTCGCCGACCGGGTCAGGACGCCGCTCCACCCGCCCGGAAGGCCCGCAGCCGGTGGTACGCCTCCAGGCCGTCCGGCACCCACTCCCAGTCGTCGAGCCAGCGCTCCAGTTCCGCGTCGGTGAGGAAGCCGTGCCAGGCGACCTCTTCCACCTGCGGGTTCACCGGTAGCTCGCACCGTACCCGGTACACCCGGCTCCACCAGGAATGCTCGGGGCTCGTGTAGAGGAACGTGAACAGCGGCTCGGGGCGGGGCAGCCCGCGGACCCCCAGCTCCTCCTCCGCCTCCCGCAACGCCGCCTCGTCGTACGACTCGCCCGCGCCGACGACCCCGCCGACGAACATGTCGTACCGGGACGGGAAGACCAGTTTGGTCGGCGTCCTGCGGTGCACGAAGAGCCGCCCCGCCGCATCCCTGGCCTCGATGAACACACAGCGGTGGCGCAGGCCCCGCGCGGTCGCCTCACCGCGCGGGGCCTGTCCCACGACCTCGTCGTTCTCGTCGACGATGTCCAGGATCTCGTCGGAGGGATTCTGGCCGGAAGGGGGCTTCTCGGAAGGTTCGGAAGGAGCCATGCCCCTCATCCAACAACAGAACGCCCCCGGTGATCACTGCCCCATGACGTACTTCACGGTCGGCCCCGTCGTCCAGCCGCCGTCCACGGCCAGTTCCGCGCCGGTGATGTACGAGGCGGCGTCCGAGAGCAGGAAGACGACCGCTTCCGCGATCTCCGAGGCCTCGCCGACCCGGCCCATCGGGGTGTTCGGGTAGTTGCCCGCGCCGGACCGGATGCCGGTGGACGCGGTCATCGGCGTGAAGGTCATGCCGGGGTGGACGGAGTTCACCCGGACCCCGGCCGTGCCCAGTTCCACCGCGCCGATCTTGGTCAGCCCGCGCACGCCCCACTTCGAGGCGCCGTAGCTGGACGTCAGGGCCAGGCCCATCAGCCCGGCGGCCGAGGAGATGTTGACGATCGAGCCGCCGCCGATCTCCTTCATCGCGGGGATCACGGTCCGCATGCCGATGAAGACACCGGTCAGGTTGATGTCGATCACCTTGCGGAAGTGTTCGACCGTCTCGGCCTCCAGGAGCTGGCCGGTCGAGATGCCCGCGTTGTTGACCAGGCCGTCGATGCGCCCGAATTCGGCGACGGCGAACTCCGCGACGCGCTGCCAGTCCTGCTCGGAGGTCACGTCGTGGCGCAGGAAGCGGGCGTTCTTCCCGAGTTCGGCGGCGGTGGCGGCGCCCTCGTCGTCCAGGACGTCGGTGATCACCACCCGGGCACCGCGGGCCACGGCGAGGCGGGCGGCCTCGGCGCCCAGGCCCCGGGCGCCGCCGGTGATGATCACGGTCTTTCCGTCGAGCTTGCTCTTCTCGGTCATGGTGCCGTCCTTCGTGTGGTGCGGGTGGTTCGTGTGGCGCGGGCGGTTCACGTCCGGTCCGGCACGGGAGCGTGCAGGAACGCCGTGGTGGTCTCGATGAGATCGGCGAGGAAGAGGCGCTCGTCGGTCAGCGGCCGGACACCGTCGAGGGACTGGCGGGCGCGGTCCGCGAACGCCGCGCCGATCAGGGTGAGTGCCAGATCCAGGCGCTCCAGGCGCAGCGGTGGGGGGAGCTCGCCCAGGCAGTCCCCGATGCGGCCGATCAGGCGCCCGTACGCCGTGCCGTCCAGGGCCGGGTGCGGGCGTCCGGTCCGCAGCCCCGTCTCCCGGCTGAGCTGGGCGGAGATCCGCAGGCAACGGCAGCCGCGGACGTCGGCGAGCAGGCTCGCCTCCGCCGTCACCAGCGCGGTGAGCAGCTCCCGTACGCCGCAGTCCGGAGCCAGTTCATCGAGCAGCGGTGCGACGACCCGTTCGGCACGGGCCTGGCGGCCCGCCATCACGGCGTCGATCAGCCCGGCCCGGGAGCCGAAGTGGTACTGGACCGCCGACGGGTTGCTCTGCCCGGCCAGCCGGACGATGTCCCGGAGCTGTGCGCCGTCCGCGCCCTGCGCGGCGAAGACCTCCTCGGCCGCGCGGACCAGCTTGTCCTTGGTCTCCTGCCCCGATGTTCTTGCCATGGAGCCAGGGTAATGCTGGTCATTATTAATATCCAAGTGCTGGCGGTGTGAGCGCGCCGACACCGTCCGACGTCGAACCACTCGTGAGCCGCCGTGATCCCGGCCGAGGCGTCCACAGCGCACCCCCGGGCGCGGACCGGTCGCGGAGCGAGGGGTGTCGTTCAGCTTGCCTGGAGGCTCTTGTGCCGGTGCCTGCCCACCCGTCCCTTCGGCATGGCCGGATGCAGCCCCAGCAGCACGATCCCGACGACGATCGCCGCGAGGCCGGCCGCCTGCCATGCCAGGGCGACCGCGTCGGTGCGCAGGTGGTCGCCGAGAAACCCCACCCCGCAGGCGATCCCGGCCAGTGGCTGAGCGGCGGTCAGCGGCGGGAGCGAGACCCGCAGCGGGCCCGTCTCGAACGCGCTCTGCACCAGGAGCAGTCCCGTCACCCCCAGGACCACCACCGCGTACGGCTGCCACGCCGTCACCGCGGCCACGAAACCGCCCTCGGTGATCCGCTGGCCGGTGAGCCGGGTGAGCGCGTCCTGGAGTCCGTACAGCAGTCCGGCCGCCACCGCGAGCAGCGCCGGGGCCACCCCGGAGCGGTGCCGTTTGGCGAAGGCGGTGAGCAGCAGGGCGGTGCCCACGACCGCGCCGACGACCAGCCAGTGCCGCAGTGGATCGGTCGCCGCCTCGCCGCCCCGAGGCTCGCCCGCCAGCAGGAACGCGGCGACCCCGCCGGCCAGCAACCAGAGCCCGGCCCAGCCCTGCCGGCCGAGCCGCTGCCCGGTGCGGTGGCGCGACAACGCCATCGCGAAGAGCAGATTGGTGGCGAGCAGCGGCTCGACGACGGACAGCTCGCCCTTGCCCAGGGCCAGCGCGCCCAGCACCATGCCGCAGACCATCAGCCCGATCCCGGCCAGCCAGATCGGGACCCGCATCAGGTCCAGCAGCAGCCGGGGGGAGAGATAGTCGCTCCGCGGTGCGTGCGAGGCGGCGTCCTGCTGGAGGACGAAGCCGAAGCCCAGGCAGCAGGCGGCGCTCACGGCGAGGACGAGGACCAGCACCGACACGCTTCTACCCCAAGCAAGGCCGGAAATGAGTGGTTTGTATCGACCATAACGCCCGGACCCGGCGAGCGCGGTCGGAACACCGCCGAGCGGGGCGGTTGACGCCGCGGCGGCCGGTGCAGAGGATCTGACGCACGAGTAACTTCCGTTGACTCCCGGCGTTCGAGCCGGACGCCGTCGTGGCCCGGCCGGTTCCGGCCGTCGACGCCACCGCGGCCCGGGCCGAACCTCCCCGACAAGGATGGGACCCATGGCGTACGACGCTGATGTGATCGTGATCGGGGCAGGGCTCGCGGGTCTGGTGGCCACCGCGGAGCTCGTCGAAGCGGGCCGGTCGGTGATCCTGCTCGACCAGGAGCCCGAGCAGTCGATCGGAGGCCAGGCCCACTGGTCCCTGGGCGGGCTCTTCCTCGTCGACTCGCCCGAGCAGCGCCGGCTGCGGGTCCGGGACAGCCGTGAGCTGGCTCTCCAGGACTGGCTCGGCACGGCCGGTTTCGACCGTGAGGAGGACCACTGGCCGCGGAAGTGGGCCGAGGCGTACATCGACTTCGCGGCCGGTGAGAAGCGGTCCTGGCTGCACGCCCAGGGGCTGAGGCTCTTCCCGGTCGTCGGCTGGGCGGAGCGCGGCGGCTACGAGGCGACCGGCCACGGGAACTCCGTACCCCGCTTCCACATCACCTGGGGCACCGGCCCCGGCGTCGTCGCCCCCTTCGAGCGCCGGGTCCGCGTGGGCGCGGCCAAGGGCCTGGTCCGCTTCCGCTTCCGCCACCGGGTCACCGGCCTCGGCCGCACCGCGGGCACCGTCGACACGGTGACCGGCGAGATCCTGGAGCCGAGTGCGGCGGCCCGCGGCACCGCGAGCGGCCGGGAGGTGACCGGGACCTTCGAGCTGCGGGCCCAGGCGGTGATCGTCACCTCCGGGGGCATCGGCGGCAACCACGACCTCGTCCGCGCGCAGTGGCCCCGACGGCTCGGCAATCCGCCCGCCAAGCTCCTCTCCGGCGTCCCCGCCCATGTCGACGGGCTGATGCTCGGCGTCGCCGAGGAGGCGGGCGCCCGTCACATCAACCGCGACCGGATGTGGCACTACACCGAGGGCATCGAGAACTGGAACCCGATCTGGGCCAGGCACGGCATCCGGATCCTGCCCGGCCCGTCCTCGCTGTGGCTGGACGCCCGCGGCAGGAGGCTGCCCGTCCCGCTCTTCCCCGGCTTCGACACCCTGGGCACCCTCGAACACATCATGAGATCCGGCTACGAGTACACCTGGTTCGTCCTCGACCGGAAGATCATCGGCAAGGAGTTCGCGCTCTCCGGCTCCGAGCAGAACCCCGACCTGACCGGGAAGTCTGTCCGCGATGTGATCGGCCGGGCCCGCGCGGACGTACCGGCGCCGGTGAAGGCGTTCATGGACCACGGGGTGGACTTCGTCGTCGAGAAGGACCTCTCCGCCCTGGTCCGCGGGATGAACGCGCTGACCGGGGAGACACTGATCGACGAGGCCGGGCTGCGCCGCGAGATCGTCGGCCGCGACCGGGAGATCACCAACCCGTTCACCAAGGACCTCCAGGTCACCGCGATCCGCGGGGCGCGTGCGTACCTCGGCGACCGGCTGATCCGCACGGCCGCGCCGCACCGTCTCCTCGACCCCGCGGCAGGTCCGCTGATCGCCGTACGGCTGAACATCCTGACCCGCAAGTCGCTCGGCGGTCTGGAGACGGACCTCTCCTCCCGGGTGCTCACCGAGGACGGCACGGCGCTGCCCGGTGTGTACGCGGCGGGGGAGGCGGCGGGATTCGGCGGCGGCGGGGTGCACGGCTACCGCTCGCTGGAGGGGACCTTCCTCGGCGGCTGCATGTTCTCCGGCCGGGCCGCGGGACGGGCGGCGGCGAAGGCCGTCGGATAGCACCGTGCGGCGGACGGCAGACGGCAGACGGCGGACGGCGGGCGACGGACGACGGACAGCAGACGGCCGACGGGCGGACGGCGGCGTCCGGAGCGCGGAGCGCGGCGGGCACGGGTGCGGCGGCGGTGCCCGGGACCGGGGGCGTCCGGCACCTCTCCCGTCCGGCGCGCGGCGCCCGCCGGGTGCGGCCTGTCCGCCGCCGGGCCCCCTGACCGGTCCGGGCCCCGCGCCCGGCTTCGGTCCCGCATCCGGTCCCGGCCCTCGCCCGGTCCCCGTATCCGTGCCCCGGCCCGTCCGGTGCCGGGGCAGGGATCGCGGATAGAGTCGGGGAGTGAAGATCCCGCGCCTGCTCGACGGGCGGCTGAAGTTCCGCCACCTGGTCCTCGTCGACGCGCTGTCCCGGCAGGGAAGCGTCGTCGGTGCCGCCGCGGAGCTGCACATCACCCAGCCGGCCGCCACCCGCAGCCTGCACGAGCTGGAGGAGATCCTCGGCGTCACGCTGTACGAACGCGGCCCCCGGGGAGTCACCGCGACCGTGTTCGGCGAGGCGTTCACCGAGCACGCGCGGGCCGTGCTGGCCCAGCTGTCCCAGGCGGGGCGCCATGTGGTGGAGCTGGCCGACGCCGACCGCGGCACCGTGATCGTCGGCACCCATCTGGCCGGGTCCAATGTGCTCCTCCCGAGGGCCATCGCCGAGATCAAGAAGGAGCGCCCCTACCTCACGGTGGTCGTGCGGGAGGCATCGCCGGAAGCGTTGCTCCTGGACTTGGAGGCGGGCCGCATCGACTTCGTCGTCGGCCGGCTCACCGTTCCCTCCGACGAGCGGATCGTGCGCCGCAAGCTCTACGACGAGTCGGTCGAACTCGTGGTCAGGGCCGCGCATCCGCTGGCCGGGCGGGCTCCGGTGGAACTCGCGGACCTGGCGGACTACCCGTGGATCCTGCCGGGTGCCGAGACCGCGCTGCGGCGGGAGATCGAGGAGTTCTTCGCCCGGCACGGCATGCGGCTGCCGATGAACCGGGTCGAGACCACCTCGTTCCTCACCGTGCGCCAGCTCCTGCTGGAGACGGACGTCGTCGCGGCGCTGCCGAGCCTGATCGTCCAGGACGACCCGCGGCTGGTCCGGCTGGCCGTGCCCCTGGACCCGATCAGCCACAGCGTCGGACTGACCCTGTCGGCCGCCCGCGCGCTGGGCCCCTCGGCGCAGGAGCTGATCCGGAGCCTGGAGGCGATCGCCGCCCATATGTCCCCGCAGAACGTGTCTCCGCAGGAGGTGTCCCCGCAGGGGGCGGACGGCGACGCATCACCGTAGGGCCCGCGAGGGCCCGGGGCGGTGACGGACGAACGGGGTGCCACGTCCGTCACCGGGGTGCCACCTGTCCCCAGCAGCCGTTGTGCTTCGCCCTGGCCCCTCAATGGGGCGGCAGGATGCCCTCGAAAGCTTCAGGACGGTTGATGGGGTGGTCGAGGAGGACCTCGTTCACCGCGGCGAATCCGTCCGTCAGGGTCATGGCCTCGGGCGCGAGGTCCGCGATCACGGACTCGGCCGCGTCGGGGAGCCGCCGCACCTGATCGGGCGTGAGGTGCCCCTCCGCGAGCAGGTCCCCGCTGTGAGCCGCGACCCGGCGCAGGACGAACAGGCGGTGCAGCAGCCGCAGCAGGCGCTGTGCCTCCGGGTGGGTGGTCTGGTCGGCGGCGTCCAACAGGGCCTGGGCGGCCTGGCGGTGCGCGTGGGCGTCGACCAGCTCCAGCGCCGGGGTGACGGTGACGTTCCACCGGTTGAGGGGATTGCCTGCCGCCGCGCCGCGCAGACGGGCCCGCGCGCGTTGGTGCCAGACGCGTTCGATGTCCGCCAGCAGCTCCTGGAGGAAGAGCGGATCGTCCAGGTCACGGGAGTCGGGCGGCGTTCCGCTCGGCTCCTGCGGGGTGAAGTGCCCGAGGAGCATCTCGCCGGCGGCCTTGACCCAGATGACGAGGTTGTCGCCCTCCGCCGTGATGGTCCCCTCATTGGCCGCCAGCTGGCCCGCGATTCCATTGGCCAGGAACAGCCCCTGCGCACCGCAGCGTTCGCGGCACTCGGTCATGACGGAACGGGCCTGCCAGGTGATCCACCCCTTGGCCACGGCCGCGAACCGCTCGCCGTCCTCCCGCTCGGCCCCGGTGGCCCGCGCCCACCGCCCTACCGCGGCGCGGTGCAGGAACGTCGCGGCGTAGGTGGTCGCGATGGCGTCCAGGAGCGGCGTGTGATGGCTGCGGTGGGCGAACAGCGGAACGCTGCCGCCCGCCGTCACGCCGGTCGTCCGCCTCGTGTGGGCGTGCCGCACGGCCACGGCGAGGGCGTGGCGCGTGACCCCGAGACTGTAGGCGCTCATGCACAGTTTGCCGGCGGTGACGCGGCTGATGGACTGGAGGAAGCGCTTGCGGGGGCTGCCGATCGAACTGGTGAAGACACCTTCCGGAGTGAGGCGTCCGTGGTCCGACTGCAGAAGTGCCTCGTACGGCAGGCGGACGTGGTCGAAGGAGGTCACGCAGTGGTCGACGGGGGCGGTGGCCGTCTGCGGCAGCCTGCGTATCTCGACCCCCGGTGTCGGGAGCCCGTTCTCGTCGCCGAGCGGGGTGAGGAACAGGAAGACGCCCCGGTCCTCGCCGTCCGTGATGAGGCGGGCGGCGACGACGGCGGTCTTGGGGCCGCCGGTGGGACTGGTGTTGGGCATGAACTTGCGGGCGCCCGCGTGCGGGGTGTGCAGCACGAACTCGCGCGAGGCCGGTTCGTACGTGGCGGTGGTCTCCAGTTGTGCGGCGCTGTTGCCGTGACCGGCCTCCGTGCACAGGAAGGTTCCCGTGCGCTGTAATCCGACGAACTCGCCCAGATCCCGGTCCGGGCCGGCGGGGTGGTCGAGGAGGCTGCCGAGGAAGAGGTTGTAGTGGATGCTCGCCACCGTCCCCAGCCCGGCGTCCACCGGCCCGACCCATTCGTGGAGCGCCGTGAGGCGTTCCACGTCGGCCACGAGGTCCTCGGGGCTGTCGAGCGCGTCGTTGATCAGGCGCAGACGCTCGTAGGAGAGTGCGGCGCGCTCGTCTGGCCGTAGCCCTTCTCGGTAGCGGAATGGTTCGGTGCCGAACAGCTTGCGCCAGGGCTCGTGGTGGTGCTCCATCTGTTCGCCGAAGAGTGCCCGCGTCAGGGTCGCGATGGTGGTGGCGGTCTGAGCGGAAGAGGGTGAGATGTTGATCATGAACCCGAACGCTAGCTCAAACGTTCGGTGGGCACAGTGTGATGATCACGACGATTGAGAGCGTCCCCACGGAGGTAAGGGGGCGTCTTGGGGCGCGGGCGGTTCCGGGCGCGTACCAGGACCCGGCACCGTCCGCCGACGGGCCGGCCCCGTGCCGAACCGGCCGGTTCCGGGGCCGATGCCCCGGCCCCGGCCGGCTCCGCGATCGTTCGCCGCGTGAAGCGCCCGGCTCCGCGCGTCACCCGGTCCCGCGCGGGGTTCAGCCCCGCGAGCCGTCCAGCCCCAGGAAGCGTTCCGCGTTGCCGTACGTGATCAGCTCACGGCCGCGGTCGTCCAGGAAGGAGCTCTTGCGGACCACCTCGCCGACCGGACGTTCCCCCAGGGGGTACGGGTAGTCGCTGCCCACCATCACCCGGTCCGCGCCGACCGTGTCGACCAGGAGCCGCAGGGCCCGCTCGTCGAAGACCACCGAGTCGACGTAGAAGCGGCCCAGGTAGTGCGAGGGCGGGCGCTCCGACGTACCGATCACGTCGTTCCTGCCGTGCCAGGCGTTCTCCATCCGGCCGAGCCAGAAGGCGAAGGACCCTCCGCCGTGCGCGAAGCAGATCTTCAGCCGTTCGTCGATCCGGTCGAAGACACCACCCAGGATCAGGGCGAGGATCGACAGATGGGTCTCGGCGGGCATGGCCGTGAGCCACTGTGCCATCCACCGGTCCAGGCGCGGCGAACTCGCCATGTCCCAGGGATGCACGAACACCGGAACGTCGAGCGAGGCGCAGTGCTGGAGGAAGGTCACGACGCCTTCGCTGTCCAGGTCCTGATCGCCGACGTGGTTGCCGATCTCCACGCCCCGGTGGCCGTTGGCGAGACACCGCTCCAGCTCGCGGCAGGCCGCGTCCGGGTCCTGCAACGGCACCTGGCAGAACGGGATCAGCCGGTCCGGTGCCGGGGCGACGATCTCCAGCGCCAGGTCGTTGAAGACGCGCGCAATCTTCGCCGCCTCGGCACCGCCGCGCCCGTAGGAGAAGAACGCCGGGGTGGGGGAGACCACCTGGCGGTGTATCCCGTCCGCGTCCATGTCCCGCAGCCGTGTCGCGGCGTCCCAGGCGTCGGACCGGATCCGCCGGAATTCCTTGGAACCCATCATGATCACGGCATCGGACTCGGACTCGATCCGCAGCCACGGCGCGTCCGGACCGGCCTCGGCCGTCAGATCCGGCCAGCCGTACGGGACGTAATGGGTATGGACGTCGATCGTGCGGTCCACGCTCAGCCCTTCCCGGGGTGCAGAACACCGCACTCCTGGCACGTGCGCGCCTTCTCGTCCGCGTAGAACTCGGCGAAGACCGGCGGCAGATCGGCCACGATGTCCCGCACCTGGAGTTCGATCTCGTGGATCTTCGCGGAGCAGCCGGGGCAGTACCACTGGAACTTCTCCAGCGTCCCCTCCTCCCGCACGCGCTCGATGACCAGGCCGATCGAACCGGCGTCGGGCCGCTGCGGGGAGTGCGGCACATTGCCGGGCAGCAGCCAGCACTCGCCCTGCCGGATGTGCACGGTCCGCGGTCCCTCATCGGTCATCAGGTTGACGTGCATGTCGCCCTTGACCTGGTAGAACCACTCCTCGTACGGCTCGACGTGGAAGTCGGTCCGCTGGTTCGGGCCGCCGACGATCTGGACGATGAAGTCCTCGCCCAGGGACATGGTCCGGTTGTTCACCGGAGGCTTGAGCAGGTGCTCGTGCTCGGCGATCCAGCCCTGGAAATCGATGACCGGGGGAATGGCGGTCATGAGGACACCTCCATGTCGTGCGCTGTGGTGGACGTGCGGGGCCGCGGCAGACGGGCGACGGCCTGGATCTCGATCAGCAGATGGGGGTGCGGCAGCTGGTGCACCGCGACGGTCGTACGGGTCGGCCCCTGCTCGTCGAAGTACTCGCCGTAGACCTCGTTGTATCCGCCGAAGTCGTTCATGGACACCAGATAGGTGGTGATCTGCGCGATGTCCGAGAGCTCGGCGCCCACCTCGGTGAGGATGCCGCGGATGTTCTCGATGACCGCCCGGGTCTGCGCCCGGATGTCCAGGTTCGTGGTGCCGAACTCGTCGACCTCCACACCCACGAACGTGTTGTCGGGGCGGCGCGAACTGGTGCCCGAGACGAACACCAGGTCTCCGACGACCTTCACGTGCGGGAACCGCCCGCGCGGGGTGGCCCTGCCCTCGATCACCCGTGAGTCGTTCATCAGTACCCCTTCACCTTCACCGTGACGGAACCGAGGCCCGCCACCTCGCACTCGGTCGGGCCGGCCGCGAGCGGCAGTGCCGCCGTGGCCGCGCCCGCCAGCACCACCTGGCCCGCGCTCAGCGGGATGCGGCGGCGTCGGCACATGTCCAGCAGCGCGTGCAGCGCGTTCACCGGGTCGCCGAGGATCGCGGCGGTCGACCCCACCGCCTCGTCCGTGCCGGTGCGCAGCCGCACCGCGCGGTCGGAGACGTCCCCCGCCGGCTGCCACGGGCCGATCGCGAACCCGGCCGCGGAGGTGTTGTCCGCGACGACGTCGGTGTAGGTGAACCGGAAGTCGCGGTACCGCGAGTCGATGATCTCGACGGCCGGGGCCATCGCGTCCACGCACGCCTCGATGTCCGTCGACGGGTCGTCGAGGTCCACGTCACGCGAGATCCGGTACGCCACCTCGGGCTCGACCTTCGGGTGGATGAAGCCCGAGAGGTCCACCTCGCCGCCGTCCGCGATCCGCATCGCGTCGGTGAGGCGCCCCACGATCACGTCCGAGACGCCCATCTGCGCCATCTTCGCCTTGCTGGTGAACCCCAGCTTCACGCCCACGATCCGTTCGCCGCGCGCCTCCCGCAGGGCCAGCAGTCCGGCCTGCACCGCGTACGCGTCGTCGATGTCCAGCTCATGGCCGTCGGCGAGACTCGGGGTGTCCCTGCGGGACGTCTGCGCCGTGTCCAGCCGTTGCGCCAGGATGCCGGTCAGTTCCGCCGAGATCACTGGTCGCTCCTTTCCTTCGGGGCCCGCGCCGTGTCCGAGCGGCGCGGGCCGGGGGTCGTGATGAGCGGTCAGGGATGTCCGGCCGCGGGCGGCCGGGTTCCGCCGATCGCCGTCGGGCGATCGGGCACCTGCCGGCCGGCCGCGGGCAGCCGATCGCCTCGACCGGTCACAGCTGCACGCACACGTTCGTCGGCTCGGTGTAGAAGTGCAGGGAGGACTCCCCGCCCTCGCGGCCGATACCGGAGAGCCCCATGCCGCCGAACGGGGAGCGCAGATCGCGCAGGAACCAGGTGTTGACCCAGGCCATTCCGACGTTCATCTCCTGCGCCACCCGGTGCCCGCGACGCAGGTCGTTGGTCCACACGGAGGCCGCGAGGCCGTAGTCCGTGTCGTTGGCCAGCCCGATCGCCTCCTCCTCCGTGTCGAAGGGGATGAGGGCGGCCACCGGGCCGAAGATCTCCTCGCGCACCGCCCGGTGCGCGTTGGTCAGGCCCGTCCACAGCGTCGGCTCGATCCAGGAACCGCCCGCCGTCCCGGGGCCGAGCTGCGGCACGCCGCCACCGGTGAGCACCTTCGCCCCGTCCCGCTCGGCCAGCTCGAAGTAGCCGAGCACCTTCTCCCGGTGGGCCTGCGAGATCAGCGGCCCGGTGGTCGTCGCCTCGTCCAGCGGGTCGCCCAGCCGCAGCCCCCGGGCCCGCTCCGAGAGCCCCTGGGCGATGTCGTCGAAGATCCCGCGCTGGACGTAGACCCTCTCGGTGCACAGACAGACCTGGCCGGTGTTGGTGAAGACCGACTTGGTCAGCCCGGCCAGCGCCTCGTCGAGGTCGACGTCGTCGAAGACGACGGCCGCGTTCTTCCCGCCGAGTTCGAACGACACCGGGCGGACGCGTGGCGCGACCGTCCGCATGACGTGCGAGCCGGTCGCGGACGAACCGGTGAAGGTCACGCCGTCGATCCCCGGGTGCGCGGTCAGGTACTCACCGGCGGAGTCGTTGCCGAATCCGTGCACCACGTTGTACACCCCGGCCGGCAGCCCGACCTCGGCGAGCACCTCGGCCAGCAGCGTGGCGGTGGCCGGGGTCTCCTCGCTGGGCTTGACGACCACGGCGTTCCCACAGGCCAGGGCCGGGGCGACCTTCCAGGTCAGCAGCAGGAGGGGCAGGTTCCACGGGACGACGACCGCGACGACGCCGAGCGGCTTGCGGACCGCGTAGTTGAGCGCTCGCCGGCCGTCCGCGAGGTCGGTGAGGAACGACTCCTGTCCGGCGGCGGCCGCCATGTCGGCGAACGTGCGGAAGTTCGTCAGGGCGCGCGCCACGTCCAGCTCCCGCGCCTGGACGACCGGCTTGCCGGTGTCCGCGATCTCCGCGGCGACGAACTCGTCGAAGCGCTCCTCGATCCGGTCCGCGGCACGCCGCAGCAGCGCGGTACGCTCCCGCACCGGCGTCGACGCCCATCCGTCGTGCAGGGCACGCCGGGCCGCCGTCACGGCGCGGTCCACCAGCTCCCGGTCCGCCTCGTGGACCCGGGCGAAGGCCCGGCCGGTGGCGGGGTCGGTCTTCTCGAAGCTGCGGTTCTCGTCGGGCTCCACGAACTGCCCGGCGACGAAGTTGCGGATCCACCGCCCAGTCTCTGCCGTCATGCGTCCCACTGTGATCCCCGCGGTCATGCCGTACAAATGCGATTCCTGTGTGTAGCCATAGCGAAACCGGCATACCTGAGACCGGCCGACGGGAGAGGGCCGCGCTGTGGCGGAGCTGCCGCCCTGCAGCAGGAATGGTTGGCTCCGCTATACCTGAACAGGTATGGCGAGTCCCCAATTGATTATTTGTGCGTCATGTCTCAGGGCATCAGGATCCACCGATAACGACGGGTGAAGTCCGGCCGTCGTAGCGGCTGTCCGGAGCGAACCGCCCCAGCCCGCCATCCAAGTGATAGGTCACCCCGTGAATACTTCACCTCGCGAAGAGAAATCGGGCGGAGCCCGAGCCACCGCCGGCAGAACCGCCCTCGCCACGCTCGCGGGCACCACGCTGGAGTGGTACGACTTCTTCCTCTACGGCACGGCCGCGGCACTCATCTTCAACCAGCAGTTCTTCCCGTCGCTGAGCCCCGCCGCCGGCACCCTCGCCGCCTTCAGCACCTTCGCCGTCGGCTTCATCGCCCGCCCCCTCGGCGGGCTGGTCTTCGGCCACTACGGAGACCGCATCGGCCGCAAGGCGACGCTGGTCTTCTCCCTCGTGCTGATGGGCGTCGGATCCACCCTCATCGGTGCCATCCCGAACTACGACACCATCGGATTCTGGGCCCCCGTCCTCCTGGTCGTCCTGCGCGTCGTCCAGGGCATCGGACTCGGCGGCGAGGGCGCCGGAGCGACCCTGATGTCGATGGAACACGCACCACGCGGCAAGAAGAACCTGTACGCGGGCTTCCCGCAGATGGGCACGCCCGGCGGGCTGGTCCTGGCCAACGTCGTCTTCCTGACCACCAACGCGCTCCTGGGCGACCACGCCTTCACCTCGTGGGGCTGGCGCATCCCGTTCCTGCTCAGCTTCGTGCTCGTCGCCGTGGGGCTGCTGATCCGGCTGCGGGTCACCGAGTCCCCCTCCTTCGACCGCGCGCGTGCCCGCGACGAAGTGGTCAGGTTCCCGCTGGCCGAGGCCTTCAAGGTCGGCCTGCCCCGGCTGGTGCTGACCCTGCTCGCCGTCGTGGCGAACTCCGCCGTCGCCTATGTGTTCATGGTGTTCACCCTGTCGTACGGCTCCCAGCACCTCGACTACGACAAGCAGTTCCTCATCGTGAGCGTCACCATCGCCGCCGCCCTCTGGTTCGCGACCATCCCGGTGTGGACGAAGATCGCCGACCGGCACGGACGGCGCACGATGTTCATCGCCGGCTCCGCCGCCATCCTCGTCTGGTGCCTCGCCTTCTTCCCGCTCCTGAACACCGGGAACTCCGCGCTCGCGATGGTGGCGCTGCTCGGCATGGGCCTGATCATCCCGGTCACCCACTGCGTGCAGGGCAGCATCATCGTCGACACCTTCCCCGTCAACGTCCGCTACTCCGGCACCTCGCTCATCCTCCAGGCGGGCGCGATCCTCGGCGGCGGCCTCGCCCCCATGATCTCCACGGCGCTGCTCAACTCGAGCGGCTCCTCGACCGGGGTGACGTGGTACCTCGCGGGGATCTGCACCGTGAGCCTGGTGGGCGCCGTCGCCCTGTTCCGCCTGGTGCCGGAGGGGAAACCGGAGGCGGCGCGGGTCCCGGCCGAGTCGCTCTCCGGCGGCGCCGCGTGACCGGCGCGCGAAGGCCCGGTCCGGGCGAGGACCCGGACCGGACCGATGTCCGGGTACACCGGTCCGGTCCGATCCGCTATGCCGTGGCCGAGCGGTTCGGCCGGCCGCGGCCGGCGGCCGGTCACGACACCCGCCCGTCGAGCGGCGAGATCTGCCCGCAGCCGCCGTCCCGGCTCGACGCGGTCATGGGCCCCCCGCTCGACCGGCGACCGCAGGGTGAGGACTGTCTCAACCTGACGGTCACCACGCCCGCCCGCGACGACCGGGCGCGGCCCGTGATGGTCTGGTTCCACGGCGGCGGATTCAGCAGCGGCGGCGGCCTCATGGACTGGTACGACGGTGGAGCGCTCGCCGCCGAGGGCGATGTCGTCGTGGTGTCGGTCAACTACCGCCTCGGAGCGCTCGGTTACCTCTGCCTCGACGGGGTCTCCGAGGGCAACCTGGGACTGTACGACCAGGTGGAGGCGCTCCGGTGGGTGCACCGGCACATCGCCGGGTACGGCGGCGACCGCACCGACGTCACCGTCTTCGGGCAGTCCGCCGGGGCCCTCTCCATCCGGCTGCTGATGGAACTGCCCGAGGCCCGCGGGCTGTTCCGCCGCGCCATCCTGCAGAGCGCCCCTCTGGCGATCCTGGCCCGCCCCCGCGAGGAAGCGACCGCGCTCGGACGGATCTTCGCCGAACGGCTCGCCGTCCACGCACCCGGCGCGGATCCGCGCACCGCCGCACCCGCCGCCCTGCTCGCCGCGCAGCGGGACACCGCCCTCGCCCACCGCGCCCGCTCCACCCTGGAACCACCGTTCGGACCGGTCGGGACGCCCGGCGGGGCACTCGACGCGGGGGCGCGCGACCTGGACGTCCTGTACGGCTGGAACGCGGACGACATGACCGCCTTCCCGGACGAACCGAACGAGGACGGCGACCCGGCCGGACCGACGCGCCGGATGTACGAGGAACCACTGACCGCCCTCGGGCAGCGACTGGCGCGTGCCGGGGCCCGGGTGCACGCCTACCGGCTGGACTGGCGTCCGGCGGGCTCGCCGTACGGCGCCACCCACTGCCTGGAACTTCCCCTGCTCCTGGGCGCCCGGGCGGCCTGGCGGAACTCCCCGATGTTGGGGGAGGCCGACTGGGACGAGGTGGACGAGCTGGGCCGGGCGGTGCGCGCCGCCTGGGCCGCCTTCGCCCGCACCGGCCGCCCCGGCGTCGTCCCGCCGGCCCTGACCTGCCGAAGGGTCTGTTGACCGGAGCCGGCCCGGCCCGATCCCGGGCGCTCCGGGTCCGGCCCGCGGGAAACCCGGGGCCGGGGCCGGTGCGGTCGGCCGGGGGTACGAAAGGCGCGGGGCCCCGGGCCGGGGAGGGGCGGCCGAGTACGGTCCACCCGCCCGGCCCGGCCCGTTCCGCCCGCCCCTGCCCCGACCCGTCGGCGTCCGTGGGCCCGGGGCGGCCCGGCACGAGGCCGTGTACCGGCCGCCCACACGCCGTCGGCGCCCGACGGCCCGGACGCACGCCACGGCATGCGCACCGGACCGTCGGGCGCCGACGGGCACGGCCCCGGCAGCAGCCGCGGGGGAGACCGTGCGCAGGGGGCCGCTCGCTACAGAATCAGCGACAGCGGCAGGATGAAGGCCAGCGCGACCACGGAGATGATGGTCTCCATCACCGACCAGGTCTTGACCGTCTGACTGACGTTCATGCCGAAGTACTCCTTCACCAGCCAGAACCCGGCGTCGTTGACATGGCTGAAGAAGAGCGAACCCGCACCCACGGCCAGGACCAGCAGGGCGATGTGCGCGGTCGACATGTCCGCGGCCAGCGGCGCGACGAGACCGGCGGCGGAGATGGTCGCCACGGTCGCCGACCCGGTCGCCAGCCGGATCGCGACGGCGATCAGCCAGCCCAGCAGCAGTGCCGGGATCGACCAGTCCTTGGAGAAGTCCAGGATCATCTGACCCACGCCGGCGTCGATGAGGGTCTGCTTGAAACCGCCGCCCGCGCCCACGATCAGCAGCACGCCCGCGATGGGGGCGAGGGACTTCTCGACGGTGCCGGCGAGCCGGCCCCTGGAGAATCCGGCCGCCCGGCCCAGCGTGAACATGCCGACGATGACGGCGGCGAGGAGCGCGATCAGCGGTGAGCCGATCACGTCGGTGACCCGCTGCACGTGGTTCTCCGGGGCGTCCACGACGATGTCGACCAGGGCCTTGACCAGCATCAGGACGACCGGCAGCAGAATCGTCGCCAGGGTGGCGCCGAAGCTCGGACGGCGGTCCAGTTCCTCCGAGGGACGCTGCGGAATCATCTTCTCCGGGGCCTGGACGTCCACCCAGCGGGCGGCGTAGCGGGAGAAGACCGGACCCGCGATGACCACGGTCGGGATCGCCACCAGCACCCCCAGCGCGAGCGTGACGCCGAGGTTGGCGCCGAGCGCGTCGATCGCCACCAGCGGGCCGGGGTGCGGCGGGATCAGACCGTGCATCACGGAGAGGCCGGCCAGCGCCGGGATGCCGATCCGCATCAGCGAGAAGTTCCCGCGCTTGGCCACGAGCAGCACCACGGGGATCAGCAGCACGATCCCGACCTCGAAGAACAGCGGCAGACCGACGATCGAGGCGATCAGCACCATGGCCCACGGCATGGCACGCCCGCTCGCCTTCGCGAGGATGGTGTCGACGACCTGGTCCGCGCCGCCGGAGTCGGCGAGCAGCTTGCCGAGTATGGCGCCGAGCGCGATCAGGACCCCGACGCCCGACACGGTGGAGCCGAGACCGGTGGTGAAGCTGGCGATCGTCTTGTCCGGTGCGGCACCGGCGAACGAACCGAGTGCCAGCGAGCCGACGGTCAACGCGAGGAACGCGTGCAACTTGAACCTGGTGATGAGCAGAACGATGACGGCGATGCCCGCCAGAACTGCGATGCCCAACTGCGCGTTGCCTGCCGAAGTGATCGGTTCGACGGGATCCGCCGCCAGCATCTCGGCGCTGAGACTGGTCACGGTGGTGGTCCTTAGTCGTCGAGCCGCCGCAGCGCGGCGACGGCTCGCTGGGTGATTTCTTCAGGGGTGCCGGACACGTCGATCGAGACGCCCGCCTCGTCCGCCTGCAGCGGTTCCAAGGCGGCGTACTGCGAGTCGAGCAGCGCGGTGGGCATGAAATGGCCCTTGCGTTCCGCCATGCGGGCCTCGATCAGGCCCCGGTCCCCGGTCAGGTGCAGGAAGACCGCGCCGGGGGCCTCGGCCCGCAGCCGGTCCCGGTAGACCCGCTTGAGCGCCGAGCTGCTCACCACCCCGCCGAGCCCTGCCCGGCCGTGGGCCCACCGGCCGATCGCGTCCAGCCAGGGCCACCGGTCCGCGTCGTCCAGCGGAATGCCGGCCGACATCTTCGCGATGCTTGCCGCGGGATGGAAATCGTCGCCCTCGGCGTACGGAACGCCCAGTTCGGAGGCGAGCAGGGGACCGATCGTGGTCTTGCCGGTCCCTGCGACGCCCATCACCACGACGACGTGGGGGGTGCTCATTGGCGGTGCCTCGCTGTTCTCTTCGATGTCTTCCTCGACACCGTTCCGTCGCGCTACTGAAACGTATACGTACGACTTATTCAAGGTTCTGTGACATAAACGTCGTACTTTTTGTTCCGGGGGCGCCCCGCGGCTTCCCGAGGGGCGCCCCGTAATCTGGTGCCATGACCACACAGGGCCCCGGGCTTCATACGCAGGTGCTGGACACCGTGGGCCTGGAGATCGCCGCCGGGGAGCACCGGCCGGGACAGGTGCTGCGCACCGACGAACTGGCCCAGCGTTTCGACGTCTCCCGGACGGTGGTGCGGGAGGTGGTCCGCGTCCTCGAATCCATGCACCTGGTCGAGTCCCGGCGCCGGGTCGGCGTGACCGTGCGGCCGGCCGAGGCGTGGAACGTCTACGACCCGCGGGTCATCCGGTGGCGACTGGCCGGTGCCGACCGCCCGCGCCAACTGCGGTCGCTGACCGTACTGCGCTCGGCGATCGAGCCGGTGGCGGCGGGCCTCGCCGCCCGCAACGCGACCCCCGAGCAGTGCGCGGCCCTCACGGAGTGCGCGCTCGGGATGGTCGCGACCTCGCGCGGCCAGCAGCTGGAGCGCTATCTGGAGCACGACATCGCGTTCCACCGGATCGTGCTCGATGCCTCCGGCAACGAGATGTTCGCGCGGCTCGGCGACGTCGTCGCCGAGATCCTCGCCGGCCGTACCCACCACCACGTCATGTTCGAGGATCCGGACCCCGCGGCGGTCACCCTCCACGTCCGGGTCGCCGAGGCGGTGCGCGAGGGCGACGCGGAGACGGCGGAGCGGCTGACGAAGGAGATCGCGGTGGGGGCCCTGCACGAGCTGGACGTGCTCGCGCCCTGAGGCCCGCCCCGTGGCGCCGCCCGGCCCGGAGCGCGAGCCGACGGTCCCCGCCCGGCACGTCGGCCGCACACCGTTCCCGCCGCCCCGTCACACGAGCGTGCCCGCCCGGCACCTCACGCCGCCGCACACCGGCGTACGGTAACGGTGCGTGCCGTCATGACCCCTTTCTGGGCGTACGGTTGTTCTCGTTCGATCTTCACGAAATGACGGAAACAGGAGACCGCGGTATGTCGCAGCAGGTGCAAGGGGTCATCGCACCGGGGAAGAACGAGCCGGTACGGGTCGAGACGATCGTGATCCCGGATCCGGGCCCCGGCGAGGCCGTGGTGAAGATCCAGGCGTGCGGTGTCTGCCACACCGATCTCCACTACAAGCAGGGCGGTATCAATGACGACTTCCCGTTCCTGCTCGGCCATGAGGCGTCCGGTGTGGTGGAGTCCGTGGGCGAGGGCGTCACGGACGTCGCGCCCGGTGACTTCGTCATCCTCAACTGGCGCGCGGTGTGCGGCCAGTGCCGCGCCTGTCTGCGCGGCCGCCCCTGGTACTGCTTCGACACCCACAACGCGCGGCAGAAGATGACCCTGCTCGACGGCACGGAGCTCTCCCCGGCCCTCGGCATCGGCGCGTTCGCCGAGAAGACCCTGGTCGCCGCCGGCCAGTGCACCAAGGTCGACCCGGAGGTCTCCCCGGCCGTCGCGGGGCTGCTCGGCTGCGGGGTCATGGCGGGCATCGGCGCTGCCATCAACACCGGCCAGGTCGGCCGCGGCGACTCGGTCGCCGTGATCGGCTGCGGCGGCGTCGGCGACGCGGCGATCGTCGGTGCCCGGCTGGCGGGCGCGGCGAGGATCATCGCCGTGGACGTCGACGACCGCAAGCTGGAGACGGCGAAGTCGATGGGCGCCACCCACACCGTCAACTCCCGCTCCACCGACCCGGTCGAGGCGATCCGCTCGCTGACCGGCGGCAACGGTGCGGACGTCGTCATCGAGGCGGTGGGCCGTCCCGAGACGTACCAGCAGGCGTTCTACGCCCGCGACCTCGCGGGCACCGTCGTCCTGGTCGGCGTTCCCACCCCGGAGATGAAGCTGGAGCTGCCGCTGCTCGACGTCTTCGGCCGCGGCGGCTCGCTCAAGTCCTCCTGGTACGGCGACTGCCTGCCGTCCCGCGACTTCCCGATGCTTGTCGACCTGCACCAGCAGGGCCGCATCGACCTCGGCGCGTTCGTCACCGAGACCATCGGGCTCGGCGACGTCGAGCAGGCGTTCGCCCGGATGCACGAGGGCGACGTGCTGCGCTCGGTGGTGGTCCTCTGATGGCCGCCCGCATCGACCACCTCGTCACCTCCGGCACCTTCGCCCTCGACGGCGGGGAGTGGGACGTCGACAACAACGTCTGGATCGTCGGCGACGACACCGAGGCGATCGTCATCGACGCCGCCCACGACGCGTCCGCCATCGAGAACGCGTTGAACGGCCGCACCCTGCGCGCCATCGTCTGCACGCACGCGCACAACGACCACATCGACGCCGCCCCGGCCCTCGCCGATGCCACCGGCGCGCCGATCCTGCTGCACCCCGACGACCTGCCGCTGTGGCGGATGACCCACCCCGACCGCGCCCCGGACGGCGAACTGACCGACGGCCGCGAGCTGGAGGTCGCCGGGACCACCCTCCGAGTCCTGCACACCCCCGGCCACGCCCCCGGTGCCGTCTGCCTGTACGCCCCCGAGCTGGCCACCGTCTTCACCGGCGACACGCTCTTCCAGGGCGGCCCCGGAGCCACCGGGCGGTCCTTCTCCCACTTCCCGACGATCATCGAGTCGATCAGGGAGAAGCTGCTCGCCCTGCCGCCGGAGACCAGCGTCCGCACCGGACACGGCGACTCCACGGCCATCGGCGAGGAGGCCCCGCACCTCGACGAGTGGATCGCGCGCGGCCACTGACGCCGCATCGACGGACACCGGCCCCGGGGAGCCACCGGCCCCGGGTCCGGTGTCCGCACGTGACGCCGTTCATTCGTCCGGCCACGCGGAGAGCCGCAGCCCGCTCTCGAAACGGCGAGGCTCTCCCGTGATCGGATCGGTGAACTCCAGCACCCGGGCCAGCAGTTGGAGCGGGCGTGACCAGTCGTCGGCCGCGCCCTCGGGCTCGACCACCGGATAGACCGGATCGTGGACCAGCCCCAGCCCCAGCCCGTTCATATGGACCCGCAGCTGATGGGTGCGCCCGGTGGCGGGCAGCAGCCGGTAGCGGCCGAGCCCCGCCCGGTGCTCCAGCAGCTCGATCCGGGTCTCGCTGTTCGGCTGGCCCGGCTCCTCGCGGGCGGCGACGACCCCGCGCTCCTTCACGATCCGGCTGCGTACGGTCCGGGGCAGGACCAGCCCGGGGTCGTAGGGCGCCACCGCCTCGTACTCCTTGCGCACCAGCCGGTCCCGGAAGAGCGTCTGGTAGGCGCCCCGCTCCGCGGGCCGCACGACGAACAGCACCAGGCCCGCCGTCAGCCGGTCCAGCCGGTGCGCGGGCTGCAGCGCGGGCAGCTCCAGTTCGCGGCGCAACCGGGCCACCGCCGTCTCGGTGACATGCCGTCCGCGCGGCGTCGTCGCCAGGAAGTGCGGTTTGTCGGCGACGACGAGATGCGCGTCGCGATGGACGACCCCGACCGGGAACGGCACCGGCTGCTCCGGCGCGAAGTCGCGGTGGAACCAGATGTACCGCCCGGCGGCGTACGGCTCGTCGACGGACACGGTGCCGCGCACGGACACGAACCGCCCCTCGGCGAACATGGCGGCCACCCGCGCCGCCCCGACCGCCCCGGCGAACCGCTCCCGCAGATGGTCCCCGACCGTCGCCCACCGCCCGTCCGGGTCCTCCGGAAGACGCACCCTCACGGGATCGATCCCGTCCCGCTGGGGCAGCGGGGCGGCCGGCGGCTTCGCGCGCCCCCTCACCGGGGCACGCCGTCCGGCATGGCGGTACGCATGGCACGGACTCCTTGTGCACTCGTCCTGGGATTGTCCGCACAGTATCCCCCGGCCACAGCCACCAGACACGGCACCGCCCCCGCCTCTGGGCACGGGACAGGGCCGCTCGGCCGGGGACGTGGCGCGGTCGACCGAACCGCCGCGCTCGCGGTACACCACCGGCGCCCGGACCGGATCGCCGACGGTCCCGCGTCACCTCGGGGCCCACCCCTCCGTGCCTTCGGTGGGCCTCCCCGCGATCTTCGCGCCGCAGCGCTCCTCGGTGAACCCAAACCGTCTGGAAATGCAGAAGAACCCCAGCTCAGCTGGGGTTCTCAGTGGTGTCCGAGGGGGGACTTGAACCCCCACGCCCGATAAAGGGCACTAGCACCTCAAGCTAGCGCGTCTGCCATTCCGCCACCCGGACCAGGTGTCTGTCTCGCGGGCCTCGCCCGTTCCGACGTGGAAAACAATAGCAAACATCCGGGGGTGCTCGATCACGCCGGGAGGTGTGAAGGGCGCGGGGCGAGAGGTGGGGGGCCTTGGGCGGGCGCAGCGGGCACGGGAGGATGGGAGGCAGGGACACGGCGACAGTGGAAGGAAGCAGTGTGAGCGAGACCAACACGGCCCGGACCGTCTCGGGCGAGGACGAGGTCGTGGACCTCTGTCGTGAGCTGATCCGCATCGATACCAGCAACTACGGGGACCACTCGGGGCCGGGGGAGCGGGGCGCCGCCGAGTACGTCGCGGAGAAACTGGCCGAGGTCGGGCTGGAGCCGCAGATCTTCGAGTCCCACAAGGGCCGGGCCTCGACCGTGGCCCGCATCGAGGGCGAGGACCCGTCCCGGCCCGCGCTGCTCATCCACGGGCACACGGACGTGGTGCCGGCCAACGCGCACGACTGGACCCACCACCCCTTCTCGGGAGAGGTGGTGGACGACTGCGTGTGGGGCCGGGGCGCGGTCGACATGAAGGACATGGACGCGATGACCCTCGCGGTGGTGCGCGACCGGCTGCGCAGCGGCCGCAAGCCCCCGCGCGACATCGTGCTGGCGTTCCTCGCCGACGAGGAAGCGGGCGGCACGTACGGGGCGCGGTATCTCGTGGACCAGCACCGCGACCTCTTCGACGGCGTCACCGAGGCGATCGGCGAGGTCGGCGGCTTCTCCTTCACGGTGAACGAGAAGCTGCGGCTCTACCTCGTCGAGACGGCCGAGAAGGGCATGCACTGGATGCGGCTCACGGTGGACGGCACCGCCGGCCACGGCTCGATGACCAACGACGACAACGCGATCACCGAACTGTGCGAGGCCGTCGGGCGGCTCGGGCGGCACAAGTGGCCGGTCCGGGTGACCAAGACCGTGCGGTCGTTCCTCGACGAGTTGTCCGACGCGCTCGGCACCCCGCTCGACCCCGAGGACATGGACGCCACGCTTGAGAAGCTCGGCGGGATCGCCAGCATGATCGGGGCCACGCTGCGCAACTCCGCGGCCCCCACCATGCTCGGCGCGGGCTACAAGGTGAACGTGATCCCCGGACAGGCCACCGCCCACGTTGACGGCCGCTTCCTGCCGGGCTTCGAGGAGGAGTTCCTGGCCGATCTGGACCGTATCCTCGGCCCCCGGGTGAAGCGGGAGGACGTGCACGCGGACAAGGCGCTGGAGACCGGTTTCGACGGCTCGCTCGTCGACGCCATGCAGATCGCCCTCAAGGCCGAGGATCCGATCGCGCGTGCGGTGCCCTACATGCTCTCGGGAGGGACCGACGCCAAGTCCTTCCACGACCTCGGCATCCGGTGCTTCGGGTTCGCCCCGCTGAAGCTGCCCCCGGAGCTCGACTTCGCGGGCATGTTCCACGGCGTGGACGAGCGGGTGCCGGTGGACGGCCTGAAGTTCGGTGTGCGGGTGCTCGACCGGTTCATCGACAACTGCTGAGCCCCGCCGTCCGTCGATCAGAACCCTGTGCCACCTTCCGGCTTCTGCGCACACCGAGAATCGCCCGCGTGTGCGTATCTGACCGGAACGAGTGAAAGGAACCATACGCTCGTAGCCCGATTAGCTCGTCCTCGTTACAGGTGATGCGGTCCGCGGCTGGGACCGCATGGCCAACTAGGAGGAATCAATGATCAAGAAGGTTGTCGCTGCTGCGGCCGTGACCGGCGGTCTGGTGCTCTCGGGCGCGGGCATGGCTGTCGCGGACACCGGTGCCCAGGGCGCCGCCATGGGCAGCCCCGGTGTGCTCTCGGGCAACTCCGTCCAGGTGCCCTTGCACGTTCCGGCGAACGTGTGCGGCAACACGGTCGACGTCGTCGGGCTGCTGAACCCCACCTTCGGCAACGCCTGCGGCAACGTCTGACGCCGATGGGTCAACCCGTGAGGGTTTGAATCCGGTCGGCCCCGGGGTGCCCGCCATGCGCTCCGGGGCTGCTGGTCGCTCCGCCCCCCGCACGATCGAGTCCGGGGGTATTCCCGGAAGGCAGAAGGCAGGAAAGAAGTTATGCGACAGGTCACGCGCAAGGGCCTGATCACCGTGGCGGCAGCGGGCGGCGTGCTCGCGTTGAGCGGTGGATACGCGCACGCGGACGCGGAAGCGTCCGGCGGCGCGGCGGACTCCCCGGGAGTGCTCTCGGGGAATTCGGTGCAGATCCCGGTCGACGTACCGGTCAACGTCTGCGGAAACTCCGTGGACGTGGTGGCGCTGCTCAACCCGGCGTTCGGGAACACCTGCGGTAACGGTTCGCAGAAGGCTTCCGCGGGCAAGCACGCCTCCGACAGTCAGGTGGACGGCGATCTCGCCCAGGCGAGCCGGCCGGGAACGGGCAAGCACCGGGCCCCGATCGGCGGCGGGGCAACCGCCCAGGGCGTCGCCAAGGGATCGCCGGGCGTGCTGTCCGGCAACAACATCGCGGTGCCGATCGAGATCCCCGTGAACGCCTGCGGGAACAGCGTCACCATCGGCGGACTGCTCAATCCCACCTTCGGCAACGAATGCGGGAACCACACGGACACCGTCACTCCGCCGGTCACCCCTCCGGTCACTCCGCCGGTCACTCCGCCGGTCACCCCGGTCACCGAGCACAAGCCGCCGGTACCGGGCCCGCACACGGAGCCGAATGCGCCCAAGGCGCAGAACGTTCCGCAGCTCGCCCAGACCGGGGCGGGCGGTATCGACCTGCTGGTCCCGGTGGCCGGGGGGCTGCTCCTGGCGGGTGCGGGCGCGGTGTTCTACCGCCGCGCCAGGCTGTCCGCGTAACGGACCGAGGCGGCGAAGCGAGGAGGGCGGGTCCCGCGGTCGCGGGGCCCGCCCTCCTCACCAAGTGGCGCGGAGCTGACGGATGATCCGCCTGCGCAGCCGCACCCTGCGGCTGCCGTCGCGGCGCAGCGTCAGTCGGTCCAGCTCCCAGTGTCTGTACTCGGCATGGTCGGTCAGCAGGCGGGCGGTCTCCTTCCGAGACACTCCGCGCGGTACGTACACATCGACAAATTCGTATTCCCGCATCGCCCCCATTGTGCGGGCAGAGGCCCGCTACGGATAGCGTCTGCACCATGTCTGATGCTGCGCAGCCCACCGCTGCCGAGGTACGCGCCGCCGCCGAAGCCATCAAATCCGCGATCGACCGCCACCTGGCCGCGGTCGAACGCCGGACGGGGGACGACGATCCCGCCGTCTACGACGCGTTCAACGCACTGGCCGCCGCCGCCGAGGTCTACGACGAACTGCTCTACGACCGCTACGACGAGGTCACCCCCTTCGAGATCCCGGGTGCGGACGGGTCCCTGCCTCCGTACACCGGCCCCGAGGAGCCGAACGCGCTCAGCGTTCTGATCCGGCGGGACTACGCCGTGGTGGAGCCGCCGCGGCTGTTCGCACAGGCGCAACGGATCGCCGATACCGAACCCGACGAACGGGCCACCGGGAGCGCCGCGGTCGTCGGTTCCAGCGTCCATGCGGCGCTCGGGGTGCTGTTCGGGGAGTACGAACCGGACGAGATCGCCTCCCGGCACACCGAGTTCGGGTTGGAGGAGGCCGACTCCACCCTCTGGGTCGTGGCCGTGGAGGAGCTGCCGGAGGCGGGGGAGTGGCTCGACGCGCCCTTCGACGACGCGGACCCGCAACACGTGGTGTGCCGCTTCGACGTCAGCTCCGTCTTCGACGAGGATGACGAGGACGACGAGGTCGAGGACGAGCGAGCGGGGCTGATGGCGGACACCCCCTGATCCCTGCCGCCCCGGCCGGATCCGGCCGGGGCGGCAGGGGAACGGTGTGCGGCCCGGTCAGCGGGCCGCCGCCTCCAGGAGGCCGCGCAGTCGTGTCGTACGGTCCCGGGCCGGGGGCTCGGCGACCGCGCGCTGGAGCGCCTGGTCCACCTCGTGCACCACGGACAGATGCCGCTCGGCCCGGCCGAACGCGGTGTAAACCCACGGCCGGCTCAGCTCGGACGCCGCGTCGCCCGGCAGAACGACGATCACCGCGGGCCACCGCGTCCCGGCCGCCTGATGGGCGCTGAGGGCCCAGCCGTGGCGCACTGACGACACCACCCGTTGCCGGGGCACGACGATCCGCGCGCCCGCGCAGTCCAGGTGCAGGCCCTCGGCGTCGGCCGAGACGACCGTCCCGAGCACGGCCCTGCCGGGCGCCGGGACATGGACGATCCGGTCGCCCGGATCGAATCCGCCGAACCGCCCCGGACCGGGGTTGAGCCGCTGCTTGAGCGCCGTGTTCAACGCGCGGGTGCCCGCCGCACCGCCGTGGCCGACGGTGATGACCTGGGTCTCGGCCGAGGGGATGCCGAGGGCGCGCGGCACCGAGTCCGCGACCAGCTGCACGGTGCGGTGCACCGCCTCGCCCGCGTCGCGCACCGGGACGATCACCACCTCCTTGCCCGGCGCCTCGACCTGGTTCAGCTCGCCGATGCCGATGCCGGAGACCAGTTCGCCGAGCGGCCCCGGATCGGGCGTGCGGGAGACGACCTGTGGGCAGGCGCGGGCCGCCAGCACATCCGCGAACACCTGGCCCGCGCCCGCCGAACCCAGCACGCCCGGGTCGCCGCTGAGCACCAGCCGGGTGCCGTCGGCCAGGGACTCCACGAGCATCGCGGCGGTCTCGACGTCCAGCTGCGGGGCGTCCAGCACGACGAGCAGGTCGACGTCGATCGCCCCCTCCTCGTCCCGCCCGGGGCCCTCTGCGCCGGAGAGCAGTCCGGCGAGGGTGACGGCGACCGACGGATCGCCGGTCGCCTCGGCCAGCCTGCGCCTGCCGTCGACGCCGTGCGCGGCGCCCAGGACGCGCAGCCCCAGCCCCCGGCCGGCGGTGAGGAGCGCGGCGGGTTCGGCTCGGGCGGCCTCGCCACCGGTGTGCGCCACGAGACCGTGGGCCGCGACCGCGCGGATCAGCTCGGCCGCCGACGGGGAACGCGCGGCCGAGGCCGCCTTCGACCAGTCGGCGCCCTTCTCGCAGGCGTGGGCCAGCCGGGCCAGGCCGTCGGCGAGGCTCTCCTCGGCGAGCGCGTACCGGTCGAGCCCGAGCAGCACCCGTACCGCCTCCTGCCCGGCGCCCTCCGTGCGCTCCGCTTCCGGGCCCTCCCCGGAACCCGTGTCGGCGGCTGGGCCCTCACCGTCCTCGTCCTCCTGGAAGACGAGGACGACGCCCGCGGCCACCGCATGGCGCACGGCCGCTTCGGGATCGGAGACGGCGTGCTCGGTGAGCGCGGCCCGGACCGCCGCCGCCTCCAGCGCCGTGTGTCCCCGGAGCGCGGCCCGCTCCAGCAGCCAGCCGACCAGGGCGGCGGTCCTGCGCTCGTCGTCCGGGCCGCAGCCGGCGCCCAGCAGGGCCCGCGCGAACCCGTCGGCCTGATCGGGTCTGACGCCCGGCACGGCCAGCATCCGCCACGGGTCCTGGCGCAGGGCGTCGGCCGCCTGTGTGCCGAGCGCCTCGGCCGTCGGCCCCGCGAGCGCTTCGGGAGCACCGCCCTGGGCCAGCACGGCGGCCACCTCGGCCACGGTCTGCGGCGAGGGGCCCCGGGGCGTCGGCGCGGGCTGGGGCGGCCGGGGGCGTGCCGGAGCGGGCGCGGGCGCGGGCCGCCTGGGGGCGGCGGCGGGCGCGGATGAGTCGAAGTACGTGGAGTCGGGCTCCTCGCCGCTCTCCACGGCACGTACGGCGGCCAGCAGATCGGCCGCCGTGCCGCTCAGCTTCCCGCCGGCCGCGATGGGGCCCGCCTTCTCCGCCTTGCGCCGCTCGATCCGCTCCCTGAACTCGCGTTGGGCGGCGAGCTCGGCCTCGGCCTCCGAGAGCGGCGCGGCCTCCTCGCCCTCAGCCCCCCCGTCCCCGGTCTCCCCGTCCCCGGCGGTCCCTCGGCTCCCGGCCTCCTCCGAGGCGGTGCCCTCGTCCCCGCCGTCCGGAACGTCCCGGGCCGTCTCGTCCACGGCCGGTGCGTCGGCCGCGGGTGCCGGTGTCCCGGCCGTCCCCCCGGGGGCGGAGCCGTCGTCGTCCCCCGCGGCGCCGGTGGTGGCGTCCGCCGTCGTTCCCTCGCGCGTCTCCCCGTCCCCGCTCCGCGCGGGTGGCGCGGACGAGGTGGGAGGGGTGGGGTCCTCGACGGCGCCGGCGTCGTCGGCGTCCGGGGTGCCGGGGGTGTCTCCCCCGGGAAGCGCGGTCACAGCGTGCTCCAGTCCTGGTCGGGATAGCGGTGCACGGGCGCCGACACGTCGTCGAGCGCCTGGCAGATCTCGTCAGGAAGACTAAGCGTCTCCACCGACAACGCCTCCATGAGCTGTCGCGCGTTGCGCGCGCCGAGGATCGGGGCCACCACGCCCGGCCGGTCCCGCACCCAGGCGAGCGCCACCTGGAGCGGCGTCGTGGCCAGGCCGTCCGCCGCCGTCGCCACGGCGTCCACGACGCGGGCCGCCGTGTCGTCCAGATACGGCTCGACGAACGGGGCCAGGAGCTCCGAGGCGCCCCGCGAGTCCGCGGGCGTACCCGTGCGGTACTTCCCGGTCAGCACGCCCCGGCCCAGCGGGGAGGACGGCAGCAGCCCCACGCCCAGATCGAGCGCGGCCGGCAGCACCTCCCGCTCCACGCCCCGCTGCAGCAGGGAGTACTCCATCTGCGTGCTCGCCAGCCGGGTGCGCACACCGGGCGCGGCCAGCTGCCAGGTGGCCGCCTTCGCCAGCTGCCAGCCGCAGAAGTTCGACACGCCCGCGTACCGGGCTCGGCCACTGGACACCGCCAGGTCCACCGCCTGAAGCGTCTCCTCCAGCGGGGTCATCGGGTCGAAGGCGTGGACCTGCCACAGATCGACGTGATCCGTGCCGAGCCGTTCCAGCGAGGCGTCCAGGGCGGCGAGCAGATGCCCGCGCGAGCCGTTGAACCTGCGGTACGGGTCGGCGACACTGCCCGCCTTCGTGGCGATGACCAGCTCGTGCCGCGGCACCAGGCCGTCGGTGAGCCGACCGAGCAGGTACTCGGCCTCCCCGCCGCCGTACACGTCGGCCGTGTCGATCAGGGTGCCGCCCGCCTCCCAGAACGCGTTCAGCTGTTCGGCGGCGTCGTGCTCGTCGGTGTCCCGGCCCCATGTGAGGGTGCCGAGCCCGATCCTGGACACGCGAAGGCCGGTGCGGCCGAGATGCCTCTGCTCCATGGGCGCTGAGATTACTGGCCGGAACCGTACACGGCGGAGGGCTGTGGACAACCCCGCGCCGAGTCGCCCCTGCCGCGACGGGCCGACGGGCGCTAGAGTCCAGGACCCAGAGACGTTACTGATCGGTAAGGGGAGCGGCTATGCGGCTCGGCATCAATCTCGGTTACTGGGGTGCGGGAATGGACGGCGACAACCTCGCCGTCGCCCAGGAGGCCGACCGGCTCGGCTACGACGTCTGCTGGGCGGCCGAGGCGTACGGCTCCGACGCGCCGACGGTGCTCGCCTGGGTGGCCGCCCGGACCGAGTCCATCGACGTCGGTTCCGCGATCATGCAGATCCCGGCCCGTCAGCCCGCCATGACGGCGATGACCGCCGCCACCCTCGACTCGCTCTCCGGAGGCCGCTTCCGGCTCGGCCTCGGCGTGTCCGGGCCCCAGGTCTCCGAGGGCTGGTACGGCGTCACGTTCGACAAGCCCCTGGCCCGCACCCGGGAGTACGTCGAGATCGTCCGCCGGGCGATGTCCCGGGAACGGCTGACGTACGAGGGGCGGCACTGGACGCTCCCGCTGCCGGACGGTCCCGGCAAGCCCCTCAAGCTCACCGTCCACCCGCAGCGCGAGCACATCCCGCTCTACATCGCCGCGATCGGGCCCAAGAACCTGGAGCAGACGGGCGAGATCGCCGACGGGGCGCTCCTGATCTTCCCCTCGGCCGAGCACCTGGAGGACACCGCGGTCAGGCACCTGCGGGCCGGCCGCGAGAAGGCGGGGCTCACGATGGACGGCTTCGACGTGTGCCCGACGCTGCCGCTCGCCGTCGGCGACGACATCAGCGCCCTCGCGGACACGTTCCGCCCGTACACCGCGCTGTACGTGGGCGGCATGGGCAGCCGCGAGCAGAACTTCTACAACCGGCTCGCGCAGCGCATGGGGTACGAGAAGGAAGCCGCCGAGATCCAGGACAAGTACCTGTCCGGCGACAAGAACGGCGCCGCCGCCGCCGTCCCGCACGAACTGATCGACCGGACCACGCTGCTCGGCCCGGTCGAGCGGATCGCCGAGCGGATGCAGGCGTACGCCGCGGCGGGTGTCACGACACTCACCCTGGCCCCGGCCGGATTCACGCTCGACGAGCGGATCGCGGCGCTGCGGGCCGGTACGGACGCCCTGGAGCGGTCCGGGCTGGCCTGACGCGGGTCTGCCCGCCCGCGTCATACGCGTTCCCGCGGGGCTTCCGGGGACTTCCGGCCCGGGGGCCGGGCCACGGCCGTGGCGGGGGCTCGGGGTCTCCCCGCCACGGCCGTTACGCGGAACAACGCCCCCGGCGGCGCACGGTTACGCCTCTCCCACCAGAGGTGAAAGGTTTCGGCCACGGCACGGCCCGTGCAGCCCGTCCGGCGTAGCAGGAGGCCGTTCCTGTTGCCCGGACGGGCGTGCCGCCTTTGACTGACGAGGGGCCGACGCCGGCAAGGAGGTGACAGTGGTGTTCTCGGTGAGGAGCCTGTTCCAGGAGATTCTCGACAAGGACGAGTCGTACCGGCTGTTCTGCTCGATCGCGGCCGGCGGGGAGGCCCAGGGCGGCTGGGAGAACGGCCGGATCGCGGCCCTCGCGCCCGAGAGCCAGCGGGCCCTGGCGCCCAGGATCGCCCGGCACGGCGCCGACGAGGACAAGCACGGGCGGATCTTCGGGGCCCTCCTGAAGAAGCGCGGACTGCGTCCGGTCGAGATCCCGCCCGAGACCGACTACACGATGCTGCTGGAGCGGCGGGGGATCGGCCTCGCCCATGAACGGCTGGCGCGGCGGGAGCCGCTCACGGAGCGCGACATCATCACCTATCTCGCCCACAGCCGGGTCACCGAGCAGCGCGCCTCCGAGCAGATGGCCCTGCTGCGCAGACACTTCGCCGACCACCCCGACATCGGCCGCGCGGTGAGGGCGATCGCGGACGACGAGGACAGCCACCTCGCGTACTGCCACGAGGAACTGCTGCGCTTCGCCCGGGCCGGACACGGCCGTACGATCCAGCGCGTCCTGCGTGCGTACGCGCTCGCCGAGATCGAGGTGTACCGGGACGTCGGCCTCGCCGTGATGGAGCACATGGGCCGCGTCCTCGGCTGGTCCCGGGCCAGGGCGGGCGTGCTGGCGGCGGGAATCCACCTGATGTACGCGTACGAACGGCTCGTGGGATGGCGGCGCATGGTGAGCCTGGAGCAGCCGGAGCGCCGCGACGCGCTGAGTGGTCCCGCGCGCCGGGAGGCCGAGTTCGTCTGAGCCGGGCCCGGGCGGTCCGGAACGTCGCGCGGCGGTGCCGGGGGGACGGCAGCGGCCGGGCCGCGTGATCCGGTGCCCCCGCCGGGGCCGGCCCGGGTCAGAGCCAGCCGCGGCGCTTGAAGAGCCGGTGCAGCGCGAAGACCACCGTGGCCATCAGCGCGATCACCGCCGGGTACGCCCATGTCCAGCCGAGCTCCGGCATGTGCGTGAAGTTCATGCCGTAGATGCCCGCGACCATGGTCGGGACGGCGGCCATCGCCGCCCAGGCCGAGATCTTGCGCATGTCGTCGTTCTGCCGCACGCCCACCTGGGCCAGATGGGCGGACAGGATGTCCGAGAGCAGCCGGTCCAGCCCCTCCACGTACTCGTTGGCGCGCGTCAGGTGGTCGCTCACGTCCCGGAAGAACGGCTGCGAGTGCTCGTGGACGAACGGCACGTCCGCGCCCGCCAGCCGGGTCATGGGGGCGCTCAGCGGGCCCGCGGCACGGCGGAACTCCATGATCTGCCGCTTGAAGGTGTAGATGCGGGACGCGGTGTTCGTGGTGTTCGCGTAGCCGGTCGGTGCGAACACCTCCGTCTCCAGTTCCTCCAGGTCGGTCTGGAGCTCGCCCGCCACCTCGATGTAGTGGTCGACGACGGCGTCGCTGATCGCGTACAGCACCGCGGTCGGCCCGTGCCGGAGCACCTCCGGCTCGGACTCCAGCCGGCGCCGTACCGCGGCGAGCGGCGCGCCCTCCCCGTGCCGGACCGTCACGACGAACGAATCACCGATGAAAGCCATCAGCTCGTCGGTGGTGACGGTGCCGCTCGCGTGCTCGTACACCACGGGCTTGATGACCGCGAACAGCGAGTCCTCGTACACCTCCAGTTTGGGCCGCTGGTGTGCGCTCAGGGCGTCCTCCACGGCCAGCGGGTGGAGGTCGAACGCCTTGGTGACGCGTTCGACCTCGTGCTCCGTCGGTTCGTACAGCCCGATCCAGAGGAACGCGTCTCCGGTGGCCCGTGCCTCCGCGAGGGCGGCGGAGAGGTCTTCGGGGCCTTCGGTACGGCGCCCGTTCCGGTAGATCGCGCAGTCCACTATCACGGCGGGCATTCTTCCCTGCCGTCCGCCGCGGCGCATCCCGGCAGACCTCCGGGCGTCCCGTCGGCGGCCTACGCTGGCTCGTATGCCCACCCTGATCCTCGTACGCCATGGACGCTCCACCGCCAACACGGCCGGGGTGCTCGCCGGCCGCACCCCCGGCGTCGCCCTCGACGCGCACGGAACCGCGCAGGCCGCGGCGCTCCCCGGACGGCTGGCCGCGCTGCCCCTGGCCGCCGCCGTGACCAGTCCCCTCCAACGCTGCCGGGACACCCTGCGCCCGCTGCTCGAGGCCCGGCCGGACCTGGTGCCGCACACCGAGGAGCGGATCAACGAGTGCGACTACGGCGACTGGTCGGGGCGCAAGCTGGCCGAACTCGCCGACGAGCCGCTGATGAGCGTCGTGCAGCGGCACCCGTCGGCCGCGTCGTTCCCCGGCGGCGAGTCCCTGCGCGCCGTGCAGGCGCGCGCCGTGGACGCCGTACGGGACTGGAACGCGCGGATCGAGGCCGAGTACGGCGACGACGCGGCCTACGTGATGTGCTCGCACGGCGATGTCATCAAGGCGCTCGTCGCCGACGCGCTCGGCCTGCACCTCGACCTCTTCCAGCGGATCCACGTGGACCCGTGCTCGGTCACCGCGATCCGCTACACCGCGTTGCGGCCGTTCCTGCTGCGGCTCGGCGACACCGGGGACCTGGCCCCCCTGGCACCGCGCGAGCGGGGCGACGGGGCGGGGCCGGACGCGCGCCCGTCCACCGGGGCCGAAGCCGACGCGACCGTCGGCGGCGGAGCCGGGGCGCCGTGATCGCTCCGCGCAGTAGGGTGGACGCGCCGTAGGCGCCCCCACCGGGAGACCCACCGGCCCCGGCCGCCCCATTCCCCATCCGCCGCCGATCTTCAAGGGAGACAGGACGTGTCCCGTCAGGTGTTCCTCTACGCCCCCCCGGACCGCTTCGTGGCCGGCACGGTCGGGTTGCCTGGACGTCGTACGTTCTTCCTGCAGGCATCCTCGGGCAGCCGCGTCACCAGCGTGGCCCTGGAGAAGACGCAGGTCGCCGCACTCGCCGAGCGCATCGACGAACTGCTCGACGAAGTGGTGCGCAGGACCGGCGGGAACTCGCCGGTGCCCGCCGTCGCGCCCATGGACGTCACCGACACCGCCCCCCTCGACGCGCCCGTCGAGGAGGAGTTCAGGGTCGGCACGATGGCGCTCGCCTGGGACGGCGAGGAACAGTGCATGATCATCGAGGCGCAGGCGCTGGTCGAACTGGACGTGGAGTCCGACGAGGACCTCGCGGAGGCCGAGGAGCGGTTGCTGCAGGACGAGGAGAACGGTCCGCCGGTGCTCCGGGTCCGGCTGAGCGGCGCGCAGGCGCGGGCCTTCGCCAAGCGTGCCCTGGACGTCGTGAACGCCGGGCGCCCCCCGTGCCCGCTGTGCAGCCTGCCGCTCGACCCGGAAGGACACGTATGCCCGCGCCAGAACGGATACCGCCGCGGAGCCTGACCGACGCCGAACTGGTCACCGTGCTCACCGAGGGTCGGCTCACCGTCCGCGGCCGGGTCCGCGAGGCGTCCAACGCGGTGCTCCTCTGCACGGTCGTCCACGAGGGCGCGGAACTGGCCTGCGTCTACAAGCCCGTGGCCGGTGAGCGCCCGCTGTGGGACTTCCCGGACGGCACCCTCGCCCAGCGGGAGGTGGCCGCGTACGAGATCTCCGAGACGACCGGCTGGGGGCTCATACCGCCCACCGTGCTCCGGGACGGTCCGTACGGCGAGGGCATGTGCCAGCTGTGGATCGACATCGAGCCGGACGGCGACGGGCCCGCCGGGGACGAACGGCGCCCGCTGCTCGCGCTGATCGAGGACGACGAGCCCGGCGAGGGCTGGAAGGCCGTCGTCCGGGCCGAGGTCGAGGCGGGCAGGACGGCCCTGCTGGTGCACGCCGACGACCCGGAGCTGCGGCGCATGGCGGTCCTCGACGCCGTGATCAACAACGGCGACCGCAAGGGCGGTCATCTGCTCCCTTCGCCCGGCGGCCGTCTCTACGGCATCGACCACGGCGTGACCTTCAACGCCGAGGACCGGCTGCGCACCCTGCTGTGGGGGTGGGCGGGGGAGCCGCTGACGGCCGAGGCCGTCGGCGTCGTGGACCGGCTGGGCGCGGAACTGGCTCCCGGTACCCCGCTCATCACCCGGCTGGGCGAGCTGATCACCGCGGTCGAGATCGAGGCGCTGCGGGGACGTGTGGCGGGGCTGAAGGCGGCGGGGCGGCATCCGGAACCGAGCGGGACGTGGCCGGCGATCCCCTGGCCGCCGGTGTGAGACGGATCCCCGGGCCCGCGGTGTGAGTACGGGCTCCGGTGCGGGCACCGAGCCGCCGGCGCGGGCGCGAGCGGCGCTCCGGCGCGCACCCGGTCCGGTGGGAGGGCGGTCCGGCGTGGGCGAGGGCCGGGGCGCGCGGTGTTCGGGCACGCGGTGGGGGAGCACGCCCCGCAGAGCTTCGGAGCGGCGGGGTGCCCGGTGCGAAGCCCGGGGAGAACAGGACGTTCCGACGGCCGGGCGGCGGGTGACGGACGGGAATGATGTGGCACAGGCGCCTCCGGCGTCGCCCCACTCCCTGCCCGAGCAGGCGGGGCCGCACCCCGCAAGAGCGCCTCTTCGGCCAGGATCCGGTATCCGGTTCGTATCCGGAACGTGCATCCGGTTAGTCTCGTGGCATGCATGCCTGGCCCGCTTCTGAGGTCCCCGCCCTGCCCGGCAAGGGCCGCGACCTTCGGATCCACGACACCGCGACCGGCGGACGGATCACTCTCGAACCCGGTCCCGTCGCCCGCATCTACGTCTGCGGCATCACTCCGTACGACGCGACCCACATGGGTCATGCGGCGACCTACAACGCGTTCGACCTCGTTCAACGCGTGTGGCTCGATACCAAGCGGCAGGTTCACTATGTGCAGAACGTCACCGACGTGGACGACCCGCTGCTGGAACGGGCCGTGCGCGACGGTCAGGACTGGACCGAACTCGCCGAGCGCGAGACGGCCCTGTTCCGCGAGGACATGACCGCCCTGCGCATGCTCCCGCCGAAGCACTACATCGGCGCGGTGGAGGCGATACCTGGCATCGTCCCGCTCGTCGAACGGCTCCGGGACGCCGGCGCGGCCTACGAACTCGACGGCGACGTGTACTTCTCCATCGAGGCCGATCCGCACTTCGGGGGCGTCTCCCACCTCGACACGGAGGCGATGCGGCTGCTGTCCGCCGAGCGCGGCGGCGACCCGGAGCGTCCCGGCAAGAAGAACCCGCTCGACCCGATGCTCTGGATGGCCGCCCGCGAGGGCGAGCCGAGCTGGGACGGCGGCTCGCTCGGCCCGGGCCGTCCCGGCTGGCACATCGAGTGCGTCGCCATCGCGCTGGACCACCTCGGCATGGGCTTCGACGTGCAGGGGGGCGGCTCCGACCTCGCCTTCCCCCACCACGAGATGGGCGCCTCGCACGCCCAGGTGCTGACCGGCGAGTACCCGTTCGCGCGGGCGTATGTGCACGCCGGCATGGTCGCCCTGGACGGCGAGAAGATGTCCAAGTCCAAGGGCAACCTGGTCTTCGTCTCACGGCTCCGCCGCGACGGCGTGGACCCGGCGGCGATCCGCCTCGCCCTGCTCACGCACCACTACCGGGCCGACTGGGAGTGGACCGACCAGGTGCTCGCCGACGCGGTCGCCCGGCTCGGACGCTGGCGCTCCGCCGTGTCCCGGCCCGACGGTCCGTCGGCCGAGGCCATGGTCGAGGAGGTCCGCGAGGCGCTCGCCGACGACCTGGACGCCCCCGCGGCGCTGGCCGCCGTGGATCGCTGGGCCGAGCGGCAGCATGCCGAGGGCGGCACGGACGAGAGCGCCCCCGGTCTCGTCTCGCGCGCCGTCGACGCGCTGCTGGGCGTCGCGCTGTAGCACCCGTACGCGGCGGGGAGGTCCCGCCGATCCCCCCATCCGGCGAACCGGCCCCGGACTTCTCGACGAAGTCCGGGGCCGGTTCCGTTCCGCCCGTGTGCGGGTGGTTCGTTGTTCGTTCTGTCGCCCACGGCGCGTGGGCTGTTCTCCCGCGGGTGTGCTTCCGTTCCGCGCCGACGCATGCCGGGGAGATGCGCCCGGCACGCGTCGGTACGCCGTCCGGCGAGCCCGCCGTCCGGTGCGCCCCCGCGGGTCACTCCTCGGGAGAGTCCTCCGGGGGGTGCGGCGGCCCGCCGTCGTCCCCGTCCCCGCCGTCGGCGGCCTCGGAACGGGCGGGGCCGTTCGCGGGCGAGGCGCCGGGCGCCGTTCCACCGCCGTCCTCCGGCCTCGGCGGTTTCGGCGGGCGGTTCCGGCCACCTGAAGTGTCGCGCAGATACGCGACGTCGCCGCTCTCCGTCGCGTGTCCACCGGGCCCCTGGCCCGGACCGGTGTCCCGGCGGCGCAGATAGCGTTCGAACTCCCGGGCGATGGCCTCGCCGCTCGCCTCGGGGAGTTCCGCGGTGTCCCGGGCCTCCTCCAGCGTCTGGACGTACTCCGCCACCTCGCTGTCCTCGGCGGCCAGCTGGTCGACGCCGAGCTGCCAGGCGCGCGCGTCCTCGGGCAGTTCGCCCAGCGGGATGCGCAGATTGAGGAGGTCCTCCAGGCGGTTGAGCAGCGAGAGGGTGGCCTTCGGGTTCGGCGGCTGCGAGACGTAGTGCGGCACCGCGGCCCACAGACTGACCGTGGGCACGCCCGCGTGGGTGCACGCCTCCTGGAGCACGCCGACGATGCCCGTCGGGCCCTCGTACCTGGTCTCCTCCAAGTCCATGGTCCGGGCCAGATCGGGGTCGGAGGTGACCGCGCTGACCGGGACCGGGCGGGTGTGCGGGGCATCGCCGAGCAGCGCGCCCAGGATCACCACCATCTCCACGCCCAGCTCATGGGCGAAGCCCAGCAATTCGTTGCAGAACGAGCGCCAGCGCATGGACGGCTCGATGCCCCGGACCAGGACGAGGTCGCGGGGCTTCTCCCCACCGATACGGACCACCGAGAGCCGGGTGGTGGGCCAAGTGATCTTGCGCGTCCCGCCGTCCAGCCAGATCGTCGGCCGGTTGACCTGGAAGTCGTAGTAGTCCTCGGCGTCCAGCGCCGCGAACACCTCCCCCTTCCATTCCCGGTCCAGGTGCGCGACCGCCGTGGAGGCGGCGTCACCTGCGTCGTTCCATCCCTCGAACGCGGCCACCATGACCGGGTCGATCAGCTCGGGAACCCCCTCGAGCTCGATCACCCAGGCCTCCTTCCGAAGTTCCCTCAAGTACGCAACAACCTTACGGCTTCCGGCCACTCCCGACGCAGCCCTCGGACAGAGCCGAGTGAACCCGCCGTCATGGATCGCGGGACCGGGCGGCTCCGACACGGTGCTCGGCCCGTCCGGTCGGGACCGCCGGGCCGAGGGGCCGCGCCCCGGCGAGGACGGCGCGACGCCGTCGTCTTCGCCGGGGTACTGCCGCTGCCCCTGGTGCGGACCGGAGTGTACGGACGCGTGTGGTGGTGGGTCGGGGTGTACGGACGCGTGTGGTGGTGGGTCGGGGTGGGACGCGCGGGGAGGGCCGGGGCATCAGAGGGACGCGCGGGGAGGGCCGGGGAAACGGGGGCGGCCGACGGAGGCGGGGGTACGCGGACGGGGCGGTCCCGCCGTGGGAGCCGCCCCGTCCGCTTCCCGCGAGCGTCCCGTCAGCCCCGCTCGCCGAGCAGGGATTCCACGCGCGCCCGGATCTCGTCCGTGGCCAGACCCCGGATCGTCAGCGTCGTCCGGCGGCGCAGCACGTCGTCCGCCGTCCCGGCCCACTCGTGGTCCCGGGCGTAGGCGACCTGCGCCCAGATCTCCGGCGCGTCCGGGTGGACACGCTCGGCCAGCGCCGGGTTCTCGTTCGCCAGCCGCGCGATGTCGAAGGCGAGCGAACCGTAGTGCGTGGCGAGGTGCCGTGCCGTGTCGGCCGCCATCCGGGGGCCGGGCGCGGCGCCGTCGACCAGCAGCCGGTGGGTCACCGCGTTCGGGTTGGCGATGCCGGGCAGCGGGAGCTTCTTCGGCAGGCGCGAGATCGGCTCCATGTCGCCGCCGAGGGGGTGGCCCGGGAGCGCCGCCAGCTTGTTCATCACCGTGCGGCCGATGTGGCGGAACGTCGTCCACTTGCCGCCCGCGACCGACAGCATCCCGCCGCGGCCCTCCGTCACGACCGTCTCGCGCTTGGCCTTGGACGTGTCGCCCGGCCCGCCGGGGAGCACCCGAAGACCCGCGAAGGAGTAGGTGATCAGGTCGCGCGACAACTGCTGGTCCCTGATGGAGAACGCCGCCTCGTCGAGGATCTGCGCGACGTCCTTCTCATTGACGGCGACGTCCGCCGGATCGCCCTCGTACTCCTCGTCCGTGGTGCCCAGGAGCAGCATGTCCTCCCACGGCAGGGCGAACGTGATGCGGTACTTGTCGATCGGGGTGGCCAGTGCGGCGTTCCACGGACGCGTGCGCCTCAGCACCAGGTGCGCGCCCTTGGACAGGCGCACCGACGGGGCCGCGTTCGGGTCCTCCAGCCTGCGCAGGTGGTCGACCCACGGCCCGGTGGCGTTCAGCACGAGACGGGCGCTGACGCCGAACTCCGTGCCGTCCAGGCGGTCCTGGAGGTCGGCGCCGGTCACCCGGCCGCGGGTGAACCGCAGCCCGGTGACCGCCGCGTGGTTGAGGACCACGGCACCCGCGTCGACGGCCGCGCGGACCGTCATCAGCGCCATCCGGGCGTCGTTCATCTGGTCGTCGCCGTAGACCGCGACGGCCTTCAGACCGTCCGTGCGCAGCTCCGGCACGTCGCGACGGGCCCTCGCCGGACTGATCACGTGCCCGACGCCGTCGCCGAACGCGGACAGCGCCGAGTACGCGAACACACCCGCGCCCAGCTTGGCCGCGCCGTGCGGACCGCCCTTGTACACCGGCAGGTAGAAGGTGAGCGGGTTCGACAGGTGCGGGGCCACCTCACGGGACACCGCACGGCGCTCGAAGTGGTTCTCCGCGACCAGCTTCACCGCACCGGTCTGCAGATAGCGCAGACCGCCGTGGAGCAGCTTCGAGGAGGCGGAGGAGGTGGCGCCGGCGAAGTCGCCGGCGTCCACCAGGGCCACCCGCAGCCCGGACTGCGCGGCGTGCCAGGCCGTGGAGATGCCCAGGATGCCGCCACCGATCACCAGGAGGTCGTACGCGGCCCCGGACAACTGCTCCCGAGTCTCGGCGCGGCTCGGCAGGGAGCCGGAGGCCGGGTGTGTCCCGAGGGCCGGGACGCTCTGCAGGGTGGTCATGTCGCTTACTCCTCGTGTTCGATCCAGCCCATGGTCCGCTCCACGGCCTTGAGCCAGTTCTTGTACTCGCGGTCGCGGGCGTCCGCGGCCATGCGAGGGGTCCATTCGGCGGCCCGGCGCCAGTTGGCGCGCAGGGCGTCGGTGTCCGGCCAGAATCCGACGGCGAGACCGGCGGCGTAGGCGGCGCCGAGGCAGGTCGTCTCGGCGACCATGGGCCGCACCACGGGCGCGTCCAGGAAGTCGGCGAGCGTCTGCATCAGCAGGTTGTTGGAAGTCATGCCGCCGTCGACCTTGAGGGCGGCCAGCTCCACCCCGGAGTCCTTGGTCATGGCGTCGGTGATCTCGCGGGTCTGCCAGGCGGTGGCCTCCAGCACGGCACGGGCGATGTGCGCCTTGGTGACGTAGCGGGTCAGGCCGGCGATGACGCCGCGGGCGTCGGAGCGCCAGTACGGGGCGAACAGGCCCGAGAACGCGGGCACGAAGTACGCGCCGCCGTTGTCCTCGACCGACGAGGCCAGGGTCTCGATCTCGGCCGCCGAGTTGATCAGGCCCATCTGGTCGCGCATCCACTGGACGAGCGATCCGGTGACGGCGATGGAGCCCTCCAGGGCGTAGACCGGCCTCTCGTCGCCGATCCGGTACCCGACGGTCGTCAGCAGTCCGTTGTACGAGTTGACGGGCCGCTCACCGGTGTTCATCAGCATGAAGGTGCCGGTGCCGTACGTGGACTTGGCCTCGCCCTCGGAGAAGCAGGTCTGGCCGAACAGGGCCGCCTGCTGGTCGCCGAGCGCGGAGGCGACCGGGACCCCGTCCAGGACGCCGCCCTTCGCGGTGCCGTACACCTCGGAGGAGGAGCGGATCTCGGGCAGCACCGTCGCCGGGATCTCCATCGAGGAGAGGATCTTCTCGTCCCACGCCAGGGTGTGCAGGTTCATCAGGAGGGTGCGCGAGGCGTTCGTGGCGTCGGTGACGTGGACGCCGCCGTCCGTGCCGCCGGTCAGATTCCAGATGACCCAGGAGTCCATGGTGCCGAAGAGGATGTCGCCGCGTTCGGCGCGCTCGCGCAGCCCCTCCACGTTGTCCAGCAGCCAGCGAACCTTGGGGCCCGCGAAGTACGAGGCGAGCGGCAGACCGGTCTCGCGGCGGAATCGGTCCTGGCCCACGTTGCGGCCGAGCTCCTTGCAGAGCGCGTCGGTCCGGGTGTCCTGCCAGACCAGGGCGTTGTGGACGGGCTCACCGGTGATCCTGTCCCAGAGCAGCGTGGTCTCGCGCTGGTTGGTGATGCCGATCGCCTTCACATCGGCGGCGGTGATGCCGGCCTTGACGACGGCTCCGGCGACGACCTCCTGCACGTTCTCCCAGATCTCGGTGGCGTCGTGCTCGACCCAGCCCGGCTTCGGGAAGATCTGCTCGTGTTCCTTCTGGTCGACGGAGACGATCCGGCCGTCCCGGTCGAAGACGATGCAGCGGCTGGAGGTGGTGCCCTGGTCGATGGCCGCGATGAACGGGCCGGTGGTGTGTGCGTCGGTCACGGTGTGCTCCCGGAGGTCTGTGTGGTCTTGGGGGATGGGGACTCTGTACGTCATGCGTCAGGCGAAGGCGACGTTGTAGAGCCCGCCCGCGATCGCGCCGCCGACGAGCGGTCCGACGACGGGGATCCACGCATAGCCCCAGTCGGAACCGCCTTTGTTCGGCAGTGGCAGCAGCGCGTGAACGATACGCGGACCGAGGTCGCGCGCCGGATTGATCGCGTAACCGGTCGGGCCGCCGAGCGAGAGGCCGATGCCGACCACGAGCAGGGCGGTGACCAGCGCGCCGAGCGTTCCGAGGCCGTTGCCGTCGTTGTTGAGGCCCTCGGTGAGGATCACGAGGACGAGCACCACGGTGGCGATGATCTCGGTGACCAGGTTCTGCACCGCGTGCCGGATCTCGGGACCGGTCGAGAAGATGCCCAGTACCGGGCCCGCTTTCGGGGCGGAGGCCGGGTCGGCCACGGCCTCTTCACCCGACCGGGCGCCCGCGATCTCCGGATCCGTCATGTGCGCCCGGAACTGCCCGTAGTACGTGAGCCAGACCAGGGCCGCGCCGATCATCGCGCCGAGCATCTGGGAGCCGATGTACAGCGGCACGTCGCTCCACCGGGTGCCGCCCTCGATCGCGAGCCCGATCGTGACCGCCGGGTTGAGGTGCGCGCCGGACACGCCCCCGGCCAGGTACGCGCCGGCCAGCACGGCGAAACCCCACCCGAAGGTGATCGCAAGCCAGCCGGCGTTCCGCGCCTTGGAGTGCTTGAGCGTGACGGCGGCGCACACACCGCCGCCGAGCAGGATGAGCACGGCGGTTCCTATGGTCTCGCCGATGAAGATGTCGGAGCTGGACACCCGCGACTCCTTTGTCCTCGGTCCAGGGAAGCCGAACCCCGGGTCCCTCCGGTGGTCCGTGCCCTCGTGCGAGGGCGTTCTCCGGCCTGGGGCGCTGTCACACCCTAACGTTAATTTCCGTTAGCTGTTCGACAATGCCGACCGGCGAACGGCAATGCTTCCCTCAGGTGATTCAGGCGTCAAGAGTTCTGTGGTGCAAAACTCGGTTACCCGCGCCGCCGTCCGTTCGAACGGACGGCGGCCAGGGAACGGGAGCCGTACGCCGGGAGTCGCCCGCCGGGGCACTCACCGTGCACCGGGAGGCGGCCGTCGGGGGCGCCCGGCACGCACCGGAACGCCCCTCGGAGGGTTGGCCGGGAGCGGTCGTCGGGGGCGGCGCGGGCCGGCGGCGGCCGCCGTTTTTTCGGGGGCGGCTGTCGCGTGCCGGGGGCGCCCGGCGCGGGCCGGGCGTGGTCGCGGGTCCGCCGCGTGCGGGAAGCGGTCAGAAGCGCCCGGCTCCCAGGTCCCGGGAGACCGCCCGCGCGCAGTCCCGTACCGCCGCGATCAGCTCGGGCCGCAGCTCCCCGTCCGCGCAGACCCGCTCCACCGCGCCCGTCACCGCCACCGCGCCCACCGGCATCCGCCGGCGGTCGTGGATCGGGGCGGCCACCGCGGCCACGCCCTCCCACGTCTCCTCCACGTCCGCTGCCCAGCCGCGGGCGCGGACCAGGTCGAGCACCGACTCGAACTCCTCCGCGTCCGTGACCGTGCGCGGGGTGAAGGACCGCCGCTCGCCCTCCGCGGCCTCGGTGTGCGCCACCGGGTCGTACGCCGAGAGCACCTTGCCCAGGGCCGTGGAGTGCAGCGGCTGCATGGCCCCGACCTCCAGGACCTGGCGGCTGTCGTCGGGCCGGAAGACGTGGTGGACGACCAGGACGCCCTGCTGGTGCAGCACCCCCAGGTGGACGCTCTCGCCGCTGGAGCGGGCCAGGTCGTCCGTCCAGACGAGCGCGCGGGCCCGCAGCTCGTGGACGTCCAGATAGCTGTTGCCCAGGCGCAGCAGCTCGGCGCCCAGCTGATAGCGGCCCGACACGGCGTCCTGCTCGACGAAGCCCTCGTGCTGGAGCGTGCGCAGAATGCCGTGCGCGGTCCCCTTGGCCAGGCCCAGCGAGGAGGCGATGTCGGACAGCCCCAGCCGCCGCTCGCCGCCCGCCAGCAGGCGCAGCATCGCCGCCGCTCGCTCAAGCGACTGGATGTTCTTCGCCATCGCGCCGTACTCCTCCACCTGTGGTTCGACAATGCTGAACACTATCGGTCGATGCCGACCAGTGCTCGATCGTGGAGGGAAACCGCACCGCAGCCCTTCGCACCCACTGGATCCGGACACCGCCCCGCCACAGCATGCCGTCCGTTCCATGGACGGAGTGACAACCCCGGCCACCTCCCGGCTACGCTGGCCTGGTGCGCCTTCCACCGAAGACGCAAAGCCGACAGCCGTCGCATTCCAGGGAGTACATCCATGGCCTCGTTGCCGACCCCTTCCGCCGACAGCCGCCGACGCGCAGCAGCCCTGCGCGAAGCGCTCGCCACCCGCGTGGTGGTGGCCGACGGTGCCATGGGCACCATGCTCCAGGCGCAGGACCCCACGCTTGAGGACTTCCAGGACCTCGAAGGCTGCAACGAGATCCTGAACGTCACGCGCCCCGACATCGTGGCCTCCGTGCACCGGGAGTACTTCGCCGTCGGCGTGGACTGCGTGGAGACGAACACCTTCGGGGCCAACGCCTCCGCCCTGGGCGAGTACGACGTCGCCGACCGCATCCAGGAGCTCTCCGAGTCCGGCGCCCGCATCGCCCGCGAGGTCGCCGACGAGTTCACCGCCTCCACCGGGCAGCAGCGCTGGGTGCTCGGCTCCATTGGCCCCGGCACCAAGCTGCCGACCCTGGGCCACGCCCCGTACACCACGCTGCGCGACGGCTTCCAGTGCAACGCCGAGGGCCTGATCGCCGGCGGTGTGGACGCGCTCATCATCGAGACGACGCAGGACCTCCTGCAGACCAAGGCCGCCGTGCTGGGCGCCCGGCGCGCCCTGGAGGCGACCGGAAGCGACCTGCTGATCCTGGTCTCCCTGGCCTTCGAGACCACCGGCACCATGCTGCTGGGCTCCGAGATCGGCGCCGCGCTCACCGCGCTGGAACCGCTGGGCGTCGACATGATCGGCCTCAACTGCTCCACCGGCCCCGCCGAGATGAGCGAGCACCTGCGCTACCTCACGCGGCACTCCCGCATCCCCCTGCTCTGCATGCCCAACGCCGGTCTGCCGGTACTCACCAAGGACGGGGCGCACTTCCCGCTCGGTCCCGAGGGCCTGGCCGACGCCCAGGAGACGTTCGTCCAGGAGTACGGGCTCACGCTGGTGGGAGGCTGCTGCGGGACCACCCCGGAGCACCTGCGCCAGCTCGTCGAACGCGTCCGCGGCTCCGCCCTCGCCCCGCGCGACCCCCGCCCCGAGCCGGGCGCCGCATCCCTGTACCAGGCCGTCCCGTTCCGCCAGGACACCTCCTACCTGGCGATCGGCGAGCGCACGAACGCCAACGGTTCCAAGAAGTTCCGCGAGGCGATGCTGGAAGGGCGCTGGGACGACTGCGTGGAGATGGCGCGCGACCAGATCCGCGAGGGCGCGCACATGCTCGACCTGTGCGTGGACTACGTCGGCCGCGACGGCGTCGCCGACATGGAGGAGCTGGCCGGACGTTTCGCCACCGCCTCCACCCTCCCGATCGTGCTGGACTCCACCGAGGTGCCGGTGCTGCGCGCCGGTCTGGAGAAGCTCGGCGGACGGGCCGTCCTCAACTCGGTCAACTACGAGGACGGAGACGGCCCCGAGTCGCGCTTCGCGAAGGTCGCGGCCCTGGCCGCCGAGCACGGCGCCGCGCTGATCGCCCTGACCATCGACGAGGAGGGCCAGGCCCGTACCGTCGAGCACAAGGTCGCCATCGCCGAGCGGCTGATCGCGGACCTGACCGGCAACTGGGGCATCCGGGAGTCGGACATCCTCATCGACTGCCTCACCTTCACCATCTGCACCGGGCAGGAGGAGAGCCGGGGCGACGGCATCGCCACCATCGGCGCCATCCGCGAGCTCAAGAAGCGCCACCCCGAGGTGCAGACCACGCTCGGCCTGTCCAACATCTCCTTCGGCCTCAACCCGGCCGCCCGTACCGTCCTCAACTCGGTCTTCCTCGACGAGTGCGTCAAGGCCGGTCTCGACTCCGCGATCGTGCACGCCTCCAAGATCCTGCCGATCGCGCGCCTCGACGAGGAGCAGGTGCAGGTCGCCCTCGACCTCATCCACGACCGCCGGTCCGAGGGCTACGACCCCCTTCAGAGGCTCATGGAGCTCTTCGAGGGCGTCAGCACCAAGTCGATGAAGGCGGGCAAGGCCGAGGAACTGGCCGCACTCCCGCTGGACGAACGGCTGAAGCGCCGCATCATCGACGGCGAGAAGAACGGCCTGGAGGCCGATCTCGACGAGGCCCTGCTCACCCGCCCCGCGCTCGACATCGTCAACGACACCCTGCTCGACGGCATGAAGGTGGTCGGCGAGCTCTTCGGCTCGGGCCAGATGCAGCTGCCGTTCGTGCTCCAGTCCGCCGAGGTCATGAAGTCGGCGGTGGCCCACCTGGAGCCGCACATGGAGAAGTCCGACGCCGAGGGCAAGGGCACCATCGTGCTGGCCACCGTGCGCGGCGACGTCCACGACATCGGCAAGAACCTCGTCGACATCATCCTGTCCAACAACGGCTTCAACGTCGTCAACCTCGGAATCAAGCAGCCCGTCTCCGCGATCCTGGAGGCCGCCGAGGAGCACCGGGCCGACGTCATCGGCATGTCCGGGCTGCTGGTCAAGTCCACCGTGGTCATGAAGGAGAACCTGGAGGAGCTCAACCAGCGCAAGCTGGCCGCCGTGTATCCGGTGATCCTCGGCGGAGCGGCGCTCACCCGGGCCTACGTCGAGCAGGACCTGCACGAGCTGTACGAGGGCGAGGTCCGCTACGCCCGTGACGCGTTCGAGGGGCTGCGCCTGATGGACGCACTCGTCGCGGTCAAGCGAGGCGTCCCCGGAGCGACCCTCCCCGAGCTCAAGCAGCGTCGGGTGCCCAGGCGCGACACCGCCGTCCTGGAGGTCGACGAACCGGAAGAGGGCGTCCGGTCCGACGTCGCCGTCGACAACCGGGTCCCCGAGCCGCCGTTCTGGGGCACCCGGGTGATCAAGGGCATCCAGCTCAAGGAGTACGCGTCCTGGCTGGACGAGGGCGCGCTCTTCAAGGGCCAGTGGGGCCTCAAGCAGGCCCGGGCCGGCGACGGGCCGACCTACGAGGAACTGGTGGAGACCGAGGGCCGCCCGCATCTGCGCGGCTGGCTCGACAAGCTCCACACCGAGAACCTGCTGGAGGCCGCCGTCGTCTACGGCTACTTCCCGTGCGTCTCCAAGGGCGACGACCTGATCCTGCTCCACGAGGACGGCTCCGAGCGAACCCGCTTCACCTTCCCGCGCCAGCGCCGCGGCCGCCGCCTCTGCCTCGCGGACTTCTTCCGTCCCGAGGAGTCCGGCGAGACGGACGTGGTCGGTCTCCAGGTGGTCACCGTCGGTTCGAGGATCGGCGGCGAGACCGCCAAGCTCTTCGAGGCCAACGCCTACCGCGACTACCTGGAGCTGCACGGCCTGTCCGTGCAGCTGGCCGAGGCCCTCGCCGAGTACTGGCACGCCCGGGTCCGCTCCGAGCTCGGCTTCGGCGGCGAGGACCCGGCCGAGGTGGAGGACATGTTCGCGCTGAAGTACCGGGGCGCCCGCTTCTCGCTGGGATACGGGGCCTGCCCCGACCTGGAGGACCGGGCGAAGATCGCCGAGCTGCTGCGGCCGGAGCGGATCGGGGTGCACCTCTCGGAGGAGTTCCAGCTGCACCCGGAGCAGTCCACGGACGCCATCGTCATCCACCACCCGGAGGCGAAGTACTTCAACGCGCGTTAGACGGCGTTCAACGCGCGGTCGCACGACACGCCGTACACTGGTCGGTCCAGTGAAGGCCGGTCGCCCTTCCCACGGGAAACGGTGACCGGCCTTCTCGTCCCTCACGGAAGGTGTGCCGGATGACCAGCACGGTCCCCGCGTCCATGACCCGTACGGCCGAAGGCGCCGCGTTGCAGGCCGTCCTGCTCGACATGGACGGGACCCTCGTCGACACCGAAGGCTTCTGGTGGGAGGCCGAGGTGGAGGTCTTCGCCGAGCTGGGACACCAGCTCGACGAGGCGTGGCGCGACGTGGTCGTCGGCGGGCCGATGACCCGCAGCGCGGGTTACCTCATGGACGCGACCGGCGCGGACATCACCCTCGCCGAGCTCACCGTGCTGCTCAACGACCGATTCGAGAAGCGCCTCGACCGCGGCGTACCGCTGATGCCGGGCGCGAAGCGGCTGCTGACGGAGCTGGCCCGGCACGACATGCCCACCGCCCTGGTCTCCGCCTCGCACCGGCGGATCATCGACCGGGTGCTGGAATCGGTGGGCCAGCACCACTTCGCCCTCAGCATCGCCGGCGACGAGGTCGCCCGTACCAAGCCGCATCCGGAGCCCTATCTGACCGCTGCCTCCGGCTTCGGGGCCGAGCCCGGGCGGTGCGCGGTCATCGAGGACACCGCCACCGGAGTGGCGGCGGCGGAGGCCGCGGGCTGCCGGGTGGTCGCCGTGCCGTCCGTCGCACCCATCGCCCCCGCGAACGGCCGGGTGGTCGTGCGCTCGCTGGAGGAGGTCGATCTCGCGTTCCTCCGGGGCCTGGTCGTCTGAGTGCCGGAACCACGCCTGGGATTTCCTGTGAAAGGTTCGAGAAACCCGGCGTGATTCCGTGCTTTTCCTGTCACATTCGCGTGACAGAACTCCGCAAGAACAGCGCGGAAGAAAAGGCCGGGGCGTGAGGTTGATCACCGGAATGTGCGAGAAGAACTCTTAAGATCATCCCTGGTGCCCCATTTGTCGCTCCGAAGTATCCCGTTTGATCCCTGTCTGAGGAAAGGGAAGCGGAGCGGGGAAAGTAGCTCGCCGACATTTCCCATAACCGTCCGGTCACATAGCGTGCGGCAGTGAACGAAGCCTGCCGCCGGGGCCCGCTAATCTCACTCTCTCCATGCCCGGACGAGGGAGAGCGACCGAGATGAACCGCAAGACCCTGGTGCTGCCGACCATCGCGTGCGTACTCGCGCCCGTGATCGCCGCATGCGGGGGGCCCGAGGGCGGCGGTGGCCGGGACACCATCGTCGTCGGCACCACCGACCGGTTCGTCGCGACCAAGGACGACCCCGCACCGTTCGACCCCGCGACCGGGTACGACGCGGGCGTGTGGAACGTGCTCCGGCAGACCGTGCAGTCTCTTCTGCAGGTGCCGCGCGGCGGCGGCTCACCGGTGCCCGAGGCCGCAGAGAGCTGCGACTTCACGGACACCCAGAACGAGAGCTACCGCTGCAGACTGCGCCCCGGCCTCACCTTCGCCGACGGCACCCCCATCACGCCAGACGACGTGAAGTACTCCATCGAGCGCGTCATCCGCATCAACGCCCCCAACGGCCCCGTGGCCCTGCTGGCCGGTATCGACACGGTCGAGACGCAGGGCGAGCGGGAGATCATCTTCCACCTCCGCGCGCCGGACGCCACATTCCCCTACAAGCTCGCCACCCCGGTCGCCGGCATCGTGCCGCGGGCCGCGTACGCGCCGAAGTCCCCGCGCACCGGGTTCCAGGTGGACGGTTCCGGCCCGTACACCATGAAGCCGCAGGTCGAGAACGACCGTGTGGTCAGGGTCCTCTTCACCAAAAACCCCCGCTACAAGGGCGATCTGCGCGTCCGCAACGACCGGGTTGAACTGGATCTCTTCCCCGGCGCCGAGGCGATGGGGAAAGCGTTCGACGACAAGAAGATCGACATGATGACCCGCACCATGTCGCCCGAGCAGTCCCGGCGGCTGCTCGACAACCCCGACGACGACGTCAGGCTCACCGAGATGCCCGGACTCGCCATCCGCTACCTCGGCTTCGACACCGACGACCCGGTCGTGCGGAACAAGGCGGTCCGCCAGGCCATGGCCCAGATCGTCGACCGGGGGGAGATCGCGGACAAGGTCTACGGCACCACGGCCGAACCGCTGTACTCGCTGATCCCCTCGGGCATCACCACGCACACCAATTCCTTCTACAACAAGTACGGCGAACCCGGCACCGCGAAGGCCGCGGCGATCCTGCGGGCGGCGGGCGTCCACACCCCGGTGAAGCTCACCCTGCACTACACCACCGACCACTTCGGCTCCGGCACCGCCGCCGAGTTCAGGACCCTGCGGCAGCAGCTCAACGACACCGGACTGTTCGATGTCGCCGTCAAGGGCACACCCTGGTCGGCGTTCCGCCCCGCGCAGGTGCGCGGCGACTACGCCGTCTACGGATTCGCCTGGTTCCCCGACTTCCCGGACCCGGACAACTACACGGCACCGTTCCTCGGCCGGAACAACTTCCTGAACTCGCCGTACCAGTCGGCCCTGGCGCAGAACACCCTCATTCCGCAGTCCCGTCGCGAGACCGACCGCAGCGCCGCGGCGAAGACCTTCCGGCGGATCCAGGACATCGTCGCCGAGGACGTGCCCATCCTGCCGATCTGGCAGGGCAAGCAGTACGCCGCGTCCCGGACGGGGCTCTCCGGCGTCGAATGGGCGGTCAACCCCTCCGCCGAGATCCGACTGTGGGAGCTCGGCCGCGACGCCGACTGAGACAGGGCGGCACCCGCTCCCGGCTCCCGCCCCACGAGCCCGGCCCGGCCCGGCCGTTCGCCGGCGCCGGGGCGTACGGCGTCACTGGGCGCCGGGGCGCACCAGACCGCTCTCGTAGGCGTACACGGCCGCCTGGACCCGGTCGCGCAGACCGAGCTTGGTCAGCACATGGCCGACATGCGTCTTGACCGTCGTCTCGCTGACGAACAGGTCCGCGGCGATCTCCGCGTTCGACAGCCCGCGCGCCACCAGCTTCAGCACCTCGACCTCGCGGTCGGTCAGCGTGTGCAGCGTGTCCGGCACGGGCTCCTCGCCCGAGGGCAGATGGTCCGCGTACTTGTCGAGCAGCCTGCGCGTGATGCTCGGGGCGAGCATCGCCTCGCCCGCCGCGACCACGCGGATCGCCTGCACCAGCTCATGGGCCGGAGCGTCCTTCAGCAGGAAGCCGCTGGCACCGGCGCGCAACGCCTCCACGACGTACTCGTCGAGGTCGAAGGTGGTCAGCACCAGCACCTTCGCCGGACCGTCCCGGTCCGGGCCGGTGATCTGCCGCGTCGCCTCCACGCCGTCCATGCGCGGCATACGGATGTCCATCAGCACCACATCGGGCTGGAGCGCCCGCACCTGGTCGAGAGCCTGGAGGCCGTCACCGGCCTCACCCACCACCGCGATATCGCCCTCCGCCTCCAGGATCATCCGGAAGCCGGTGCGCAGCAGCGGCTGGTCGTCGACCAGCAGGACGCGGATTGCCACAAGGTCTCCTAGGGTCCCTCGACGGTCATGGCCCGGCGGTTCGCAGGCCGTGTCTTCAAAAACTGCCGTCCGCTCCGGCCTAACGCCGCTGGTGCGAAGGCGCGGCCTGGGCGTCGGCCGGGTCCATTCTGCCCTGGACATCCTGTTCGGACTCCGCCGGGCGTACCGCCAGCGGATACACTGGGGGAGTCCCCCCGAATTCGGGGCAGACCGCCTGGTGGTCGCACCAGCCGCAGAGCTTCGTCGGCCGGGGGCGCCACTCGCCGCTCTCCGTCGCGGCCCGGATCGCCTCCCAGAGGGCCAGCAGCTTCCGCTCGACCCGCTCCAGATCGCCCCTCACCGGGTCGTACGTCACGACGTCCCCGCTGCCGAGGTAGACCAGCTGGAGCCGCCGCGGCACCACGCCCTTCAGCCGCCAGACCACCAGGGCGTAGAACTTCATCTGGAACAGCGCGCCCTCCGCGTACTCCGGGCGCGGAGCCTTCCCCGTCTTGTAGTCGACGATCCGGACCTCACCCGTCGGCGCCACGTCGACCCGGTCGATCACCCCACGCAGCCGCAGCCCCGAATCCAGCTCCGTCTCGACGAACATCTCCCGCTCGGCGGGCTCCAGACGCGTCGGATCCTCCAACGAGAACCACCGCTCCACCAGCCGCTCCGCCTCCGAGAGCCAGCGCGCCAGCCGTTCACCCCCGGCATCCTCCGCGAACAGCTCCGCCAACTCCGGCCTCGACTCCAGCAGCCGGTCCCACTGCGCGGGGATCAGCGCCGTCGCCCGCCCGGCCGTGCGCTCCGCCGCCGGGGCGTCGAAGAGCCGCTCCAGGACCGCGTGCACCAGCGTGCCCCGGGTGGCCGCCTCGCTCGGCTTCTCCGGCAGCCGGTCGATGACCCGGAAGCGGTACAGCAGGGGGCACTGCATGAAATCGGCGGCCCGCGACGGTGAGAGGGACGAGGGCGGCCGGGACGGCTGCGGCAGGGAGGTCATGCGCACGACCCTATGGCCCGCCACCGACATCCGTCGGCTTACCATCGACCACACGGCCCGGGACAGGGCATGATCGTGAAACAGGGAACCGACCGAAGGGACCTCGTGGACGAGAGCGGCGACAACGGGCGCCCGCACCCCGGCGCGGGGGGACCGACCCCCGGGCCCGGCACGGACAAGGACGGACCGCGGCGCCCCGAAGGACCCGGAGGCGGCCTCCTCATGGGCCGCCTCTTCGGCGTTCCGGTCTACGTCGCGCCGAGTTGGTTCGTCGTGGCCGCGCTGATCACCTGGGTCTTCGGCGGCCAGCTCGAACAGGTGCTGCCCGACCTCGGCGCGGCCCGTTACCTGGTCTCCCTCTTCTTCGCGATCGCCTTCTACGCCTCCGTACTCGTCCACGAGCTCGCCCACACGGTCGTGGCGCTGCACTACGGGCTGCCGGTCCGCCGGATCCAGCTCCAGTTCTTCGGCGGTGTCTCCGAGATCGAGAAGGAGACCGAGACCCCCGGCCGGGAGTTCGTCCTCGCCTTCGTCGGCCCGCTGTTCTCCCTGGTGCTCGCCGGCCTCTTCTACGCCGGGATGAACCTGGTCGAGCCCGGCACCGTACCCGGCGTCGTCCTCGCCGGCCTGATGATCTCCAACCTCCTGGTCGCCGCCTTCAACCTGCTCCCCGGGCTGCCCCTGGACGGCGGGCGCATGCTCCGTGCCGTCGTCTGGAAGATCACCGGCCGGCCGATGAGCGGCACCGTCGCCGCCGCCTGGGTCGGCCGCGTCCTCGCCGTCGTCACCCTCTTCGGCCTGCCGCTGCTCACCCACACCGGCGCCCTCGGGAACGAACCGCGCGACCTCAGCGGCACCGACACCATCACCGACGCCCTGCTCGCCGCCATCCTCGCCGCCATCATCTGGACCGGGGCCGGCAACAGCCTGCGCATGGCGCGGCTGCGCGAACACCTCCCCGAACTGCGGGCCCGCACCCTCACCCGGCGCGCCGTCCCCGTGGAGGCGGACACTCCGCTGTCCGAGGCCCTGCGCCGGGCCAACGAGGCGGGTGCCCGCGCGCTCGTCGTCGTCGACGGGCGCGGCGAACCCATGGGCATCGTCCGCGAGTCGGCCATCGTCTCCGTCCCCCAGCACCGCCGCCCCTGGGTCGCGGTGAGCGGACTCTCGCAGGACCTCACCGACGGCATGAAGATCTCCGCGGAACTGGTCGGCGAGGAACTCCTGGACCGGCTCAGGGCCAACCCCGCCACCGAGTACCTCGTGGTCGAGGAGACCGGCGAGATCTATGGGGTGCTGTCCGCCGCCGACGTCGAGCGGGCGTTCGTCGCCGCCCTGGCCGGGCCCGCCGTCTGAGAGGCCGTCCGGTCACCGGGCGTCCGGCAGCCTCCGGCCACGGGCCCGCCCGGTGCCACCGCACCCGCCCCGGCTCGCGGCAGGAGCATCGTGAAACACCGGTACGCTGGTCACATGTCTGAACCGACCGGTGCCGCCCGCCGACGCGGGCCCTTCAAGGTCGGGGACCAGGTCCAGCTCACCGATCCCAAGGGACGCCACTACACCTTCACGCTCGAAGCCGGAAAGAACTTCCACACCCACAAGGGTTCTTTCCCGCACGACGAGCTGATCGGTGCCCCCGAGGGGAGTGTTGTCCGGACCACGGGAAACGTCGCCTACCTCGCGTTGCGCCCCCTGCTCCCCGACTACGTCCTGTCCATGCCCCGCGGCGCCGCCGTGGTCTACCCCAAGGACGCGGGGCAGATCCTGGCCTTCGCCGACATCTTCCCCGGCGCCCGCGTCGTGGAAGCCGGCGTCGGCTCCGGCTCGCTGTCCACCTTCCTGCTCCGTGCCATCGGCGAGCAGGGCATGCTGCACTCCTACGAGCGCCGCGAGGACTTCGCCGAGATCGCCCGGCAGAACGTGGAACGCTACTTCGGCGAACCCCACCCCGCCTGGCAGCTCACCGTCGGCGACCTCCAGGACAACCTCTCGGACACCGACGTCGACCGGGTCGTCCTCGACATGCTCGCCCCCTGGGAGTGCCTGGAGGCCGTCTCCAAGGCACTGGTGCCCGGCGGCATCCTCTGCGCGTACGTCGCGACCACCACCCAGCTCGCGCGGACCGTCGAGTCGATCCGCGAGAGCGGCTGCTTCGCCGAACCGCAGCCCTGGGAATCGATGATCCGCAACTGGCACGTCGAGGGCCTGGCCGTCCGCCCGGACCACCGCATGATCGGCCACACCGGCTTCCTCGTCACCGCCCGCCGCCTGGCCGACGGCGTGGAGCCCCCGCTGCGCCGCCGTCGCCCCGCCAAGGGCGCCTACGGCGAGGACTATGACGGTCCCGGCAGCCAGAGCGGCTCCTCCTCGCGCGGCTGAGCCTTCCACGCATCCCGGCGCGGCGTGCCCGCGCAACACACCGGCGCCGCCGCCGAGTTCCCGGAACACGGGAACCCGGCGGCGGCGTCCCTTCGTTTCCGGTACGGACAGTCGTCCGCGCCGACCCCACCGTTACACCCGCTCCATCCGGTGTGGCACGATGCTGGCCACCTCCCGCGCCACCGCGACGCCTCCTCCGAGGGCCGCGGCCCGCCCCAGGGCATCCTCGTCCACAGGAACCACAGGAGACATCCCGCGTGCAGACCTCCGAGCTCCCGGACCTCGCGCACACCGACACCAGGCCGCTGCACTGGCTCGCCACCGCGGCTGCCCTGGCCGCGGTCGTCGCCGTCGCGGGCATGCTCCAGCCGGAACCCGCGGCCTCCGCGTCGACCCACCGGACCACGACGGGGCAGGGACCGGCTCCCGCCGCACCCGATCCACGTCGGGTGACGTACCCGCTGGACTGCGGCGGCCAGGAGCACACCGTCGCCCGGCAGGCCACCGGCGACCTGGACGGGGACGGCCGCCCCGAGACCGTGGCGGTGGTCCACTGCGCGGCCGGTTCCGGCACCCCGCCCAGCGGCGTCTACGTCCTCACACAGGGAAGCGGGGCCGCGCCCAGGGTCGTGGCGACCCTGGTGGACCCCGCCCAGCGGATGAGCGTCGGCGATCTCGAGGTGAGGGACGGAGCCGTCTCCGCCACCCTGTTCGGCTACTCGTCCCTGGACGTCCCCCGCTGCTGCCCCGACGAGCGCGAGGACGTCACCTGGCGCTGGCAGGGCGGTGCCTTCGTCCGCAGCGCCCGTACGGCCCCGGCCGGCGCCTGACCGGGGCGCCGGGGCGTGACCTTCCCACCGGAGATCAGGTGGGAAGCCCCTACGGATCGTCAGGCGGCCTCGGGGCCGTACACCTCGACCTTGTCCGAAACACGGCGTACGTGAATGCACTCGCCGGGGCACTCCCTGGCCGAGTCGACGACGTCCCGGAGCAGCGGCAGCGGCACGGGCGTCGTCGCCCCGCTGTCCTGGAGCAGCTCGTCGTCGGCGCTCTTCACATACGCCAGACCGTCGATGTCCAGCTCGAACACCTCGGGCGCGTACTGCGCGCAGATCCCGTCCCCGGTGCAGAGGTCCTGGTCGATCCAGACCTCCAGATCCTGCGCGTCGTCGCCGCTCGGAGCGTCCTGCTGCACGGTCGTTTCTCCTGTTCGTCGCCTGTTTTTCCGAACCATTTCAAAACAGAAGTGGCCGGCCCCGACGGGGGTTGATCGCTCCGACGATACAACCGGCCGCTTTCCGATGTTGAAGGGTGGGTATTCCCCAGGGACGAGGGGGAACGCAAGGGTGAAGATCGGACACGCCCCGCAGTCTTTGTGATCTAGGGGTTTCAATCATCACCCACGCAGGTAGGGTCAGGAAGCGTCCAGCTCCCCTTGGAGGAGGTGAGGACCGTGGCAGCCCACGACGACGACATCAACCGCGGCATCCGGGCCGGGCGGGGGTCCGAAGACCCGGTCGGCCAGGTCGCCTATCTCGAGCAGGAAATCGCCGTCCTGCGACGTAAGCTCGCCGACTCTCCGCGCCATACGAGGATTCTCGAAGAGCGGATCGTCGAGTTGCAGACCAACCTGGCGGGCGTGACCGCACAGAACGAGCGGCTCGCCAACACGCTCCGCGAGGCCCGCGACCAGATCGTGGCCCTCAAGGAGGAAGTCGACCGGCTCGCGCAGCCGCCGGCCGGATTCGGCGTGTTTCTCCAGAGCAACGAGGACGGTACCTGCGACATCTTCACCGGGGGCCGGAAGCTCCGGGTGAACGTCAGCCCCAGTGTCGAGCTCGACGGACTCCGGCGCGGCCAGGAAGTCATGCTCAACGAAGCGCTCAACGTGGTCGAGGCCATGGAATTCGAGCGGGCCGGGGACATCGTCACCCTCAAGGAGATCCTGGAGGACGGCGAACGGGCCCTGGTCATCGGGCACACCGACGAGGAACGGGTGGTGCGGCTCGCCGAGCCGCTGCTGGACACCACCATCCGCCCCGGCGACGCCCTGCTGCTCGACCCCAGGTCCGGCTACGTCTACGAAGTGGTCCCCAAGAGCGAGGTCGAGGAACTCGTCCTCGAAGAGGTGCCGGACATCGACTACAGCCGCATCGGCGGCCTGGGCGACCAGATCGAGCTGATCCGGGACGCGGTCGAACTGCCCTACCTGTACCCCGATCTCTTCAAGGAGCACGAGCTGCGGCCGCCGAAGGGCATCCTGCTCTACGGCCCGCCGGGCTGCGGCAAGACGCTCATCGCGAAGGCGGTCGCCAACTCCCTCGCCAAGAAGGTCGCCGAGGTCACCGGCCAGCCCGCCGGAAAGAGCTACTTCCTCAACATCAAGGGCCCAGAACTCCTCAACAAGTACGTCGGTGAGACCGAGCGGCACATCCGCCTGGTCTTCCAGCGCGCCCGGGAGAAGGCGGGAGACGGCACACCCGTCATCGTCTTCTTCGACGAGATGGAATCCCTCTTCCGTACCCGGGGATCCGGTGTCAGCTCGGACGTGGAGAACACCATCGTCCCGCAGCTGCTCGCCGAGATCGACGGTGTCGAGGGCCTGGAGAACGTGATCGTGATCGGCGCCTCCAACCGCGAGGACATGATCGACCCCGCGATCCTGCGGCCCGGACGACTCGACGTGAAGATCAAGATCGAGCGCCCCGACGCGGAGGCGGCGAAGGACATCTTCGGGAAGTACCTCACCCCCTCGCTGCCCCTGCACGCGGACGACGTCGCGGAGCACTCCGGTTCCAGGGAAGTCGCTGCGCAGGCGATGATCCAGTCCGTCGTCGAGCGGATGTACATGGAGTCCGAGGAGAACCGCTTCCTCGAAGTCACGTACGCCAACGGCGACAAGGAAGTCCTCTACTTCAAGGACTTCAATTCCGGCGCGATGATCCAGAACATTGTCGACCGGGCCAAGAAGATGGCCATCAAGGCATTCCTCGAGCAGGGCCAGAAGGGCCTGCGGGTCTCCCATCTCCTCCAGGCGTGCGTGGACGAATTCAAGGAGAACGAGGACCTGCCCAACACCACCAACCCGGACGACTGGGCCCGTATCTCCGGCAAGAAGGGCGAGCGGATCGTATTCATCCGCACGCTCGTCACCGGAAAGCAGGGCGCGGACACCGGTCGCTCCATCGACACAGTGGCCAATACCGGGCAGTACCTTTAGAGCACGGACCGGCTGCGGATGCCCGGTCGGGCATCCGCAGCCGATCGCTTTCCGGACAGCTCGCCCGACGGCGCCCCACCGGTGCGGAGTCGCTCTAGGCTCGTGCATACCACCCGGGTCGCGCAGTGCGGGAACGGGCACCGCGCACAGGCACCGGACCAGCAGCGGTATGCGAGCGCCGCCCCCCGAGGGGGAGCGCCGCCTGGCAAGGAGGGCCGCATGACCGTACGGCGAGTAATGGGCATCGAGACGGAGTACGGGATCTCCGTCCCCGGCCACCCCAATGCCAATGCCATGCTCACCTCGTCCCAGATCGTCAACGCCTACGCGGCGGCGATGCACCGGGCGCGGCGCGCCCGATGGGACTTCGAGGAGGAGAATCCGCTGCGCGACGCGCGGGGCTTCGACCTGGCTCGCGAGGCCGCGGACTCCAGTCAGCTCACCGACGAGGACATCGGCCTCGCCAACGTCATCCTCACCAACGGCGCGCGCCTCTACGTCGACCACGCGCATCCGGAGTACAGCGCCCCGGAGGTCACCAATCCGCGGGACGCCGTGCTGTGGGACAAGGCCGGTGAGCGCATCATGGCCGAGGCGGCCGAGCGTGCGGCGCAGCTTCCGGGCGCCCAGCCGATCCACCTCTACAAGAACAACACCGACAACAAGGGCGCCTCCTACGGCACGCACGAGAACTACCTGATGAGGCGGGAGACCCCCTTCTCGGACATCGTGCGCCATCTGACGCCGTTCTTCGTCTCGCGCCAGGTGGTCACGGGGGCGGGGCGCGTCGGCATCGGCCAGGACGGCCATGAGCACGGTTTCCAGCTCAGCCAGCGCGCCGACTACTTCGAGGTCGAGGTCGGGCTGGAGACCACGCTCAAGCGGCCGATCATCAACACGCGCGACGAACCGCACGCCGACGCGGAGAAGTACCGCCGGCTCCATGTGATCATCGGTGACGCGAACCTGTCGGAGATCTCGACCTACCTCAAGCTCGGCACCACCGCCCTGGTCCTCTCCATGATCGAGGACGGCTTCATCGGCGTCGACCTCGCCGTCGACCAGCCGGTGCGCACCCTCCACCAGGTCTCCCACGACGCGTCGCTGAAGCAACTGGTCACGCTGCGCAACGGCCGGACCCTCACGGCGGTGCAGCTCCAGATGGAGTACTTCGAGCTGGGCCGCAAGTACGTCGAGGACCGCTACGGGGCGGACGCCGACGAACAGACCAAGGACGTGCTGGTCCGCTGGGAGGACGTGCTGGGCCGGCTGGAGAACGATCCGATGAGCCTGTCCGGAGAGCTCGACTGGGTGGCCAAACGGGAGCTGATGGAGGGCTACCGGCGCCGCGACGGCCTGGACTGGGACGCCGCCCGGCTGCACCTGGTGGATCTCCAGTACGCGGACGTGCGGGCCGAGAAGGGGCTGTACAACCGCCTGGTGGCCCGCGGGAAGATGAAGAGGCTGCTGGACGAGGACGCGGTCCGGAAGGCGCGTACGGCGCCCCCGGAGGACACCAGGGCCTATTTCCGGGGCCGCTGCCTGGAGCAGTTCGCCGACGACGTGGCCGCGGCGTCCTGGGACTCGGTCATCTTCGACCTGCCGGGTCACGACTCGTTGCAGCGTGTGCCCACCCTGGAGCCGCTGCGCGGCACACGTGACCACGTCAAGGAACTCCTGGACCGGTGCCGCACGGCGGAGGAGCTGGTTCAGGTCCTGTCGGGCGGCTGAAACGGCCGGTACCGGGGAATCATGGAAATGAACCTCGGGCGTCCCGGTAATCACCGGGCCGATGCGGGATCCCGTGGGTAGGGTCTGATCAAGTGCTTCGAACCGAGCGGGGTGAGCGACATGGCGACCAAGGACACCGGCGGCGGACAGCAGCGGGCGACGCGTTCCACGGAGGAGGTCGAGGAGCAGGCGCAGGACGCGCAGGTCTCCGACGAACTCAAGGAGCGCCAGGAGAAGCTGAGCGACGACGTCGACTCGGTTCTGGACGAGATCGACGACGTCCTGGAGGAGAACGCGGAGGACTTCGTGCGCTCCTTCGTGCAAAAGGGCGGACAGTAGTTCACGACCGTGGACTCGGGGGAGTGGATCAGGATGCGCGCGGTACGGGCCGGCTCGGCCCGTACCGCGCGGTCGCTCACGGCGCCGCGAGTCGTGCGGGCCGCCCTCCCGCTGCTTGTGGATCAGCGCCGCGGGGCGGGTAGGGTCCGTGGCACAAAACGCATCGACTGCTGTTCGGCCACCGGTACGTCGGGGAGGATTCCCGACGCCGTGCGCAGGCCGTCGCACACCTGGAGGGAAACGCGTGGAAGCCAACACTCGTAGCACCGGGCGGCTACCGGCTGCCTTCCTGACGCCGGGGTCCTCTTCGTTCATGGAGTTCCTGTCCGCCCACGCGCCCGAGACGCTGCCCGGCAACCGGAGCCTGCCGCCCGTGCAGGGCGCCCTCGATGCGCCGCACGGCACGACCATCATCGCCGCGACGTTCCCCGGCGGCGTGGTCCTGGCCGGCGACCGGCGCGCGACCATGGGCAACATGATCGCCCAGCGCGACATCGAGAAGGTCTTCCCGGCCGACGAGTACTCGGCGGTGGGCATCGCCGGCACGGCCGGGCTGGCCGTCGAGATGGTCAAGCTCTTCCAGCTGGAGCTGGAGCACTTCGAGAAGGTCGAGGGCACCCAGCTCTCCCTGGAGGGCAAGGCGAACCGTCTCTCCACGATGATCCGCGGCAATCTGGCGATGGCCATGCAGGGCCTGGCCGTGGTGCCGCTCTTCGCCGGCTACGACGTCGACCGCGAGAAGGGCCGGATCTTCTCGTACGACGTCACCGGCGGCCGCTCCGAGGAGGTCGGGTACGCGGCCACCGGCTCCGGGTCGATCTTCGCCCGCGGCTCGCTGAAGAAGCTCTACCGCGAGGACCTGACGGAACAGCAGGCCCTCACCCTGGTCGTCCAGGCGCTGTACGACGCCGCGGACGACGACTCGGCGACCGGCGGCCCCGACATGGCCCGGCGGATCTACCCGATCGTCACCGTCATCACCGACGAGGGCTTCCGGAAGCTGTCCGATGCGGAATCCTCCGAAATCGCCCGCTCGATCGTGGAACACCGGATGGAGCAGCCCGACGGCCCGCGCGCCGCGCTGCTCTGACCGCCGTTCCCGACGCTTCCCCGACACTCTCGTCACTGACAGAAAGGGACGGACAAACCGGTGTCGACGCCGTTCTATGTCTCACCCCAGCAGGCCATGGCCGACCGGGCGGAATACGCCCGGAAGGGCATCGCCCGTGGACGCAGCCTTGTCGTGCTGCAGTACGCCGACGGCATTGTGTTCGTCGGCGAGAACCCGTCCCGCGCGCTGCACAAGTTCAGCGAGATCTACGACCGGATCGGTTTCGCCGCCGCCGGCAAGTACAACGAGTACGAGAACCTCCGCATCGGCGGGGTGCGCTACGCCGATCTGCGTGGATACACCTACGACCGTGACGATGTGACGGCCCGAGGGCTGGCCAACGTCTACGCGCAGACACTGGGCACCATCTTCTCCAGCGCGGCCGAGAAGCCGTACGAGGTGGAACTGGTGGTCGCCGAGGTCGGCACCGAGCCCGAGGGCGACCAGATCTACCGGCTGCCGCACGACGGCTCGATCGTCGACGAGCACGGCTCGGTCGCGGTCGGCGGCAATGCCGAGCAGATCAGCGGCTTCCTCGACCAGCGCCACCGCGACGGGATGACGCTCGCCGAGGCGCTGAAGCTGGCCGTGCAGGCGCTGTCGCGGGATCCCAACGGCAGCGAGCGGGAGATCCCGGCCGAGCGGCTGGAGGTCGCGGTCCTGGACCGTACGCGTCCGCAGCAGCGGAAGTTCAAGCGGATCGTGGGCCGGCAGCTGGCCCGTCTGCTGGAGGCGGGCGGCGGTGCCGGGCCGGCTGGCGCCTCCTCCGACGACGAGTCCGGCGAGGCCGCGGGCACGACGGACACCACCGGGCCCGCCGACGGCTCCGCCGACTCGGGCGGTGACGTGGAGTAGACGCTCGCCCGGTGCCCCGGTCCGCCCCTCGCGGCGGTCCGGGGCACCGTCATACCCGCTCGGCGTTCTCCGGCGGCGACGCCGAGGAGCCGCGTGCCACCAGGTGCACGGGCAGGCTGCCCGGCTGCGCGGGACGGCCGTCCAGGACGGCCAGCAGGGCCGCCATGCCGCGTTCGCCCACCTGCTCCGCGGACAGCCGCACGGTGGTGAGTTCCGGCTCGACGGCCGTCGCGAGGGCCAGATCGCCGAAGCCCGTGACCGACAGGTCGTCCGGGACGCGGAGACCGAGCCTGCGGGCAGTCTTGCAGGCGCCCGCGGCGAGGACGTCGTCGTCGCACACGACCGCCGTCGGCCGCGGGCCCGCAGCGGTCAGCGCCCGCTGGGCGGCCTCGCGCCCGGCGTGGACGTCGAGTGCCGCCCCGACGGTCCGCACGCGGGTTCCGGGCACCGCTCCCACGGCGTCGCGCAGTGCCCGGGCCCGCGCGGTGAACGTCCAGGAGTCGATGTCCGCCGCCAGATGGACGAAGCGGCGGTGGCCGAGCGCGAGCAGATGGTCCGCCACCTGCCGCATGCCGTCGGCGATGTCCAGGCCGACCCGGGCCGCGGCGGAAGTGTCCGCCGGATCGCTGTCGAGCATGATCAGCGGCAGATCCGCGCCGCGCAGCGCGTCGAGCGCGCCCGCGGCCATCGACGAGGCGATCACCCCGTCCAGGGAGGCGCGCGCCGACGCGAAGGGGTCCCTGGCCGGGCCGACCCCGTCCGGGGACGGGTAGAGGACGACCCCGAAACCGTGTTCGGCGGCGACGGCGGCGGCGCCGGTGTAGACGCGGGCGAAGAACTCGTTGGTGAGCGCCGGGACGACGAGCAGCGCGGTTCTGGTACGGCCGAGGCGCAACTGGCGGGCGGCGAGGTTGGGCAGGTACCCGAGGCCGTCGGCGGCGTGCCGTACGCGCACGGCGGTCGCCTCGGAGACCCGGCCGCGCCACTTGTCCCCGAGCACCAGGGAGACCGTGGCCTGGGAGACGCCCGCGGCCCGTGCGACGTCCCGGCTGGTGGGCCGGGCGGATGCGGGCTGCGGTGCGCGGGTCACTCGGGCCTCCGGGCCGGTCGGGGCAGGCGCCGTGCGGTGGACCTGCGGACTGGGCACATGATACGTATGACCCTCGTAGTTATACGTAAAACCTGTCGGTGCCGGGAGGCGCCCGAGGAGAGGGACGGGACATGGCCGCCGGATATCTGGACATCCTCCGAGCGCGGCATGCCGCCAGACTGCTGGCGGGGACCCTGGTGGGCCGGCTGCCCAACGGCACCGCCCACATCGCGATCGTGCTGTTCACCCGGGCCGAGGGCGGGAGCTACACCCTCGCCGGTGCGCTCGCGGCCGTGTACGGGCTGGCCACCGCGGTGGGCCAGCCGCTGCTGGGCCGGGCCGTGGACCTGTACGGGCAGCCGCGGGTCCAGTTGCCGGCCGCCGTGGCGTCGGCGCTCGGCATGGGGATGCTGGCGCTGACCGGCCCTGGCTCGCTGGCCGTGGCCTTCGCGGCGGTGGTCGTCGCGGGGGTGTTCACCCCGCCGCTGGAGGGCGGCCTGCGGGCCCTGTGGCCCGCCGTGCTGGGTGACGAGGAGCGGGTGCACCGGGCGTACGCGATGGACGCCGTCGCCCAGGAGATCATGTTCACCCTGGGGCCCCTGCTGGTGACGCTCCTCGTCTCCCTGTGGTCGCCCTCGGCGGCCCTGCTGGTCATCAACGCGATCGGGGTCCTGGGGGCGCTCTCGGTCGTCCTCTCCGAACCCTCCCGGGCCTGGCGCTCGGCCCCCCGGGAGGCGCACTGGCTGGGCGCACTGCGCTCGCCGGGGCTGCTGGCGCTGCTCGGCTCGTTCTTCTTCGTCGGACTCGCCCTGGGGTCGATCACCGTCGCCGCGGTGGCGTACGCCGACGACCACGGCCGGGAGTCGGTGTACGGCTGGCTGATGGCCGCGCTCGGCCTGGGTGCGCTGGTCGGCGGCGCGGTGTACGGGGCACGGCAGTGGGCCGGGGCCCCGGAACGCCGGCTGCGGTACCTCGTGGCGCTGCTGGCGCTCGGCTACCTCCCGCTCGCACTGACTCCGGGCGTGGCCGCGATGACCGCGCTGACGGCCCTCGCCGGGGTCTTCCTGGCCCCCACGATGGCCTGCTCGTTCATCGTCGTCGACCGGCACGCGCCGCGCGGCACGGTGACCGAGGCGTTCTCCTGGCTGGTGACGACGTTCGGGGTGGGCGCGGCGGTGGGCACGGCCGTGGCGGGGCCGGCCATCGAAGGCGGCGGCACCACGTGGGGCTTCGTCGTGACAGGGGCCAGTGGAGTGGCGGCCCTGCTCGTTCTCCTGGCCACGAAAAAGGCCCTAACGGTTCACGGAAGCACGGCCGTCGCGGTGCGGAGATCGGAAAATGATCGAAACGGTGCTGTCGAACCCGGTTTCAGCTCAGGCCATAAGGCGTAATGTTCAGTCATGGACCGCCGCATTTTCGGGCTGGAGAACGAGTACGGCGTCACGTGCACGTTCAGGGGACAGCGCCGACTGTCCCCTGACGAAGTGGCGCGCTACCTCTTCCGCCGTGTCGTGTCATGGGGCCGCAGCAGTAACGTCTTTCTGCGGAACGGCGCCCGCCTCTACCTCGACGTGGGATCGCATCCGGAATATGCAACCCCCGAATGCGACAACCTGACCGAACTGGTCACCCACGACAAGGCCGGTGAGCGCATTCTCGAAGGTCTGCTCGTCGATGCCGAACGCCGCCTGCACGAGGAGGGAATCGCGGGCGACGTCTACCTCTTCAAGAACAACACCGATTCAGCGGGAAACTCCTACGGATGCCACGAGAACTATCTCGTGGCCCGGCACGGAGAATTTTCCCGGCTCGCGGACATCCTGATTCCCTTCCTCGTCACGCGGCAACTGATCTGCGGCGCGGGCAAGGTGCTCCAGACCCCGCGCGGCGCCGTCTTCTGCGTCAGTCAGCGCGCCGAGCACATCTGGGAGGGCGTCAGTTCCGCCACTACCCGGTCCCGGCCGATCATCAACACGCGTGACGAACCGCACGCGGACGCGGAGCGCTACCGCCGCCTCCACGTCATCGTCGGCGACTCCAACATGTCCGAGACGACGATGCTGCTCAAGGTCGGCGCGACCGATCTGGTGCTCCGCATGATCGAGGCGGGCACGGTGATACGGGACCTGACGCTGGAGAACCCCATCCGGGCCATCCGCGAGGTCAGCCACGACACCACCGGGCAGCGCAAGGTGCGCCTGGCCAGCGGCCGTGAGGCGTCGGCCATCGAGGTGCAGCGCGAGTACTACGAGAAGGCCGTCGACTTCGTCGACCGCCGCGGCATCCGCAGCGGTACGGTCGCGCGGGTCCTGGAACTGTGGGGCCGCGCGCTCGACGCGATCGAGACCCAGGAGCTCGACCGGATCGACACCGAGATCGACTGGGTCATGAAGTACAAGCTCATCGACCGGTATCGGACCAAGCACAACATGACGATGTCGCACCCGCGGGTCGCCCAGATAGACCTCGCGTACCACGACATCCACCGCCGCCGCGGGCTGTACTACCTGCTGGAGCGCAAGGGGCAGGCCGACCGGGTCTGCAACGACCTGAAGATCTTCGAGGCCAAGTCCGTGCCTCCGCAGACGACCAGGGCGCGGCTGCGCGGCGACTTCATCCGCAGGGCCCAGGAACAGCGGCGGGACTTCACCGTCGACTGGGTCCACCTCAAGCTCAACGACCAGGCACAGCGCACCGTGCTGTGCAAGGACCCGTTCCGCTCGGTGGACGAGCGGGTGGAAAAGCTGATCGCGGGGATGTGAGACGGCGCGGTACGTTCCCGGAGACCGACGCGGCGCGGGCCCCGTACGTTTCTCGTACGGGGCCCCGCGCACGCCCTAGAGTGGCGGGGACCCAACCGACCGTGCCGTCTGAGATCTGAGGAACACGTGCGCCGACTTGCCGGCCTTCTCGTCGTCCCCCTGTTGCTGCTGACAGGGGCCTGTGGCAACGACAACGACTCCGGATCGGAGTTCCCCGCACTCACCGCGGGGGCCAAGTTCGGGGAGAAGCCCACCCTTTCCAAGGGGTCCGGGAACCCGCCCAAGGAACTGAAGACCAAGGTGCTCAGCCAGGGCGACGGCGCCGCGCTCAAGAACGGCGACGCGATCCAGGTCAACTACCTCGGACAGTCCTGGGACTCGGACAAGCCCTTCGACAACAGCTTCGACCGCAAGCCCTTCGATCTGACCCTCGGTGCCGGGATGGTCATCCAGGGCTGGGACAAGGGCCTCGTCGGCAAGAAGGTCGGCAGCCGGGTTCAGCTGGTCATTCCGCCGGACCTCGGGTACGGGGCGCAGGGCCAGGGCGACATCAAGCCCAACGCCACCCTCGTCTTCGTCGTCGACATCCTGAAGGCGACACAGATCCCGGCCTCCGCCAAGGGAAGGGAGGTCGCCCAGGACAACATCGACCTGCCGAAGGTCGGCACCAACACCGACGGCAAGGCGCCCAAGGTCACCATCCCGTCCAAGAACACCCCGCCGTCGAAGCTGGTCTCCAGCTACATCCTGGAGTCCGACGGCGAGGTCGTGAAGGACACCGACAGCGTCATCGTGCACTACGTCGGCCTGGTGTGGAAGGACGGCAAGACGTTCGACAGCACCTACACCACGGGCCGCACGCAGACCTTCCCGCTCGCCCAGGTCACCCTGAAGGGCCTCAAGAACGGCCTCGTCGGCAAGAAGGTCGGCAGCCGGGTGCTCCTCGTCATCCCGCCGGACCAGGGGTTCGGCGACCAGGCGCAGCAGACCATCCCCGCGAAGTCCACCCTGGTCTTCGCCGTGGACCTGCTGGCGAAGATGTAAGACTGTCCCGGTTGCGCACTTCGACAGCAAGAGGAGCACCTCAGTGAGCATCGAGAAGCCCGAGATCGACTTCCCGGGTGGCGAGCCGCCGGCCGATCTGGAGATCAAGGACATCTGGGAGGGCGACGGCACGGAGGCCAAGGCGGGCGACACCGTCTCCGTCCACTATGTGGGCGTGGCCTTCTCCAGCGGCGAGGAGTTCGACGCCTCCTGGAACCGCGGCACCCCGCTGCAGTTCCAGCTCGGCGCCGGTCAGGTCATCGCGGGCTGGGACAAGGGAGTGCAGGGCATGAAGGTCGGCGGCCGCCGCCAGCTGACCATCCCCGCGCACCTCGCGTACGGCGACCGCGGTGCCGGCGGCGGCCGCATCGCCCCCGGCGAGACGCTGATCTTCGTCTGCGACCTGGTCGCCGTCTGAGCGCGTCTCCTACGCCACGAGGGCCCGCGCCGCAAGGCGCGGGCCCTCGCTTTTGTCCCGGCAGCGTGGAGCGGTACGGTCGACGATCGTAGAGCGGAAAGAAAGGGCGTCGATGGCGATCGCCAAGGCCGAGCGGCTGATGAACCTGGCCCTGTGCCTGCTGGGAACCCGGCGCCCGCTGAGCAAACGCGAGCTCCGGGGCTCCATCGAGGCATACCTGGAAGCGGGATCCGACGACGCCTTCAACCGGATGTTCGAGCGCGACAAGGACGATCTGCGCGAACTCGGTCTGGTCATCGAGACCGTGGAGAGCCTGGACGGCGACATCGGGTATCTCGCCCGCCGCGACAGCAACCGCCTCCCCCCGATCACGCTGGACGCCGAGGAGGCCGCCGCGCTCGGACTGGCCGCCAAGGTCTGGCAGCAGGCGCGGCTGGCCGGTGCCGCCAGCGGCGCGCTGCAGAAACTGCGGGCGGCGGGCATGCCGGAGACCGAGGACACCTACGAGGTGCACAGCGCCCTCGAACCCCGGATCCCGGTGCACGAGGCCGCGTTCGAGCCGCTGATGCTGGCCTGCCGGGACCGCCGCCCAGTGATCTTCGACTACCGCAAGGCCAACGCCGCCCGGCCCGAGCCGCGCCATGTCGAGCCCTGGACCCTGGAATGCTGGCGCGGCCACTGGTATCTGGCCGGCTGGGACCGGGACCGCCGCGCCGAGCGGGTCTTCCGCCTCTCCCGGATCACCGGCAAGGTGCGTTCCCGGGCGGCCGGCACGTTCACCACCGAGGTGCCCGACGTCGTGACCGTGCGCGAGACCGTGGAGAGCTGGGCGGGGGAGACGGCCACCCGGACCGCGTTGATCAGGCTGCGGAGCGGTGCCGGGTACCCGTTGCGCTCGCGGGCCGTGTCGGTCCGGGAACTCGGGGACGGGTGGGACGAGTTGGAGATTCCGTACGGGCACGGACTGGACGCCTGGCTCGTCGAGTTCGGCCCGGACGTCGTCGTGCGGGAACCCGCGGATCTGCGGGCCGATGTGGTGGACCGGCTGCGTGCCGTGGCCAAGGACTGAGGAGGCCCGTTCATGGCCACGAACGCGATCGATCAGACCCGCCGGATGCTCTCCCTGGTCACGTATCTGCGTGAGCGTCCCGGCGCCCATGTCCAGGACGTCGCCCGCGCCTTCGGGATCACCGAGGACGAACTGATCTCGGACCTCGATGTGCTGCCCATGTGCGGGACGAGCTTCCGCGGCGGCGACCTGCTGGACATCGACACCGACGGCGAGCGGATCTGGTGGCACAACCCGGACGACGTCGCGGCGCCGCTGCGGCTCGCGGCCGACGAGGCGACGGCGCTCCTGGTCGCCGCCCGCGCCGTGGCCACGCTGCCGGGCCTGCGCGAGAGCGACCGGCAGGCGCTGGTGCGGGCCACCGCCAAGCTGGAGACGGCGGCCGGCGAGGTCGGGGCGGCCAGTTCGCGGCTCTCGGTCACCTTCGAGTCCGAGGGCGGTGTCTTCGCGGAGGTCGACCGGGCCATCTCGGAGCGGCGCCGGCTGTGGCTGCGCTATTATTCGCCCGCGCGCGATGAGCTCACCGAGCGCGCGGTGGACCCGATCCGGCTGTTCACCATGGGGCACACCTACATGGAGGCGTGGTGCAGGGCCTCCGAGGGCCGGCGCACCTTCCGCCTCGACCGGGTCGCCGAGATCCGGCTGCTGGACGAGTCGGCCGCCCCGCCCGAGCTCGAACTGCGGGACCTGTCCGAGGGGCTGGTCCAGCCCTCGGCCGAGGACCCGGAAGTCGTGGTCGAGGTCGGCCCCGGAGGGCGGTGGGTCGCCGAGTACTACCCGCACGACACCGCCCGGGAACTGCCGGACGGCGGGCTGAGGATCACCCTGCGCACCCCCGACCCGGCTTCGCTGCGCAGACTCGCGCTGAGACTCGGCGGAGAGGGCCGCATCGTCTCCCCGCCGGAGCTGGCGCGGAGCGCCCAGGAGGCGGCACGTGCCGCACTCGCCGCCTATGACGACGCGGTCTGAGCGGACGATCGAGGGAGATATGAGCGACATGTTCGCGATTTCAGGCACGCCGACCGCGGTGGCTTCGGAGTCCGTACGCTTCAAGGCGGCCTGTCCGGACTGCCGGGAGCGGTTCGAACTGACGGCGGGCGCGATCCGGCTCGCCGTGGGCGCCAGCCGCCGCACCACGTTCTACTCCTTCACCTGCCCCGAGTGCGGCTCGGCCGTCCGCAAGCCCGCCGGGGAGCGGATAGTCGAGCTCCTCACGCACGGCGGCGTGCGGACGCTGCGCCTGCACAGGAGTCTGTAGTGCCGCATCAGGCAACGTTCGCCCCGTCGCGACGTCCGGCACGCCCTCTCGCCGCACCGGCCGAAAACCCGAGTACGGTCCAGTACGAGGGTTTCCGGCCGGCACACCGAGAGCACGCACCGGACGCGCTCCTCGACGGGCAAACGTTGCCTGCCGCGGCACCAGTGCCGCTCCCGGCAACGTCTGCCCCGTCGCGCCGCCCGGCGTGCACGCTCGCGGCGTTGGCCCAAAGCCCACGTAGCCTGCTAGGAGGACGATCCTCCGCAGTGCGACCGCACGTGCCGGGCGCCGCGCAGTCCGGCCGCCGGCCGGACGCCGCCGGTTCGAAGACGCGGCCCGATGCAGTGAACGGCACCGGCACCTCTTGGCGCGGGGGCCGGGGCTCAGGCCCCGCCCCGACTCCGTCCCCGAATCCGACGTTCTCGACACATAGAGGCTCTGCGCATGTTCTGGCCCATGCTCGCCATCGCCCTGGGGTTCCTCGGGATCGCCGTTCTGGGAGTGCTGGCCGTGAAGGTCTTCATCGAGGCCCAGCGCCTGGGACGGCAGGTGGCGCGGACCGCTCAGCGCGTCAGCCGCGCCGCGGAGGATCTCGAACGGGCCGCGACGGACCTCGCCGCCACGGGGCAGCGCTAGCACCGCCGTCCGCGGGGCCTCGGTATGCGCGACCACGCGTTCGTGTGAGGCCGTGACCGGTGGCGATCGGGTAGCCGGGGCGCGGCCTCCAGTTTCGCGGACTCGGGGGGTACGCTGCTCAAGCGGCCCGCAGAGCGAGGCGTGGGCCGTCACCGCAGGGACGCACGGGTCTTGATCCGAGTTCACACCTGCGGGATACGATCGCTGACAGTACGACGATCGGACGCCCGTTGTTCGATCCGCCCCACCCCCGCTGCCTCGGTGAGAAGGTACACGCTTATGTTCGGAAGAATCGGCGCTCCCGAGATCATCCTGATCCTCGTCGTTGTTGTTCTGCTGTTCGGCGCGAAGAAGCTTCCTGACATGGCTCGCTCGCTCGGCAAGTCGGCCCGCATCCTGAAGAGCGAGGCCAAGGCCATGAAGTCGGAGAGCGCTCCGTCGGCCACCCCGGCCGAGCCGGCGGACCATGACCCGGCCCGGGACCAGGCCGCCCCGCGCACCATCAAGGCCGCGCCGGGCGACGTGACCGGCTCCCGCCCGGTCACCGAGCCGACCGACTCGACCAACCGCTGACCGAAACGGGCCGACGCAGGCGCCGGGAGCGGTGATGGCCTGCTGCACGAGATGAGGACGTGGGTTGCTCAAGTCTTCCCGCAAGCAGGAGAAGGACCCAGAGGGCCGGATGCCCCTGGTGGAGCACCTGCGTGAGCTGCGTAACCGGTTGGCGAAGGGGCTGCTGGGGATCGTCGTCGTGACGATCGTCGCCGCCTTCTTCTACAAAGGGATCGTCGAGGTGTTCACCAGCCCGGTGCTGAAGTCGGTCGGGTGCACGTCGAGCTTCGCCGAACTCGCCAAGAGGGAGGACGGTACGTGTGCGCGCATCGTCCTGAACGGTCTGCTCACCCCGTTCACCCTGGCCCTCAAGGTGTCCCTGACGGCGGGCATCGTCGCCGCGTCACCGGTCTGGCTCTACCAGCTGTGGGCCTTCGTCGCGCCCGGGCTGCACAAGCACGAGAAGAAGTACTCCCTCGCCTTCGTGGGCGCGGGCTTCCCGCTCTTCGTGGCGGGCGGCTTCTTCGCGTACAAGACCCTGCCCACGATGGCGCGGGTGCTCCTGGACTTCTCGCCGGCCGATCTCGACAACCAGCTGCCGCTGGACGAACTGCTGGATCTGATCACGCGCATGGTCGTGGTCTTCGGACTCGCCTTCGAGCTGCCCCTGCTGCTCGTCATGCTGAACTTCGGCGGGATCCTCACCGGCAAGCGGATGCTCGGCTGGTGGCGGGGCATGATCATGGGCATCACGATCTTCTCCGCGGTGGCCACCCCCAGCACCGACCCCGTCACCATGCTGCTGCTCGCCGGACCGATCTGGGTCCTCTACTTCCTGGCCACGGCGATCTCCCTCGTCAACGACCGGCGCAAGGCACGGCGCGAGGCCGAGGGCCCGGACGACGACGAGGCGTCGGAGCTGGACCTCACCCCTGAGGACATCGGAGAGGTGGAGTCGGTCTCGTCCCGCAGCGCCCTGCCGCAGCAGGCGAGTCCGGACCGGGACCGGGTGAACGGTTACGACGACTTCACCTGACCTTGTAGGGCCCCCGACCTTGTAGGGTCCCCTGGGCCACCAGCGAGATCCCCTCTTCGTCAATCCCACCGCAGGACGCGGCCGGGGCGCGCGGCCCGCGCGCCCCGGCCGCGTCCGCGTTGAGGGAAGCGGGACACTCCGTGCGCACCATCCGCGGAGCGGACGCCGACGACGCGCTGCGGCGGGCCCGGGAGGCCGTCGCCGGGGGCACCGGCGTGCTGATAGCCGTCGGCGGGGACGGACTGATGTCCCTCGCGCTCCAGGCCGTCGCCGGGACGACGACCCCGCTCGGCGTCGTGGCCGTGGGCACCGGGAACGACTTCGCCCGCGCGCTGGGGGTGCCGGTCAGGGACCCGGCCGCCGCGGGACGGCTGGCCGCCGAGGCGCTCAGGGCCGGCGGCGTCCGGCAGATCGACCTGGGCAGGGTCGGGGAGCGGTGGTTCGGGTCCGTGCTCGCCTCCGGCTTCGACTCCCGGGTCAACGACCGCGGCAACCGTATGCGCTTCGCGGGCGGACGCTTCAGGTACGACCTCGCGGTCCTCGCCGAACTCGCCGCGTTCCGGCCCGTCCCCTACCGCCTGCGGCCGGACGACGGGCCGGTGCCGGAGATCGAGGCGACGCTCGTCGCCGTCGGCAACGGAACGTCGTACGGAGGCGGCATGCGGATCTGCGCGGACGCCGTCATGGACGACGGCCTCCTCGACGTGACCGTGGTGGGGGCCTGCACCCGCGCCACGCTCCTCCAGGTCTTCCCCCGGGTCTACCAGGGAACGCACCTCACCCACCCCGCGGTGACCGTGCACCGGGCCTCGTCGGTGGAACTGGCCGCCAGCGGTGCCACCGCGTACGCGGACGGTGAACCCCTGGGGCCGCTGCCGCTCACCGCGACATGTGTGCCCGGCGCGGTGAACGTGCTGCTCGGGCCCCGCGCCCCCGCCGGATCCTGAAGGCCCCCGCCGGATATTAAAGACAGGGTCGCTGTCGGTGGCGGCGGGTAGGCTCGTGGACAAGATGACAGAGGACCTCTCACCCGCTGAGCGATACCAGGCTTCTCGGATCCGTGCCGCCGAGCTGGCCACCGCACTCGCGCCCTTCCGGGAGCTCTACGCATTCGATCTGGACCCGTACCAGATCGAGGCATGCGAGGCACTGGAGGCCGGCAAGGGCGTGCTCGTCGCGGCGCCGACCGGCTCGGGCAAGACGATCGTCGGCGAGTTCGCCGTGCACCTGGCCCTCCGGCAGGGGCGCAAGTGCTTCTACACCACCCCGATCAAGGCCCTTTCCAACCAGAAGTTCGCCGACCTGGTCAAGCGCTACGGGCCGGAGAAGGTCGGCCTGCTGACCGGTGACAACAGCGTCAACGGCGATGCCCCCGTGGTCGTCATGACCACCGAGGTCCTGCGGAACATGCTGTACGCGGGCTCGCAGGCGCTGCGGGGCCTCGGCTACGTGGTGATGGACGAGGTGCACTACCTCTCCGACCGGTTCCGGGGCGCCGTCTGGGAAGAAGTGATCATCCACCTCCCGGAGTCCGTGACGCTGGTGTCGCTCTCGGCGACCGTGTCCAACGCGGAGGAGTTCGGCGACTGGCTGGACACCGTCCGCGGCGACACCGAGGTCATCGTCTCCGAACACCGCCCCGTGCCGCTCTGGCAGCACGTGCTCGCGGGCCGCCGGATGTACGACCTCTTCGAGGAGGAGAGCGACCACGGCGGTCGCGGCACCGCACGCCGCGAGGTCAACCCCGACCTCATCCGGCTCGGCCGGATGGAGAACCAGCGGACGTACAACCCGCGCGAGCGCCGCCGCGGCAAGATGATCCGCGAGGCGGACCGGGAGCGCGAGCGGCGCCAGCGCACCCGGATCTGGACCCCGTCCAGGCCCGAGGTCATCGACCGGCTCGACGCCGAGGGCCTGCTGCCCGCCATCACGTTCATCTTCAGCCGGGCGGGCTGCGAGTCGGCCGTGCAGCAGTGCCTGCACGCCGGACTGCGGCTCAACGACGAGGCGGGGCGCCGACTGGTCCGCGAGATCGTCGAGGAGCGGACGGCCTCCATCCCCGGCGAGGACCTGCACGTCCTGGGCTACTACGAGTGGCTCGAAGGGCTGGAACGGGGCATCGCCGCGCATCACGCCGGCATGCTGCCCACGTTCAAGGAGGTCGTCGAGGAGCTGTTCGTACGCGGCCTGGTCAAGGCGGTCTTCGCGACCGAGACCCTCGCCCTCGGCATCAACATGCCCGCGCGCTCGGTCGTGCTGGAGAAGCTCGTCAAGTGGAACGGCGAGCAGCACGCCGACATCACGCCCGGTGAGTACACCCAGCTGACCGGTCGGGCCGGACGGCGGGGGATCGACGTGGAGGGCCACGCCGTGGTCCTGTGGCAGCGCGGCATGGACCCGGCCTACCTGGCCGGGCTCGCGGGTACGCGCACCTACCCGCTGCGGTCCAGCTTCCGGCCCTCGTACAACATGGCCGTCAACCTGGTGCACCAGTTCGGCCGACACCGCTCGCGCGAACTGCTGGAGACCTCCTTCGCACAGTTCCAGGCCGACCGGTCCGTGGTCGGGATCTCCCGGCAGGTCCAGCGGAACGAGGAGGGGCTCGCGGGCTACCGCGAGGGCATGACCTGCCACCTCGGCGACTTCGTGGAGTACGCGCGGCTGCGCCGCGAGCTCAAGGAGCGGGAGAACGAACTCGCCAAGCGGGGCGCGACCCAGCGGCGGGCGGAGGCGGCGGCCTCCCTGGAGAAGCTGAGGCCCGGCGATGTCATCCACGTGCCCACCGGCAAGTTCGCCGGGCTGGCGCTGGTCCTCGACCCCGGGCTTCCGGCCGGCCGGGCCAACGGGCACCGGGGGCTCGAATACCACGACGGGCCGCGGCCGTTGGTGCTGACCGCCGAACGGCAGGTGAAGCGGCTCGCCCCGATCGACTTCCCGGTTCCCGTACAGGCGCTGGAGCGGATGCGGGTGCCGAAGTCGTTCAACGCGCGCTCGCCGCAGTCGCGCCGCGATCTGGCCTCCGCCCTGCGGACCAAGGCCGGGCACATCAGCCCGGAGCGGCACCGCAAGGGGCGGTCCCCGGCCGCCGACGACCGGGAGATAGCCCGCCTGAGAGCGGCCCTGCGCGCACACCCGTGCCACGGGTGCGACGAGCGCGAGGACCATGCCCGATGGGCCGAGCGCTACCACCGCCTCCAGCGCGACACCCGGCAGTTGGAGCGCCGCGTCGAGGGCCGTACGAACACGATCGCGCGCACCTTCGACCGCATCGTCGCCCTGCTCTCCGAGCTCGACTATCTGCGGGGCGAGGAGGTCACCGAGCACGGACGGCGACTCGCCCGGCTCTACGGGGAGTTGGACCTGCTGGCCAGTGAATGCCTGCGGGACGGCGTGTGGGAAGGACTGAACCCGGCTGAACTCGCCGCCTGCGTCTCGGCCTTGGTGTACGAGGCACGCCAGGCCGACGACGCGGTGGCCCCCAAGCTGCCGTCGGGACGCGTACGGACCGCGATGGGAGAGATGGTCCGGATCTGGGGTCGGCTCGACGCCCTGGAGGAGGATTTCAAGATCAACCAGGCGGAGGGGGTCGGGCAGCGCGAGCCCGATCTGGGATTCGCCTGGGCCGTCTACACGTGGGCGTCCGGACACACGCTGGACGAGGTGCTGAGCGAAGCGGACATGCCCGCGGGGGACTTCGTCCGCTGGTGCAAGCAGGTGATCGACGTGCTGGGCCAGATCGAGGCCGCGGCTCCCCGGGACGGCAGCACCGTGGCGCGGAGCGCCCGCAAGGCGATGGACGCGGTGCTGCGCGGCGTCGTCGCCTACAGTTCTCTGGGGTGAGGCGCGCCGCGCAGCGAGGAACGGGTGGGCGGTCCCGTGAGCCCGGAAGCCGGGGCCGTCCGGACGGTCGGAATGGCCCGGGCGGTGCCGATGCCCCGACTCCCTTGACCTCAAGTGCGGTTGAGATCCCAGGATGGTCCACATGGACACCGACACCATGGAATCCGAGACCAGGGCCATCGAGCGGGTGGTGGCCGAGGTCGAGCGCGCTCAGCGGGCCAAGGACGTCGAGGGATTCCTCGCGCTCTTCCACCCGGACGCCGTCTGGACGACCGCCCACGGCAAGGTCCTCATCGGCCTCGACGCGATCGCCGCGTTCACCCGCGCCGTGCTCCCCGCCGCGAACTGGAGCGGTGACGTCACCTACCAGGCGATCCACACGCGGTTCCTGCGGCCCGATGTCGCGGCGGTCAAGGTCCGGCAGGTCCACCACGCGGCCGGAGGCGAGGCCGGGGGAGACGCGGAAGGCGCCCCACTGTATGTCATGACCCGTCAGCGCGACGGGAGATGGCTGCTGCACGCGGGCCAGAACACGGAGGTACGCACCGACCGGTGACCGCCGCCGCGGTCAGCCGCCGGCGGCGGGCGGTTCGTCGTGCGGCGCGGACAGGCTCGCACGGCAGGCCAGTTGGAGGGCGAGGCGGACGTCCGGATCGCCCAGCTCGGCACCCGTCAGCCGGACGACCTTGCGGATGCGGGCGCCCACCGCGTTGCGGTGCAGATGCAGTGCCTCGGCGGCGCACGCCGGCGAGTTGTTGTGGTCCAGATAGCCCTGGAGGGTGCGCAGCAGTGGCTCGGCGCGCTCCGGACCCAACGCCAGTACGGGGGCGAGGAGTTCGGCGACCGCCTCGCGCGCGGTGTCGGAGGCGTACCACTCCAGCAGCATCCGGTCGAGCCCCACCGCGTCGTGCGCGGCCACCGACGGCCCGGTACCGCGCGGCACGGCCGCCCGCGCCTCACGGGCCGAGGTGCGGATGCCCAGCGGTCCCCGGTGGGGAGAGCCCACACCGCAGCGGAGCCCGGCCTCCGGACGCAGCCCGGCCAGGCGGTCCACCACGCGCCGGGCCCGGGCCAGGGTGGCGCGCCGCCCGTCCGCCCCCGGGTCGGCGGGCCAGGTGCTCAGCAGGACGAGGGCGTCGTCGACCAGGGCGGCGTTCCACTGCACCGCGTCGGCGGCCGACGGCGCCGCGGCGGTCGGGTGCGCCGCCGGCCCGTCCCAGGACCGCAGCAGCGTCAGCGCTCGGGACATCACCGCGTCCAGCGCCTTCGGCCGGTCGGCGGCGTCCAGGCCGCCGGCCTCCACCCGCAGCGCGATGTGCCAGCCGTCCACCGGCAGCGCGAGCGCCCGGCCCCGCGCGGCCAGCCGGGCTGCCTGGTCGCGCGGGGCCACGAGCAGTTCGGCGAGCAGCCGGCCCCGGGAGCGCACGGGGACGTCGCCGTGGCCGCCGCCCGCCGCGGCGAGGGCCGCCAGGGCCAGCACGGAGCGCACCGCCGACCCGGCGTGACCGGGGCGGGGCGGGGCCGCGAGCCGGATCTCGCCGTCGGGACCGGCCGCCGCAGCACCCTCCTCGCCCGGTCCCGCCGCCCGCAGCTCCACGGTTACGCCCAGCGCCCGGGACGCCGCCTCGGCCACCCGCCGCGGGTCGCCCGCGGCCGCCGTCACCTCCCGCGCGGCGGTGGCCACCCGGGCCAGCGCGTCCGCGGCCGATCCAGCCACCGCCCGCTCCACCGCCACCACGAGGGCGGCGAGGTCCCCTCCGGCGTACAGCACCGCCACCCGGCCCCGCTCGGCGAGCGCACGGGCGGTGGCCGTCACCTCGGCGGGCAGCCCGTGCGGCGCCTCGACCACCCCCGTCAGGACCAGCGCGGCCGCCCCGGCCGCCGCGGCGTCCCGCACCGCCACGTCCAGCAGGTGTCCGGGCAGCGGCGCCAGCAGCACGGCGACCGTCCCGGCGGGCAGGGCGGCGAGCCCGTCCGGGCGCGGCTCCAGGCGCACCCCCGTCACCTCTACCGCGTCCAGCGGTCCGACCAGCGGGCGGAGCCCGTCCAGGCCGGGGGAGGAGAGCAGTTCCAGGATGTTCGGCATCGCACCAGTGTGCCGCCGGCACACCGGCGGGGCGAAGAGGGGGCCGATGGCCCAGGCGACCCGCCTTGCGCCTCCCTAGGCTGGAACGCATGCACGTGGACGCCGGAGCACTCGCCGACTTCGCGCGGGGCTGTGCCGTCCTGGGCTCAGGGGGCGGCGGCCCCGCCGATGTGACCCTGCCCATCGCCGGACAGGCGATCGAGGATTGCGGTCCGGTGCGCGTCGCCGAACCGGCCGAGCTGCCCGCCGACGCCCTGGTCATGCCGGTCGGGCTGGTGGGTTCCCCCGCGGTCGCCGCCGAGCGGATCGGCGGCCGGGACGAGCCCGCGCGGCTGCGCGCCCGCTTCGAGAGCCTGCACGGAACCCCGGTGGCCGCGGTGATGAGCAGCGAGATCGGCGGCCTCAACGGGTGCGTCGCCCTGGCCTGGGCGGCCCGGCTGGGGCTGCCGCTGCTCGACGCCGACTCGATGGGCCGCGCCTTTCCCCGCATGGACCAGAACGTCCTGGAGCTGGCCGGACTGCGCCCCTGCCCGGCCGTCCTCGTCGACGAGCTGGGGCGCACCGTCGTCGTCGACGGCGTCGACGGCGCCCACCTCGAACACTTCGTCCGCGCCGCCCTCGACGCCTTCGGCGGGCGCGCCGCGTCCGCCGACTACCCGCTCACCGCCGGTCAGGCGGCCCGCCACGCCGTCACCGGATCGGTCACGCGGGCGCTCGCCCTCGGCCGCGGCGAAGGGCCCGAGCCACTGCTCACCGGCAAGGTCTCCGCAGTCCGCCGGTACTCCGCCCAGGACGCCGACGGCGACGACGCCACCGCCGTCCTGCTGGAGGGCGCCGGCCCGGACACCGGACGGCTGGTCCTCGTCGAGGCCCGCAGCGAGTTCGTCGCCGCCCTGGAGGACGGCACCCCCCTCGCCGTCGTCCCGGACGTGATCGCCCTGGTCGACGTGGCCACCGGCTGGGCCGTCCCGGTCGAGGAGGTCCGCTACGGGCTGCGCGTCCGCCTCGTCACGCTGCCCTCCGCCCCCGTCTGGTACACACCGGACGGCCTGCGGCTGGCCGGCCCGTCCGCCTTCGGCCTCCCGGGGCTCGCCCCCGGCCGACGGTCCGAGGGAGGCACGTCATGATCCTCGGCGTGGACGTCGGGCCCACCAACACCGACGCCGTCCTGCTCGACGACGGCCGGGCGGTGCGGGCCGTCAAGGTCCCCTCGCTCGCCGGTGACGCCATCGGCTCGCTGGCCGCCGCGGTTCGCGCGCTCCCCGCCGAGCCCCGGCGCCGGGCCACCCAGCTCGCCGTGGGGCTGCGGGTCGCCGCCCGCGCGGTCCGGGAGCGGGAGGGGCTGGCCCGGGTCGGGGTGCTGCGGGTAGGGGGCGCCGCCGCGGACGCCGTCCGGCCGCTCTTCGGCTGGCCCCCGGCGCTGCGCGACGCGGTGTGCGCCGGCATCGCGAACGTGCGCGGCGGCGGGGGGCTGTCCCCCCGCGACGCCACCCCGCTCGACCGGGACGCCGTCGCCCGGTTCGGTGCCTCGCTCGCGGGACGCGCCGAGGCATTCGCCATCACCTCGGTGTTCTCGCCGGTCGACGGCGGCCAGGAACGGGAGGCCGCCGAGATCCTGCGCGCCGAGACCGGTCCGGACACCACCGTCCTGCTCTCCAGCGACGTCGGCACCCTCAGCCTGCTCGCCCGCGAGAACGCCACCGTCCTCGACGCCGCCCTGTCCGTGCTCGTGGCACGGGTCGCCGACGAACTGGCCGAGACCCTGCCGCGCCTCGGCCTCGCGCCCGGCGCCGCCGTGCTCGTCACCCGAAGCGACGGCACGCTCATGAGCCTGGAGTACCTGCGCCGTCAGCCCGGGCTCAGCCTGGGCAGCGGCCCGGCCTGCACCATCCGCGGCGCCGGGCTCCTGGCCGGTCTCGGCGACGCCGTGGTCGCCGACATCGGCGGTCGCCGCGCCCGGGTCGGCGCCCTGACCGGCGGATACCCGCAGGAGGCCGGACCCGGCGAACGCTTCGGCGGCGTACCCGTCAGCCTGCGCTTCCCGGACCTGATCACCGTGCCCGCCGACGCGCACCGCGACCTGGCCGAGGCCGCCGACCGGATGCGCCCCGCGCCCGGACTCCTGCCGCTGATCCTGGTGGGCGGCGGCGCGGGTGGTGTGCCCGGCCGCGTACTGGCCGGATTCGACGTCGTACGGCCCGAGCACGGCGATGTCGCCGGGGCGTTCGGGGCGGCGGCCAGCCCGGTCGGCGGCCAGTACGACCGCATCGTCACTCGCGGTCCCGGCCGCCGGCTCGACGCCGTACGCGACGAGGTGCGCGATCTGGCGAGGGCCGGAGCCGTACGGGCCGGTGCCGACCCCCGGCGCGTGGAGACCCGGTCCGAACCGGATCTGCCGGTGCCGTATCTGCCGGGCGCGGTGCTCCTGCGCGCCCGGGCCGCGGGACCGCCCCTCCCGCTCTGACCCCCACGGTTCTCCCCCCGGGAGCATCCGACCGCCTCCGCGGAGCAGCCCACCGCCGTGCTGCCGTGCCGCCCCTCCCTGCCCCCGTCCGCCCCCGCCACCCGAGGACCGTCCCCATGACCCAGCAGTCCGCGACGCGGCCCCAGCCGCAGCCGCCCGCACACGAGCCCGAGCCCCCGGCGCAGGACGAGGACTACCCGCTGGAGCGCGTGCCCCGCGCGGCCCGCTACTCCTGGTTCAACGTCGCCGTGCAGCGTTTCGGCCAGCTCTCCGACCTGACCCAGTTCCTGCTGGGCGCCACGCTCGGCGCCGGCCTCTCCTTCTGGGGCGCGTTCTGGGCGTTCACGCTCGGCTCGGTGATCCTTGAGGTCGTCTGCATCTTCGTCGGCATCGCCGGGATGAGAGAGGGGCTCTCCACCTCGATGCTGGTCCGCTGGACCGGCTTCGGCCGCTACGGCTCCACCCTCATCGGGCTCGTCATCGCGGTCAGCCTGTTCGGCTGGTTCGGCGTGCAGACGGCGGTGTTCGCGGCCGGGCTCCACTCCATCGTGCCCGCGCTGCCCCTGTGGGCCTGGTGCCTGGTCTGCGGCCTCGGCGTCACGGCACTGGTCCTGCGCGGCTTCCGCGTCATGGGCTGGACCGCCTTCGTCACCGTTCCCGCCTTCCTCGGCCTCGCCGGCTGGGCCATGGCCGTCGAGTTCTCCCGCCACCACATCGGCGACCTGGTGACGGCCGCCCCGTTCGGTGCCCACCTCTCCGTGGCCACCGGCGCGACCATCGTGGCCGGCTCGTACATCGTCGGCGCGGTCACCACCCCCGACATGACCCGCTTCAACCGCAACACCGGCGACGTGGTCAAGCAGACCGTCGTCGGCATCAGCCTCGGCGAGTACGTCCTGGGGCTCGGCGGCGTGCTGCTCGCCTACGCGGTGAAGTCCTCCGACCTGATCGCCATCATCACCTCCTCCTCCGGGGTCATCGGCGTCATCGTCCTGGTCTCCGCCACCGTGAAGATCAACAATTGGAATCTGTACTCGTCGTCGCTGGGCCTGATCGGTGCCGTCGAGGCGCTGTTCAAGGTCCGGCTGCACCGGGTGGGCACGACCGTCGTCATCGGCGTGCTCGGCAGCCTCGCCGCGGCGGCCGGGATCCTGGACCGGTTCACCGAGTTCCTCACGGTTCTCGGCGTCCTCACCCCGCCGGTCGCCGGGATCATGGTCGCCGAGTACTTCGTGGTGAAGAAGTGGCGCCCGCAGCTCGACGCCTCGCGCGCCGTGGGACGGCTGCCCGAGACGGAACCGAGCTGGGTTCCGGCCACGATCGCCCTGTGGGCCGTCGCCTCCCTGTTCGGCTGGCTCGGCGACCACTACCAGTGGTGGGGGATACCGGCGCTCAACTCCCTGCTGCTGGCCGGGCTCGGCTATGCCGTCATCGGCAAGCTCGGCCTGGTGCGCGGCGCCCGCGATCTGCCGTTCGCCCAGCCCGCGCGGCCTGCCGCGGCGATCGAGGCGGAGCGGGACGCGGCCCGGACGCAGAGCGCCCCCGCCTGACCCGCGGACCGCACCCGACACCCCACCCCCTACGAAAGACGGACACCCACCATGCGCATCGGAATCGACGTCGGAGGCACCAACACCGACGCCGCCCTCCTGGGGGACGACGACCGGATCCTCGCGACCGCGAAGACCCCCACCACCTCCGACATCACCTCCGGGGTCACCACGGCGATCCGGGCCCTGGACCCGCCGCAGCAGGACGTCACCGCCGTCATGATCGGCACCACGCACTTCCTGAACGCCCTGATCGAGGGGGCCCGTCTCGCTCCCGTCGCGGCGGTGCGCCTGGGCCTGCCGGCCACGGCCGCCCTGCCCCCGATGACCGACTGGCCGGAGCGCCAGCGGGCGGCCGTCGGCGGACACGGCTACCTCTGCCACGGAGGGCGGGAGTTCGACGGGCGCCCGCTGTCGCCGCTCGACCCGGACGAACTGAAGCGCACCGCCGCCGACATCGCCGCGCGCGGACTGACCTCGGTGGCCGTCTCCTCGGTGTTCTCCCCGGTGGCGGAGGAGGACGAGCGCCGGGCCGCCGAGATCCTCGGGGCGGAACTGGGGCCGGACGTCCACTTCTCGCTCTCCCACGAACTGGGACGCGTCGGGCTGCTCGCCCGTGAGAACGCCACGATCATCAACGCGGCCCTGCGCGATCTCGCCACCGCGATCGTCGAGTCCTTCGCCACGTCGCTCGCCGATGTCTCGCTGACCGCGCCGTTCTTCCTGTCGCAGAACGACGGCACCCTGATGGACGTGGACTTCGCCCGCGCCTACCCGGTGGCGACGTTCGCCTCCGGACCCACCAACTCGATGCGCGGCGCGGCGTTCCTGTCCGGCCTCGGCGACTGCGCGGTCGTGGACGTCGGCGGCACCACCGCCGACGTCGGCATCCTGATCGGCGGCTTCCCGCGCGAGGCGGCCGGGGAGAGCGAGGCCGCGGGCATCCGCACCAACTTCCGCATCCCCGACGTGCTGTCGCTCGGCATCGGCGGCGGATCCCTGGTGTCGGCCGACGGCGAGACAGGTCCCCGCTCGGTGGGCTACCGGCTCACCGAGGAGGCGCTGGTCTTCGGCGGATCCACGCTGACCGCCACGGACCTCGCGGTCGCCGCGGGCCGCGCGGACATCGGCGACCGCTCCCGCGTCGCGCACCTGGACCCGGCCTTCACCGCCCGGGCCCTCGACCGGATCGCCGAACGCCTGGCGGAGACCGTCGACCGGATGCGCACCGCGCCGGGGGCGCTGCCGGTCGTCGCGGTGGGCGGCGGCAGCGTGCTGGTGCCCTCGTCCCTGCCGGGCTTCGACGATGTGCGGCGCCCCGGCCACTTCGATGTCGCCAACGCCGTGGGCGCCGCCATAGCCCAGGTCGGCGGGGAGGTGGACCGGGTCTTCCGGGTCCCCGACGGACGCCGGGACGCCGTGCTCGCCGAGGCGCGCGAGGAGGCCGTCGCACGGGCCGAGAGCGCGGGCGCCCGGCCCGGCACCGTCCGCATCGTCGACGTGGAGGAGGTCCCGCTGGCCTACCTGCCCGGCGGTGCGACCCGGATCCGGGTCAAGGCGGTCGGCGACCTCGACCTGAACGGCATCGGCACCACCCGCGCCCCGGCCGGGGCGCCCGACACCCTCGGAGCAGCGTCACATGCGTGAGATCACCCTCGACAACCTGGACGACATCGCGCGCGGCGCGGGCATCCTCGGCACCGGTGGGGGAGGCGACCCCTACATCGGCAAGCTGCTGGCGCGGGAGGCCATCCGCCGCCACGGGCCGGTCCGGCTCGTCTCCTTCGACGAGGTCCCGGCCGACGCGACCGTCGTTCCCGTCTCCGGCATGGGGGCACCGACGGTCCTGCTGGAACGCGTCCCGGCCGGGGGCGAGGAGGTGGCCGCGCTGCGCGCCCTGGAGAGGCACATCGGCCGCTCCGCCACCCACATCGCGCCGATCGAGGTCGGCGGCGTGAACTCCATGCTGCCCATCGCCTGCGCCGCCCAGGCGGGTCTGCCGCTGATCGACGGGGACGCCATGGGCCGGGCGTTCCCCGAGGCGCAGATGGTACTGCCCGGACTGATCGGGGTGGCCAACACCCCGATGGCGCTCGCCGACGACAAGGGCAACACGGTCATCGTCGACGCCGTCTCCAACCACGCGGCCGAGCGCATCGCCCGCGCGGTCTGCGTGGAACTCGGCTGCCAGATCTCCAGCGCCGACACCGTGATGCGGGGCGACCAGCTCGCCGACGGGCTCGTCCCCGCCACGCTCACGCTCGCCGAGCGACTCGGCACGGCCGTCCGTGAGGCGCGCGCCGCACACGAGGACCCGGTGCGGGCGGCCCGCGCCATGCTGTCCGGCAGCCATCTGCTGACCGGCAAGGTCGTGGACGTCAGCCGCCGTACCGAGGGCGGCTTCGCCCGGGGGAGCGCCCGGATCGAGGGGGTGGGCGGGGACACCGGCCGGTTCCTCGAACTCGGCTTCCAGAACGAGCACCTGCTCGCCACCCGGGACGGCGAGACGGTCGCCACCACCCCCGACCTCATCTGCGTGCTGGACACCGACACCGGTGACCCGGTGACCACGGAGGGCCTGCGGTACGGGCTGCGCGTCAGCGTGCTGGCGGCGCCCTGCGACCCGCGCTGGACCACCCCGGGCGGTCTGGCCCTGGCCGGACCGCGGTACTTCGGGTACGACGTGGACTATCTGCCGTTTTGCCGGTGACACGGGCCCCGGGCACGGTCGGCCGGTCCGCCTCCCGCGGACCGGCCGACCGTCGGTTCGTGCCGACCGTCGGTTCGTGCCGACCGTCGGTTCGTGCCGACCGTCGGTTCGTGCCGGTCTGATCAGGCCGGTCGGTCGGCTCGGGCCGGCCGCTCGGTTCGGGCCGCTCGCCTCCGGGTCGTGCGCCTGCCGGACTGCATCGACGCGCCCGCGCAGACCAGCCCGAGCAGCAGGGTCAGTGCGCCGATGATGACGTTGTTCAGGACCACACCGAGGCTCGGGGCACTGCCGACGACCCAGGTCGAGATGATCATCCAGATGCCCATGGCGCAGATGGCCCAGCTCAGGCCGTACATCCGCTCCGGCATGGCGGTGAACCCGAGACCCAGTACCGCGATCGCGATACCCATGATCAGGTTGTGCGTCGACAGCCTGGGCTGGGCCCCCAGGAAATTGACCACCCAGGGAGAGATGGCGCAGTAGAGACCGACGAGGAACACCGGTGCGTCCACGAGCGCCACGTCCCGCCCGCCCAACACGCGGGCGTAGCGGTCACGCATTTCGGAAACATCGGGGTGACCGGCCAGATCGTGGCCGGTGTGCGAGAGGTTCGACATGGGGTTCGTCTCCTTCGCTTCCGCGGACCCGGCCGCCTCTTCCGTGCGAGAGCGGCCCGCTCTGCCATTCTGCTCTTATATGCCCCTTATGTGTAGTTCTGGGGTGGGTGGGCGCCCGGAGAATCGGAACGCGTGCCGGGCGAGGACCCGTCCCGCCGCTCCGCCGGGGCCACCAGGGCGGCCGTCCGCCGCACCCCGTCCGTCCCGTACCCGGAGGGCGGAACGTGCGGCGGTCCGGTCCGGCGCACCGGAAGCGCGCCGTACCCGTACACGGCACCGGCCAGTGCGCCGGTCACCGCCGCGACCGTGTCCGTCTCCGTAGCCGTATCTGTTTCCGTCTCCGTCTCCGTGTCCCGCGGAGCGTGTACGGGGAGGGACTTCCTCACGCGCGCCCTGCCCGCGCCCTGCCCGCGCGCGAGCACGGGTGCGGGCGTCCCGCTCCGGTGCCGACAGGCGGTCAACGGAGGCCGCGGGCTCGTTCGAAGCGGGCCCGTGCCTCGCCGAGGTCCACGATCGGCTCCGGGTAGTCCGGCGCCGCCTCCCGGGCGGCCGGTTTCCACGGCTCGTGGACGGCGCCGCCCTTCAGCCCGGCCAGCTCCGGGATCCAGCGGCGTGCGTAGTCGCCCCGGGGGTCGAACCGCCTTCCCTGGATCACGGGGTTGAGGACGCGGTTCGGCCGGGTGTCCGTCCCCGTGCCGGCCACCCACTGCCAGTTCAGCTGATTGTTCGCCAGATCGCCGTCGACCAGCAGGTCCAGGAAGTGCGCCGCGCCGACCCGCCAGTCCACATACAGCGTCTTGGTCAGAAAGCTCGCCGTCAGCAGGCGCGCTCGGTTGTGCATCCAGCCCTCGTGCGCCAACTGCCGCATCCCCGCGTCCACGAGCGGGTATCCGGTGCGCCCGGCTCGCCAGGCGGCGGCCCCGCTCTCGTCCGCACGCCAGTGGTCGCCGCGCGGGCGGTAGTCGTCATGGGCGGTGTCGGGGCGGGCGGCGAGCACCTGATGGTGGAAGTCCCGCCAGGCCAGCTGCCGTACGAAGGACTCGGCGCCCGCGCCGCCCCGCCGCCGCGCCCGGTGGACCACCTCGACCGCCGAGAGGCAGCCGAAATGGAGGTAGGGCGAGAGCCGTGACGTCGCGTCGGCCGACAGGTCGTCATGACATCGCTCGTAGTCGTCCATCGCACCGTTCACCCAGGCGGACAGCAGTCGGCGTGCCACCGATTCGCCGCCCGTGGCGAGTCCGGGCGACACCCTGGTCACCTCCTTCCGTTCCGGCAGCGGATCGCCGCGCACCCCCTCCGGCAGTCGCACCGTGCGGGGAGCGGGCAGCACGCCCCGCACCCCCGCCGCCTCCCAGCGGCGGAAGTAGGGCGTGAACACCGCGAAGTGGTCCCGGCCCGCCGGGGCGACCCGGCCCGCCGGGGCGACCCGGCCCGGCGGGAGCGCGGTGACCACGGCGTCATGGACGCGCAGCGCGCAGCCGACCGCCGCCAGCGCGTTCCGCAATCGCTCCTCGCGGCGCAGCGCGTATCCGCTGACACCCGCCGCGATGTGGAGCTCGCGCGCGCCGGTCTCCACGACCACGGCACGGGCGGCCGCCACCACATCGCCGCTCCGGACGACCAGCCGGCCGCCGCGGCGGCGCAGTCCCGCGTCGAGGTCGCGGAGGCAGTCCGCGAGGAACGCCCGACGGTTGGGGGCGTCGAAACCGGCCAGCCGGATCCCCCTGTCGCGCACGAACAGCGGGACGACGGCATCCGCGTCGCCCGCCGCCGCCCGCAGCACCGGATTGTCGTGCAGCCGCAGGTCGGAGGTGAAGAGCGCCACGGACACCGGCATGGACCCACGCCTTTCGTCGTCGTTCGCACGCCCGGGAGCCGAGGAGCGCGGGCCCGGGAGCCGAGAAACGCACGCCCGGAAGGCCGCGAGGAACGCGGACCCGGAGGCCGGCGGCGCGGGCCCGGGAACCGGCGGCAGCGGGCCTCGGCGCGATGGTCCGGTGTGACGGTCCGGGGGTCGGGCGTGCGGGAGATCCTTCCACGCGGTCCGGCCGGGCGCTCGTCCGCCCACCCGCCGTGTCCCCCTCACGGCCGTACCGTCAAAGGTCCGTTCGACGCGAAGCCGCCGCACCCCACGGCGTGCGTACCCCGGAAACGCGTGTGCCCCCGGCCGGGGCCGGGGGCACACGGGAGCGGGCGGTGCTACGCGGCCACGCTCTCCTGCTCGCGCTCCACCTGTGCGTTCCACTCGGGCTTCACCGAGCGCCAGGCGTCGTCGTTCTGCCCGAGCCGCCAGTACCCGGAGATCGAGAGGCGGGGGAGGGGAATCCCGCGGTCCAGGCGCAGATGGCGGCGGATCTCCTTCACGAAGCCCGCCTCGCCGTGGACGAACGCCTGGACGTCGCCCTCCGGGAACTCCAGCTCCGTCACTGCGGTGATCAGCGCCTCGCCGACCGGGCGCTCCCCGCGATGCAGCCAGGTCACCCCGACTCCGTCAGGCATGGCGATCTTCTGCTCCTCCGAGGCGTCCGCCACCTCCACGAACGCGTGCACCAAGGCGCCCGTCGGCATCTGCTCCAGGGCGGCGGCGATGGCGGGCAGGGCGCTCTCGTCGCCCGCGAGGAGGTGCCAGTCCGCCGACGCGTCCGGGGCGTACGCCCCGCCGGGACCGAGGAGGGTCACCTCCTGGCCCGGGACCGCCCGGAGCGCCCAGGGCCCGGCGAGCCCCTCGTCTCCGTGGACCACGAAGTCGATCGCCAGCTCCAGGGTGTCCGGATCCCAGGAGCGCACGGTGTACGTGCGATTGGAGGGCCACAGCTCCCGCGGCTGCTCCGCACGGATGCGGGCCATGTCGAACGGGTGCGGGTAGTCCGCGCCCTCGGGGGCGAAGCAGATCTTGACGTAGTGGTCCGTGCACCCGGAGAGCTCGAACTCGGCGAGTCCGTCACCGCCGAACACGACGCGCACCATGTTCGGGGTGATCCGCTCGGTGCGCAGAACCTGGGCCCGCTGCGCCTTGGGTGCCTGTCGTGCCGGTCGCTGTGCCACGAGGTTCTCCCTGATCCGATTTGCTTAGGCTTACCTAAGTTAGCATCTCAGGTGCCCAGCGTGGAGAGCAGCCGCTGCAGGGCGCCTCCCAGCCCCCATCGCTTCGCCAGGGCCTCCAGGGCGGCGGGGTCGCGCGGCCCGGCGGGCAGCGCGGGATCGAACGCGGGCAGCGGTACGTCCTCGGCGACGCGGACCACCTTCGGGGCGACGGCCACATACGCGCGGGCCTCGTCGAGCCGCTTGCGCTGCGCGGGGGTCAGCCGGGCGGCCGGGTCGTCGACGGCGGCCATGATCCCGGCCAGGTCGCCGAAGGCGTCCAGCAGCTTCGCCGCGGTCTTCTCGCCGATGCCGGGCACCCCGGGCAGGCCGTCGCTCGGGTCGCCGCGCAGCAGGGCCAGGTCGGCGTAGCCGGAGCCGTTCACCCCGTACTTCTCCCGCAGCCACGTCTCGTCGGTCAGCTGGAGCGAGCCGACCCCCTTCAGCGGGTACAGCACCCGCACCCCGCGGGCGTCGTCGACCAGCTGATAGAGGTCCCGGTCGCCGGTGACGATGTCCACCGGCCCGGTGGACAGGCGGGTGAGCGTGCCGATCACGTCGTCCGCCTCGTACCCCGGGGCGCCGACCCGGGCGATGCCCAGTGCGTCCAGGACGTCCTCGATCACCGGCACCTGCGGGGCCAGGGTGTCGGGGGTCTCCTCCTCGTCGGGCAGCCCCTCGGCGGTCTCCACCGCCACCCGGTGCGCCTTGTACGAGGGGATCAGCTCCACCCGCCAGTGCGGCCGCCAGTCCGCGTCCATGCAGGCGACCAGGTCGTCCGGGCGGTGGTCCTGCACCAGGCGCGCGATGAAGTCCAACAGTCCGCGCACGGCGTTGACCGGCGTCCCGTCCGGCGCGCGCACCGAGTCGGGCACCCCGAAGTAGGCGCGGAAGTAGAGGGAGGCGGTGTCCAGGAGCATGAGTCGTCGCGTCACACCCCGATGATGCCCGACCCCGCCGACAGCGGCCGTCGGCCGCGCGGCCGGGGTGCTGAGGGTGCTTCTTCGCACGTGGAAGGGGCGTCGCGGATGCCCGCGCCGGCGGGCGGTGTCCACCCGCCGGCGCGAGGTCAGGCCGGAGCCGGTCGAATCGCCGCTCATATGTGACGTGAATCACTCTTGTGTTTGGCTTGTTCGGGTGGGGGCAGGCGCGCAGCCGGAGCGAATCACGTAGCGAATTCAACCAGTGCACGTGCCATGCGGGCCGAACCCGCACCGCTCTACGGTCTGCCGGAGGGGGTGGCAGACCGTTTTTCGGTTCAACGCGCGAGGTGTATGTGTCAAGGCTGCAAGCCGAACACCTGTACAAGGTGTTCGGCAGACGACCCGATCAAGCGGTGCGAAAGCTCGAAGGCGGTGCCGACCGTGACGAGCTCCGCGCCGACGGAACGACCGCAGCGGTGATCGATGCCTCGTTCACCGTCGAACCGGGCCAGATCTTCGTGGTGATGGGTCTGTCCGGATCCGGGAAGTCCACGTTGCTGCGCATGCTCAACGGACTCCTGGAGCCCACGGCCGGGCGCGTACTGTTCGACGGCCAGGACCTGACCGCCCTGACCCCCGCCGAACTGCGCCATGTCCGGTCCTCCAAGATCAGCATGGTGTTCCAGCACTTCGCGCTCTTCCCCCATCGGAGTGTGCTGGAGAACGCCGCGTACGGCCTCGAAGTGCAGGGCGTGCCGCGTGCCGAACGCGAGAAGCGCGCCGCCGAGGCGCTGGAGCTGACCGGCCTCGCGGGCTGGGAGAAGTCCTGGCCCGACGAGCTGTCCGGCGGCATGCAGCAGCGCGTCGGCCTGGCCCGCGCCCTGGCCACCGACGCGGATCTGCTGCTCATGGACGAGTCCTTCAGCGCCCTCGATCCGCTGATCCGCCGCGACATGCAGGACCAGCTGCTCGAACTGCAGAAGCGTCTGAAGAAGACCATCGTCTTCATCACCCACGACCTCAACGAGGCCATGCGCCTCGGCGACCGCATCGCCGTGATGCGCGACGGCAGGATCGTCCAGCTCGGCACCGCCGAGGACATCCTCGTCACCCCGGCCAACGACTACGTCGCGTCCTTCACCCAGGACGTCGACCGCACCCGGGTGCTCACCGCGGGCGCCATCATGGCCGATCCGGAGACCGTCCTGGGCACCAGCACGGACGGAGGGAAGGAGCTCCGCACGCCGGACGACGTCCTGCGCGAGGCGCCGGCCACCGTGACCGAGTCCACGCCGATCATCGAGCTCTTCACCCCCTGCTCCCGCAGCGGGGTCGCCGTCGCCGTCACCGACGCGCGGGGCGAGCTCGTCGGTGTCGTGCCGCGCGCCCGGCTGCTGGCCGTCCTCGGCGAGCCCATGAGCCCCGCCGAGGCCCCGCAGGGCGTCCGGACCCCGGCCGCCGACGTGAAGAAGGTGGCCAGTGTCTAGGCTCCCCCTCGGCAGCTGGGTCGACTCCGCCGTCGATTGGCTGCAGAACCACCTGTCCTGGCTGTTCGACGCGATCAGCTCCGTCGTGAGCGGCATGTTCGACGGCATCGCCGCCGTACTCTCCGCCCCCACCCCGCTGATCTTCGCGGGCATCGTCGCGGTCATCGCCTGGTGGCTGCGCGGTCTGCTCGCCGGTGTCCTCGCCTTCGCGGGCTTCGTCCTCATCGACTCCGTGGAGTTGTGGAACGAGGCGATGGACACCGTCACGCTGGTGCTCGTCGCCACCATCATCGCGCTGGTGCTGGCCGTGCCGCTGGGCATATGGGCCTCCCGGTCCAAGGCCGTGAGCGCGGTGACCCGGCCCGTCCTGGACTTCATGCAGACCATGCCCGCCATGGTCTACCTGATCCCCGGCGTGATCTTCTTCGGCGTCGGTGTCGTTCCCGGCATCATCGCCACCATCGTCTTCTCGCTGCCCCCGGGCGTCCGGATGACCGAACTCGGCATCCGCCAGGTCGACGGCGAGCTCGTCGAGGCGGCCGAGGCGTTCGGCACCACCCGGCGCAACACCCTGCTGCGCGTGCAGCTGCCGCTCGCGCTGCCCACGATCATGGCAGGTATCAACCAGGTCATCATGCTGGGCCTGTCCATGGTGGTCATCGCCGGCATGGTCGGCGGCGGCGGACTCGGCGGCGCCGTCTACCGCGCCATCGGCAACGTCGATGTCGGCCTCGGCTTCGAGGCGGGCATCTCCATCGTCATCGTGGCCATGTACCTGGACCGGATGACCGGCGCGCTCGGCCGCGAGGTCTCCCCGCTCGCCCGCCGGGCGGTCGCCAAGGCGCAGGCCATGGCCGGCGGACTGAAGGTCTGGAACCACCGTCCGCAGCCCGTCGTCGCGGTCGCCGGCATCGTCGTCCTCGCCCTCGTCGCAGGTGGCATGGGGCTCTTCGGCTCCCACGGTCCGGACAAGGGCGCCGACGCCTCGAAGCCGGGCATCGGCAAGAAGATCAGCATGGGCTACATCCCGTGGGACGAGGGCATCGCCTCCACCTTCCTCTGGAAGGAGATGCTGGAGCAGCGCGGCTACAAGGTCGACGTCGAGCAGTACGAGGCCGGAGCCCTGTACACGGGTATGGCGGGCGGCCAGATCGACTTCGAGACCGACTCCTGGCTGCCGGTCACCCACGCCCAGTACTGGGAGAAGTACCAGGACCGGCTGGAGGACCTGGGTGCCTGGTACGGCCCCACCTCGCTGGAGCTGGCCGTCCCCGCGTACCTGAAGGACGTCACGTCCCTGGAGGACCTCAAGGGCAAGGCGTCGCAGTTCAAGGGCCGGATCGTCGGCATCGAGCCGAGCGCCGGTGAGATGGGCCTGCTCAAGGAGAAGATCCTGCCGGGCTACGGTCTGGACAAGGAGTACAAGGTCGTCGACGGCTCCACGCCGTCCATGCTGGCCGAGCTGAAGCGCGCGTACGCCAAGAAGGAACCGATCGTCGTCCCGCTCTGGTCGCCGCACTGGGCGTACAACCAGTTCGAGCTCACCAAGCTCAAGGACCCCAAGGGCCTGTGGGGCAAGGGCGACGGCGTGCACACCCTGGCCCGCAAGGGCTTCTCCGCCGACAACCCCGAGGTCAGCGCCTGGCTCAAGAACTTCAAGATGAGCGAGGACGAGCTCACCAGCCTGGAGGCGGAGATCCAGAAGGCCGGCTCCGGCAACGAGCAGGCGGCCGTCCGCACCTGGCTGAAGACCCGCCCCGGCGCCGTGGACCAGTGGACCCCCGTGGCCGGGTCCGGCGCGGCCGAGGCCGCCCACGGCAAGGACGAGCGCGACCGTCCCCTCGACGTGGCCTGGTTCCCCTGGGAGGAGGACATCGCCGCCACCTACCTGTGGAAGGCGGTCCTGGAGGAGCGCGGCTACAAGATCAACCTCAAGCAGTTCGAGGTCGGTCCGATGTACACCGCGATGTCCCGCGGCCAGATCGACGTGCAGTTCGACGGCTGGCTGCCGTACACCCAGAAGAACTACTGGGACAAGTACGGTTCCAAGCTGACCGACCTCGGCTCCTGGTACGGCCCGACGTCCATCGAGGTCGCGGTGCCGTCCTATGTGAAGGACGTCAAGTCCCTCGCGGACCTCAAGGGCAAGGCGTCGCGGTTCAAGAGCCGGATCATCGGCATCGAGCCGGGCACCGCCACGATGGAGAACCTGAAGAAGAACGTGCTGCCGACCTATGGCCTGGACAAGGAGTACCAGGTCGTCGACTCCTCGACGCCGGGCATGCTGGCCGAGCTGAAGCGCGCGTACGCCAAGAAGGAGCCCATCGCGGTGCTGCTCTGGACCCCGCACTGGGCGTACAGCGAGTTCGACATGACCAAGCTGGAGGACCCCGAGAAGGCTTTCGGCGACGGTGACCGGCTGCACACCATCACCAGCAAGGACTTCCCGAAGACGTACCCCCGGCTGACGCAGTGGTTCAAGGACTTCAAGCTGAGCGAGGACCAGCTCGCCGGTCTGGAGAACGAGATCCAGAAGCACGGCACCGGCCATGAGGAAGAGGCCGTCGGCGCCTGGATGAAGAAGAACCCGGGCATGGTGGACACCATGGCCCCGCAGTAGGGCCCGGACCGGAACCCCGGAACCCCGGAACCCCGGGACACGAAAAGGGGCGGGCGTCGCCATCGGCGGGCCCGCCCCTTTCCCGTGCCCGGATGCCTTTCCCGTGCCTGGATGCTCTTCTGCGGCCGTCAGGCCGCGGCACCCCGCCGTCCGGAAGGCGCCGACCCGCGTGCGCGTGGCTGCCGGAGGGCCCTAACCGGCCGATCTCATGCAACCGTGTGCGGAATGCGCCGACAAGCGGAAGGATGACGAGTCGGGAGGGAGCCGCACATGGACGAGAAGGAAACACTCCGCGTGGGAGCCGCGATCCGTCGGCGGCGCAGGTCGCTGGGGCTCACACTGGCCGCGGTGGCGACCCGCAGCGGCCTGTCCGTGCCGTTCCTCAGCCAGATCGAGAACGAGCGGGCACGGCCCAGCACCCGGTCCCTGGACCGGGTCGCCGGAGCCCTGGAGACCACCGCGGCACGGCTGCGCGCCGCCGCGGACTCGGCACGCGCCGTCGATGTCGTCCGCGCGGCCGGGAGCCCGACGGTCGGCGGCGAGCAGTGCGACGGGAGCGGCGCGGGCGAGGCGTGCGACGGGAGCGGCTTGGGCGAGGCGTGCGACGGGAGCGGCTTGGGCGAAGAGCACGCCGGAATCGTTGCCGGTGCAGGGCACGGCGGGGTGCGCAGGGTGGTGCGCGGACGCCATCAGCTCAGCGCCCTGGAGTTCACCGGCGAACTCGACCTCGGGCGCGAGTTCCAGCACCGCAACGACGAGGTGATGTACGTGGTGCGGGGCGCCGTGGAGGTGGAGGCCGAGGGGCGGGCGTACCGGCTGGGCGAGGGCGACACGCTCTTCCTGTCCGGCGGGGTGCGGCACCGCTGGCGGGCCACGATGCCCGGCACCCGTCTGCTGGTCGTGGCGGTCGCCGAGCACATCGACGCCACCGTCGACCCGCGCCGCTGAGAGGGGTGCCCGCCGTGCGCGTCGTCTCCCTGGTCCCCTCGCTCACCGAGGCCGTCGCCGTCACCGCCCCGGGCCGGCTGGTCGGCGTCACCGACTGGTGCACCCACCCCGCCGACCTGTCCGCCGCCCGCGTCGGCGGCACCAAGAACCCCGACGTGGCCGCGATCCTCGCGCTCCGGCCCGATCTCGTCCTCGCCAACGAGGAGGAGAACCGCGCACCGGACCTCGCGGCGCTCCGGGCCGGCGGGGCCGAGGTGCTGGTCACCGAGATCCGCAACCTCGACCAGGCGTTCGAGGAACTGGAGCGGGCCCTGGCCGCCGCCTGCGACCTGCCCCGGCCGCGCTGGCTGGACGAGGCCGAGGCCGCCTGGGCCGCGCTGCCGCAGCCCCGGGCCCCGCGCCGCGCGGTCGTGCCCGTGTGGCGCAGGCCCTGGATGGTGCTGGGCCGCGACACCTTCGCCGGTGACCTGCTGTCCAGGCTCGGCGTCCACAACGTCTACGGGGACCACGCCGAGCGCTATCCCCGGATTCCGCTCGACCGGCTCAACGCGGCGGGTGCCGACCTCGTGGTCCTGCCGGACGAGCCGTACCGCTTCACGGCGGACGACGGGCCCGAGGCGTTCCCCGGGCTGCCCGCCGCGCTCGTCGACGGGCGGTACCTCACGTGGTACGGGCCGTCGCTGGCGCGGGCACCCGCGGCGCTGCGAGCAGCGCTCCGCTGACCAGCCCGCGCAGCGTCCGCAGCCCGGCCACCGCCCACGCCGTCACCAGCAGCACGTACAGCCCGACGGCCAGCCAGGTGTACGCCGCCACCCCGGTGTGCCGGGCCAGGCTCGCGGCGCCCGTGACGCATGTGCCGACCGGGAAGGTGAAGCCCCACCACGTCATGGCGAAGGGCATGCCCTTGCGTGCCGCCCGCACCACCAGGGCCGAGGCCAGGGCCAGCCACAGCAGCGCGAAACCCATCACCGGCACTCCGTAGAGCACGGCGAACGTCTCGAAGCCCGCGGTGTACGGCGCCGGGGTCGCGGTCTTCGCCACATCGGCGAGCTGGCCCACCGCCGTCGTCGACTGGCCCAGCGGCCCGAGCACCAGGAACAGCGTGGGTGTCAGCGCCGACGGCAGCGGACCCTGGTGGACCAGCCGGGCGAAGACCAGCGGCAGCATCACCAGCGTGGCCAGCAGGCTCAGCCCGAACATCGCGTAGCAGGCCAGCAGGGCCGCCTCCCGCCACTGACCGGCGGGCAGCTCGGGAATCAGCAGGGGCCCGAGCGCCGCGGAGACCATCGGGGCCACCACCGGCAGCAGCCACACCGGCGACGCGGTACCGGGTTCGATCCGGTGGCGCGTCACCATCAGGTACGGGACCGCCACGGCGGCGGCCAGCCCCGTCACCGTGCCCGCCGTGTACAGCACGGCGTCCACGGCCACGGCGGCCCCGTGCCCGATGACGTCCCGGCCGACCACCATCGTCGAGCCCCCGACGGAGAGCAGCGCCATCGAGAGGCAGCCGTAGAACGGGGCGACGGCCGGGTCCAGCAGATGGTCGCGCGCCTGGTCGCGGTGGGCGGCCCAGTGCCCGGCGCGGGCCGCGAGCACGACGGCCAGCGCCACCGTCGCGAGCGCCCACACCACCGTGCAGGCGCCCCGCAGCCCCGGAACGCTCACCGGCAGCGCGGCCCCCGCGCTCGCCACGATCGAGGTGCCCATGACACTCGCGTACCAGTTGGGGCCGATGTGCCGCAGGCGGGGGAGGGGCACGGCGGGCGGCCGGGCAGCCGGGGAGGGCGCGGAGGACTGTCGGGGCTGGGAATGGATGGCCATGCCACGATTCTCGGAAAGTGCGCCCAACCCCACCAGGGATCTCGTTCCTATGAGGTCATAAGCTGACTTTATGTCCGCCGATGCGCATGTTCCGCTCTCCCACCGGGTGCCCGACCTCGGCGCGCTGGAGCTGCTGCTGGCCGTCGCCCGGCACGGCAGCCTGGGGCGCGCGGCCCGCGACGTCGGGGTCACCCAGCCCGCGGCCAGCAGCCGCATCCGTTCCATGGAACGGCAGCTCGGCCTGGCCCTGCTGGACCGTTCGCCGCGCGGTTCCCGGCTCACCGACGCGGGCGCGCTGGTCACCGACTGGGCGCGCAGGATCGTCGAGGCGGCCGAGGCGTTCGACGCCGGTGCGCAGGCGCTGCGCGACCGGCGCGACTCCCGGCTGCGGATCGCCGCCTCCATGACCATTGCCGAGTATCTGCTGCCGGGCTGGCTGATGGCGCTGCGCGCCGAGCGGCCGGGCACCGCGGTCTCGCTGCTCGCCGGGAACTCGGCGGCGGTCGCGGAGCGGCTCCGCACGGGGGAGGCCGATCTCGGGTTCGTGGAGGGACTCTCCGTGCCGACGGGGCTCGACGGCACGGTCATCGCCCACGACCGCCTGGTGGTGGCGGTCGCCCCGAGCCACGCATGGGCCCGCCGCCGCACACCGCTGACGCCCCGGGAGCTGGCCGCCACCCCCCTGGTGCTGCGGGAGCGGGGCTCGGGGACCCGCCAGGTCCTGGACGCCGCCCTGGCCGCGTACGGCGGGCTCGCCGCGCCGCTGCTCGAACTCTCCTCGACGACCGCGGTGAAGGGCGCGGCCCAGAGCGGGGCGGGGCCCTGCGTGCTCAGCGAACTGGCGGTGGGGGAGGAGCTGTCCTCCCGGCGCCTGGTGCAGATCCCGATCGGCGGCATGCGGCTGCGGCGCCAGCTGCGCGCCGTGTGGCCCACCGGCCACCGTCCGACGGGACCGGCGCGCGACCTGCTGTCACTGACGGCGCGGGACGTCCCGCCGCGTTGAGGGGGCTCGGGCCGGTCCACAGGTCCCGCCGCGTACTCTGCCCGCGCCGCGGCGGTCGGTGCGTGCGGTGAGCCGGAAGAGGTTCACCGGCCACCGCACCAGTCGACGCCCCTCCCGGAGACGTCGCCCCGTCGCGCCGCCCGGCACCTTCCCGAGCGCCGGCCTCGTCCGAGCGGGGAGATCCCGTCCGAGGGCTTCCGGCCGCCCCGCGGTCGCACGTACCGGACGACGCTCCCTCCGGGCGATGTCGCCGGGCACGGCGCTGCCGCCGGTCCGCCCCCGTGCGCCGCGGCGGGGCGAGCCCTTCAGCGCGGTACGGGCAGCCCGGCCGGACTGGCCGCCGAGGCCGCCGCCACCAGCGCCCGTGCCAGCCGCAGGTCCTCGCCCATCTCCGGATGCCATTGCACCCCGAGCACCCACGCGGCCCCGGGCAGCTCGACCGCCTCGACCGTGCCGTCCACCGCGTGCGCCGAGGCCACGAGTCCCGGCGCGAGCCGCCGCACGCACTGGTGGTGGTAGGTGGGGACGGCCGTCTCCTCCGGCACGATCGACGCGTAGCGCGTGCCCGGCACGGGGGCGACCGGGTGTGCGCCGAGGACGCCGGCCTTCCCCAGCGGTCCGCCGTGTCCGTCGAGGTGCTGGGTCAGGGTGCCGCCGAGCGTCACATTGAGCAGCTGCATGCCCCGGCAGACCCCGAGCAGCGGAGTCCCGAGCTCCAACGCAGCCCGGATCAGGGCCGTCTCCCAGGAGTCGCGCTCCTCGGCGGGCGGCCCCGTCCTGAAGTCGCGCTCCGCGCCGTACAGGGCCGGCTCCACGTCCGCGCCGCCCGCGATGACGAGACCGTCCAGCCGGGCCACCGCGGCGGCGGCCCGGGAGGGGGCGTCCGGCGGGAGCAGCACGGCCAGCCCGCCGGACCGCTGGACCATGCGCGGGTAGGCGGTGGGGAGGAGCGCGGCGGGCAACTCCCATACGCCCCAGCGGGCCGCGGGTTCCAGATAGGTGGAGACGCCGATGAGAGGTGCGGGCACGGGCGATCCCTCCGGTCGACCGCCGCCGAAGGGCGGGTTCGGTTCCATGGCGCCAATGGTGGCAGAGAACACCTTTGTATTCGGGCGGGATCGCCGAACCGGGTGGGAGCGGCGGTCCCACCCGGAGCGGCGATCCGGGTGGGACCGGCCGTCGGCCGCTCAGGCCAGGAAGCCGCGCAGCAGCGCGGCCGTACCGTCGCAGTGCTCGCGTGTCACCGCGCGCGCGGCCTCCGCGTCCCCGTCCAGGACCGCCTCGACGAGGCCCGTGTGCTGCTGCTGCGAGTGCTCCAGGTCCCGCACCAGCAGTGGCACGCAGTCCAGCAGGTCGTTCACGGTGGCCCGGACCGCCGCGTACTGCGCGGCCAGCGAAGGTGAGCCGGACAGTTCGGCCAGGGTCAGATGGAACAGCGTGTCGCGCCTGCGGTACTCGCCCAGGGGGGCCTCGTGAGTCGCCGTCAGCGCCGTACGCAGCCGCCGGACCCCCTCGTCCGTCAGCCCCTGCTCGGCACACAGCACGGCTGCCCCGGCCTCCAGCACCTCGCGGAAGCGCAGCACGTCCTCCAGGCCGGCCGACTCCGCCCTCCGGCGCAGCTCCGCCTCGCCCGCGCCGGTGTTCCGAGGCAGTACGAAGGTGCCGCCGTACCGCCCCCTGCGGCTCTCCACCAGGCCCCGGTCATGCAGCGCCTTCAGCACCTCGCGCAGCGTGACCCGGCTGATCCCCAGCAGTTCGGCCAGTTGGCGCTCGGCCGGCAGCCGCCCGCCTGGCGGCACCAGGCGCAGCCTGACCACCTGGAGGATCCGCTCCAGTGCCTCCTCGAAGCCGTTGCCCGCCCGGACCGGCCGGAGTAGGGGCAGCAGGTGGTCGGTGAGCTCGCTTTCCTCGGCCACGCCCCGCGCTTCCCTTCATAATCAAAGGTTCTGTCGCATACCTTATGCCTTCCGATGGTCCGAGGGAGGAATGTCCCGTGGGAGGCCGGACGCCGCCGCTCGGTATCGAGGGACTGCGCGCCCCGGCCGGAAACGGTGGGTCGGCACGGCCGTCCCGGCCTTCCCCCGCATGGAGGGGAGACGGCTCCGCGGCGTGGTTGCCGCGCTCCACGAGCTCGGCGAGGCCGTGGAGCGCGGCACCGGGGCCCATGGCCACCCGCTCGCCGTCGACACCCATATGAACCCCCGTCGACGGAGCGCGACGCCCGGCTGTGAGAACGGCTGTAGTGGCTCCGTCCTCCGCTTCGTCCTGCACGCCGGTCCCGCCACCCCGCGCCGCCCTCCAGGGAACGAGGGCACCGCCCTGGCCGTCGCCGACCTCACCCGCGAGGGCGGCTCCCCAGGGGCCTTCGGCCGATGTCGCGAGGGGCCCGGGGCCTGTCCTGCCCGGACCGGACCGAGAACCCGGGAAGGTGCCGGGCGGCGTGACGGGGCGGACATCGCGGGAAGGAGGACGGGACCGACCGGCGGCGGGGTCGACCGGCCCCGCCGGAGCGGATCCCCGCCGCGCTCAGAGGAACGTGCGGCCCTCGCCCCGGTACGTCGGCACGGTCGCCGTCACCCGGTCGCCCTCGATCAGCCGCAACACGTCGAAACGCTCGCAGAGTTCACCGGCCTTCGCATGCCGGAACCACACCTTGTCGCCGATCAGCAGATCGTCGGCCGGCGAGCCCAGCAGCGGGGTCTGCACCTCGCCGGGCCCCTCCTGCGGGTCGTAACGCAGCCCCTTCGGCAGATACGGGACGGGCAGCCGGTCCGCCCCCGCGGGACCGGACGCCGGATAGCCGCCGCCGAGGACGGTCACCACCCCGACCCCCGGCCGGCGCACCACCGGCTGGGCGAACAGCGCCGCGGGGCGTGCCGCGAACGAGGTGTAGTGGTCGAACAGCCGGGGGACGAACAGTCCCGAACCGGCGGCGATCTCCGTGACCGCGCGCTCCGCCGCGGTGTACTGCACACTGCCCGTGCCGCCGCCGTTCACGAACTCCAGGTCCGGGGCGACCGCCCGCACCGCCCGCACCGCCTCGGCCCGCCGCACCACCAGCTCCCTGCGGCTCGTGGCCTGCATCAGGCGGATCGCCCGCGAGCGCAGCGGACGCCCCGCGACCGCGTCACCGACCCCGGCGATGTGCCCCTCGTACGCCATCAGCCCCACCAGCCGGAAGCCGGGTCTGCGCACCACCGAACGCGCCAGCTCGGCCAGCCGGTCGGGAGTCCGCAGCGGCGACCGGCGGGCACCGATCCGGGCCCGGCCGCCCAGCAGCCGCAGCGAGGTGTCCAGTTCCAGACAGACCCGGATCTCCTCCCGGCCGCCGGCCCGTGCCGCGTCGATCAGTTCGAGCTGCGCGTGGTCGTCCACCATCACCGTCACGGCCGCGGCGAGCTTCTGATCGGCGGCCAGCTCCGCGAAGCCCGCCCGGTCGACCGACGGATAGGCCAGCAGCACGTCGTCGAAACCCGCACGCGCCAGCCACAGCGATTCGCCCAGCGTGAACGACATGACTCCGCAGAACCCGGGACGCTCCAGCACCCGCTCCAGCAGGGCCCGGCAGCGCACCGACTTGCTCGCCACCCGGATCGGCTTCCCGCCCGCCCGGCGCACCAGATCGCGGGCGTTGGCGTCGAACGCGTCCAGATCGACGACGGCGAGCGGGGCGTCCAGATGGGCCGTGGCCCGGTCGTAGCGGGTCCGGTGGGCGGCGCGGGCAGTCATGGCCGCAGCTTGCCAGACGTGCGTACCGCTGGGTAGGGGGTGATCCGCGCGGTTCGTCCCGACGCCTCGGCGTCCCGCTCCCACCCGGGCCCCGCCACCCCGTAGAGTGACGGCACGCGGCGAACCAACGGGCCTGCCTGCGGCGTCGATCCGCGCACGGTACGGAATGGGATCAGGGGGGCGGATGAGTACCGAGGCGCAGCGTCCTCCCGTCCCGCCCCGTCCCACCCCCGTGCCACCGGGAGCCGCGCCGCCCGCCGCACGGCCGCTGCCGCTGCCGCACCCCGCGGCGCCCCCGGTCGTGCCGGGCCCGCAGATCCCTCCGCCGGTGCCGCCCCGGCACCCGGCCGCCGCCCCGGTGCCGCCGGTCACCCCGGCCCCACCACCCGCCCCGGCCCGATTCCCGTACGGGTACGGGGAGCCGTTCCCCGAGACGCCCGCCGAGACCACCACCCGGCTGCGCCCCGTCCGCACCCGCCGCCCTGCCCGCGTCGCGGCCGCCGCGATGTGCGTCGTGCTCGGCCTCGGACTGATCGGCGGCGCGGCCACCGGTGCCTGGCTGACCAGTGACTCCTCCGCCGACTCGGCCGCCCGCAGCCCCTATACCGTCGCGCGCTCCGCCTGGCGCGGCGTCCCCGTGGACACCCTCTTCCCCCGCACCCTCGACGGCCGGGGAGCGGGGCCGGGCGGCGCCGACCGGGTCTGGACCCGGATCGCCGTGGCCCCCGACGGCGGCTGCGCCCCGGCCCTCGACCCGCTGCTCGCCAGGGCCCTGAGCCCGGTCGGCTGCGAGCGCTTGCTGCGGGCCACGTACACCGACGCCACCGCGAGCGCCGTCACCACGGTCGGGATGATCTTCACCGAGGGCGACGCCGCGGCCATGACGGCGCTGCGCGACCGGTTCGCCGACCAGCGCCTCGACCGCCGCGCCGACCTGATGCCCCGCACGTACCCCGTCGACGGCACGCCCGCCGCCGGGTTCGGCGACCGGCAGCGCGCCGCCTGGTCCGTCCGTGTGGCGACCGGGATGCCCGTCGTCGTGTTCTCCGTCTCGGGGTTCGCGGACGGGCGCCCCGTCGGCGACCCGCGGCCCGCGGCCAGGGCCGCGGTCCCGAACGCACGGGGCGCGGTCGCCGAGGCGGGACTCGGTCACGAGGCGCGGGGCGTCGCCGACCGCATCGAGCGCGTCCTGCGCCGGGCCGTCACCGACTTCACGGAGAATCCGCGATGAGCCGCCGCGCCCGTCACCACCGCCGCGCGCTGGGCGCGGTCTGCGCCGCCACCGCGTTCGCGCTGCTGCCCGCGGCCCCGGCACGGGCCGACGCCATACGGGACCAGCAATGGGGCCTCCAGGCGCTCCACACCGACGAGGCGTGGCGGACCACCAAGGGCCGGGGGGTCACCGTCGCCGTCGTCGACACCGGGGTCGACGGCAGCCTCCCCGACCTGGCCGGCCAGGTGCTGCCCGGCAAGGACATGATCGGCTTCGGTGCCCGGCGCGGTGACCGCTCCTGGGCACGGCACGGCACGGCGATGGCGGGCATCATCGCGGGGCGCGGCCACGGCGCCGACCGTGCCGACGGGGTGCTCGGCGTGGCGCCCGAGGCGAAGATCCTCCCGGTCCGGGTGATCCTCGAAGCCTCCGACCCGGCCCGTGCCAAAGCCAGGGAGTCCCGCGGCACGGCCCTCGCCGACGGCATCCGCTGGGCCGCCGACCACGGCGCCGACGTCATCAACCTCTCGCTCGGCGACGACAGCGAGTCGGCCCATCCGGAAGCGGGCGAGGACGCGGCCATCCAGTACGCGCTGAAGAAGGGGGCCGTCGTCGTCGCCTCGTCGGGCAACGGCGGCGAGAAGGGCGACCACATCTCCTACCCGGCCGCCTACCCCGGAGTGATCGCCGTCGCCGCCGTCGACCGGTACGGCACCCATGCCGCCTTCTCCACCCGCAGTTGGTACACGGCCGTCAGCGCGCCCGGGGTCGACATCGTCGTCGCCGCCCCCGACCGCCAGTACTACGTGGAGTGGGGCACCTCCGCCGCCGCCGCGTTCGTCTCCGGCGCCGTCGCGCTCGTGCGCTCCGCACACCCCGGGCTGACCCCGGCCCAGATCAAACGGCTGCTCACGGACACGGCCCGCGGTGGCTCCGGTTCCGGCCACGACGACGCCCGCGGGTACGGCATCGCGGACCCCGCCGCCGCGATCGAGGCCGCCGCCCGGCTCGACCGCGCCGGTCTGCGGGCCGAGTCGGCCGCGGCCGGGTACCGCGAGCGGTACTTCGGGCCGGGGCCCGCCCCCGAGCGACATGACACCGGGACCACGGGCCGGCTCGCCCTCGCCGCGGGCGGTCTCGGAGCGGTCCTGCTGGCCCTGGGCGTGCTGCTGTGGCGCGGCGGATGGGGCGGAGTGCGCCGCCGGGCCTGAGGTCGCCCGCGGGCGACCGCGCACGGCCCCGGCCGGAGGGCCGGGGCGACGACCGGTCCGCCGCTTGTCCGGACGGCCGGGTGAGAACCGGTTCCGTCCGAAGGGCCGGGGGAGAAGGTCCGCCGACCGCGCGCCGACCTGCCGCAAGGGCGTACCCGCGCAGGGGCTACGCTCGCCCCGTGGAGCTGAAGAACATCCCGGACCCCGGTTACTCCGACGACGACGGCTCGGCCGACCCGGCACTCGCGGCGGCGCTCGCCGCCTGGGCCGAGAACCGCAAGGCGGTCGGCCCGGTACTCGAAGCACTCCAGGGGACCCGGCTCCTGGTCCCCGTCGTCGCCGTGCTCGGCGAGGTGGAGGAGGGCCCAGGGGAGTGCGAAGCCGGTCGGCAGGGTGGTGGCGCAGGGCGCGGGAGCGGGCTGCGCCGCGAGAAGACCAGCGACATGGCCGTCCCCACCCTGCAGGCCGGTGACCGCCGCGCCCTGCCCGCCTTTACCTCGACCGACTCGCTGGCCCGCTGGGACCCGAAGGCCCGCCCCGTCGCGGTGCCCCTGTACCAGGCTCTGCGCGCCGCCGCGCACGAGAAGGCGGACACCGTCGTCCTCGACCTCGCCGGACCGGTCCCGTTCGAGCTGACCGGCTCCGCGCTGCTCGCCCTCGCCGAGGGCCGCACCAGTGCCGACCCGCTGGACGACCCCGCGGTCACGTCGGCGGTGCGTGACGCGGTCGCCGCCGAGCCGGCCGTGCTCCGCGCCCATCTCGGCCCCGGCAGCGCCGACGGCACGCTCGCCCTCGTCCTCGCCCCGGAGGCCGACCCCGCCGGCACGGCCCGCCGGGTCGCCGAGCGGCTGGCGGCCGACGGGGTCCTGCGCGCCCGTCTGGTGCGCGGCCTGGACCTGGCGGTGCTCCCGGCCGACGCGGCGGCACCGGGCGAGGCCCTGTTCGCGCGCTGAGCCCCCGGAACCGGCCCCTCCCGGAATCCGGCCCCGTACGACGTGTGAGCCCACCACCCTCCCCGGGTGGTGGGCTCACACGTCGTGGAACGGGGGCCTGCGGAAGCAGCGGCGGACCGGTCGGTCAGCCGAAGACCGGACCGGTGTACTTCTCGCCGGGGCCCTGACCGGGCTCGTCCGGCACGAGCGACGCCTCCCGGAAGGCCAGCTGGAGCGACTTCAGGCCGTCACGCAGCGGAGCCGCGTGGAAGGAGCTGATCTCCGTCGTACTGGCGTCCAGCAGCCCGGCCAGGGCCTGGACCAGTTTGCGGGCCTCGTCGAGGTCCTTGTGCTCGTCGCCCCCCTCGGTCAGGCCGAGCTTCACGGCGGCGGCGCTCATCAGATTGACCGCGACCGTCACGATCACCTCGACCGCGGGCACCTCCGCGATGTCGCGGGCCATCTCGTCGAAGCCGGGAGAACCGGGAGAATCCGCGGAACCCGGGGAACCCTGGGAGTCGGTGCTGGGGATCGTGTCGCTCATGCGCCCTACGATAGGCCCCCACCGACCCGGTCCGGTCCCGGGGAGCGGCCGACGGACGCGGGCGGCTCGCCGGCGGTTGGTGCATGCCCCGTGGAGCTGCTAACCTTGTGTGTCGACCGGCTGGGCAACATTGTGCCCGGCCCACAAGTGGAGGCTCCGATCTCCCACCTGGCCGTCCCTAGGGACGGCGGGTCACCGGTCAGGTGGTGCCCATCGTTCCGTACGGACGATGGATCCGCCCGATGCGCCCCGCGGAAGACCGCGGCGGTGCTCCGGTTGTTCCAGGAGCCCCGCCTGTGTCCCGTCCGGGGCATTTTTCGTGTCCTTGCGCGGTTGGTCTCATACGAAACAGACGTTGCGCGGCTGTCCGCCAGGCGGTCGCGTGGTGCTACCGAGGAGGATCCATCAGCGCCGAGCCCCGCATCAACGACCGGATTCGCGTTCCCGAGGTGCGACTTGTCGGTCCCAGTGGCGAGCAGGTCGGGATTGTTCCGCTTGCCAAGGCCCTGGAACTCGCGCAGGAGTACGACCTCGACCTGGTCGAGGTGGCGGCGACCGCCCGTCCGCCCGTGTGCAAGCTCATGGACTACGGGAAGTTCAAGTACGAGTCGGCCATGAAGGCCCGTGAGGCGCGCAAGAACCAGGCGCACACGGTCATCAAGGAGATGAAGCTCCGGCCGAAGATCGACCCGCACGACTACGACACCAAGAAGGGTCACGTCGTCCGGTTCCTCAAGCAGGGCGACAAGGTCAAGATCACGATCATGTTCCGTGGTCGTGAGCAGTCCCGGCCGGAACTGGGCTTCCGACTGCTCCAGCGTCTGGCTTCGGATGTGGAGGACCTCGGTTTCATCGAGTCCAACCCGAAGCAGGACGGCCGGAACATGATCATGGTTCTGGGCCCGCACAAGAAGAAGACGGAAGCCATGGCCGAGGCCCGCGAGGCCCAGGCCGCCCGCAAGGCGGGACGCCAGGGCTCCGGCTCCGGCGCCGACGCCGCGGACGGAGACCCGCAGGCTACCGACGAGACACCTTCCGAGGCGTGATCTCAGGGGGCCGCCATCCAGGCGGCCCCGAGTTCACCCCGGAAACCCATCAAGATCTGACGCCCCTGCTGTCCGGTGCCCGCACCGAGGGGGCGCCACCGACGAGGAGAGAACGGCGCGATGCCGAAGAACAAGACGCACAGCGGTGCCAGCAAGCGTTTCAAGATCACCGGCTCGGGCAAGGTGGTCCGCGAGCGCGCCGGCAAGCGCCACCTTCTGGAGCACAAGTCGTCCAAGAAGACCCGTTCGCTGACCGGAACGGTTGTGGCGGCCCCGGCCGACGCCAAGAAGGTCAAGAAGCTTCTCGGCAAGTGAGTCCGCTGCCCCGGGCGACCCCGCGGGCGGCACCCTCGACTGAAGACCGGGACCCCATCGTTTCCGGGCCGTGTGAGTACAACCACGGCCCCGCTGCAAGGAGTTGACAAGTGGCACGCGTCAAGCGCGCAGTAAACGCCCACAAGAAGCGCCGCGCGATCCTGGAGCAGGCCAGCGGCTACCGCGGCCAGCGCTCGCGGCTGTACCGCAAGGCGAAGGAGCAGGTCACCCACTCCCTCGTCTACAACTACAACGACCGCAAGAAGCGCAAGGGCGACTTCCGCCAGCTGTGGATCCAGCGCATCAACGCTGCCGCGCGTCAGAACGGCATGACGTACAACCGCCTCATCCAGGGTCTGAAGGCCGCCAACATCGAGGTGGACCGCAAGATGCTGGCCGAGCTCGCGGTCAACGACGCCAACGCGTTCGCCGCGCTCGTCGAGGTCGCCCAGAAGGCCCTCCCGAGCGACGTCAACGCCCCGAAGGCCGCCGCCTGATCCCGGGCGTCCTTCCCGTTCGCTGAGCCGGACCCGCAGGCGCTCGCCGCCTGCGGGTCCGGTGCGTTGTACCCCGTCCCGTACGCGTTCCGTACGGCCGTCACCTCCGTACGCAGAGAGGCTCGCCGCCGACCATGGGCACCCCCGAACTGATCTCCCCGCGATCGCCGCGCATCATCGCCGCCCGGCGGCTGGCCAAGCGCAATTTCCGCGGCAAGGAGCGCAGGTTCATCGCCGAGGGCCCGCAGGCCGTGCGCGAGGCCGCCGCACATCGCGGTGCCGACGGCGAGCCGACGCTGATCGAACTCTTCGCCACCGTCGAGGCCGCCGAGCGGTACGCCGACATCGTCGAGGCCGCCCGTGCGACCGGGGCCCGGGTGCACCTCGCGGACGCGGGCGTGCTCGCCGACGTGTCGCAGACCGTCACCCCGCAGGGCCTGATCGGCGTGTGCCGCTTCCTCGACTCCCCGTTCGAGGCCGTCCTCGCCGTGCGGCCGAGACTGGTCGCCGTCCTCGCCCACGTACGCGACCCCGGCAACGCGGGCACGGTGCTGCGCTGCGCCGACGCCGCGGGCGCCGACGCCGTCGTGCTCACGGACGCCTCGGTGGACCTCTACAACCCCAAGTCCGTCCGGGCCTCGGTCGGTTCGCTCTTCCACCTGCCGGTCGTCGTCGGCGTCCCGGTCGAGCGGGCCGTCCGCGGGCTGAGGGAGGCGGGCGTGCGCATCCTCGCCGCCGACGGCGCGGGCGACGACGACCTCGACGACGAACTCGACGCCGGGACCATGGGCGGCCCCACCGCCTGGGTCTTCGGTAACGAGGCGTGGGGGCTGCCGGAGGAGACCCGGGCGCTGGCCGACGCGGTCGTGCGGGTACCGATCCACGGCAGGGCCGAGAGTCTCAACCTGGCGACCGCGGCAGCCGTCTGCCTGTACGCCTCCGCACGGGCCCAGCGGGCCCGCTGAGCCCGTGCGCTCGGGGCGTGCACATCCGTGATCGGGAAGGACGCCCCCTTCGGGGGAACTCCCACCCTCCGAGAACCGGGCCGTCCGCACCGGCCGCGCCCGCGACGGCGGCACGCCCCCGTACGGCCGCACGGCGCACTGCGGGTGCGCGCCCCCGCAGGGTGTCACGGTGTCGCCGACGACTAGTAGGGTGACCAGCCGGGGGCCCACTGCACCGGTTGGCGTTCGAGGGGTGGGACAGGGGATATGGGCGTCGGCATGAACAGGCCGCACGGAACACGCACCGCCGCCGTGCACGCCTGCGAGGACTCCGACGCCGCGGACGGGCCGACCGACGGCCGGAGCCCCGCCGCCCCCGTCTCCCGCCCGGGCACCGGCCCCGGCGACTCCCCCGGGACCGCGGGATCCGGCGACTTCCCCCGGGGCGTCGACCCCGACGACCTGCCCGACGGCCTGGTCATCGCCGACGAGTCCGGCCGGATCGTCTGCTTCAACGCCGCGGCCGCCCGTATCACCGCCGTGCCCCGGGCGACCGCCCTCGGCAGTCCGCTGGACCGGGCGCTGCCGCTGGAGGACCTCAAGGGCCGCCGCTGGTGGGCCCTGACCGATCCGTACGGCGGCCTCGCCACCCGCACCGGCCAGCCCGAACGCCATCTGCTGCTGCCGGGCGGCCGCGAGGTCCTGGTCTCCGCCCGGTACGTGCGCGAGCACCCCACCGGCCCCGTGCACCGCGTGGTGGTCTCCCTGCGCGGCACCGAGGCCCGGCGCCGCAACGAGCGCAGCCACGCCGAACTCATCGCGACCGTCGCCCACGAGCTGCGCTCCCCGCTGACCTCCGTCAAGGGGTTCACCGCGACGCTCCTCGCCAAGTGGGAGCGGTTCACCGACGACCAGAAGCGCCTGATGCTGGAGACCGTCGACGCGGACGCGAGCCGCGTCACCCGGCTCATCGCCGAACTGCTCGACATCTCCCGGATCGACTCCGGCCGGCTGGAGCTGCGGCGGCAGCCGGTGGATCTCTCCGCCGCCGTCGAACGCCATGTCCAGGCCCTCACCGCGAAGGGGCAGAACCCGGACCGCTTCCTCGTCCGCACCTGCCAGCCGCTGCCCGCGGTCTGGGCCGACCCGGACAAGGTCGACCAGGTCCTCGGCAACCTCCTGGAAAACGCCGTGCGCCACGGCGAGGGAACCGTCACCATCGAAGTCGCACCCGCACCGGCGAAGGATGACGAGAAGGGAGCGGCGGTGACCGTGAGCGACGAGGGGCCCGGTATCCCCGAGGAGTCGATGGCCCGCGTCTTCACCCGCTTCTGGCGGGGCAGCAAGCGGGGCGGCACGGGCCTGGGCCTCTACATCGTCAAGGGCATCGTCAAGGCGCACGGCGGAACGATCACGGTCGGCCGCGGTCTCGGCGGCGGCGCCGAATTCCGGTTCGTCCTGCCCGTGAACACCCCCGCGCACCTCGCGTAGCGGCGGCCGGACGGACCGGCGGCGGGGCCCGGTGGAGGCCGTCCGCGCCTCCCGCGGACCCTCGGCACGCCCGTCGCCCTTTAGACTCGTCCTTTGGCACCTTTGCGTCCTCCAGCCGTCGGGCGGGGCCGTCGGGGTCCGGGGCGTTCCCGGTTCAGAGCAGTACCAGCCAATCGGAAGCACGGGAAGAGATGTCGGCACCGAACAAGTCGTACGACCCAGTCGAGGTCGAGGCACTGAAACCGGAAGTGATCGAGCGCATGCGGGACGAGGCGTTCGCCGCCTTCGCCGCCGCCGGTGACCTCGACGCGCTCGCCCGGGCGAAGACCGCGCACACCGGCGGCACCTCGCCGCTGGCGCTCGCCAACCGGGAGATCGGCGCCCTGCCGCCGCACGCCAAGGCCGAGGCCGGCAAGCGCGTGGGCCAGGCCCGAGGCGCCGTGAACAAGGCCCTCGCCGCGCGTCAGGCGGAGCTGGAGGCCGAGCGGGACGCCCGTGTGCTGATCGAGGAGGCGGTGGACGTCACGCTGCCCCACGACCGCGTCCCGGCCGGCGCCCGCCACCCGCTGACGACCCTCATGGAGCGCGTCGCGGACGTCTTCGTGGCCATGGGCTACGAGGTGGCGGAAGGCCCCGAGGCCGAGGCCGAGTGGTTCAACTTCGACGCGCTGAACTTCGTGCCCGACCACCCGGCCCGGCAGATGCAGGACACCTTCTTCGTCCGCGGCGCCGACCGCACCGACACCGACGAGTCCGGGGTCGTGCTGCGCACGCACACCTCGCCGGTCCAGGCCCGCACCCTGCTCGACCGCGAGCCCCCCGTCTACGTCGTCTGCCCCGGCCGCGTCTACCGCACCGACGAGCTCGACGCGACGCACACCCCGGTCTTCCACCAGATCGAGCTGCTGGCCGTCGACGAGGGCCTCACCATGGCCGACCTCAAGGGCACCCTCGACCACATGGTCCAGGCGCTCTTCGGCCCGGACATGAAGACCCGGCTGCGGCCGAACTTCTTCCCGTTCACCGAGCCGTCCGCCGAGATGGACATGGTCTGCTACGTCTGCCGCGGCACGTCCGTCGGCAACCCGGACCGCCCCTGCCGCACCTGTGGCAGCGAGGGCTGGATCGAGCTCGGCGGCTGCGGCATGGTCAATCCCAGGGTGCTCATCGCCTGCGGCGTCGACCCCCAGAAGTACAGCGGATTCGCCTTCGGGTTCGGCATCGAACGGATGCTGATGTTCCGCCACAACGTCGAAGACATGCGAGACATGGTCGAGGGTGACGTCCGTTTCACCCGGCCGTTCGGGATGGAGATCTGATGCGTGTCCCGCTTTCCTGGCTGCGGGAGTACGTCGACCTGCCGGCGACGGAGACCGGCCGTGACGTACAGGCCAAGCTCGTCGACGTCGGGCTGGAGGTCGAGACCGTCGAGCAGATCGGCGCCGGCCTCAAGGGCCCCTTGGTCGTCGGACAGGTCCTGACCATCGAGGAACTGGAGGGCTTCAAGAAGCCCATCCGCTTCTGCACCGTCGACGTCGGCGACGCCAACGGCACGGGCGAGCCGCAGGAGATCGTCTGCGGAGCCCGCAACTTCTCCGTGGGCGACAAGGTCGTCGTGGTCCTCCCGGGTGCCGTCCTGCCCGGCGACTTCGCGATCTCCGCGCGCAAGACGTACGGCCGGACCTCGCACGGCATGATCTGCTCCGCCGACGAGCTCGGCATGGGCAACGACGGCACGCACGGCATCATCGTGCTTCCGCCGGAGCACGAGGTGGGCACCGACGCCATCGAGCTGCTCCAGCTCGTCGACGAGGTCCTGGACATCGCCGTCACGCCCGACCGCGGCTACTGCCTGTCCATGCGAGGCGTCGCCCGCGAGACCGCCATCGCCTACGGGCTGCCGCTGCGCGACCCGGCGCTCCTCGACGTGCCCGCGCCCAACGCGTTCGGCCACCCGGTCAAGGTCGCCGACCCGATCGGCTGCGACCGGTTCACCGCGCGCACCGTCGTCGGCCTCCAGCCCGAGGCGCGCTCCCCGATCTGGATGCAGCGCCGGCTGCAGAAGGCCGGGATGCGTCCGATCTCGCTCGCCGTCGACATCACCAACTACGTGATGCTGGAGCTCGGCCAGCCCCTGCACGCCTACGACCGCACCCGTCTCGACGGGCCGATCGGGGTGCGCCGCGCCCAGCAGGGCGAGAAGCTCACCACCCTCGACGGCACGGTCCGCGTCCTGGACGCCGAGGACCTGGTCATCACCGACGACCGCGGCCCGATCGGCCTCGCGGGCGTCATGGGCGGCGCCAACACCGAGATCGCGGACGCCCAGGAGGGTGCCCACGGCACCACCGAGGTCGTCATCGAGGCGGCGCACTTCGACGCCATCTCGATCGCCCGTACCGCACGCCGCCACAAGCTGTCCTCCGAAGCGTCCAAGCGCTTCGAGCGCGGCACCGACCCGCAGGCCGCGGCCGCCGCCGCGCAGCGCACCGTCGACCTGCTGGTGCTGCTCGCGGGCGGCACCGCCGAGGCCGGGGTCACCGAGGTCCGCGCCCCGTCCGCGCCCCGCACCGTCACGCTGCCCGCGTCCCACCCCGACCGGGTGGCCGGCGTCGACTACGGACGCGAGACCGTCGTGCGCCGCCTCCAGGAGGTCGGCTGCGACGTCTACGGGCAGGACGAGCTGGTCGTGACCGTGCCGTCCTGGCGCCCCGACCTCAGGGAGCCGAACGACCTCGCCGAGGAGGTCATCCGGCTGGAGGGTTACGAGAACCTCCCGTCCACGCTCCCGACGCCGCCGTCCGGCCGCGGCCTGACCGACCGTCAGCGGCTGCACCGCCGGATCGGCCGGGCGCTCGCCGGAACCGGGTACGTCGAGGCGCTCAACTACCCCTTCGTCGGTTCCGCCGCGTTCGACCAGTTGGGGCTCGACGCCGACGACGCCCGCCGCCGTACCGTCGACCTCGTCAACCCGCTCTCCGACGAGGAGCCCTCGCTGCGCACCACGCTGCTGCCGGGGCTGCTCGGCGCACTGCGGCGCAACGACGGCCGGGGCAGCCACGACCTGGCGCTCTTCGAGACCGGGCTCGTCTTCCGGCCCGCCGCCGACGCGGCGAAGGCCGTCCGGCTGCCCGTCGACCGCCGCCCCACCGACGAGGAGATCGCCGCGCTCGACGCCGTGCTCCCGCACCAGCCCCGCCGTGCCGCGGTCGTCCTCGCGGGCGCCCGCGAGCAGGCCGGATGGTGGGGCGCGGGCCGTCCGGCCGACTGGGCGGACGCCATCGAGGCCGCCCGTGTCGTCGCCGGCGAGGCGGGGGTCGAGGTGACCGTCCGCGGCGACCAGCACGAGCCGTGGCACCCGGGCCGCTGCGCCGCGCTGTACGTCACGGTGAACGGCGAGGAGACCCTGTTCGGGCATGCCGGTGAACTGCACCCGCGTGTGGTCAAGGCACTCCACCTCCCGGAGCGCACCTGCGCCATGGAGGTCGAACTGGACGTCCTGGAGCGGGCCGCCGACGGCCCCGTCCAGGCACCCCGGATCTCCTCCTTCCCGGTCGCGACCCAGGACGTCGCGCTGATCGTCGCGGAGAACGTGCCCGCCGCCGACGTGGAGCGGGCGCTCCGCGAGGGCGCGGGTGAACTCCTCGAATCGCTGCGGCTGTTCGACATCTTCATCGGCGATCAGATCGGCGCGGGCCGCAAGTCCCTGGCGTACGCGCTGCGCTTCCGTGCCGCGGACCGCACGCTGACCGTCGACGAGGCCACGGCCGCCCGTGACGCCGCGGTGGCACTGGCCGCCGAACGGACGGGCGCGGTGCTGAGGGGCGCGTAACGGCGCACCGCGCATCGCGCGGCGAGACATGAAGGGGCGTGCCCGGTCGCCGGGCACGCCCCTTCGGCGTGGTGGAGCCGCCTGTGCGCACCGTCCGCGGAGCGGCTCGGCACCCCGCCCTCCGCGAGGCCCCGCAGAGGCGGGGGCCTCGCGGGAACACGGACGGGGCCGGCCGGGGATCGCCCGGGCCGGCCCCGAACAGGAGCGGTGGGGATCAGGAGTACACGTAGAAGCCCGAACCGGTCTTGCGGCCGAGCCGGCCGGCGTCCACCATGCGCTGGAGCAGCGGGGGAGCGGCGTACAGCGGCTCCTTGAACTCCGCGTACATCGAATCGGCGACCGACGCCACGGTGTCCAGGCCGATCAGGTCGGAGAGCTTGAGCGGGCCCATGGGGTGGGCGCAGCCGAGCTCCATGCCGTTGTCGATGTCCTCACGGCTGGCGATCCCCGACTCGAACATCCTGATCGCGGACAGGAGGTACGGGATCAGCAGCGCGTTGACGACGAAGCCGGACCGGTCCTGGGCGTGGATCGGGTGCTTGCCGAGAACGTCCCGGGCCAGGGCCTCCGCGCGCCGCACCGTGTCGTCGGAGGTCGTCAGGGCGGGGATCAGCTCGACGAGCTGCTGCACCGGGGCCGGGTTGAAGAAGTGGATGCCGATGACCTGGTCCGGGCGGGAGGTCGCCACGGCCAGCTTCACCAGCGGGATGGAGGAGGTGTTCGAGGCGAGGATGGCGTCCCGCCGGGTCACCACCTGGTCGAGCACCTGGAAGATCTCGGTCTTGACCCCTTCGTTCTCCACGACGGCCTCGATGACGAGATCGCGGTCGGCGAACTCCCCGAGGTCGGTCGTGAAGGTCAGCCGGGCGAGTGTCTCGTCCCGTTCCTCCGGTGTGATCTTGCCGCGGTCGGCGGCCTTCGAAAGGGAGTTGTGGAGCCTGGTGCGGCCGATCTCCAGCGCCTCGCCGGTGGTCTCGGCCACCTTGACCTCAAGACCGCTGCGGGCGCACACCTCCGCGATGCCCGCGCCCATCTGGCCACAGCCCACCACTCCGACGCGTGAAATATCGGCCATAGAGTCCGTCACCTCGTGCCTTTCCCTGATCTCCGAGTCGCAGGTTCCCGTGTGATTCCGGTGCCCGCCCCGACCCCACGACGTTACTCCGCGGCCTACGGGTCATCGCGGGCCGGGGCGGGCATGCTCTGCGGTACGCCCGGAAGCGGAGGCGACGGGCGCCGACGAAGACCGTGTCGACGACGACACAGAGGACGACACAGAGACGGCAGGTGTGACGACATGCGGAAGATGGCCAGAAGAGGCTTCGTGACGGGGGCGGCCGGAGTGGTCGCCGGGGTCGCGGGCTCGGCAGTCCTGGTGGGCGACGCCGTCGCGGCCCCTTCCCGGGGGGCCTTCGCAACAGCGCGGGCGGACGCGCCGCCGCGCCGGGGCGGACGCCATCCCGCGCGGCGCGCATTGCGCGGGATGTGGGTGGCCACCGTCGCCAACCTCGACTGGCCGTCGAAGCCTGGTCTGACGGCCGCCGCACAGCAGTCGGAGCTGACCGACCACCTGGACGAGGCCGTGGACCGGCGGCTGAACGCCGTGATCTTCCAGGTCCGGCCGAGCGCCGACGCCCTGTGGCCCTCGCCGTACGAGCCGTGGGCCCAGTACCTCACCGGTGTCCAGGGCAAGGACCCCGGCTGGGATCCGCTGGGCACCGCGGTGCGCGAGGCCCACGACCGCGGCCTGGAACTGCATGCCTGGTTCAACCCGTACCGGGTCGCCAACCACACCGACCCCTCCCGGCTGGCCGCCGCCCACCCCGCCAGGCGGCACCCCGAATGGGTCCTGCCGTACGGCGGGAAGCTCTACTACAACCCGGGCATCCCGGAGGTCCGCCGCTTCGTCCAGGACGCGATGCTGGACGCGGTGCGGCGCTACGACATCGACGCCGTGCACTGGGACGACTACTTCTACCCGTACCCGGTCGCCGGGCAGGAGTTCGACGACGCTGCCGCGTACGCGAAGTACGGGGCCGGGTTCCCCGACCGGGCCGCCTGGCGGCGCGACAACACCGACCGCCTCGTGCGCGAGACCGCGGAGCGGATCAAGAAGATCAAGAAGAACGTCCGGTTCGGCATCAGTCCGTTCGGGGTGTGGCGCAACGCCGCGACGGACCCCCTCGGCTCCGACACGAGGGCGGGCGTGCAGACCTACGACGACCTGTACGCCGACACCCGCGGCTGGGTCAAGAAGGGCTGGGTCGACTACATCTGCCCCCAGGTCTACTGGCACCTCGGCTTTGCCGCCGCCGACTACGCCGAACTGGTGCCCTGGTGGAACGAGGTCGTTCGGGGCACGGGCGTCGACCTGTACATCGGCGAGGCGCTGTACAAGGCCGGCGACCCCGCCCAGCCGGACGCCTGGCAGGACCCGGCCGAACTCTCCCGCCACCTCGACTTCTCCGCGGGCCAGGACCAGGTGCGCGGCCATGTCTACTTCTCCGGCAAGGACGCGGCGCAGGACCGGATCGGCGCGCTGGCCCGGGTGGTGGCCGACCACTACCGCAACCGGGTGCGCCCGCCCCGCTGAGAGAGCGGCGGAGCGGGCACTGCGGTCAGGGGCGGACGGCCGGTGGGATCGGCCGTCCGCCCGGGGCCCGGGAACGACGAGCGCCGCCGGAGGCCGCTACGGGGTCTCCGGTGTCCGCTTCCGGTCGGCGATGTGCTGTACGACGCTGTCGGGACCAGGTGAAATCACGTGCTCGTGTCCGTCCTCGGACCGGACGCGGTACGGGGGAGTACCCCCGGCCCCGAGCACTTCGATGATCTCTGCGACCTTGTCGTGCTGCCCCACGGTTCTGCCGTGCGTGAGCAGCCGGTCGCCCGCGCGTGCCTCCATCGGCAGTGACCTCCTCACGGGTGGCGATCCTTGTCGACAAGTCTATGACCGAAACGTGACTTCGCCCGGTGGAGAGAGTTCGCGGCCGGGAGCCGGGAGCCGGGAGCCGGGAGCCGGGAGCCGGGAGCCGGGAGCCGGGAGCCGGGAGCCGGGAGCCGGGAGCCGGGAGCGTGGTACGCGTTACGGGCGCGGGGTGCGCCTCGCAGCGCGGGGCCGGGTGCGGGGCCCGCGTCCCGGGCGCCGGGGGCGGCCCGCCCGCTGGGTGACCGCGATGCAGACGAGCACCGCGACCGCCGCCACCGGCGCAGCCGCCGACACCTCCTCGCCGAGCAAGAAGACCGACCAGCTCAGAGTCAGCAACGGCTGTGCGAGCTGGAGCTGGCTGGCGCGCGGGACCCCGATCTCCGCCATGCCCCGGTACCAGACGTACAGGCCGAGGAAGGTGGACCCGGCCGCCACCCAGACCAGTCCGATCACCCCGTGCGCGGTCAGCCGCACCGGCTCCAGGGGGAGCGCGACCGCTGCCCCGGCCACCGCGAGCGGCAGCGAGAGGACGAGTGCCCAGCCGACCACCTGCCAGCCCGGCATGACCGTGGCCAGCCTGCCTCCCTCGGTGTAACCGGCGGCACAGACCAGCAGTGCGCCGAACAGGTACAGATCGCCCGCGGACAGCGCACCGCCGCTCTGCCCGACGGTGAACGCGATCACCACGCCCGCCCCGGCGAGCGCCGCCAGCCAGAAGGCGCGGGGCGGCCGGGCTCCGGTGCGGAGCGAGGAGAACACTGCGGTCGTCAGCGGGAGCAGCCCCACCACCACGGCGGCGTGCGAGGTCGTCGAGGTCTGCAGGGCGAGCGTGGTGAGCATCGGGAAGCCGACCACCACACCTGCGGCCACGACGACCAGCCCGGGCCGGTGCGCGCGATCCGGCGGCGGAACGCGCCCGGCCAGCAGGAATCCACCCGCGATCAGCGCGGCGAGCACGCTGCGCAGGGCCACCAGGGACCAGGGACCGAAGCTCTCCAGACCCCAGACGGTGGACGGGAAGGTCAGTGAGAAGGCGACGACGCCGAGTCCGGCAAGAACGGCGCCGCCGCGGTTCGCCGCATCGGTAGCAGCGTCAACCGCTATCGTCTCCATCTGCGTAGCGCTATCTTTGACTCTCATGCAAGAGCGTAGCAGCGTCGATGAGCTGGTAAATCTTCTCCGGAGTGAGCTCAACCGCTACTCACCTGGTGGAAAGCTGCCGTCAAGCAGGGCTCTCGTCGAACGCTTCCGCGTCAGCCCCGTGACCGTTTCCCGGGCGATCGCCCGGCTCGCCGCGGAAGGCCTCGTCGTCACCCGGCCCGGCTCCGGCGCCTTCCGGGCGCGACCGCGGGCGGACGCGACGCCCCCACCCGGCGACACCTCCTGGCAGGAGGTCTCCCTGAGCGGGGACGGCGGCCCCGAAGTGCTGCCGCGCACCGTCGATGCCTCCGGCGTCCTGGTCACGCTCGCCGCACCCCCGCCCGGGGTCATCGAGCTCAACGGCGGCTACCTCCACTCCTCGCTCCAGCCGGAGCGGGCGCTCGCCGCGGCCCTCGCCCGGGCCGGCCGCCGGCCCGGTGCCTGGGGGCGCCCGCCCACCGACGGGCTGCCCGAACTGCGCGGCTGGTTCGCGCGGGAGACCGGGCCCGCGCTCACGGCCGCCGACGTGCTGATCACCGCAGGCGGCCAGAGCGCGCTGGCCGTCGCGCTGCGGGCGCTCGCCCCGCCCGGAGCCCCGGTGCTGGTCGAATCGCCCACCTATCCGGGCATGCTGGCGGCCGCCCGGGCGGCCGGACTGCGCCCCGTGCCGGTACCGGTGGACGCCGACGGCGTTCGGCCGGATCTGCTCGCCGCCGCGTTCCGGGCCACCGGCGCCCGGGTCCTCGTCTGCCAGCCGCTCTTCCAGAACCCCACGGGCGCGGTCCTCGCCCCCGAACGGCGCGGCGAGGTCGTGCGGTTGGCCCGCGCGGCGGGGGCCTTCATCGTCGAGGACGACTTCGCCCGGTACCTGGTGCACGACGATGCCGGTCCGCTGCCGCCGCCGCTCGCCGCCGACGACCCCGACGGTGTGGTCGTCCACGTCCGTTCGCTCACCAAGATCACCTCGCCGAGCCTGCGGGTGGGCGCGCTGGTCGCCCGCGGACCGGTGCTCGGCAGGCTCCGGGCCATCCAGGTCGTCGACAGCTTCTTCGTGCCCAGGCCGCTCCAGGAGGCCGCGCTGGAACTGGTCGGTTCCCCGGCCTGGGGTCATCATCTGCGGTCCGTGTCGGCGGAGCTGAGGATCCGCCGCAACGCCATGGCGGCGGCCCTGCGGCTCGATCTGCCCGCCCTCGCGCTCCCGCACGTCCCCGCGGGCGGCGGCAGCCTGTGGCTGCGCCTGCCGGGGACGGAGACGGGCACGGACGAGGCCGCGGTGGTCGCGGCGGCGCTGCGCGCGGGAGTGGCCGTGGCGCCCGGCCGCCCGTACTTCTGTGCCGAACCCCCGTCCCCGCAGATCCGGTTGAGCTTCGCCGCGGTCGCCGGTGCGACCGAGATCGTCGAGGGGATCCGCCGGCTGCGCACCGCCTGCGAGGAGACCCTGGGAAGGCCGCCGAGCCGATCGGAGGCGTCCGGCGGGGGAGCGGCTGCGCGGGGCGCGTGATCCCGCGGTGCGGGGCGGTGCTCCCGGCCGCGCCGACACCCCGCACGCGCACGGCGGTCGTACGCGCACGGTGCCTGTGCGCGCGAGGTCGGTGCGCGCCACCCCGGGACGTGCGCGACCCCCGCACGCCGCGCGCAGCCCGGGCCGTCCCCGTACGGCGCCCGTACGCGTGCGACGCCCGTACGCGTACGACGCCCCGGCCGGACGGGCCCGGCCGGGCGTCGGGCGTATCCGACCGGGGGCTGCTCGGGTCAGGCCCCCGCGTCCTCGTCAGCCCTCTTGCCCTGGTCCGCCTCCTTGTCCTTGTCCAGGGAATCGGCGAAGAACGCGAGGGCCTCGGCGACGGCCGCGTCGGCGGTCGACTTGTCGATACCGAGACCCGACAGCACGCCCGTGCCGTCCTCCTGCTCCAGCAGGGCCAGCAGGACGTGTTCGGTGCCGACGTAGTTGTGGCCCATGCGCAGAGCCTCACGGAACGTCAGTTCCAGCGCCTTGCGGGCCCCGGGGTCGTACGGGATCAGGTCGGGCACCGCGTCCGCGGCGGCGGGCAGGGCCTCGGTCGCGGCCCGGCGGACCGTCTCCAGAGTGATGCCCTGGGCCTTGAGGAACGCGACGCCCAGCCCCTCCGGCTCGCTGAGCAGCCCCAGGACCAGGTGCTCGGTGCGCACCTGGTCGTTGCCCGCCGCCCGGGCCTCGTTCTGCGCGGCCATGACGACGTTCTTGGCCCGGGTCGTGAAGCGGCCGAAGCCTTGGTTGGGGTCGAGGTCCGACGGCTCGCCGGGGTCCTTGGCGACGAACCGCTTCTGGGCCGCCTGCCGGGTCACGCCCATGCTCTTGCCGATCTCGGTCCAGGAAGCGCCCGACCGCCGGGCCTGGTCCACGAAGTGGCCGATCAGGTGGTCGGCCACTTCGCCGAGGTGGTCCGCGGCGATGACCGCGTCGGCGAGCTGGTCGAGGGCGTTGGTGTGGGACTGCTTGATGGCCTCGATCAGGTCGTCGAGGCGCACGGGATGGGTCATGCGTACGGGGTTCACCATGTGTCAACCATAGGTTGACAGTCGAGGAGGTGTCAACCGTGAGTTGACACCCGGGGGTGCTGGAAACGACGGAGCGCGGCGCCCCCCCCGGGGGCGGGGGGGGGGCCCCCCGGGGGGGGGGCCGGCCCGGGGGGGGGGCCGCCCCCGCCCCGGGGGTGCGGGGCCGGGGGCGGCCCGGGGGCAGGGTGGCGCCCTGCCCC
>NZ_JBIUBU010000011.1:0-134633 GCF_044548345.1 Streptomyces sp. NPDC052042 | reverse complement strand
TTGGGTGTTGGGTTGGGGGGTAACCTTTGTCAAACCATTTGTTTGAGTGGCGGGGTGGTGAAACCGTTGTTTTCCCCCGGGGGGGGGGTGAAACCGCGGGCGCGCGCCGCCCGCGGGGGGCGGGGGGGCGCCGCGCTCGTTCAGAGGTCACGCAAAGGGTCGTGCGCCGAGCCGTCCAGGGGATGGCGGGCACGGGCGCGTACGGGTCAGAGGGTGCCGCAGTCCGCGATGGTGATCTTCGCCTGCGGGCGGCCGCTCTGCGAGCCGAGGGCCTCGATCTTCTTGACGAGGTTCATGCTCTCCTCGTTGTCGACCTCGCCGAACACCACGTGCTTGCCGTCCAGCCACGACGTCACGATGGTCGTGATGAAGAACTGGGAGCCGTTGGAATTGGGGCCGCTGTTGGCCATGGACAGCAGGCCCGGCTTGGAGTGCACCAGATTGAAGTTCTCGTCCGGGAACTTCGCCCCGTAGATGCTCTTGCCGCCCGTGCCGTTGCCGGCGGTGAAGTCGCCGCCCTGGAGCATGAACTCGGGGATGATCCGGTGGAAGGACGACCCCTTGTAGCCAAAGCCCTTCTCGCCGGTCGCCAGCGCGCGGAAGTTCTCCGCGGTCTTGGGGACGACGTCGTCGAACAGCTTGAAAGTGATCCGCCCGGCGGGCTCGTCATTGATGGTGATGTCGAAGTAAACCTTGCTCGTCATGGGGACCATCCTGACATCGGCGGGGCCGGACTCGTCGGGCGGGAGCGGTTACGCGCCGCCGCGGGGTCCGCTCCCCGCGCCCCGGTGTCCGCCATCCGGGCGCCGTCTGTCCGCACTGCGGACAGGCGGCCACCCTGTTTGTCCGCACTGCGGAAGGCGGTGGTGCCCTCTGCCGGTCTGTGATTACCTGGGCCCATGATCGTGCTCGTGACCCGCCGCCATGTGGACTACGCGCGTGTCACGACCATGAGTTGTCCCACCGTCCGCTGACGCGGTGTCTGGTGGCCCATTCCGCGCCGTAGCAGCGCCCCCCGCGTACACGCTCCGCCCCGGAGCCCCGTACGTCTGCATTTCTGCACCCCGCCGCTCACACCGGCACCACCCTGCCCCCCTCCGGGCATCGCATGTGTACCGAGGAGAAGCATGAGCCAGCCGACCGACTCCGTCACCGCCGGGGACGAGCCCACCGGATCCGCCACCCCCGCCTGGTCGTTCGAGACCAAGCAGCTGCACGCCGGTGCCGTCCCCGACCCGACCACCGGCGCGCGGGCGGTCCCGATCTACCAGACGAGCTCGTTCGTCTTCCGCGACACCCAGCACGCGGCCGACCTCTTCTCGCTCGCCGAGCCCGGGAACATCTACACCCGCATCCACAACCCCACCCAGGACGTCTTCGAGCAGCGGATCGCCGCCCTGGAGGGCGGCGTCGCCGCCGTGGCGCTCTCCTCCGGGCAGGCCGCCGAGACCCTCGCCATCCTGAACCTGGCGGGCGCCGGCGACCACATCGTCTCAAGCGCCGCCCTCTACGGAGGCACGTACAACCTCTTCCGGCACACCCTGCGGAAGTTCGGCGTCGAGGTGTCCTTCGTCGAGGACCCCGACGACCTCGACGCCTGGCGGGACGCCATCCGGCCCACCACCAAGGCCCTGTTCGCGGAGACCCTCGGCAACCCGCGCGGCAACGTCCTCGACATCCGCGCCCTCGCCGATGTCGCCCACGAGGCGGGGCTGCCGCTGATCGTCGACAACACCATCCCCACCCCCTACCTCCTGCGCCCCATCGAGCACGGCGCCGACGTCGTCGTGCACTCCGCGACCAAGTTCATCGGCGGCCACGGCACCACCATCGGCGGTGTCGTCGTCGACGCCGGAACCTTCGACTTCGGCGCACACCCGGAGCGCTTCCCCGACTTCAGCGAGCCCGACCCCAGCTACAACGGCCTGCGCTACTGGCCCGCCCTCGGGCCCGGCGCGTACGCCATCAAGCTGCGGGTCCAGCTGCTGCGCGACCTCGGACCGGCCATCGCGCCGCACTCCGCCTTCCTGCTCCTGCAGGGCGTGGAGACGCTGAGCCTGCGTATGGAGCGCCACTCGTCCAACGCCCAGGCGCTGGCGGAATGGCTGGAGCAGCGCGACGAGGTCGCGGCCGTCCACTACGCCGGACTGCCCTCCAACCGCTGGTACGAGGCCGGGCGCCGCTACCTCCCGCGCGGTGCCGGGGCCGTGTTCTCCTTCGAGCTGCGCGGCGGCGTCGAGGCGGGCAAGCGCTTCGTGGACGCGGTCGAGCTCTTCAGCCACCTCGCCAACATCGGCGACGTGCGCAGCCTCATCATCCACCCCGCCTCCACCACCCACAGCCAGCTCGACGAGGAGCAGCTGGCCGCCACCGGCACCTCTCCGGGCCTGGTGCGCCTGTCGGTCGGCATCGAGAACCTGGACGACCTCAAGGCGGACCTGGAGGCCGGCTTCCGCGCCGCGAAGGAGGCGTCCTGAATACCTCCGACGGGACGCCCCCGAGGGAGATCCCCCCTCCCGCCACCGGTGCGTGGCAGGAGGGGGACCCACCGGGGCGCCGGGAGTGGTACCACCGTGCGGACCCCCTGCCGCTGGAGTCGGGCGGCCTGCTGCCGGACGTGCGGCTGGCGTACGAGACCTGGGGTCGGCTCGCGCCCGACCGATCCAACGCGGTCCTCGTCCTGCACGCGCTCACCGGTGACAGCCACGTCGCCGGTCCGGCCGGGCCCGGCCACCCCACCCCCGGCTGGTGGGACGCGCTGATCGGGCCGGGCCGGGCGCTCGACACCGATCGCTGGTTCGTCGTGGCACCGAACGTCCTGGGCGGCTGCCAGGGAAGCACGGGCCCGGCCTCCCCACGCCCCGACGGGCGCCGCTGGGGCGGGTCCTTCCCCCGGCTGACCCAGCGCGACCAGGTGGTGGCCGAGGCCGGGCTCGCCGATGCCCTGGGCATCGAGCGCTGGGCACTGGTGCTCGGCGGCTCCATGGGCGGGATGCGGGCGGTGGAGTGGGCCGTGTCCCACCCGGAACGCGTCGCGTCGCTGCTGCTGCTCGCCTCCACGGGGGTGGCGAGCGCGGAGCAGATCGCCTGGGCCACCGCCCAGCTCCACGCGATCCGCGCCGACCCCCACTGGCGGGGCGGCGACTACCACGACGCCGGACCGGGCAGGGGGCCGCACGCCGGCCTCGGCATCGCCCGCCGCCTCGCGCACATCACCTACCGCTGCGCCGAGGAGCTCGATTCCCGCTTCGGCAATCGCGCCCAGGACGGGGAGGACCCCTGGCTCGGCGGCCGGTACCAGGTCGAGTCGTATCTCGACCACCACGCCGCCAAGCTGGTCCGGCGCTTCGACGCCGCGAGCTACGTGGTGCTGGCCGAGGCGATGAACGCCCATGACATAGGCAGGGGGCGCGGCGGTACGCGCGCCGCCCTCGCCCGGGTGACGGCGCGGACCCTGGTGGCGGGGGTCGACTCCGACCGCCTCTACCCGCTCGGCCAGCAGGAGGAGCTCGCCGCGGGCATTCCTTCGGCCGACCGGCTCCGCGTGATCGGCTCGCCATACGGCCACGACGGGTTCCTCCTTGAGACGTCGCAGGTCGGCGCGCTGGTGCGGGAACTTCTGGACGACGTACGGGATCCGGTCGCCGTCTCCGTCGGATGACGCCCGTCGCCGGGAGGAGCCGCGACGGTGCCTCCCGGTGACGGCGCCCACCGCGCGGCCGGTCCACGGCTGTCGCCGGCCTGTTCTCAGCCCTCGACGCCGCAGCAGCCTCGAGTCGTCGAAGCCTCCCGCAGCCGCTCGGTCGTCCGTTGCGGAGACCACCGACGGCAGCCGCGCCGGGTGCCGCTCGCACACGTCACCCAGACTGCGCCCGCCGGTATCTCCGCGGGCAGAGCGGCTATCTCCGCGGGCACAGCGGCGTGACTCCCCCGACCGGCCACTCGCGCGAGCGAGGCACCGCCGAATCCCGTTCGAACCGCTGCGGCCCGCACCCGCCTCGGCCATCGGCTTCGCGCAACCGCGGACACGATCCATCCCTCACCCGGCCGGGGGCGGCGGTCCCGCAACCTGTTTCGCCAGGCGTATCAGCCGGCTCAGGCGGCCCTCGAGGGCGCCCGGGTCACGCACCCCGGCGAACCGTACGTTCAGGATCCGGTCCTCCAGCTGCCAGCCCTCCAGATCCAGCTCAAGGGTCTGCCTACGGACCTCTTCGGTCACCAGTGCGCGGGCGCGGGTCTTTTCGCCGGAGACGATCCGGTAGCGGCGATCGAACAGGTCGCGCCCCCGCAGCGCCAGGCCGATGGCGGGGTTGCGGGGGACCACCCGCACCGCGGGCAGCTCCTTGGCGCGGCGCATGGGCCGCAGGTGCACGACGATCGCGTGGAGGACCTCGGCCCCCAGCCCCATCCCTTCCCGACAGACCACCCATACGTCGACGCCGTCGATGCGCCGGCGGGCCAGCAGCCAGGTCTTCGAGCCGCCTGGGTCACGCATGCTGCGACGCACCGTGTCCGGCTGTGCCGGTATCCACTCGTCGGCGACGATTCGCCAGCCGTACATCGTGGCCGCCGCTCTATGCGATCTGCGCCACCGCTCATCGTCCTGTCGCAGGCGCCGTTCCTCCCGGATCATGAGGACCACACCGGCGCCGACGACCACGAGCACTGCGGCGATCACGATCCCCATGGTGAGCATCACCCATCAGTACCCCATCCGCTCACAGCGGCGACAGGGCGCGGTGAACGGGGCCGGGGAATCCGACGGCCGAAAGGCCGCACGGTGGCGCGTCATTGCATAAAAGTGCATGGTTGCGTATAGTCATGCCATCGATGAGGAGGTTCCGATGGTGGTACGTGCAGCGGTGGCAGGGGCGAGCGGATACGCCGGCGGGGAGCTGCTCCGCCTTCTGCTGGTCCACCCCGAGGTCGAGATCGGGGCCCTCACCGCCCACTCCAACGCCGGTCAGCGGCTCGGGGCGCTGCAGCCGCACCTGCGGCCGCTCGCGGACCGGGTGCTGGAACCGACCACGCCCGAGGTGCTGGCCGGACACGACGTCGTCTTCCTCGCCCTGCCGCACGGCCAGTCCGCCGCCGTCGCCGAACAGCTCGGCGACGGGGTGCTCGTCGTCGACATGGGCGCCGACTTCCGGCTCTCCGACGCCGGGGACTGGGAGCGGTTCTACGGCTCGCCGCACGCCGGGACGTGGCCGTACGGTCTGCCCGAACTGCCCGGCGGGCGCGCGGCACTGGCCGGAGCCAAGCGCGTCGCGGTGCCCGGCTGCTATCCGACCGCAGTCTCGCTGGCGCTTTTCCCGGCGTACGCGGCCCAGCTGGCCGAGCCCGAGGCCGTGATCGTCGCCGCATCCGGCACCTCCGGGGCGGGCAAGGCCGCCAAACCGCATCTGCTCGGCTCCGAGGTGATGGGCGGCATGTCCCCCTACGGCGTCGGCGGGGTCCACCGGCACACCCCCGAGATGATCCAGAACCTCAGCGTGGCGGCCGGTGAAGCGGTCACCGTCTCCTTCACCCCGACCCTGGCCCCGATGCCCCGCGGCATCCTCGCCACGTGCAGCGCCAAGGCGAAGCCGGGAGTGAGTGCCGAGGCCGTGCGGGACGCGTACGGGAAGGCGTTCGCCGACGAGCCGTTCGTCGACCTGCTGCCCGAGGGGCAGTGGCCCGCCACCGCTTCCGTCCTCGGCTCCAACGCCGTACAGGTCCAGGTCGCCCACGACGCGGTGGCGCACCGGATCGTCGTCGTCGCCGCCATCGACAACCTCACCAAGGGCACCGCGGGCGGTGCCCTCCAGAGCATGAACATCGCCCTCGGGCTTCCCGAGGACACAGGTCTCTCCACGATCGGAGTCGCACCGTGAGCGTCACGGCAGCACAAGGGTTCTCCGCGGCGGGCATCGCCGCGGGAATCAAGGAAAGCGGAAACCCGGACCTGGCCCTCGTGGTCAACCACGGCCCGCGCCGCGCCGCCGCGGGCGTCTTCACCTCCAACCGCGTCAAGGCCGCCCCCGTCCTCTGGTCCCAGCAGGTGCTCAAGGGGGGCGAGGTCGGCGCCGTCGTCCTCAACTCCGGCGGCGCCAACGCCTGCACGGGCCCCCAGGGCTTCCTGGACACGCACGCCACTGCCGAGAAGGCCGCCGAGGTCCTGCCCGGCCACAGCGCCGGCGAGATCGCGGTCGCCTCGACCGGTCTGATCGGCACCCTGCTGCCGATGGACAAGCTGCTGCCCGGCATCGAGAAGGCCGCCGCCGCCCTCAGCGAGCACGGCGGCGAGAAGGCCGCCATCGCGATCAAGACCACCGACACCGTCCACAAGACCGCCGTCGCCGGCGGCGAGGGCTGGACCGTCGGCGGCATGGCCAAGGGCGCGGGCATGCTCGCCCCCGGCCTCGCCACCATGCTGGTCGTCCTCACCACCGACGCCGACGTGGACGCCCCCGGGCTCGACTCCGCGCTGCGCGCCGCCACCCGCACCACCTTCGATCGGGTCGACTCCGACGGCTGCATGTCCACCAACGACACCGTGCTGCTGCTGGCCTCCGGCGCGAGCGGGATCACCCCGGACGAGGGGGAGTTCGCCAAGGCCGTGCACGACGTCTGCGCCGACCTCGCCCGGCAGCTCATCGGCGACGCCGAGGGCGCCTCGAAGGACATCCGGATCGAAGTGGTCAACGCCGCGACCGAGGACGACGCCGTCGAGGTGGGCCGCTCCATCGCCCGCAACAACCTCCTCAAGTGCGCCATCCACGGCGAGGACCCCAACTGGGGCCGGGTCCTCTCCGCGATCGGCACGACGAAGGCGGCCTTCGATCCCGACCAGCTGAACGTCGCCATCAACGGCGTCTGGGTCTGCAGGAACGGCAGCGTCGGCGACGACCGCGACCTGGTCGACATGCGCTACCGGGAGGTCGCGATCACCGCCGACCTGGCCGCCGGCACCGAGTCCGCGGTCATCTGGGCCAACGACCTCACCGCGGACTACGTCCACGAGAACAGCGCGTACAGCTCATGACCACGGCGCGGAAGCACACCGCACTCCCGAAGGTCCGGACCCTCATCGAGGCGCTGCCCTGGCTGACCCGGCACCACGGCAAGACCGTCGTCATCAAGTTCGGCGGCAACGCCATGGTCGACGAGGAACTGAAGGCGGCCTTCGCCCAGGACGTCGTCTTCCTGCGGCAGGCCGGCCTCAAGCCCGTCGTGGTGCACGGCGGCGGCCCCCAGATCAGCGCCCAGCTCGACAAGCAGGGCCTGACCAGTGAGTTCAAGGCCGGGCTGCGCGTCACCACGCCCGAGGCGATGGACGTCGTACGGATGGTGCTGGCCGGACAGGTCCAGCGCGAGCTCGTCGGCCTGCTCAACCGGCACGGCCCGCTCGCCGTCGGCCTGACCGGGGAGGACGCCCACACGATCACCGCCGTCCAGCACTGCCCGGTCATCGACGGGGAGCCCGTCGACATCGGCCGGGTCGGCGAGATCACGACCATCGACACCGGAGCGATCCAGGCGCTGCTGGACAACGGCCGCATCCCCGTCATCTCCTCCATCGCCCGCTCCGCCGACGACCACCACGTGTACAACGTCAACGCCGACACCGCCGCCGCCGCGCTCGCCGCCGCACTGGGCGCCGAGACGCTGATGGTCCTCACCGATGTCGAGGGCCTGTACGAGGACTGGCCGAACAGCGACGACGTGATCAGCCGCCTCACCGCGACCGAGCTGGAGAAGCTGCTCCCCGAGCTGTCCAGCGGCATGGTGCCCAAGATGCAGGGCTGCCTGCACGCCGTGCGCAACGGCGTCGAGACCGCCCGGGTCATCGACGGCCGGGTCCAGCACTCGATCCTGCTGGAGATCTTCACCGACGAGGGAATCGGCACGATGGTCGTGCCCGACGAGGAATCCGACACCCAGGGGGAGTCATGAGCAACCAGGAGTACGCGCAGCGCTGGCAGCACGCGCTCATGGACAACTACGGCACCCCCGGGCTCTCCCTCGTCCGCGGCGAGGGGGCCCGGCTGTGGGACGCCGACGGCACCGAGTACCTCGACTTCGTCGGCGGCATCGCCGTCAACGCGCTGGGCCACGCCCACCCCGCCGTCGTCGAGGCCGTGTCCGCACAGGTCGCCTCCCTCGGCCACGTGTCCAACCTCTACATCGCGCCGCCGCCCGTCGCCCTCGCCGAACGGCTGCTCCAGCTCTTCGGCCGCGACGGCAGGGTCTTCTTCGCCAACTCCGGCGCCGAGGCCAACGAGGCCGCCTTCAAGATCGGTCGGCTGACCGGGCGGACCCATGTGGTCGCCACCGTCGGCGGCTTCCACGGCCGGACCATGGGCGCGCTGGCGCTCACCGGCCAGCCGGGGAAGTGCGCCCCGTTCGAACCGCTGCCCGGTGACGTCACCCACGTCCCGTACGGGGACGCCGAGGCCCTGCGCGCCGCCGTCACCACCGACACCGCGATGGTGGTCATCGAGCCGATCCAGGGCGAGAACGGCGTGATCGTGCCGCCGCAGGGCTACCTGGAGGCCGCCCGGGAGATCACCCGGGCCACCGGCACCCTGCTCGCCCTCGACGAGGTGCAGACCGGCGTCGGCCGCTGCGGCCACTGGTTCGAGCACCAGGCCCACCAGGGCGTCGAGCCCGATGTCGTCACCCTCGCCAAGGGGCTCGGCGGCGGGCTGCCGCTCGGCGCCACCGTCGCCTTCGGCCCCGCGGCGCAGCTGCTGAAGCCGGGCCACCACGGCACGACCTTCGGCGGCAACCCGATCGCCTGCGCCGCCGGACTGGCCGTCCTGGACACCCTGTCGGCCGACGGCGCCCTGGACCGGGTGAAGCGGCTCGGCGAGAGGATCCGGGACGGAGTGGAGGGCCTCGGGCACCCCCTGGTCTCCCACGTCCGCGGCTCCGGCCTGCTGCTGGGTATCGTGCTCACCGAGCCCCTCGCGCCCCAGGTGCGACAGGCGGCTCAGGGAGCCGGAATCCTGGTGAACGCACCCGCCCCCGACGTCCTGCGGCTGATGCCGCCGCTGATCATCGGTGACGCCGAGGTGGACGCGTTCCTCCGGGCACTTCCCGGCGCCCTCGACGCGGTGCACGGGGACGGACGATCCGGAGAATGAGGCGACGACGATGACCGAGGCGCAGGAGACCGAGTACAGCGGGCCCTCCGTGCCGCAGACCCGCACCGCACGCCACCGCCGGATCGTGGACATCCTGAACCGGCAGCCGGTGCGCTCGCAGAGCCAGCTGGCCAGGCTGCTCGCCGACGACGGGCTGAGCGTCACGCAGGCGACGCTCTCCCGCGATCTGGACGAACTGGGCGCGGTGAAGATCCGCAACACCGGCGGCGAGCTGATCTACGCGGTGCCGAGCGAGGGCGGCTACCGCACCCCGCAGGCGCCGCTGGGCGAGTCCGCGAAGGAGGAGCGGATGCGCCGCCTCTCCGCCGAACTGCTCATCTCGGCGGAGGCGTCGGCCAACCTCGTGGTGCTGCGCACCCCTCCGGGCGCCGCCCAGTTCCTCGCCTCGGCCATCGACCAGGCCGAACTGCACGACATCCTCGGCACCATCGCGGGCGACGACACACTGCTGCTGATCAGCCGTGACCCGGCGGGTGGCCAGTCGCTCGCCGCCCATCTGCTGAGGCTGGCCCAGAAGGAGCGCTGACCGGCGCCCCGCCCCGGTGCCTCCCAGCGCCTCCGGGAATCGGCTCGCCCGGACGTCTCCGGGCGAGCCGATTCCCGTCGGGGCGTCCCCGTCGGGAGCCGGGACGGACCGGCGGCCGTGCGTGTGTGCCGTCGGTGGCGCTGATCGCGGCGGGGCCCGAACCGGCCCCGCCGCCGCTACCGGGACGCCGCCCGTACGCGGACACCGCCGACGGTCGCGCCGCGCCCGTCCACGTGGAGCAGGATCCCGGCGTCCCGCCCGCACCGGACCCGTTGAGGACGGCTCAGTCCCGTTCCGCTCCCGGCATCGCCGGCAGCGGGAGCGGCAGGCCCGGCAACCCGTCGATGCTCGCAGCGATGTGCTCCTTCTGCTCGAAGTACGTGCTCAGCGAAGCGTCGTCCTCGCGGGCGAAGCGCTGGGCGTGCAGTGGCCGGTCCGCGTCGTACGACATGAAGGGGACGGCGAACCCGCAGCTGTCCCGGATCAGTTCCGCCCGCACCACGATGACGGCGCGCAGCCCGTGCGGGTCGGGATCCACCGCGCGGAAGTGCCCGAGCAGCGACGGGAACCGAGGGTCGTCGCGGAAGACCGGCTCGCCGTGGCCGTGCACGCGCACGATGTTCGGCGGCCCCTGGAAGGCGCACCACATCAGGGTGATGCGGCCGTTCTCGCGGAGGTGGGCGATGGTCTCGGCGTTGCTGCCGGCGAAGTCAAGGTAGGCGACGGTCAGTTCGTCGATGACGGCGAAGGAGCCGCTGACGCCCTTGGGGGAGAGGTTGACCGTGCCCTCGCCGTCCAGGGGCGCGGTCGCCGTGAAGAAGATGCGCTGTTCCTCGATGAAGGTCCTGAGCCGCCCGTCGATTCGTTCGTAGGTTTTTCCCATGGCGGCATTGTCGTCGCGGCGGCCCCGTCCGGGCAGGCCGTTGTGCCGGGCGGAACGGCCCGTTTACCGGGCGGAACGGCCCGCCCGGACGGGGGCGCGTCCCGGCGTACGCGGGGCACGGCGCGGCGGACCGGTCCACCGCGACGGGAGAACGGAGCCGGAGGGCCCGCGACGCGCCGCCCACCTGCACCTTTGACAAACCATACAGAGGACTGCATAGTTATACCCATCAGTGATTGCACCGTAAGGAGAAACCCGTGACCGAGCGCGTCGTACTCGCCTACTCGGGCGGCCTGGACACCTCTGTCGCCATCGGCTGGATCGCCGAGGAGACGGGCGCCGAGGTCATCGCCGTCGCCGTGGACGTCGGTCAGGGCGGCGAGGACCTGGACGTCATCCGCAAGCGCGCGCTCGCCTGCGGTGCCGTCGAGGCCGAGGTCGCGGACGCGAAGGACGAGTTCGCCGAGGGCTACTGCCTGCCGGCGATCAAGGCCAACGCCCTTTACATGGACCGCTATCCGCTGGTCTCGGCCCTGTCCCGGCCCGCCATCGTCAAGCACCTCGTCGCCGCCGCCAAGAAGCACGACGCCGGCATCGTCGCCCACGGCTGCACGGGCAAGGGCAACGACCAGGTCCGCTTCGAGGCAGGTATTGCCGCGCTCGGCCCCGACCTGAAGTGCATCGCCCCGGTCCGTGACTACGCGATGACCCGGGACAAGGCCATCGCCTTCTGCGAGGAGAAGAACCTCCCGATCGCGACCACCAAGAAGTCCCCGTACTCCATCGACCAGAACGTCTTCGGGCGCGCCGTCGAGACGGGTTTCCTGGAGGACATCTGGAACGCGCCGATCGAGGACATCTACGAGTACACCCAGGACCCGGCCACCCCGCGCGAGGCCGACGAGGTCGTCATCTCCTTCGAGGGGGGCGTCCCGGTGGCCATCGACGGCAAGCCCGTCACCGTCCTCCAGGCCATCCAGCAGCTCAACGAGCGGGCCGGCGCCCAGGGCATCGGCCGGATCGACATGGTCGAGGACCGGCTCGTCGGCATCAAGTCCCGCGAGGTGTACGAGGCGCCGGGCGCGATCGCGCTGATCACCGCCCACCAGGAACTGGAGAACGTCACCGTCGAGCGTGAGCTGGCCCGTTACAAGCGGCAGGTCGAGCAGCGCTGGGGCGAGCTGGTCTACGACGGCCTGTGGTTCTCGCCGCTCAAGCGCGCCCTGGACGGCTTCATCGAGGAGGCCAACCAGCACGTCACCGGCGACATCCGGATGACCATGCACGCGGGCCGCGCCGTCGTCACCGGCCGGAGGTCCGAGCAGTCGCTGTACGACTTCAACCTCGCCACCTACGACACCGGCGACACCTTCGACCAGTCCAAGGCGCAGGGCTTCATCGAGCTCTTCGGCCTCTCGTCGAAGATCGCCGCCAAGCGTGACCTGTCCTGACCCTCTCCCGTTACGTCACCGCCTCCCCGGACCCTCGTGCGGGGAGGCGGTCGCACATCCACCCCTTGTCCTTCCGAGGAGCACGCAGTGAGCAACGGCAACAGCAACGGCGACGTACGCCTCTGGGGCGCCCGCTTCGCCGACGGTCCCGCCGAGGCCCTGGCCAAGCTGTCCGCCTCCGTCCACTTCGACTGGCGGCTCGCGCCGTACGACATCGCGGGCTCCCGCGCCCACGCACGCGTGCTGAACAAGGCGCGTCTGCTCACCGACGACGAGCTGGACCGCATGATCGCCGGGCTCGACCGGCTCGAGGCCGACGTGGCGGACGGATCGTTCACCGGCACCGTCGCCGACGAGGACGTGCACACCGCGCTGGAGCGCGGCCTGCTGGAGCGTCTCGGCCCGGACCTCGGCGGCAAGCTGCGCGCCGGGCGCTCCCGGAACGACCAGATCGCCACCCTCTTCCGGATGTACCTGCGCGACCACGCCCGGATCATCGGCGGTCTGATCGCCGACCTCCACGGCGCGCTGGTCGGCCTCGCCGAGGCCCACCCCGATGTCGCGATGCCCGGCCGTACGCACCTCCAGCACGCCCAGCCGGTGCTCTTCGCGCACCATGTGCTGGCGCACGCCCAGGCCCTGTCGCGGGACGCGGAGCGGCTGCGCCAGTGGGACGAGCGGACGGCCGTCTCGCCGTACGGCTCCGGCGCCCTGGCCGGTTCCTCGCTCGGGCTGGACCCGGAGGCGGTCGCCGCCGAGCTGGGCTTCGAGCACGGCTCCGCCGGCAACTCGATCGACGGCACGGCCTCCCGCGACTTCGTCGCCGAGTTCGCGTTCATCACCGCGATGATCGGGGTGAACCTCTCCCGGATCGCGGAGGAGGTCATCATCTGGAACACGAAGGAGTTCTCCTTCGTCACCCTGCACGACGCCTTCTCCACCGGCTCCTCGATCATGCCGCAGAAGAAGAACCCGGACATCGCCGAGCTGGCGCGCGGCAAGTCGGGCCGTCTCATCGGCAACCTGACGGGTCTGCTGGCCACGCTGAAGGCCCTCCCGCTGGCGTACAACCGCGACCTCCAGGAGGACAAGGAGCCGGTCTTCGACTCCTGCGACCAGCTGGAGGTCCTGCTGCCCGCCTTCACCGGGATGATGGCCACCCTGACCGTCAACCGCGAGCGCATGGAGGAGCTGGCGCCGGCCGGGTTCTCGCTCGCCACCGATGTCGCCGAGTGGCTCGTCAAGCAGGGTGTGCCGTTCCGCGTCGCGCACGAGGTCGCGGGCGCGTGCGTCAAGGAGTGCGAGCGGCAGGGCATCGAGCTCGACCAGCTGACCGACGAGCAGTTCGCCAAGATCTCCGAGCATCTGACGCCCGAGGTCCGCACGGTCCTGAACGTGCCCGGCGCGCTCGCGTCCCGCAGCGGACGGGGCGGCACCGCCCCGGCGGCGGTGGCGGTCCAGCTCGCCGAGGTGAAGGCCGATCTCGCCGTCCAGCGGGAGTGGGCCGCCGCGAAGAAGAAGGGCTGACGGCGCCGCCGGGACCGGGCGGGGAGCACACGCACACGCTCCCCGCCTTCCGGTTCCGGCCGTGCCGTGCCGGGTTACGTTGACGGGAAGCGCACCCGAACGACGAGGAGCCCACGATGCCCTTCGCCCGGCTGGCAACGACCACGACCCCGACCGCCCACATCGGGCTCGGCCTGGCGGCGGTCGGCAGACCCGGCTACATCAACCTCCACCGCGACCGCGACCTGCCCGGCGACCGCGGCGTGGAGGCGCTGCGCGAGCGCACCCACGAACTCCTGGACGCCGCCTATGCGCAGGGTGTCCGGTACGTCGACGTGGCCCGCTCCTACGGCCGTTCGGAGGAGCTCCTCGCCGACTGGCTGAAGGCGCATCCGGAGGCGGACGACGTGGTCGTCGGCAGCAAGTGGGGCTACACCTATACCGCCGACTGGCGGGTCGAGGCCGAGGCGCACGAGGTGAAGGACCACGGCCTCGCCACGTTCCTGCGCCAGCGCGCCGAGACCGGTGCCCTGCTCGGTGACCGGCTCGACCTCTACCAGATCCACTCGGTCACCCCGGACAGCCCGGCCCTCACCGATCCGGAACTGCACGCCCGGCTCGCGGCCCTCGCCGCGGAAGGGGTCGACATCGGCGTGTCCACCAGCGGCCCGGCCCAGGCCGACGCCATCCGGGCCGCACTCGCGGTCAGGGTCGACGGCGAGCCGCTCTTCCGGACCGTCCAGGCCACCTACAACGCCCTGGAGACCTCGGCCGGGGCGGCGCTCGCCGAGGCGCATGCCGCCGGGCTCACCGTCATCGTCAAGGAGGCCATGGCGAACGGGCGGCTCGCCGGAGCGGAGGCCCCGGCGGTGTTCCGGGAGATCGCCGCCGACGCCGGCGTGGGGGCCGATGCGGTCGCGCTGGCGTTCGTCCTGCACCGGCCGTGGGCCGGCGTGGTGCTCTCGGGCGCGGCGACCGTCGCTCAGCTGGCCGGGAACCTGCACGCTCCGGTCGTCGACCTGGACGAGGAGCGGCGCTCCTGGCTCGGCGCGCTCGTCGAGGAACCGGAGGCGTACTGGCGGTACCGGGCCGCGCTGCCGTGGAGCTGAGCCGGGGCACGGCAGAGCGGCAGGGGTGAGAGGCGGCGACACGGCCGGGGCCGGCACGCTGGGGGCGTCCCGGGTGCCCGGACGGCCGGACACCCCTGCGCGCCCGCCGTCCGCCCGCGCCGTTCTTCGCGCGTCGGCCCGCGTCCGGGCAGCCGTCCGTGGCGACCCGTCCGTGGAGCACCGTCTGCGCGAAGCCGTCCGTCTTCTGCTGTCACATCGACGGCTGGCCGTGCGTCATCACGGTGACGGATCACGACGGAGGAATGGCGACTGTGGAGACGAACGACTTCCTGGCGGAGCGCTTCGAGGGAAACCGGGCACGGCTGAGGGCCGTGGCCCACCGGATGCTCGGTTCGACGAGCGAGGCGGAGGACGCCGTCCAGGAGACCTGGATCCGGCTCAGCCGTTTTGACGGCGCGGCGATCGAGAACCTGGACGGCTGGCTGACGACGGTCGTCGGGCGGGTGTGTCTGGACATGCTGCGCTCCCGCCGTTCCCGCCGCGAGGAGTTCCTGGACGAAGGGTTCCCCGGTGCGGGGGTGCCCGAGACGCTGCCGTGCCCCGCGGCGCCCCCGTGAACCGCGGGCGGCTCAGCGGGCGCCGCCCCGGAGCCCGTCCGCCCACGCGGCGAGCGTCTCGAAATGGTCCGGCAGCAGCCCGGTCCCCGGATCGACCCACAGCAGCAGCGCCGCCGACCTCTGCCCCCGGATCCAGTCCCGGTCCCGTTCGGCGATCTCGTCGTCGATCCACGCGAACGGCCGTCCGGCGGCGTACTCCACGATGCACGGCGTCTTCCAGTACGTGTCCGCCGGAGCGTCGTCCGGCCCCGACGACAGCCAGGCGCCGGCCCGCGTCGACAGCCAGTCGATGTACGGCAGCGCGGGCAGGCCGAGACGCGGTCCGATCCACCGGTTGGCCTCGTCCATCCAGGTCGTTGCCCAGACCAGGTCGTAGCGCCCGCTGAGGCCGATCAGCGCCCGGCCGTGCTCCGGGTTGAGCAGGACGGGCAGCGGCGGCCCGTGGTCCCAGCCCGGCGGCCGGGTCAGATGCATCGCGTAGCCGTCCGGGAGCTCGGGGCGCACCAGTGCCGCGTACGGATTGAGCGGACCGTCGATGTCGATCAGCAGCAGCGGCTTCATGCTGCTATGGTCCCGCCTCCGCCGCGCGGAGCGCGAAAGCGCCAGTGAGACGTTCTTGTCTCATCTGGGTTACCTTTGTCTCATGAGTGTGAATCGTGAACAGGTGCTGCGCAGCGCCGCCGCCCTGCTGACCCGGAAGTCGACCGCCACCATGGACGAGGTCGCCCGGGCCGCGGGCATCGGGCGCGCCACCCTGCACCGTCACTTCGCGGGACGGGACGCCCTGGTCAAGGCGTTGGAGGACCTGGGCATCCAGGAATTCGAGGCGGCCCTGGACGCCGCCGAGCTCGACGAGGGCAGCTCCGAGGAGGCGCTGCGGCGGCTCGTCGCGGCCGTGGAGCCGAGCGCCGGGCTGCTGTCCTTCCTCGTCACGGAGAACCAACTCTTCGAGGGCGACGAGGTGAACGAGGGCTGGGACCGGCTCGACGCCCGGGTCGCGGCCTTCTTCCGGCGCGGCCAGGAACGCGGCGAGTTCCGGATCGACCTCACCCCCGCCTGGCTGACCGAGACCCTCTATGGACTCGTCTCCTCCGGGGCATGGGCCGTTCAGGCGGGACGCATCGCCGGGCAGGACTTCTCCTACATGATCAGCGAGTTGCTGCTCGGTGGCGCACGCCGGAGCGTGGAGCGATGAGCGCACTCGACCAGCACGTGGAAGCCCACCGGGAGCTGCGCCGACCGGGGCGGTGGATCGCCCTGGCCGTCCTCGTCCTCGCGGTGCTGCTCGTGGCCGTGGACGCCACCGTCCTCGCTCTCGCCACCCCGTTCCTCACCGAGGACCTCAAGCCGTCCGGCACCCAGTTGCTGTGGATCGGCGACGTCTACTCCTTCGTCATCGCCGGACTGCTGGTCTCCATGGGAAGCCTCGGGGACCGCATCGGCCGCAAGAAGCTGCTGCTGTGCGGTGCGGCCGCGTTCGGCGCGGTCTCCGTGCTCAACGCGTACGCGAGCAGCCCCGAGATGATGATCGTGGCCAGGGCGCTGCTCGGCGTCGCGGGCGCCACCCTGATGCCGTCCACGCTCGCCCTGATCCGCAACCTCTTCCACGACCCGCGCGAGCGCAGCCTGGCCATCGGCATCTGGGGAGCCATGGCCTCGGCGGGCGCGGCCGTCGGCCCCGTCGTCGGCGGGTTCCTCCTGGAGCACTTCTGGTGGGGCTCGGTCTTCCTGATCAACCTGCCCGTCATGGCCGTCCTGGTCGTGGTCGGCGCCAGGATGATCCCGGAGTCGAGCAACCCGGCACCCGGGCCGTGGGACCTGGGAAGTGTGGCCCTGTCGTTCACCGGCATGATCGGCGTCGTGTACGCCGTCAAGGAGATCGCCGCGCACGGGGTCGGCGCGGGGTCCGTCGCCGCGGGTCTCGCCGGCCTGGCCGCGCTCGGCTGGTTCGTGCGCAGACAGCTCACGCTTCCCGCGCCCCTGCTGGACATGCGGCTCTTCCACCACCGCGGATTCTCCGGCGCGGTCCTCGCGGACCTCCTGACCATCCTCGGCCTGTCCGGACTGGTCTTCTTCCTCTCCCAGTTCCTGCAACTGGTGCAGGACCGGCGGCCGCTGGAGGCGGGACTGGCCGAGCTGCCCGCGACCGTCGGGGCCGTCGTCGCGGGTCTGCTCGCCGGCCGGGCGGCCCGCCACTACTCGGTGCGGTCGGTGGTCTCCGGCGGTCTCGCGGCGATCGGGCTGTCACTCGCCGCGGTCACCCTGATCCACAAGGAGACCGGATATCCGATGCTCGGCGCCGTGCTGCTGGTCGTCGGTGTCGGCGCCGGCCTCGCGTTCACCGTCACCTCCGACGTGATTCTCTCCAGCGTCCCGAAGGAGCAGGCGGGCGCGGCGGGCGCGGTCTCCGAGACGGCGTACGAACTCGGCGCGGCCCTCGGCATCGCCCTGCTGGGCTCCGTCGTCACCGGCGTCTACCAGGACTTCGCCACCCCGCAGGGCGTCCCGGCCGCGACTGCCTCCGCCGCCCATGACTCACTGGGCGGGGCCGTCGAAGCGGCCCACGGCCTGCCGGCGCCGCAGGCCGAGGCGCTCGTCTCCGCGGCGCAGGACGCGTTCGTCGAGGGACTGCGGCTCGCGGCAGGTGCCGGCGCGACGGTCCTGCTGGTGACGGCCGTCGCGGCCTGGTTCCTGCTGCGCGGTCAGAAGCTGGCGGAGGGCGTCGTACCCGAGTGACCGAGCCCCGGCACGCGGAAGGGGGACGTACCCACGCCGGGTACGTCCCCCTTCCGCATGCCGCGCGTCAGCTCATGCGGCTTTGGCCTTCGTCGCGTACACATCGACGTACTCCTGACCGGACAGCCGCATCACCTCGGCCATCACGGAGTCCGTGACCGCCCGCAGCACATAGCGGTCCCGGTCCATGCCCTCGTAGCGGGAGAACTCCATCGGCTCACCGAATCGGACCGTCACCTTCCCGGGACGCGGCATGCCGCCGCCGGTGGGCTGCAGCTTGTCCGTACCGATCACCGCGAACGGCACCACGGGCGCGCCCGTCATCAGCGTCAGCCGCGCGATGCCCGTGCGGCCCCGGTAGAGGCGGCCGTCGGGGGAGCGGGTGCCCTCCGGGTAGATGGCGAACGCCTTGCCCTCCTCCAGGATCCGACGCCCCGTCATCAGCGCCGCGACGCCGCCCCGGCCGCCGTCCCGGTCCACCGGGATCATGCCGCACCCCGTGAAGAACCAGGCCATCGCCCGGCCCTTGAGCCCCTTGCCCTTCACGTACTCGTCCTTGCCGATGTAGAACACCGGCCGGTCGCAGCAGATCGGCATGACCATCGAGTCGATGAAAGTCAGGTGGTTGCCCGCGAGAATCACCGGACCGTCCCCGGGAATGTTCTCCGCACCCTCCACCTGGGGGCGGAACATCAGGCGCAAAAACGGTCCGAGCACTGCCTTGAAGAGTGCGAGTCGGGACAACGGTTCCTCCGGTGTAGTGGCCGGGCCGGCCGGGGCGCGGGATCGAGGCGGTCCACGCAGGTGAGGACGATACTCGCGGGTCCCCGTCGGCCGCACGTCGGGCTCATCCAGCGGATACCGGGTGTTGACGCGTGTTCGCGCCAAGTCGGCCCAGGTGCCGCTCCTTCGACGGTACGACTGCCTACGCTCGGGCCGCGCCCGACAGGTGCGAGACATCACACGCGAGGAGCATCCATGACAGAGCGCGCGCAGACGGGACCCGGCCGCAGAACGATGCTGGGGGCGGGGGCCGCCGTGCTCGGCACCGCCGCCCTCGGACTGGCCGGCGGCCCGGCCGGGGCGGCCGATCACCAAGCCGCCGAACGGGCGGGCCGGCCGGGCACCGGACACGGCTTCCGCCTCGACCTGCCGGTGCCCACCGTCATCGGGCACCGCGGCGCCAGCGGCTACCGCCCCGAGCACACCCTGGGCTCCTACCAGCTCGCGCTCGACATGGGCGCGCACGTCATCGAGCAGGACCTGGTGCCGACCAGGGACGGCCATCTCGTCTGCCGCCACGAGAACGACATCACCGCCACCACCGATGTCGCCGAGCACCCCGAGTTCGCGCACCGCAGGACCACCAAGAAGGTCGACGGAGTCCCCCTCACCGGCTGGTTCACCGAGGACTTCACCCTGGCCGAGCTGAAGACGCTGCGCGCCAAGGAGCGCATCCCCGGTACCCGCCAGAAGAACACGCTCTACGACGGCCGCTGGGAGGTCCCCACCTTCGAGGAGGTCCTGCGCTGGGCCGACCGTGAGGGGCGCAGGCGCGGCGAGCCGGTCTGGCTGTACGTCGAGACCAAGCACCCCACCTACTTCCGCGGGCTGGGCCTCGGCCTCGAAGAACCCCTCGCCGAGCTGCTGCGCCGCCACGGCCGCCACCGCCGGAACTCGCCCCTCATCCTCCAGTCCTTCGAACCGGGCAGCATCCAGCGCCTCTCCCGGCTGGTGGACACCCCGGGCATCGTCCTGCTCTCGGGTCCCTCCGAGCGCCCCTGGGACTTCGTGGACTCGGGCGACCCGCGCACCGTCGCCGACCTGGTGAAGCCCGAGGGGCTGAAGTGGATCGCCTCCTACGCGCAGGGCATCGGCCCCACCCTGGACCTGATCATCCCCAAGGACGCCTCGGGGCGGCTCGCCGAGCCGACCGCCCTGGTCCGGGACGCGCACGCCCGGAACCTGGTCCTGCATCCGTACACCATGCGCAACGAGAACTCCTTCCTTCCCGCCGACTTCCGGCGCGGCACGGACCCCGACGCGTACGGCGACGCGTTCGGAGCGTTCCGGGCGTACTTCGAGACGGGCATCGACGGGATCTTCTCCGACAACCCGGACACCGCCCTCCTCGCCGCGGCCGACTTCACCGCGAGGTGAGGGAGGCCGTACGCGGACCTCGTCACCACCCGGCCGGGTCATGCCCCCGGTCGGGTGGTGACCGCCGAGCCGGGCGACCGGTCCCGGCGCCGGGGAGTTGACCGGGCATGACCCCTTCCCGTCCCACCCCCGCGACCGTCGTCCACGCCCTCCGTCCGCTGGTGAGCGCCGAAGCCGCGGCGGAGGCGGCCGCCGCCGCGACCGGGGCCGTCATCGAATCAGCCGACCTCGAACAGGCCGTCTGGCTGCGGCTGCTGGAGCGGCTCGCCCGGAACCGGCCACCGGCCGACGCCGGCCGCTGGGTGCGCGACACCGTACGGGCGGAGGCCCGCAGGGCCCGGCGTGCCGCCCGGCGCGAACTCCCCTACCGCGACGAGATCTCCGCGGATCCGTCCGACGGCCCCGAACGGACCGTCCTCGGTGCCGACGAACGCCGGGCGCTGCGCGCCGCGGTCGGCCGGCTGCCCGGCCGCTGCTCCCGGTTGCTGGCGGCGATGCTCGCCCCGGGCGACCCGACCTACCGGGAAATCGCAGGGAAGTTGGGTATGTCACAGGGGAGTTTGGGGCCGATCCGTTCCCGATGCCTTGGATGTCTGCGCAGAATGCTCGCGGCGGAGGTTGTCGTTCCTCGCCCCCGGGAAAGGGAGCGTGAGACAACCGGAGGATCAGGTGGGCGGAGGCATGCACACATGGGCATGAGTGTGATCATCTCGGCGGCGACGGCGCGGGACGCCGAAGAGGTCTTGAAACTTCAGTACCTCTGCTTCCAGGGCGAGGCGGAGCTGTACGGCAACTACCGGATCGATCCGCTCGTCCAGACGCTCGACTCCGTGCGCGACGAGATCTCCACACAGCTGGTGTTCGTGGCGCGGCTGGGGGAGGAGGTCGTCGGTTCGGTGCGCGGCTTCACCGACCAGGACGGCACCGGGCAGATCGGCAGGCTCTGCGTCCACCCCCGGCTCCAGGGGCACGGCCTCGGTGCCCGGCTGCTGCGCGCGGCGGAGTCGGCACTCGTCGACGAGCGTTCGGCCACCCGCTTCCGGCTGTGCGCCGGGCACCGCAGCGAGAACAACCTCCGGCTGTACCAGCGGGCGGGATACGCCACCGTGGGCGACGAGACCGGACGGGACGGCGTCCGGATGGTCCTGCTGGAGAAGGACGCGACCGCGCCCGCGTACGTGGCCAGCGCCTAGAGGACCCCTGAAGACCTCGCCGGGTCCGCTCGTGCCCACCTCGGGGGCGTACGCGACAGGGACGCGGGGGGGTGAGGTGGTGCGCACCGGTTGCACCCGGCGCGCACCGCGCTCACGCGTTCCTTGCGCGACGCAGCCAGATCATCCCGGTGATGGGCAGGATCACGGGAATGAACAGGTAGCCCATGCCGAAGTCGGACCAGACGGTCGCGTCCGGGAACTCCGAGGGCGCCACCACCGTCCACGTCCCCACGACCAGCACGCCCAGCAGCTCGGCGGCGCAGCACACCATCGCCGACCTGCGCGCCCTCTCGCCGCCGCGCGCCAGCGAGTACGTGATGAATCCGTACACCACGGCGGCGAGGGCCGACAGCGCGTAGGCGAGCGGTGCCTTGTCGAAGTCCACGATGACCTGCACGATCGAGCGGGACGCCGCCGCGACGGTGAAGACCCCGTAGAACCAGAGCAGTACCCGGCCGGGGCCGGTGCCGAGGTCGAAGGGCCGCTTCTCGCCGGTGTCCGCCGCGGGGGTTCGGCCGGCGACGGGGGTGCGCTCGGTGTCGGCCACGGTCAGTTCCCCCAGATGTCGTAGAGGCGTACTTCGAGGACGGCCAGCACGACCGCCCCCGCCGACACCGTCAGCGAACCCCACCGGGTCCGCTCGCTGAGCGACAGGAATCCGGCCGCCGGCACGGCGAGGAAGGCCCCCGCCAGGTAGGCGATGAAGATCGCCGTGCCCTGCTCCGGCCGTTCGCCGCGGGCCAGCCGCACGATGCCGACCACCAGCTGGGCAAGGGCCAGCAGCAGGACCACGGCCATCCCGATGAAGTGCCAGTCCTTGGTCGGCTGGTCCCGGTACGCGGCCAGTCCGCACCAGGCTGCGAGGGCGAGCGCGGTCACGGCGACCGCGACCGTCAGGGCGTCAAGCATGAGGCGAGGGTATTACGGGGGAGAAGGAGCTCCGCGTGCACCCCCGTCCGGCGCCGATCGGACCGGGACGCCGCCGCCCGCTTCGCCGCGCCGGACGCCCGGCCGAAGCGGAATCCTCTCCCACACCGTGGCCTTGGCCACAGCGCGCGACCGCGACGGATCCGTGACCGTCGGCGGAAAGAGCGGCTGCTTGATCACGTTTATGCAGGTCACAGCCCTGAAGTAGGGAAGAGTGGCCGGTGCGGAACTGGGCCGCCAACCCTGTCCACGGCTGTCCGTCATCCGGACACTCGGCTGGGGCGGAACGCGGCGTCTGTTTTACTGGGGGGCATGACCACGACGAGCAACCGCACCCCTGCGACCGAGGCGAACATGACGCCCGGTGCTCGTCGTATGTGTCGAATGCGCACCTTCTGAGGGCCCCCGCCCGATCCTCGCGCCCCGAAGCGAAACCGAGCCCATGCCGTCCGCACCCGGCGGAACGAGCCCTTCCGCGTGCCTCGCCCCGGCCACCACGTGCCCCGCGACCGTGCCGGACCCGACTCGGTACGTCCGATCGAAACGTTCGAAGAGTCTCCATCAGACGAATGCCCCGTGCCCGGCGGACACCGCGCCGCGCACTCGACAGTGACGGAAACCCTGTGATCACCACTACGGGCCTCACGAAGGTCTATCAGTCGCGCGGCCGTGAGGTCACCGCCCTGGACGGCGTCGACCTGCACGTCCGGGAGGGCGAGGTGTTTGGCGTCATCGGGCAGAGCGGCGCCGGAAAGTCGTCCCTCATCCGCTGCGTCAACCTCCTGGAACGCCCCACGTCCGGCACCGTGACCGTGGCCGGCCGGGACCTCACCGCCCTCGCCGGCCGGGGCCGGCGGGCCGGAAAGGAACTGCGCGAGGCGCGCAGCCGTATCGGCATGGTCTTCCAGCACTTCAACCTGCTGGACTCCCGCACGGTCCAGGCCAACGTCGAACTGCCGCTGGAGATCCTCGGCGTCGGAGCCGGGGACCGGTCCCGCAAGGCCCTCGAACTCCTCGACCTGGTCGGCCTCGCCGACAAGGCCAAGGCGTACCCCGGCCAGCTCTCCGGTGGCCAGAAGCAGCGCGTCGGCATCGCCCGCGCCCTGGCGGCAGACCCCAAGGTGCTGCTCTCCGACGAGGCCACGTCCGCGCTCGACCCCGAGACCACCCGCTCCATCCTCCAACTGCTGCGCGACCTCAACCAGCAGCTGGGCCTGACCGTGCTCCTCATCACCCACGAGATGGACGTCGTCAAGACGGTCTGCGACTCCGCCGCGCTCATGCGGAAGGGGCGCGTCGTCGAGTCCGGCACCGTCGCCGGCCTGCTCGCCACCCCCGGCTCCGAACTGGCCCGCGAACTGTTCCCGGTCGGCGGCACGCCCTCCGGCCCCGGCCGCACGGTCGTCGACGTCACCTTCCACGGCGAGTCCGCCACCCAGCCGGTGATCTCCCAGCTCTCGCGCACGTACAACATCGACATCTCGATCCTGGGCGCCGCGATGGACACCGTCGGCGGCAAGCAGATCGGCCGGATGCGCATCGAACTGCCCGGCGGCTTCGACGAGAACGTCGTCCCCATCGGCTTCCTGCGCGAGCAGGGCCTCCAGGCGGAGGCCGTGACCGACGGCGCCGAGGGAGCCGCCGGGGACGCCCCCGCACAGACCCCCGCCCCGTTCACCAAGGAGGTGGCGAAGTGACCTGGTCGGACATGCAGCCGCTGCTGGCCCAGGGGACCGTCGACACCCTCTACATGGTGCTCTGGTCCACCGTCGTCACCGTCCTCGTCGGACTGCCGCTCGGCATCCTGCTCGTCCTGACCGACAAGGGCGGACTGCTCCGGAACGCCGCGGTGAACAAGATCGTCGGCGTGATCGTGAACATCGGCCGCTCGCTGCCGTTCATGATCCTGCTGATCGCCCTGATCCCCTTCACCACCTGGGTCGTCGGCACCTTCATCGGCCCCACCGCGATGATCGTGCCGCTCTCCGTCGGTGCCATCCCGTTCTTCGCCAGGCTCGTCGAGACCGCCGTCCGGGAGGTCGACCACGGGCTCGTCGAGGCCGTCCAGTCCATGGGGGGATCCATCCCGACGATCGTGCGCAAGGTACTGCTGCCGCAGGCACTGCCCTCGCTCGTCTCCGCCGTCACCACCACGGTCATCGTGCTCGTCGGCTACTCCGCGATGGCCGGCGCTGTCGGTGGCGAAGGGCTCGGCTCCAAGGCCGTGACCTACGGATACCTGCGCTTCGACAACCAGTTCATGCTCATCACCGTCGTGCTGCTCGTCGTCATCGTGAGCGTGATCCAGCTGATCGGCGACCTGGCGGTGAGGCTGCTGGCCCGGCGGGGCCGCGCCACCACCTGATACGCCGCCACCCGAGACTTCCCTTCCTCCCAAGCCCGAACTCCTTGTCCGGGCGCATCACCCTCATCACCAGAAAGAGGCACTTTTCGTGCGTAAGAGCATCAAGATCACCGCAGCAGCCGCCGCCACCGCAGCCCTGGCCCTCGGCCTCAGCGCCTGCGGCACGGACTCCGATCCCGCGTCCAAGAGCGAGGGCGGCGCCAAGGCCGACACCTCCAAGGCGCTCGTCGTCGCGGCCTCCCCGACCCCGCACGCCGACATCCTGGACTTCGTCAAGAAGAACCTGGCGGAGAAGGCGGGCCTCAAGCTGGACATCAAGGAGTTCACCGACTACGTCCTGCCGAACACCGCCACCGAGAGCGGCCAGGTCGACGCCAACTTCTTCCAGCACCAGCCGTACCTCGACGACTTCAACAAGAAGAAGAACACCCACCTCGTCTCCGTCGGCACCGTCCACCTGGAGCCTCTCGGCCTCTACTCCAAGAAGATCAAGTCCCTCGACGCGATCAAGTCCGGCCAGACCATCGCGGTGCCCAACGACACCACCAACGAAGGCCGTGCCCTCCACCTCCTCGCCGAGAACGGCCTGATCGAGCTGAAGGCGGGCGTCGGCACCGACGCCAAGCTCAGCGACATCACCGACAAGAAGGGGCTGGAGTTCAAGGAGCTGGAGGCCGCGACCGTGCCCCGCGCCCTGAACGACGTCGACGCCGCCGTCATCAACGGCAACTACGCCATCGAGGCGAAGCTGAAGCCCGCCAAGGACGCCCTGGCGCTGGAGAAGGCCGACGGCAACCCGTACGCCAACATCATCGCCGTGAAGAAGGGCGCCGAGAAGGACCCCCGCGTCGAGAAGCTCCTGAAGCTCCTGCACTCCGACGAGGTCAAGAAGTTCATCGAGGACACCTACCAGGGCTCGGTCGTCCCGGCCTTCGGCGCCTCCTCCTGACCTTCGCGCACCCGGCCGCCGCACCGGCCGCCGGACGGAGCCCCGCGCACCCCGTACCACCGGGTGTGCGGGGCTCCGCCGTACCCCGTACCACCGGGTGTGCGGGGCTCCCTCGTAACCGACCCGCCCATGCGCGACGCCGACCCGATGCGCCATGCTGTGCCTTTACACGGTCTTCGGCATGGAGCTGCGCATGACTTCCACCTTCCCGGACATCTCCATCAGCACGGACCGGTTGGTGCTGCGCCCGTTCGACATGGTGGACGTCCCCGCGTACATCGAGATGATGAACGACGAGCTGGTCACCGCCTGGACCGACGCCCCCCACCCCTTCACCCGGATCGACGCCGAACGCTGGGTGCGACGGATCGCCCCCGCACAGCGCACCAACGGTGACGGCATCGTCCTCGCCGTCACCGAGTTCCTCACCCAGCGGCTCGTCGGCTCGGTCCGCCTGCTCCACACCGACCGGCGCACCCTGGCCACGGAGGCCGAGTACATCACCGCTCCCTGGGCGCGCGGTGAGGGCTACGCCACCGAGGCCGTCCTCGCGCTCGCCCAGTGGCTCTTCCGCGACCAGGGCTTCGAACGCATGGAACTGCGCACCCCCGCGGGCGACACCGCCGCCCAGCAGGTCGCCCAGAAACTGGGCTGTATCAGCGAGGGAGTCCTGCGCAACGCCCGGATAGCCCGCACCCGCACGGAGGACGGGGGCTGGACCGACATCAGGACCGACCTGATCGTGTGGGGGCTGCTCCCCGAGGACCTCGAAGGCGTCGCCGAGCAGCTCGCCGACGCCGGCGGCTACGGCGCCCACAGCGACTGGAACTGACCGTTCCCAGGGGCTGCGGGCCCGCACCGGGTCGGACCGGGTACTCTCCCCCTGCCCCCTCACATACAGGTCCGCCCACTTTTGACCTGCGACAACTCCAGGAGACTGACGACAGATGGCCGATCGGGTCACCGTGATCGGCTGGGACGGTTCGCCTCTGACCGGAGCGGCCACGGCCGCGCTCTCGGCCGCAACGCTCGTCGCCGGAGCCGCCCACCACCTCGCCCTCCCCGAAGTCCCCGAGCACGCCGAGCGCATCCGTCTCGGCTCCATCGACCTGGCCGCCCGCCGCATCGCCGGACACCGCGGCAGCGCCGTCGTCCTCGCCGACGGAGACCCCGGCTTCTTCGGAGTCGTGCGCAACCTCCGCGCGCCCGTGTACGGGCTGGAAGTCGAGGTGGTGCCCGCGGTGTCGTCCGTCGCCACCGCGTTCGCCCGCGCCGGAATGCCGTGGGAGGACGCCCGGATCGTCGTCGCCCACCCCCGCACCCTGCGCCGCGCCGTGAACGTCTGCCGCGCCCACCACAAGGTCGCCGTCCTCACCTCGCCCGGCGCCGGCCCCGCCGAACTGGCCCTGCTCCTCGAAGGAGTCCACCGCACCTTCGTCGTCTGCGAGGAACTCGGCACCGCGCGCGAACAGGTCAGCATCGTCACCTCGGATCGGGCCGCCGACCACGTCTGGCGCGATCCCAACGTGGTGATCGTCATCGGCGGCGGCTCCGAACCGCAGGCCGCGGGCGCCTGGATCGCCGGCCACGCCCCCGGCGGGCCCCGTGGCGTACGCGGCTGGGCGCTGCCCTCCGAGGCGTACCCGGCCGACCCGCGCGCCGCGGGGGGCGCCCGGGGCGAGAGCCGCGAGGGCGAGTCCCCGGGGCTGCGGGCCGCCCAACTGGCCCTGCTGGGCCCCCGTACCGGGGACCTCCTGTGGGACATCGGCTCGGGGGGCGGAGCCCTGGCCGTGGAGGCCGCGCGCTTCGGGGCGGCGGTGCTCGCGGTCGACAGCGATCCGGCCGCCTGCGCCCGGACGGCGGCCGCGGCCCGTGCCTACGGGGTGCAGGTCCAGGTCGTCGAGGGCCGGGCCCCACAGGTGCTGGAGCCGCTGCCGGAACCCGACATCGTACGGATCGGGGGAGGCGGCGTCGCCGTCGTCACCGCCGTCACCGAACGGCGGCCGGAGCGCGTCGTGACCCACGCGTCGACACGCGACGAGGCCGAGGCGCTCGGCGCGGCACTCACCGGGCACGGATACACCGTCCGGTGCTCGCTCCTCCAGTCCGTCGAACTCGACACGTCCGCCTGGTCGGAGCGCGAACGCTCGGTCGTCTTCCTGCTTTCGGCGGTCCGTTCCGACCTCGCCCCCTGACCAGGTCGGAGCCCGGTGCGAGGTAGGCTGGCCGATCGTTGCACCGCGGCTGGGCGTTCGTCGCTTCGTTCGTCAATGTCCGGAAAAGAGGACTGTTTTGGTCCTCCTTGTGGTACGGCAGGACCGGGGGACGCACGACGTGGCGCAGTCCACAGCGGACCGTGGCGAAATGAGCTGCCACGGTGGCGAACGGCCGGGAGAATGCGGTATGTCCGCGACTCTCCCGAGCCGCGCGGCGCGTCCGCTCGTCACCGACGAGCGTCGGCGCGGTGCGGTCGGGCGTCCCGGACGAAGGGCCGAAGAAGCGAAGAAGCACTGACGATGGGCGAGGGGTACGCATGAGTGACACCGGCCAGATCCCGGGTGAGGGACTGCCGGAGAGCGCGGGCACGGTGGAGCAGCCGGGCATCGCCGCCGCGGATGACTACACCTACCTCGCTCCCTCCGAGTACGTACCCGAGGACGACGACCTTCTGCTGATGCCGAGCCCGCAGGGCGCTTGGAGCGACCCGCAGACGGTGCCGGCTCCCGGCCCGTACCCCGACGCCGCCACCCTGCACGCGTCGGTGCCCGCACAGGGTGGCCATGCGGCGTACCCCCAGGCGGGTGGTGAGGCTCCCACGCAGCCGCAGGGGCCCCTGGTCCAGGAACCCGCCCTGACGCAGCAGCCCGTTCAGGCGTCGGCGCAGGCGCCGGCGCCGGCGCCGACGCCGGCCCCGGACGCGTACGTCGGACAGCGGCCGGTGGCCGAGCCGTTGCCCGGGGCCGGTCACGGGACGCCGGGGATCGGTGGCCACGACACCGGTTCCGTCGACCTCGGGGGCGTACACATCCCCGCGCCCACCCCGCCCCCCGCGGCGACGCCCCGGCCGAACCCCCGGGCCGCCGCACGCCGGCCGCTGCACCATGGGCCGATCACGGCCGACGGGCCCTCCTACGGCGGCCCACCGACCGGTGGTGTGGTCCGTTCGCTCGCCGACCGCGGCCCCGCGGGCGCGCCCCAGCCGCAGCCCGTACCCCAGCCCCAGGCCCCCGCGCCGCAGGCCGGGCCGCCCGTCGGCGGACCCGAGTACCTCCGAGTGCCGGGTGACGGCTCGTCCATTCTGCCCGGTCCGCAGCTGGGCCAGATCCTGCCGCAGGGCGGGACCCCGTGGGCCGCTCCCGCTCCGCAGCCTTCCGCCGCCCCGGTGGCGGCGGATGCCGTCGTTCCCGGAACGCCGGTGACGGAGGCCGCGGTTGCGGAGGCCGCTGCTCCGGAAGGCGCCACTCCCGAATCCACTGCTCCGGCGGCGGTTGCCCCGGAAGCTGCGGTCGCCGAGGCCGCGGTCGCGGACGCGGGGGTTGCCGAGGCTTCGGTCGAGGTTGCGGGGGTTGCCGAGGCTTCGGTCGAGGTCGCGGGCGTTGCCGAGGCTCCGGTCGAGGTCGCGGGCGTCGCGGAAGGCGCCACCCCGGAAGCGGCGGCTCCGGAGCCGGTCGCCGAGACCGTTGCCGAGCCCGCACCCACGGCTCAGCCCGTACCGGCAGCCCCGGAACAGGCTGCGGGGACGGAGACGGTGAGCGTTCCGGGAACGGCGAACGGTCCGGAGACCGTGAGTGCTCCGGTGGTCGCCGAGGCTGCCCCGGAAGTCGTGAGCGCCCCGGTGGCCGACGCGGCTGTTCCGGAGGCCGTGGGTGCTCCGGTGGCCGACACGGCTCCGGAGGTCTTGACCGCCGCTGTCGCCGAGGCCCCTGCCGAGGAGCGGGCGGACGCCGCCGGGCCGGCGGCCGATGCGGTGGCTGACGCTGCGGACACCGACACGGTCGTGTCGGCGGAGAACGAGGCGCCGTCAAGTGCGGCACCGCAGGCCGTGGTCGGGATGCCGGGGCCCGTCGAGGCCGTCGAAGCCGCCGTCGCGGCGGCGGCGGAGGAGGAGGCGCGGCCGGGGGCCGTTGAGGCCGCCGCAGGCGCCGCTCCGGTGGTCCCGCAGGTGCCCACGGAGGGCTCGGTTCCGGTGCACCCGGCCCCGATGCCGGTCGGGGCGGAGGCGGTCGCGGCGGAGCCGGACGGCGCGGCGCCCGCCGCGGAGGCGGTCCCGGCCGCGCCCGTGGAGCCCGCGAGTGCCGAGGACGGAGCCGTCGCCCCGGCCGACCCAACCCACGAGGCTGCTCAGGTCCCCGAGGCCGACCCAACCCACGAGGCTGCTCAGGTCCCCGAGGCCGCCCCGACATCTGAGGCTGCTCAGGTCCCCGAGGCTGTCCCGACCTCCGAGGCTGCTCAGGCCCCCGAGGCTGTCCCGACCCCCGAGGCCGCTCAGGCATCCGAGCCCTCTCCGGTGCTCGTACACGTCGAGCCTGCCGCAGAGACCCCCGATCCGGTACCGGCGGCCTCCGAGCCCGCGCGGGCGGCTGGGGCCGACGCCGAGGAATCGGCGGGAGCCGTCGCGTCGGAGCCGGAACCGGAGGCCGTGCCGGTGGCCCCCGAGCCTGCCGCGGAGACCCCCGATCCGGTACCGGCGGCCTCTGAACCCGGGCGGGCGGCTGGGGCCGACGCCGAGGAATCGGCGGGAGCCGTCGCGTCGGAGCCGGAACCGGAGCCCGTGCCGGCGGCCCCCGAACCCTCCGGGGCGCCCACCGGGGCCCTGTCCGAGGAAGCGGTGCCCGCCGAGCAGCAGCCGGAACCGGAGAGCCACACCGGCCCCGGGGAGGTCCCCCAGCACCCTGCCGAGGAGGCCGAGACGCCCGCGGCGACCGTGTCCGACGAGGTCACACCGGCCGTTTCCGAGGCTGCCGCAGAGCCCGCGCCCGGGACGGCCGCCGCGCCCGAGGCAGCCGCCGCACCGACCACCCCGCCCGCTCCCGGGTACGACGACGCCGAGCGCGAGGCCGTGCTCCGCGTCATGCGCGAGCGCCGCGACATCCGCAACGGCTTCCGCAGCGACCCGATCCCGCACGAGGTACTGCTCCGCGTCCTGGAAGCCGCGCACACGGCACCCAGCGTCGGCCACTCGCAGCCCTGGGACTTCGTCGTCATCCGCTCGGCGGAGACGCGGCGCTCCATGCACGAACTGGCACAGCGCCAGCGCGACGCCTACGCCAAGTCGTTGCCCAAGGGCCGGGCCAAGCAGTTCAAGGAACTCAAGATCGAGGCCATCCTCGACACCCCGGTCAACATCGTCGTCACCGCCGACCCCACCCGCGGCGGACGGCACACCCTCGGTCGGCACACCCAGCCGCAGATGGCCCCGTACTCCTCGGCGCTCGCCGTCGAGAACCTGTGGCTCGCCGCGCGCGCCGAGGGCCTCGGCGTCGGTTGGGTGAGCTTCTTCGACGAGCGCGAGATGGTCCGTGCCCTCGGCCTGCCCGAGCACCTCGAAATCGTCGCCTACCTGTGTGTCGGATACGTCGACGAGTTCCCCGAGGAGCCCGAACTGATGCAGGCGGGCTGGTCCAGGCGTCGCCCGCTGTCCTGGGTCGTCCACGAGGAGACGTACGGCCGCCGTGCCCTGCCCGGCGAGGAGCCGCACGACCTGCTCCAGGAGACCATCGCCAACATCCGCCCGCTGGACGCCAAGGCGCTCGGCGAGGCGTGGGAGCGCCAGAAGCGGATGACCAAGCCCGCGGGTGCGCTTGGCATGCTGGAGATCATCTCCGCGCAGCTCTCCGGGCTCTCCCGGGTGTGCCCGCCGCCGATCCCCGAGCCCGCGGCCGTCGCGGTCTTCGCGGGCGACCACGGAGTGCACGCCCAGGGGGTCACCGCCTGGCCGCAGGAGGTCACCGGCCAGATGGTCGCCAACTTCCTCGACGGGGGCGCGGTCTGCAACGCGTTCGCGGCGCAGGTCGGTGCCGAGGTCTGCGTGGTCGACGTGGGTGTGGCGATGGACCTGCCCGCGACGCCCGGGCTCCTTCCCCGCAAGGTGCGCCCCGGAACGGCCGATTTCACCACCGGTCCCGCCCTCACCCGCGAAGAGGTCCTCGCTGCCGTCGAGGTCGGCATCGAGACCGCCCGCGATCTGGTCGCGGCGGGCAACAAGGGACTGCTGACCGGTGAGATGGGCATCGCCAACACAACCGCCTCGGCCGCGCTGATCAGCGTGTACACCGGCACGGACCCGGCCGAGGTCACCGGACGCGGCACCGGCATCACCGACGAGATGCACGCCCGCAAGGTCGACGTCGTCCGCCGCGCCCTCGAACTCCACCAGCCCGACCCGGCCGACCCGATCGGTGTCCTGGCGGCGGTCGGCGGCCTCGAACACGCCGCGATGGCCGGCTTCCTGCTGGGCGGGGCCTCGCTCCGTACGCCCGTCATCCTCGACGGGGTCAGCGCGGGCGCCGCGGCCCTCGTCGCCCGGGCGATCGCCCCCGAGGCCCTCGCGGCCTGCATCGCCGGTCACCGCAGCGCCGAGCCCGGCCATGTCGCCGCGCTCAACAAGCTGGGGCTGCGTCCGCTCGTCGACCTCGACCTCCGCCTCGGCGAGGGCACGGGCGCGCTGCTGGCGCTGCCGATCGTGCAGAGCGCGGCGCGGGCGATGCACGAGGTGGCGACGTTCGACGCGGCCGGCGTCACGGAGAAGTAGCCCGGCGCGTCTCCCGGCCCCTGGATACGTCTCCCGGACCCCGGACCCCGGGGGCCGGGGGCCGGGAGACGCGCTCGTGCCGGGGGACCGCCGCGCCACCCCCGCCCGTGCCCACCACGTATCGTGGACCCACCCCGGGAGACCCGCGTATCCCCACGTCAGCGCCGCTTCACCGCCGCAGCGGCCCGCCGCACTCCGATTCCCGCACGAGGAGCCCGCACCGCCATGGCCGAGCACGCAGACCGCGCCGATCACCCCGCGTACCCCGTCGGACTGCGTCTCGGCGGACGCCGCGTCGTCGTGGTCGGCGGTGGCCAGGTCGCCCAGCGCCGCCTTCCCGCGCTCATCGCGGCGGGCGCCGACATCGTCCTCGTCTCGCCGACCGCGACCCCGTCCGTCGAGGCGATGGCCGACGCCGGGGAGATCCGCTGGGAGCGCCGCCGGTACGCCGAAGGGGACCTGGCCGAAGCCTGGTACGTCCTGATCGCCTCCGACGACACCACGGCCAATGACACCGCCTCCGCCGAAGCCGAACGCAACCGCACCTGGTGCGTCCGCAGCGACGACGCCGACGCGGCCACCGCCTGGACCCCGGCCACCGGCCGCGGCGAAGGGGTCACCGTCGCCGTCCTCACCACCGACACCCACGGCCGCGACCCGCGCCACTCCGCCGCCGTCCGCGACGCCATCGTCGAAGGGCTGCGCGACGGCAGCATCGCCGCGCCCCACCACCGCACCCGCACCCCCGGCGTCTCCCTGGTCGGCGGCGGCCCCGGCGACCCCGACCTGATCACGGTGCGCGGACGCCGCCTCCTCGCCGAGGCGGACGTCGTGATCGCCGACCGGCTCGGCCCGCGCGACCTGCTCGACGAACTCCCCCCGCACGTCGAGGTGATCGACGCCGCGAAGATCCCGTACGGCCGGGCCATGGCCCAGGAGGCGATCAACCAGGCGCTCATCGAGCACGCCAAGGCGGGCAAGGCCGTCGTGCGGCTCAAGGGCGGCGACCCCTTCGTCTTCGGCCGCGGTATGGAGGAGGCCCTGGCGCTGGCCGCCGAGGGCATCCCCTGCTCGGTCGTCCCCGGCATCTCCAGCTCCATCTCCGTGCCGGGCGCGGCCGGAATCCCTGTCACCCACCGGGGCGTCGCCCATGAGTTCACCGTCGTCAGCGGCCATGTCGCCCCCGACGACGCACGCTCCCTGGTCGACTGGCAGGCCCTCGCCAAGCTGCGCGGCACGCTCGTGCTGCTGATGGCCGTCGACAAGATCGGCGCCATCGCCCGTACCCTCATCGCCCACGGCAAGGAGCCCGGGACCCCCGTCGCCGTGGTCCAGGAGGGCACCACCGCCGCACAACGCCGGGTCGACGCGACCCTCGCGACCGTCGCCGCACGCGCCGCCGCCGAGGACGTCCGTCCCCCCGCTGTCATCGTCATCGGCGACGTCGTGGAGGTCGGCACGGACACCGCGCCGCCCCACGGCGAATGACCGCCACCCGCATCGCCCGCCCCGCCGGGCGTAACCAGCGGTAACAGAACTTCCGTCAAGCCGTTGGCACCACACACCGGACAAGGCAGTATCGAACCCGTGGCCGACCTCATCACCATCGACGACCCCGACGACCCCCGCCTGCGCGACTACACCGGACTCACCGACGTCGAACTCCGGCGCCGAAGGGAGCCCGCCGAGGGCCTCTTCATCGCGGAGGGCGAGAAGGTGATCCGGCGTGCCCGGCACGCCGGGTACGAGATGCGGTCGATGCTGCTCTCCGCGAAGTGGATCGACCTGATGCGCGACGTCATCGACGAGGTCCCCGCCCCCGTGTACGCGGTCAGCCCCGAGCTCGCCGAACGCGTCACCGGCTACCACGTCCATCGTGGTGCCCTCGCCTCCATGCAGCGCAAGCCGCTGCCGACCGCCGGGGAACTGCTGGCGACGGCCCGCCGGGTGGCGGTCATGGAAGCCGTCAACGACCACACCAACATCGGGGCGATCTTCCGCAGTGCCGCCGCCCTGGGCATGGACGCCGTCCTGCTCTCCCCGGACTGCGCCGATCCGCTCTACCGGCGTTCCGTCAAGGTCTCGATGGGCGCGGTCTTCTCCGTCCCCTACGCCCGCCTCGACACCTGGCCCAAGAGCCTGGAGGCGGTGCGGGAGGCCGGGTTCGAACTCCTCGCGCTGACCCCGGACGAGAAGGCCGACAGCATCGACCGGGTGGCACCGCACCGCATGGACCGGGTGGCGCTGATGCTCGGTGCCGAGGGCGAGGGGTTGTCCACCCGGGCCCTCGTCGCCGCCGACCGGTGGGTCCGCATCCCCATGGCGCACGGCGTCGACTCGCTGAACGTGGGAGCGGCCGCCGCGGTCGCGTTCTACGCCGTGGCATCGGGACGCCCGCGGACCTGAACCGGCCATCGGAGCCCCGGGCCGACCCGGAGCCGCCACTCCCGACCCGGCCCCCTACTGGGGCCCCGGGGCCCGGATGCCGCTCCCGTCGTTCCACCCGGGCTCGACCCGCGTGTGTTCCGTGCCCAGTCCCCGGGCCGGCCCCTGGCAGCCCTGCGCCACCGCGATGCCCAGCGCGACCAGCAGGGTCACCACGACGAAGACGACGAGCCGCTGCCGCAGCAGCCGCGGATTGGCGGGACGGCGGCCCGTCGAGGTCGTACGGACACCGGGCCGCGTGCCCGGCCGGCCGTTCGTCCCGTGCGTGCTCGCCGGACGCCTGCCGGACCGCGTGGTGTTGGGCGCCGGCTGACGCCGCTGGGGGCGCGAACCCCCCGTACGGGGTGCCCCGGGACGCGACGGAGCCATCTGCCGACCGCTCTGCGACTGCCGCTGCTGCTGTGGCCGCCGGGGCGTCGGCGGAGCCGTCCGCCGGGTCCGCTGCTCGGCGTACGGGCCCCCGGCCCGGCTCGTCGGCCGGTCCGGCTCCCGCGCCGAACGCTGCACCGGAGGGCGGCTCTCGTGCAGCCCCTGTGCCTCCCGCGCGGCGATCTCCTTGAGCCGCATGGAAAGTTGGAGCGTGCTCGGGCGGTCCTGGGGGTCCTTCGCCAGACAGGCGCTCACCAACGGTGCCAGCGCGTCGTGCACATCGTGCAACTGCGGTTCCTCGTGCACCACGCGGTACAGCATCACCTCGGAACTGCCGTGCCCGAAGGGCGAGTCCGCCGTCGCCGCGTACGCCAGCGTGGCGCCGAGCGCGAACACGTCCGTCGCCGGGGTCACGGCCGCGCCGCGCACCTGCTCGGGGGCCAGGAAGCCGGGCGAGCCGACGGCCGTGCCGACATGGGTGAGCGTGGAGGCCCCGGTCGCCCAGGCGATCCCGAAGTCGATGATCCGCGGACCCTTGGGGGAGAGGAGGATGTTCGACGGCTTCAGGTCACGGTGGACGACCCCGGCCTCGTGCACCGCCACCAGGCCCTCGGAGAGCGCCGCCCCGATCGAGGCCACCTCGGCCACCGACAGCGGGCCCTCCTCGGCCACCCTGTCGTGCAGCGAGGGCCCCGGCACGTACTGCGTGGCGAACCACGGACGGTCCGCCTCCAGATCGGCGGCCACCAGTCGGGCCGTGCAGCCGCCGCGGATCCGCCGCGCGGCGGACACCTCGCGCGCGAACCGCGAACGGAATTCCTGGTCCTCCGCCAGATCCGGCCGGATCACCTTGAGCGCCACCCGCTGCCCCCGCCGGTCCGAACCCAGGTAGACGACACCCATGCCGCCCGCACCGAGCCGCCGGTGCAACCTGAACGAGCCGACGACACGCGGGTCCTCGCGCCGGAGCCGCATCATCGCCATGTTCTGCCCATCCCCGCTGCCCTGGTACGCCTGACGAGCACAGCTTACGTACCCGGCGCCCGGGGCGCTCAGAGGCCGCGCCCTCGCCCACCGATCGTTTGCCGGTGCGCGGCACCGGTCATGACGGTGTGTGGGCGCGTAACGGTTTGCGCATCGCACGGGAGAGGGCATCAAAAGGGGTGCGGCCGTGCGGCGTTGGCGGCGCGAACGCCGTCCGCGCGAGCCGGACGCCGGTGTGCCGGGCCCGTCGTGGCCCGGACGCGGCGACCGCGCGGCGGACCGACGGACTGCCGTGTTCCGCGCGGGACGCGTGAGTGACATCACGCCCGCGGGGCCGGCCCACCGCACCCCGCGCACGTCCCCGGGATCATCCCCTGGGGGGGACCGGGCGGTGGATCTCCACCCAGGGGAGTACACCGACCGCGAGGGGCTCCTACTCCGGGAGGCCCGGCATTCGGTACGCGGGCATGACGCCGTCCCCCTCACGCGTCCCTAGTCTTGGGGTCAAGCGGCGGGCGGCACTCGTCCCCCGAGGTCACACGCCCGCCGCCCCCACATCGGTCAGGAGAGGAACCATGGCGGACACGGCATCGCGGATCATCATCCGCGCACGGGGAAACAGGTTCTACGCCCCGTTCCACCGCCGCCCGTCGTCCGGCCGGCGCCATCCGCTGGTGGCGACGGCGATGGTTCTTCCCCTGGCGACCCTGCTCGTGGTCGTCTTCGGCGGCTGGGACGCGGTGGTCACACAGGCGTCGTCCGTGGGTGTGATGCTGGGGCGCTGAGCGGCGCCCCGGGTCCGGAAGAGCGGTCCGGACTCGGACATCGGCCCAACAACCCCGTGGGGACGGGGGTGCGGCGGACGGCAGCGTTTGTCCGGTCAGCTGGGGAGCTGACCGGACATCGCGCTGCCCGGGACCATTCCGGTCCGCGTACGCTCGTCGCCGGCCCCGCACCCGTCCGCCACCGGTCCCGGTACGGACCGCTCCGCATCGACCGTCACCGGGGGAGACCGTGACCACCGCAGCCGTACGCGCGCTGGGCGCCCTCGCCCACCGGGCCGCCCATCCGCCGTCCGGCACGGCCTGCGTCTGCCCGCCGCCGGTCACGCTCGCCGACCGGGCGGACGGCACGGTGGTCCGCAGCGGCCAGGTCGTCGCCAAGGCCCACGCCCCCGGCACGCCCGTCCCCGACCTGCTCACCCGTATCGCCCTCGCGGACCACCCCCGGCTGGCCGGTATCCTGCTCGCCCCGCTGCGGCCCCGGCCCGTCGCCCTCCACGGTCGCGCCGTCACCCTGTGGCCGCACGGCGAGCCCGTCGACGCGGACGACCCCGACGCGGCTCCCTGGGCGGAGGCAGCCGTGCTGCTCGCCGGACTCCACCGCACCCCGCCCCCTCCCTCCCTGGCCCTCCCACCCATGCGGGGCCCCGCCAAAGCGGCGCTCGCCGTGGCCCGGATGCGCGCCGCCCGGCCCGGCGACCCGGCCACCGCCCCCGTGCTCGCGGCCTGGCGCCGCCTGCCCGCGTGGGCCCGCGACGAGGCCCCGCCGCCCGCGCGCCGCTCCCGCTTCCTCTGCCACGGCGATCTTCATCTCGGCCAACTCGTCCGCCACCCCGCGCCGCACGGACCCTGGACCCTCATCGACGTCGACGACGCGGGACTCGGCGACCCTGCCTGGGACCTCGCCCGTCCGGCCGCCTGGTACGCGGCCGGGCTGCTGCCCTCCGACATCTGGCGGTGCTTCCTGGACGCCTACCGGGCGGCCGGCGGACCCGCCGCACCCGCCGAGGGCGATCCCTGGCCCGAACTCGACGTCCCGGCCCGGGCCCTGACGGTGCAGAGCGCCGCGCTGGCCTACGCCAAATCTGCGGCGCAGGGCCGGGCCGTGGACGAGGTGGAGCGGACGATGATCGATGCCTGTGTCCGAATCGCTTCTCTCCCAACCGAGTTGGCGGCCGGAGATTCGTCGTAGGCTGTGCCGGTCGTCGGCGGGCAGGTCTCCCGGCGGCGGCCATCCGATGGCGAGGAGCTGAGAGCCGAATCATGCAGTGTCCCAAGTGCCACGCGCCCATGCACACGTACAACCGCAACGGCATACAGATCGAGCAGTGCAGCGGCTGCCGGGGGATCTTCCTCGACTACGGTGAGCTGGAGACCCTGACCCGCATCGAGGCGCAGTGGGCGCAGCAGGTCCCGCCCGCGCCGCCCGCCCCGCAGGCGTACCCGGCGGCGCCGGCCCCCGCCTGGGGCGCCCCGCAGCACCACGGCGGTCACTACCGGCACAGGAGCTTCGGTCGCATGCTCTTCTCGTCCTGAGCGCGTGGGCGCCGCTCTCCGAGCGGCGGTCACCAGCCGAAGCGCCACCGCGGGCCCGGACACCATCTGTCCCGGGCCCGTGCCGCGTTCCCGACCCACGCCACCGTAGTCCACCGGTGAGGCCATGGGCGGGCGAGGCCATGAGGAGGAGACGAAAAATCCCCGGTCGCCGAGACGACCGGGGATTTCGCTGGTGCGCGATACTGGGATTGAACCAGTGACCTCTTCCGTGTCAGGGAAGCGCTCTCCCGCTGAGCTAATCGCGCAGGGTGAACCTGCGTGTACTGCGTGCGCGATACTGGGATTGAACCAGTGACCTCTTCCGTGTCAGGGAAGCGCTCTCCCGCTGAGCTAATCGCGCAGGGGTCCTCGCGGACCAGTGGACGATACTGGGATTGAACCAGTGACCTCTTCCGTGTCAGGGAAGCGCTCTCCCGCTGAGCTAATCGTCCTTGGAGGTGGAGACGGGATTTGAACCCGTGTAGACGGCTTTGCAGGCCGTTGCCTCGCCTCTCGGCCACTCCACCAGGAGTGAGGGTTCGGGAAGATCCCCCACCTTGCTACGAGCGGACGACCAGGTTCGAACTGGCGACCTCAACCTTGGCAAGGTTGCGCTCTACCAACTGAGCTACGTCCGCTTGTCATTCCCGATCCGCATCCGCGTCCCGGCGACGTGTTGAACTTTAGCGGATTCCCGGGCCAGTACAAAAACGCGTTTGCACAGCGTGCTGGGGCGAGCCCGTCCCGGCACGGGCCGGGCGGCCGTCCGGGCGCTCCTCATCGGCGCCGTTCTCCCCGTCACACCGGCCGGCGCGTGCGCTCACGGCGCCGGCCGGGAGCCCGGGCGGCCCCGCCGCCGGGGTGTGCGGCAGCCGTGCGAACGCACGCCGGGCCCGACGCTCATTCCGGGCAAACACCGCTGGTCACGCCATTAGACTCGGCGGCGTGCACGCTCTCGCTCCCATGGCCCGCTTCGGCGGTCTCGTCGCGTCCGGCCTGCGGGACGTGACCGATGATCCCTCGGCCCTCGAATCGTCCGGCTTCTGGGCCGTCTCCGCCGACTTCGAGGGCCGTCTCGTCTGCGCGCGCTTCGACACGGTGCGTACGCGGGAGGTGCCCGCGCCGGTGCGCGGAGCCTGGCGCGGACCCGCCGTCGACGCATGGACCTCGTCCCTCGACCGCGCCGCGTACCTCGCGGGCGTACGCCGGATCCGCGCGCACATCGCGGCGGGCGAGGTCTACCAGGCCAACCTCTGCCGGGTGCTGACCGCGCCCCTGCCCGACCCGGCCGCCGCGGACGTGGACGCGCTCACCGCGCTGCTGGCGCGCGGCAACCCCGCCCCCTACGCCGGGACGATCCGGCTGCCCGGGCACGGCGTGGAGATCGCCACCGCCTCCCCCGAACTCTTCCTCAGCCGCAATGGCCGGACCGTCGAGTCGGGGCCCATCAAGGGCACCGGACGGACGGAGGAGGACCTGCTGGACAAGGACCGAGCCGAGAACGTGATGATCGTCGACCTGGTCCGCAACGACCTCGGCCGGGTCTGCGCCGCCGGATCGGTCACGGTCCCCGATCTCTGCGCGGTGGAGAAGCACCCCGGCCTCGTCCACCTCGTCTCCACCGTGCGCGGGGAGCTGGCCGAGGGAGCCGGATGGCCCGAACTCCTCGACGCCGCCTTCCCGCCCGGCTCCGTCACCGGGGCACCCAAGTCCAGCGCCCTCGGCATCATCGAGGAACTGGAGACCGCGCCGCGCGGCCCCTACTGCGGCGGCATCGGCTGGGTCGACGCCGATCGCCGCACGGCCTCCCTGGCCGTCGGCATACGGACGTTCTGGATCGACCGGACGGAGGCCGTGCCGGTCCTCCGGTTCGGCACCGGGGCGGGCATCACCTGGGGCTCGGACCCCGAACGCGAATGGGACGAGACCGAACTGAAGGCGTCGCGGCTGCTCGCCGTGGCGTCGGGCGACCACGAAGCGACTGGAGGAATGGCGTGATGAGGATGTGGGTCAACGGCGGACTGCGGGACGCCGACGACGCCCGGGTGTCCGTGCTCGACCACGGCCTGACCGTGGGCGACGGCGTCTTCGAGACGGTCAGGGCCGTCGACGGCAGGCTCTTCGCCCTCACCCGTCACCTCGACCGCCTGGCACGCTCGGCCCGCGGCCTCGGACTTCCCGAACCCGACCTCGACGAGGTGCGCCGCGCCTGCGCCGCCGTCCTCGACGCCAACCCGATGCCGCTGGGCCGGTTGCGCATCACGTACACCGGAGGGCTCTCGCCGCTCGGCTCCGACCGCGGAGACGCGGGGCCGGGTCTCTACGTCGCCCTGGGGGAGGTGTCCCGGCGCCCCGACAGCACCGCGGTGATCACCGTTCCCTGGACGCGCAACGAGCGCGGCGCGCTGGTCGGGCTCAAGACCACGTCGTACGCCGAGAACGTGGTGGCGCTCGCCCGCGCCCACGAGCACGGGGCCTCGGAGGCCCTCTTCGCCAACACGGTCGGACGGCTCTGCGAGGGGACCGGGTCCAACGTCTTCGTCGTGCTCGACGGGCAGCTGCACACCCCGCCCGTCGCCTCCGGCTGCCTCGCCGGAATCACCCGTGCTCTGGCCGTGGAGTGGACGGGGGCCCAGGAGACCGACCTGCCGTTCGACGTGCTGGAACGGGCCGATGAGATCTTCCTGACCTCCACCCTGCGCGATGTGCAGGCCGTGCACCGGGTGGACGGCCGGAAACTGCCGGGCGCTCCCGGACCGGTGACCGCGAAGGCCATGCGGATCTTCGGCGAACGGGCCGGCAACGACCTCGACCCGTGACGGACACCCGCGTGGCACCCCGGTGCTGATCCGCAGGACCGGATCCGGGAAACGGGACCGAACTCGCGAACGAAGCCGTAAAACGGCGTGACGAGCCGGGCCCCGGCGGATAGAACAACACCGATGACCACGACCCTCCGGCCGACCGGGCCGATTCAGGAAGGCACCGATGGTGCGAAGAGGCGCGCGTACGACGTGTGCGACAACGGACGGCCGGTCGGGGCCGTCGAGATCGGTACGGATCCGGCGTTCGGTACGACAGCCGGTGTGCTGCGCTCCCTGAGCATCGCCGAGGCGGAGCGGCGGCGCGGGCGCGGTGCCATCGCCGCGCTCGCCGCCGAGGAGGTGCTGCGCGGATGGGGCTGCACCCAGGTCTCCGCCGGGTTGCCCGAGGGCAATGAGGCGGCCGGCCGGCTGGCCGCCGCCCTCGGCTACACCGAACGCAGCCGCAACATGGCCAAGGACCTCGGCCCGGCCGCGCCCGCTCTCCCCGAGGGCCTCGCCGCCCGGCCGATGGCGCCCGAGGAGTTCGCGCGCTGGAGCGAGGCCAGTATCGAGGAGTACGCGCGCTCCTGGGCCGACCGTGGGGTCCCGGCCGAGGAGGCGATGCGGAAGTCCCGGTCCGACCACGCCCGGCACCTACCGGACGGCCTGCGCACCGAGGGGGCGCACTTCCGCGTCCTCGTCCACGACGGCGTGGCCGTCGGGCATGTCTGGGTGGCGCTGCGCGATACCGCCGAGAGCGGGAGGACCGGGTACGTCCTCGACGTCGAGGTGGGCGAGGGGCACCGGGGCCGGGGTTTCGGACGCGCCCTGATGCTGGAGGCGGAACGTGTCGCCCTGGGGGCGGGAGCCCGCAGCCTCGGGCTGCACGTCTTCGCCGAGAACACGCCGGCGCTGCGGCTGTACGAGTCACTCGGCTACCGGACCACGCAGTACAACCTGGTCAAGCGGCTCTGAACCCGGCCGAGCCGTCCCCCGGCCTGCCCGTACCGCTGCGGACCGGCCGGCGGCCGGGGCGGTGCGGAGGGGGCTCAGTCCTGTTCGGCCGCTTCGGAGAGCAGCCGGTCGGCGATCTCCTCGATCCGCTCGCGGAGCCCGTCCTGGCTCTTGCCGCCGTCCAGCCGCTCGCCGCCGATCACATAGGTCGGCGTGCCGGTGACCCCGATCGCCCTGCCCTCCGCCTCGTCGGCGTCGACGATCAGAATGTGGCGTCCGTCGATCAGCGCGGTGTCCATCTCCTCGGCATCCAGGCCGAGTTCGCGCGCCACCTCGAACAGCAGCGGCTCGCCGAGGCGATCGAGGTCGGCGCAGCGGGCGAGGACCGCTTCCACATATGCCCAGCCGCTTCCCTGGGCCGCGGCCTCCTCGGCGGCCTGAGCGGCGGCGTGGGCGTGCTTGTGCCTCTCCAGCGGGAAGTGCCGCAGCCGCACGTCGAGTCGGTCTCCGTACCGGTCCTGCAGGGCGCGCAGATCGGTGAGGGCGCGGTGGCAGTCGGGGCACTGGAGTTCGCACCAGACGTCGAGGACGAGGGGGGCGGCGGAGGTCGAAGCGTTCATGCGGTCAGTCTCGCAGGGGCCGTCCCGGTGACCCAATCGGCTTCCGGCCGGCCGGGCCGCACCGGGGCCACGGGGCGGCGGACCGGTACCGGCCGGTGGATCACTCCTCGACAGCCCCGGAACGCCTTCGGAGAGTCCCGGAACGATCCCGGAACGGTCCCGGATCGGCACTTGGGGAGGATTCCGGCCCTGAGATCACCCTGAAGTGATCCGCGGCCATGGCCGACCGGCCGTCGGCCGGTGCAGGATGGAAGGGACGTTTCTCCCCGGAGGCGTCAGAACGTTTCCCCGTACCTGGAGGCTCCGATGCTTGCCGAGACCATTTGCTCCGCGGTGTCCGCGGCGGGCCTGGGCATCGCCGCCGTCACCGCGTACCGGAAGCGCTTCCTCGCCGCCACCCGGATCGCCGCCTACTCCCTGGTCCCGGTCGGGCTGGTCCTGACCGGTGCCGTGGCGTGGGTCGCCGGAATCGTCTACAAGCCGACCGTCTGGCTCGGCTTCGGGCTGCTCGGCGCGGCCTGGCTGCTGTTCATGACGACACGGGCCGTCGAACGCCGGGGCCTGGGCACCCGCAGGGAAGGCGCGGCGACCGAACGGGCGGCGCGCGGCGGCGCCATCGAGCCCGGGGCCGCGTCCGGGCTTCCGGCCACCCGTCCGCAGTCCGGTGCCAAGACGCGGCGGCCGTCCGCGTCGTCGGGCGACGACTTCAGCGACATCGAGGCGATCCTGAAGAAGCACGGCATCTGATCCCGGTCGCCACCGCGTCCGAACGGCACCCGCCCCTGCCGCGCTCGGCCCCGCCGGGGCCGCGGCGCGGGTTCCCCGCGACCGCGTCCGTACGATGGGACGACGCCGCGTACCGGCGCGGCCGAGGGCAGCAGTGGGGCAGGGCGAGTGGCGCGCGTGGCAGGGATCAAGGATGTGGCCCGGCGGGCCGGGGTCTCCGTGGGCACCGTGTCCAATGTGATCAACCGGCCCGAGGCGGTGTCGCCGGAGACCCGGGCCCGGGTGCTGGCCACCATCGAGGACCTCGGCTATGTGCGCAGCGAGTCGGCCCGACAGTTGAGGGCGGGCCGCAGTCGGCTCGTGGCCCTGCTCGTCCTGGACATGGGCAACCCGTTCTTCGTCGACGTGGCGCGCGGCGCCGAGCGCGCCGCCCGTGACGCCGGCCTGGGGGTGATGGTCTGCAACAGTGACCAGAGCCCGGCGGAGGAGGCCGAGTACCTGGGGCTCTTCGCCGAGCAGCGGGTGTGCGGGGTGCTGGTCACCCCGGCCGACCCGACCGGCCGCAACCTGGACACCCTGCGCCGCCACCGCATCCCCTTCGTCCTGGTGGACCGGGTGGCGCCCGGCGCGGGCACCTGCGCGGTCTCCGTCGACGACGTGCGCGGCGGCGCCCTCGCAGTCGGCCATCTGCTCTTCTCCGGGCACCGCTCGGTGGCCTACGTCAGCGGTCCCGGCGACCTGCACCAGATCAGGGACCGGCGCGAGGGCGCGCTGTCCGCGCTCACCGACGCCGGACTGCCGCCCGAGGCCCTCGTCGAGATCCCCTGCGACCGGCTGGACGTGGCGGCGGGCCGGGACGCCGGGGCCCGCCTCCTCGGCCTGGTGCCGCGGCCGACCGCGGTGTTCTGCGCCAATGACCTGCTCGCCCTCGGTGTGCTCCAGGCGCTCTACGCGGCGGGTGTACGGGTGCCGCACGACGTCTCGCTCGTCGGCTACGACGACATCGAGTTCGCCGCCGCCGCTGCCGTACCGCTCACCTCGGTCCGCCGTCCCGCGGCCGTGATGGGGCGGATGGCCGCGGAACTGCTGCTGGAGGAGGCCGACGGCGGGAACCGCACGCACGAGCACCGCAGTGTGGTGCTCAGGCCGGAACTCGTGGTGCGTGCCTCCAGCACACCGCCGCCGCGCTGAGCGAGGCGTCGCCGGCCTGGGCCGTCCCGGTCGGACGTCTTTCCTGCGTACACCAATTCGGTTCCACGAGTGCCGAGTTGGTACGTTTCCGCGTCAACGAACCCTCGGGGAAAGGGTGTCGGGCCGAATGGCTGGCCAGGGATCGGACTGGGAAGCGAACGCGGACGTCCCCGAAGCGGGTGAACTCCCCCTTTCGGGCACCTGGTTGGTCATGAGCAGGGTCCGTGGTGAGTCATGATCGTCTTGAGATGGTCGACACTTCCCGGGGCGATGCCCCCGCAAGCCCCGACGAAGAGCCGCGCGGCTGCCTGTTCGCGCTCTCCCAGCCCCCCTTGATGATCTTCCTCGGGGTGATCGGCAGCCTGCTGCTGATGGCCGCGCTGCACGATCTCTTCCTGCTGTGAACCGATGGTTCGCCGTGAACGGTCAGCCGGCCGCTTCCTTGCGGCGTGCCCGGTACGCGGCCACGTGCAGACGGTTGCCGCAGGTGCGGCTCGAGCAGTAGCGGCGCGAGCGGTTGCGGGAGAGGTCGACGAAGGCGTGCCGGCAGTCGGGGGCCTCGCAGCGGCGCAGCCGCTCCTGTTCGCCCGCCACCACGATGAAGGCCAGCGCCATGCCGCAGTCGGCCGCGAGATGGTCGGCGATCGAGGCGCCCGGCGCGAAGTAGTGCACATGCCAGTCGTAGCCGTCGTGGTTGCTGAGCTGCGGTGTGGTGCCGGCGGCCGCGACGAGGGCGTTGACGAGGCGGGCGGCGGTCTCCGCGTCGGTGGTCGCGAAGATCGCGGCGAAGCGTGTCCGTACGTCCCGTACGGCTTGCAGGTCCTTCTCGTGCAGCTTGCCCACGCCGCTCATGCGATGGCGTCGTGCGAAGTCGTGGAGCGCCTCGATGTCCGGGAGGCCATCGGCCTGCTCGCCCTCCGGCCGTCCGCTCGCCGGAGCGGTGTTCAGCAGATCGACCACCGTGTCGAGGGCGATCCGGGTGTCGTGTGGGATCAGCACGCATTCGCTCCCTGGCCTCCGGCGGGCGGTTGCCCGCAGCCGATGCCGGCTGACTCTACTGGCTCGGTGTCGGCGCGCGGAGGGCCGAGAGGGCCCCTGGGCGGTCCGATGAGCGCATACCGGCCACAGGCGGGCTTTCCGGAACTGGCGGATGCGTCTTCGGACCGGGGCGGGCGCCCACGGGCCGGGAGAAGGTGCCGTGGTGCCGGGAGAGGGATTTCGCGGTGCGCCGGGCTGTCACCGGACGGCAGGGAGCGCACGCCGATGCCGTCACCACGGTGGATTCCGTGATGACGGCCTCGACGTCACCCTGTGTGGTTTTCCGCGCGGCGCCGTCTCCCCGAGTCGGACGGCGCCGTGCAGCTCTCGGCCTGGCTCAGCTCTCGGCCAGGATGTGCGAGAGCTCCGTGTCGAGATCGAAGTGGCGATGCTCGGTGCCCGGCGGAACCGCGGCGTCGGTCCTCTTCAGGAACGACTCCAGGGCTCTTGCCGGGGCCTCGAGCAGGGCTTCGCCCTCCGGGGAGCTCAGCGCGATGCAGACGACGCCCTGACCATGGCTACGCGATGGCCAGACGCGGACGTCTCCGGTGCCGGTGGGCCGGTGCAGCCCTTCGGCGAGGAGATCACGGGCGAAAACCCATTCGACCGTTTCCTCCGCTCCGGTGTGGAAGGTGGCGTGCACGGCATAAGGATCGGCCGTGTCATACCGCAGGCCCGCTGGTACAGGCAGTGATGACTCGCTCGACACAACGAGGCGCAGGTGCAGCTCGCAGCTGACCGTGGTGTTCATAAGCGCCAGGGCCTTTCGCTCAGTGTGCGCTCGGGGATTCGCACGTCGGCGAAATCGACATGCCACCTACGGTGGCGTTGTAAACCCCTCTGACCTTTTTGTGTTCCTTCAGGTCGCTCGTACGGGCGTGTGTAACTTCGAGTTATACGGCCATTCCGGTGATGGGGGTCGGTTCCGGTAGGTTGGCTGCCGTGAATGAGGAGAGCGGCGGGCGGAGTGGCGACGCCGGATCGGCGAAACCCCGACCTGTCGCGGGGGACGTGGGTGAAGGCGCCGCCCCGGACGGTGTCTCCAGGGAGGGTCGCGCGTTCGGTTCCCGGGCGCCCGGTTTCATCAAGGCGTCCAGGGCCCTCCACCTGAGCTGGCAGGTCGGCGTCTTCATGGTCGGTCTCGCGGTGGTCGTGGCCGGGGTGATCATGCTGCCGCTGCCTGGCCCCGGCTGGTTGGTGATCTTCGGTGGCATGGCCATCTGGGCGACCGAGTTCGTCTGGGCGCAGTTCGTGCTGCACTGGACCCGGCGCAAGGTCACCGAGGCCGCTCAGCGGGCCCTCGACCCCAAGGTACGGCGGCGCAACGTCATCCTCACCGTGACCGGTCTGGTGGTCGTCGCGGTACTGGTGGGGGTGTACGTCTGGAAGTTCGGCATCACGATGCCCTGGAAGATCCACGAGTGATCCGGGGATGGTCATGGGTGTCGCTCACATGCGGTAATGTTTCGTCTGCGCCCGGGCGATTAGCTCAGTGGGAGAGCGCTTCGTTCACACCGAAGAGGTCACTGGTTCGAACCCAGTATCGCCCACCCGGGTCGGAGGGGCCCATGAGACGGAAGAGTCTCATGGGCCCCTCCGCGTCGTCCGGAACGCCGGGCTCCGCGCGCGTGTGAATATCCTGCGCCGTTCGTCGCGGTGGATGGCGAGGGAATCCCTCCCTCATGAACTGCTGTTCGAAATATCGAGTCGAGGTGGCTTCCGGCGCCCCTTGTCCGCATTTCCCTCGCGCCGCCTCCGGAATGGCCTTCCGGGGAAGCGGAATTCCCGGGAGTTCGGCACGCGCGACCGCCGGGAGTTCCGCCCGCGGGACCGTGCGGCGGGGGTTCCCGGCGGCTTCCCGAACTCCTCCGCAATTCCCGTCGGATACGAAGGAATTCGCTGGATCGCGTTCAGGGCAGGGACAGTTCGGCCGTACCGACTGCTCGTACACCGGTGCATTCGCGGGCGGACCCCCGCGGGCGCACGGACGGGCGAAGGTGCCGTGACCGGCACCAGGGCCGACCCGGGGGGCGACCGGGCCGGCCCTGGTGTTGGATCGTCAACGCATGCGGCCCAGAGCCTCCTTGAGGCGCCGCGCATCGCGCAGCCGCTGCTCGTAGGTGGCGCCGACCGTCAGGAGCAGCACGCCGGCCAGCGCGGGCGGCAGCCAGCGCGGCAGCGCGCCGACGACCTGCACCACGTACGGCGCGAGCTCGTGCACGGCGTCCAGGGCCAGCACAGCGCCACCGAGCAGCAGCAGTGCCTGGAGCCGCAGCCGCGCCCCCGTCAGCGTGATCGCCAGCGCCGCCGTGCCGAGCACCAGCGGCCGTACCCAGTGCGGATCGGCCCACGCCGCGAGGAGGCTCGGCACCAGCGTGGCCGCGAGCCCCGCGCCGTACGCCGTCCACGACGACGCCTCCGGATCACGACGGCGGCGCAGCACGCCGACCACCAGGGCGGGTACCGTCACCGGCAGCGTGTACGCCTCGGGGGCCGAGACGCCGGAGGCCGACAGTCTCAGCCACGCCGACAGGACGAACAACGCCGTCGCCGCATACCCCGCCGCCGGTCGCCGCTCGGGCCGCAGGGCGGTCCCCGCCGCCAGTACCCCGCACAGCGCCAGCACCAGGGCCAGGAACGGCCGGTCCGGCACCGCCATGCAGACCGCCACCACCGCGGCCACGGCCCCGGCCGACTCCACCGCGATCGTCGGCGGCCGACCGCGCAGCCACGCCCCGAGCAGCACCGTCAGCGCGGGCACCACGAGCACCACCGGGGCCGCCCGGTGCCCGGAGAGCCCCGCGGAGGCGCCGGCCGCGAGGGCCAGCACCGTCGCGCACGCCACCGCACCGCATGCCACCACCGCCTGTGCGATCCGCGAGGCGCCCACCCGAGGCGCCGTCCGGCCCGCAGGCGCCGAGGGGAGCTCCCGGGCCCCCGCCGTATCCCCGAGCGCCACCGCGACCGTCCCGAACGCCAGCAGCAGCACCCCGGACACCATGTACGTGGCGGCCTGCGTCGCGAGTGACAGCAGCCCCGCACCCGCCGCACCGGCCAAGCCGCACACCAGCGCGGCGGCCCCCACCATGACGGTGCCCCGGAGCAGCGCGCGGACCGCCCACGCGAACAGCATGACGGCCGTCACCAGCCACACCGACACGGCCGCCGCGTACGGCAGCCCCAGCACGGCGGGCGTCACCAGCAGCCCGGCCGAGCCCAGCACCACCGCCACGGCTCCCGCCGCGCCCCGCCACGCCGCGCCCGGTGCCTCCACCAGACCTGCCATCCGCACCGACCACGCCCACCACCGGTGCACCACTCCCGACAGAACGGCCACCAGCACCAGCACCACCGGCGTCGAGGCCATCTGCGACCACGCCAGGTCCACCGCGCCCGACGCTCCCCGGGCGCCCCCGGCCGGTACGCCCTCCCACACCCGCCCCAACTGCGACACCGCACCCGCCAGCGACAGGACGACCGGTGGGACCGAGGTCAGCACCGCCGCGGCCACCACCGACGCGGAGGACCACGCCACCCCCTGCCGGACCCGGTGGGGCAGCGGCGCCCGCACCACCGCCGCCAGCGCCAGCCCGCACAGCAGGTAGACGAGCACCGACCAGCTCCAGGGCGCCCCGGTCCGCAGCACGCCGCCCACCGCGGCCACCCCGCACCAACCGGCCACCAGCCCACCGGCCGTCGCGAACCCCGTCGGCGCCCGCCACGCCGCCGCCACCGCGACCGCCGCGCCCGCGAGCAGCAGCGCCGCCGGAGCCGACGCGTCCCACGCCGTATCGGCGGACACGGACAGGGCCAGACCCAGGGCCAGTGCCACCGGGCCCGTCACCCAGCATGCGGCGCAGGCCGTCACGCGTACCCCGAGGCCCCTGCCCCACAGCGCGATCGCGCCGTCCAGCGCCGCCGTGACCAGCAGCGCCCAGGCGAAGGCCGAGGCCCCGGCCCCCTCCGACCACGCCCACAGCGGCAGTGGCAGTTGCGCGCTCACCACCGCCAGGGGCAGCGGCAGCCGCAAGCGGCCCAGCAGCAGGCCGTACCCGGCCCAGAGTGCGGCCAGGACCGCCGAGGCCACCGCGGCGAAGCCGAGGCCGCCGACGTCCGGCACCGCCACCCGGTGCAGCGCGTAGGCGTCCAGCACCATCAGCACCGACGCCAGGGCGGCGACCGATTCCGCCGTCGCGGGCAGGCCGCGCCGCAGCAGCACGGCAGGCACGCCCAGGGCCGCGACCGTCACCACGGCGAGCACGGCCGAACGGCCGGCGATGCCCATCTCGCCCCAACTGACCAGGGTGAACGCGATTGCCGCGACGGTCAGCAGCAGTCCGCCCAGGGTGAGCAGCACGTTCCGTACGCCGCGCTGTCCGGCCGGTGCGGCGGGCGCCCCCGGCGGGGCCGGGAACGGGGCCGGAGGACGGGCGGGAGGCGGCCCGAACGGAGCGGGGTACGGCGGCGCGAGCGGCGCGGCGGGTCGAGCCAGCACGCTCACGAGCCAGGCGCGGCGGGCGAGCAGCTGGGACCTGCGGGCGTCCAGCCGGGCCAACTCGTGATCGAGGAGCACCAGTTCCTCGGCGGGTGGCGGCACATGTTCCATGAACGACAGTGTGGTCGGGGCCACAGCATCGGACATGCGTGCGCATACTCAGTTCCCCGTATGAGTACGTGGAGTCCCCGGAGACTGGGGGCATGGACTGGAACCACTACCGCTTCGTGAGCGTCTGGGAACTGCCCGGACCGCCCGCGGCCGTGTACGCGATCCTCGAACGGGCCGACGAGTACCCCCGCTGGTGGCGGCAGGTCCGCGAGGTCACCTGGGTCGACGCCGCCACACGCGCCGCCCGCATCCGCTCCGTCCTCCCGTACGACCTCGTCATGACCATGCGTGAACGCCGCCACGACCCCCGGGCCGGGGTGCTGGAGGCGGTGATCAGTGGCGATCTGGAGGGCTGGGCCCGGTGGACGGTCACCTCGCACGGCACGGGCAGCCGGGTCGTCTACGAGCAGGAGGTGGAGGTGCGCAGGCGGCTGATGCGGCTGCTCGCCGTACCGGGGCGAGCCGCGTTCCGGGCCAACCACGCGCTGATGATGCGCGCCGGGCGCCGGGGCCTCGCGGCCCGGCTGGAAGCGGTTTGAACCCGACCCGCCGAGCCCTGTATGGTTCAACCCGTTCCCGGGCGATTAGCTCAGTGGGAGAGCGCTTCGTTCACACCGAAGAGGTCACTGGTTCGAACCCAGTATCGCCCACCGGGAGAGGCCGGTCCGTCAGGAGAAAGTGACGGACCGGCCTTCGTCGTCAGACCGCCGCCATCCGCGACGCGTGTGCCGCGACCGCACCCGCGTCGCTCACGCCGCGGTGGGCAACGCCGGGCGCAGCGGCCCCGCGGGATCCACCGCCTCGCCGCCCCTCGCGGCAACGGTCCAGATGCTTGTCGAGCACGCGCGGGTCCAGCACACACAGCGGCACGTTCTGCAGCCGGGCGGCCGACGAGAGCGCCTGGTACCTCCGCAACTCCCGGTCCGGCAGCGGCAGGTCGAACGGGGCGTTCATCACGACGATCGGCCGCCCGGCCGCACACTGCTCGGCCGGCACGTGGGCCGGCTCCTCCAACACCGGCACCGGCCGGCGGCCGGTGCGCCGGAGGTGATCCCCCGTCAGGCCATGGACCCCGATCGCGGGGGCCGGTACCGGGATCCCCGGCCCGGACAGCCCCGCCGTCCTCGTCGCTCCACGTCGCGCTGCTTCGACCGAACGGCCGGCTCCCGGGCAGCCCGGGACCCGTCCGCCCTGCCCCGGTTCGGTGCCCGCCGCATCCGGGGGCGGGCCCACCGTGTCCGTCCGGATCACCGGCGCCGCACGGCCGAGGGGGCCGGCCAGCCCGAGGCCCCCGGGCACGGCCGAAGACGGAGGCGGCGTCCCGGATCGAAGAGCCGCGCCCTCCCGGGGGTCGGCCGGCCCCGGGGGGTGCGGACCGGGGTCCGCCACCAAACCGTTTCGCGGAGGGGGCCCGCGGCTCGGTACGATTCGTATCGCACGCGCAGACACGAGAGCGTGCGTACCCCCTGAGTCAGGAGAGACCGGTGTCAGACGTCCGTGTGATCATCCAACGCGATTCCGAGCGGGAAGAGCGCGTGGTGACGACGGGCACTACGGCGGCCGAACTCTTCTCCGGCGAGCGCACCGTCGTCGCCGCCCGGATCGCCGATGAGCTGAAGGACCTCGCGCACGTCGTCGCCGACGGCGAGGTCGTCGAGCCGGTCGAGATCTCCTCCGAGGACGGCCTGAACATCCTGCGGCACTCGACCGCGCACGTCATGGCGCAGGCGGTGCAGCAGCTCTTCCCGGAGGCCAAGCTGGGCATCGGCCCGCCGGTCAAGGACGGCTTCTACTACGACTTCGACGTCGAGAAGCCGTTCACCCCCGAGGATCTCAAGGCCATCGAGAAGAAGATGCAGGAGATCCAGAAGCGGGGGCAGCGGTTCTCCCGCCGGGTCGTGACGGACGAGGCGGCCCGCGAGGAGCTGGCCGACGAGCCGTACAAGCTGGAACTCATCGGCATCAAGGGATCCGGTGCCGTCGAGAGCGCGGGCGACGGCGCGGACGTCGAGGTGGGCGGCGGCGAGCTGACCATCTACGACAACCTCGACCCGAAGTCCGGCGAGCTGTGCTGGAAGGACCTCTGCCGCGGTCCGCACCTGCCGACCACCCGGTACATCCCGGCGTTCAAGCTGATGCGGAACGCCGCGGCGTACTGGCGGGGCAGCGAGAAGAACCCCATGCTCCAGCGCGTCTACGGCACCGCCTGGCCCACCAAGGAGGAGCTGAAGGCGCACCTGGAGTTCCTGGAGGAGGCCGCCAAGCGCGACCACCGCAAGCTCGGCAACGAGCTGGACCTCTTCTCCTTCCCGGACGAGATCGGCCCCGGCCTCGCGGTCTTCCACCCCAAGGGTGGCATCGTCCGCCGCGCCATGGAGGACTACTCGCGGCGGCGGCACGAGGAGGAGGGCTACGAGTTCGTCTACTCGCCTCACGCCACCAAGGGCAAGCTCTTCGAGAAGTCGGGCCACCTGGACTGGTACGCCGAAGGCATGTACCCGCCCATGCAGCTCGACGACGGGGTGGACTACTACCTCAAGCCGATGAACTGCCCGATGCACAACCTGATCTTCGACGCGCGGGGGCGTTCGTACCGCGAACTGCCGCTCCGCCTCTTCGAGTTCGGCACGGTGTACCGGTACGAGAAGTCCGGCGTGGTGCACGGCCTGACCCGCTCGCGCGGCTTCACGCAGGACGACGCGCACATCTACTGCACCAAGGAGCAGATGGCCGAGGAGCTCGACCGCACGCTCACCTTCGTGCTCAACCTGCTGCGCGACTACGGTCTGACCGACTTCTACCTGGAGCTTTCCACCAAGGACCCGGAGAAGTTCGTCGGCTCCGACGAGGTGTGGGAGGAGGCCACCGAGACCCTGCGCCAGGTCGCCGAGAAGCAGGGGCTGCCGCTGGTCCCGGACCCGGGCGGCGCGGCCTTCTACGGCCCGAAGATCTCCGTGCAGGCGCGGGACGCGATCGGCCGCACCTGGCAGATGTCGACCGTGCAGCTCGACTTCAACCTGCCCGAGCGCTTCGACCTGGAGTACACCGGCCCGGACGGCTCCAAGCAGCGTCCCGTCATGATCCACCGAGCCCTGTTCGGCTCCATCGAGCGCTTCTTCGCGGTGCTCCTGGAGCACTACGCGGGCGCGTTCCCGGTGTGGCTGGCCCCGGTGCAGGCGGTGGGCATCCCGATCGGCGACGCTCACGTCCCCTACCTCCAGGAGTTTGCGGCCCAGGCCCGCAAGCGGGGTCTGCGGGTCGAGGTGGACTCCTCGTCCGACCGCATGCAGAAGAAGATCCGCAACGCGCAGAAGGCCAAGACGCCGTTCATGATCATCGTCGGGGACGAGGACATGAACGCGGGCACGGTGTCGTTCCGGTACCGCGACGGCTCGCAGGAGAACGGCATCGCCCGTGACGAGGCGATCGCCAAGCTGGTCGACGTGGTGGAGCGCCGCGTGCAGGTGTGATCTCCGGTCCCGTTCCGTCCCGTGTCCGGCCGGACACGGGACGGAACGGGGAACGCTCGGCGCGAGCCCCTCCGAGAGCCGAAGGTTCTCGGAGGGGCTTCTTCGTTCCTCGTTCCTCCGTGAGAACAGCCGCCTGTTCCTCCGCGGGCACAGCCGCCTGCGGGCCGAGCGGCGGCGAGGCGCCGGGGGCGGAGAGGAGTGGCGAACAGCGCCGGGAAGTGGCGCTCCGCGCACCGCCCCCGTGGCCGGAGTCGAGGAGGCGACGGCCAACGGCCGGCCGCCCAGCGCCTCGGCACCGCCCCGTGCCCATGGGTGCGGCCCCGGCGACACGCCGCCGCGGAGCGAAGCAATATGCTGATCGGCATGACGAGTGAGCCGGAGCAGCAGATCGGAGTGGGGACTCCCGACGCCTTTCAGCGCCTGTGGACGCCCCACCGGATGGCCTACATCCAGGGCGAGAACAAGCCGACCGGTTCGGAGGCCGGTGACGGCTGTCCGTTCTGTGCGATCCCGTCGAAATCGGACGAGGACGGGCTTGTCGTCGCACGCGGCAGAAGCGTCTATGCGGTGCTGAACCTCTACCCGTACAACGGCGGGCACCTGATGGTGGTGCCGTACCGGCATGTGGCGGACTACACGGAGCTGGACGGCCCGGAGACCGTGGAGCTGGCGGACTTCACCAAGCGGGCGATGGTCGCCCTGCGGACGGCGTCCGGTGCGCACGGTTTCAACATCGGGATGAACCAGGGTGCCTCCGCGGGGGCCGGCATCGCCGCGCATCTGCACCAGCACCTGGTGCCGCGCTGGGGCGGTGACACCAACTTCATGCCGGTGATCGGTCACACGAAGGTGCTGCCGCAGTTGCTCGCCGACACCCGCGCGATGCTGGCCGCCGCCTGGCCGGTGGACTGAGCCCGGCGGGCGGCAGAGGGAGCGGGGCCGCCCCGGAGCCCGGGGCGGCGGACCGGGACCGGTTGGTGGCGCCGCTCCGACCCGTGGGCGCAGCCGGTCGGCGGTGCCCGGGACCGCACGTCGCCCCGGGCCCCGCCGTCGGGGCCGACCCGGCCGACCGGCCAGGAGCGGCCGTGGCCCGTGCGGAGGCCGCCCCGTCCGAAGAGGCCACGGGGCGGCCTTCGCCTACGCGTCGTACACGTCGGCCTTGCGCGGCGTCGGGTCCTGCACCATTCCGCTCAACACCATCGAGCGGTTGTCGAAGCGCTCCGTGTCGACGCCGTTCTCGTCCAGGACGCGCAGGGCGGCGCTGTGCACGGCACGCAGCACGGGAGTGGCCGCCCGCATGGCGTCGTCCGCCATGAAGCGGTGGCGCCACGGCTTCTCGGCCCAGGCGTGACGCAGGCCGAATGGCTCGGGCAGGGCGATCTTGCCACCCAGGTAGTCGAGCAACGGCGGATACCAGGTCAGCGGCGCGCGCAGGGCGAGGCGGACGACCTCCGAGGCGTCGACCAGCGGGAGTGTGATGTCCCGCGTCTCCCAGAACCGGACGGTCTTGTTGACCGTCTTCGTCTTCGCCGAGGGCTTGGACGTGAAGAGCGAATGGACCGGGCCCAGGGCGTGGCCGGTGACCTCGATGCGCAGAGTCTCGTAGAGCACCGTGACCGTGATCATCATCGTGATGACCAACTGGCCGTCCCAGAGGACGAACTGGACGCCCAGGTAATGCCGGTCGCCGCCGCCGAACTGCTGGTGGTTGCAGACCCGCTGGATCTCGTGCGGCTTGATCTGGAACGTGGCGACGTCCTCGCCGTCGGGACGGGACACCGAGTCGGCGTTCTCACCGACGGGCGAGACGATCCAGTGGGTGACGGACGGCTTGGGGAACCCACCGGTGTTCAGCGGTCCGCGCTCCAACTGCTTGAGCTGGTCGTGGATGGCTCGTATCAGATCCCAACTGCGGAAGCGGTTGAACTCCTTGTCCGGGTCCTTGGAGACGAGTTCCTCGGCGAGCTGCCAGCTTCCCCACCGGGTGCCCATGCCGAGGATGCCCTTGGGGCCCGCGTAGAAGACCGAGTTGGACTGCTGCTCCGCGGAGAGCTTCTCCAGACTCTGGCGGAGTGCCTCGCGGGAGGTCTCGCTGGGGTTCTTCGGCGAGGCCTCGGGGACCTTGGCGATGACTCCACCGCCGGAGAGGAGTGCTTCCCAGTGGGCGCGCAGGTCCTTGGCGGTGGACTCGGCGATCCGTTTGGCGACGTACCAGCCGATGACGGGAGCGACGATCACCGCCCGCGCGTAGATCGCCAGGAATCCGGTGAGAGGCAGATTGAGCAGGAGGAGCAGCGCCACGATGCCGACGACCGGCAGCAGGACATTGCCCAGTGAGGAGAGTGCCTTGTCCTTCGTCCTGCCGAGCCCGTCGCGCAGCCGGAAGGCGATGACCCACAGGAGCATTCCGGGCAGGAAGAGAACGCCGAACAGGACGGTGACGGCGCTCAGTTTGATGTCGCGGGCCCTGCGCAGACGCGTCGCGGACAGGCAGTGCTCGACGACCATCCGCGGGTCGCTCCCGAACGACTGGATGAGCGCCTTGCGGGCCCCGCCCAGGGTCCGTTCCTGCACGGCGCGCGAGAACGCCTCACCGAGGTTGGGCTTGAAGTAGTCGGACTTGAAGAACTTCGAACGACCCGCCTTCACCTCCGACTTGTGCCACTCGTTGTTGGCGTTGAGGATCGTCTCCACCGGGCTGTCGCGATACGCGGCGGAGGCGAGGGCGTTCGTCGCCACCGCCGCTCCGCCCGAGCCCTGGATCGGGATCTGCGCTCCGGGAGAGAAATCGAATCCTTCGTTGGCCACCGTCGCCCCCACTCACCGCCGAGGAACCACTCCTGCGGCTGTTTCCCAACTGCCGTGCCCCGCACACCTTCTGAGCTGGGACCACAGGGTATCGTCCAGACCCCCGCGCCGTCCGCCGCTGTGGACAAACGGTGGGCGGGGAACGGCGACGCGGGCGACTACACGCCGGCGGGGCTGGTTTCCTGCTGCTCGCGGACGTGCTCCGCGAGCCGTGGGGGCATCGGCTCGTGCCGGACGTACGTCCGGTCGAACCGGCCGGTGCCGTGGGAGAGGGAGCGCAGATCGACGGCGTACCGTCCGATCTCCAGCTCCGGCACCTCGGCTCGAATGAGTGTTCGTCCTGGGCCCGACTGTTCGGTGCCGACGACCCGGCCGCGCCGCCCGGACAGATCGCTCATCACCGGTCCCACGTATTCGTCGGGCACCAGGACCTGGACCTCGGCGACCGGTTCGAGGAGCCGTACACGGGTCTCCGAGGCCGCCTCGCGCAGCGCCAGCGCGCCCGCGGTCTGGAACGCGGCGTCGGAGGAGTCCACCGAGTGGGCCTTCCCGTCCCGCAGCGTGACGCGTATGTCGACGAGCGGATATCCGGCCGCCACCCCGCGGGCCGCCTGAGCGCGCACCCCCTTCTCCACGGACGGGATGAACTGGCGCGGCACCGCCCCGCCGACGACCTTGTCGACGAACTCGACGCCTGCCCCCGGGGACAGCGGTTCCACGTCGATCTCGCAGATGGCGTACTGACCGTGTCCGCCGGACTGCTTCACGTGCCGGCCGCGCCCGGAGGCGGGCGCGGCGAAGGTCTCGCGCAGCGCCACCTTGTGCGGCACGGCGTCGACCCGGACGCCGTAGCGACTGCGCAGCCGGTCGAGCGCGACGTCCTGATGGGCCTCGCCGAGACACCACAGGACCACCTGACGGGTGTCCTGGTTCTGTTCGAGGCGGAGGGTCGGATCCTCCGCGACGAGCCGTGCGAGCCCCTGGGAGAGCCGGTCCTCGTCGGCCTTGCCGTGTGCCCGGACGGCCAGCGGCAGCAGCGGGTCGGGCGCCGTCCAGGGCTCCATCAGCAGTGGCAGGTCCGTGCTGGAGAGGGTGTCCCCGGTCTCGGCGTCCCCCAGCTTGGCGACGCAGGCCAGATCACCGGCGACGCACGCGGTGAGCGGGCGCTGCTGTGCGCCGAAGGGGGAGGAGAGCGCCCCGACACGCACCTCGGACTCGTGGAAGGGGCGGGTCTCCCGGCCGGGTTCGGTCAGACCGTGGCCGAAGACGTGGACGGTGTCGTCGGGGCGCAGGGTGCCGGAGAAGACGCGTACGAGCGACATCCGGCCCACATACGGGTCGGAGGCCGTCTTGACCACTTCGGCGAGGAGCGGGCCCTCCGGGTCGCAGTTCAGAGCCGGCGACCGGGCGCCGTGCAGCGGGGTGACCCCGGGCAGCGGGCGTTCCGGCGGGGTGGGGAGGCCGCCGGTGATCAGGTCCAGGAGTTCGACGGTGCCGACGCCCTGGCGGGCCCCTTCGGCGGCGGGGGCCGCGGTGAGGACGGGGTGGAAAGCGCCGCGCGCGACGGCGCGTTCCAGGTCGCCGACGAGCGTCGCGAGGTCGATCTCGGCGCCGCCCAGATAGCGGTCCATCAAGGTCTCGTCCTCGCTCTCCGCGATGATGCCCTCGATGAGGCGGTCCCGGGCCTCCCGGAGCCGCGCTCGTCCGTCCTCGTCGGGGGGCTTCTCCCGGCGTTCCCCCGAGGAGTAGTCGAGGACGCGGCCGGTGAGCAGGCCGGTGAGCCCCGTGAGCGGGGCGTGCCCGTCCGCACCGGCGGGGCCGTGGACCGGGAGGTAGAGCGGGAGCACGGCGTCGGGATCGTCGCCGCCGAGGATTTCACCGCAGATCCGGGTCATCTCGTCGAACGGCGTGCGCGCGGTGTCCAGGTGTGTGACGACGATGGCGCGCGGTATGCCGACGGCGGCGCACTCGTCCCACGCGGCCCGGGAGGAACCGGCCACGGCGTCGGCCTCCTGAGCGGCCGAGACGACGAACAGGGCCGCGTCCGCCGCCCGCAGACCGGCCCGGAGTTCCCCGACGAAATCGGCGTACCCGGGGGTGTCCAGCAGGTTGATCCGGTACCCGCCCCATTCCACGGGGACCACCGAGAGCTGCACGGAGCGCTGCCGGCGCCGTTCGATCTCGTCGTAGTCGGAGAGGGTGGCGCCGTCCTCGACCCGGCCCGCCCGGTTGACCGCCCCCGCCGTCAGCGCCAGGGCCTCGACGAGTGTGGTCTTGCCGGAGCCGCTGTGGCCGACCAGCACCACGTTCCGGATGGACCGGGGCCGGCCGGCCGTCGTCGCCCCGCCGGCGGCCCCGGTGAGTGCCTGTGTCCTGTCGCCCATGATGCGTGCCTCCCAGGTGATGGCCCGGATCGCGAAGGGGAACCGGAGCGTTGTGGGCAAGGGTGCACGGGCACGGGGGAGCCGCCGCGGCGGCCACTGCGACGCCCGCGGTAATTCGAGCTTTCCACTCGGGCCGGGGCGCGTCCATCCGTCGCCGCACCGCCCCCGCGCGCGGCGGCCGTGCGCGCGGGCCGACGCGCCGCGCGGGTACGCCGCCGGGGCGTGTGGGGGGAGCGGCGGGGCCGCCGTCGGCACGGTCCGTGCCCGGCGCGCGCCGGATGCCCGGAGGGTGGAGTCCGGCGGGCGTGACTACGATGGGCCAGCCGGGGCCGAAGGGGCCGCCCGGCTCACAGACCCTCGGGAAGGCCATGCTGAACAAGTACGCGCGTGCCTTTTTCACGCGTGTCCTCACACCGTTCGCCGCACTGCTGCTCCGTCTCGGCGTGAGTCCCGACGCGGTCACCCTGATCGGTACGGCCGGGGTGGTGGCAGGTGCGCTGGTCTTCTTCCCGATGGGGGAGTTCTTCTGGGGCACGATCGTCATCACGGTCTTCGTCTTCTCCGACCTCGTCGACGGCAACATGGCCCGGCAGGCCGGTATCTCCAGCCGCTGGGGGGCGTTCCTCGACTCGACCCTCGACCGGGTCGCCGACAGCGCGATCTTCGGCGGATTCGCGCTCTGGTACGCGGGCCGGGGCGACAACGACCTGCTGTGCGCGGTCGCCATCTTCTGCCTGGCGAGCGGCCAGGTGGTCTCGTACACGAAGGCGCGCGGCGAGTCGATCGGGCTTCCGGTCGCGGTCAACGGGCTCGTGGAGCGTGCCGAGCGGCTGGTGATCTCGCTGGTCGCCGCAGGCGTCTCGGGCCTTCACGCCTTCGGTGTCCCCGGTGTGCAGGTGCTGCTGCCGATCGCGCTGTGGATCGTCGCCGCGGGCAGCCTGGTGACGCTCGTGCAGCGGGTCGTGACCGTGCGCCGCGAGTCCGCCGAGGCCGACGCGGCCGATGCCGCCGGGCAGGGGAGCGGGGTGGCCCGGTGAGCGGGGCGAAGAACGACACGCGCGGCGGCCTGCGGGACCGGCTGACCGACGGCCTGTACGGGCTCGGCTGGGGCGCGGTCAAGAAGCTCCCCGAGCCGGTCGCCCGCGGTCTCTTCCGCACCCTCGCCGACCGGACGTGGAAGCGGCGGGGCAAGGGGGTGCTCCGGCTGGAGGCGAACCTGGCGCGGGTCGTGCCCGGGGCGTCGCCCGCCCGGCTCGCCGAACTCTCCAAGGCCGGGATGCGTTCGTACATGCGCTACTGGATGGAGTCGTTCCGGCTGCCCACCTGGAGCCCGGCACGGATCAAGGCGTCCATAGAGGTCGCCGACGCGCACCGGCTGACCGAGGGCCTCGACGCCGGCCGCGGCGTCGTGCTCGCCCTGCCGCACCTGGCGAACTGGGACCTGGCGGGCGCCTGGGTCACCACCGACCTCAAGGTCCCCTTCACCACGGTCGCCGAGCGGCTGAAGCCCGAGACGCTGTACGACAGGTTCGTGGCCTACCGCGAGGGACTCGGCATGGAGGTGCTCCCGCACAGCGGCGGCGCTGCCTTCGGCACCCTGGCCCGGCGGCTGCGCGCGGGCGGCCTGGTCTGCCTGGTCGCCGACCGCGACCTGTCCTCCTCCGGGGTCGAGGTGACGTTCTTCGGCGAGACCGCGCGGATGCCCGCCGGACCCGCGCTGCTCGCCCAGCAGACCGGCGCGCTGCTGCTGCCGGTGACGCTCGGCTACGACGACACGCCCGTGATGAAGGCGCGGATCCACGCCCCGGTCCCGGTGCCCGAGTCAGGCACCCGGGCGGAGAAGACGTCCTCGATGACACAGGCGCTGGCCGATGCCTTCGCCGTCGGGATCGCCGATCGTCCGGAGGACTGGCACATGCTGCAACGGCTCTGGCTCGCGGATCTGGAGAACCGCGAGGACGAGGTCCGCGGGGACGGCGGAAACCGGGGGAGCACGAAGGACCTGAGGACCGGGGAGGCGCGTTCGTGAAGATCGGCATCGTGTGCCCGTACTCCTGGGACGTGCCCGGCGGTGTGCAGTTCCACATCCGGGACCTGGCCGAGCACCTGATCCGGCTCGGGCACCGGGTGTCGGTGCTGGCACCCGCCGACGACGGGACGCCGCTGCCGCCGTACGTGGTCTCGGCGGGCCGGGCCGTGCCCGTGCCGTACAACGGCTCCGTGGCCCGGCTGAACTTCGGCTTCCTCTCCGCGGCGCGGGTGCGCCGCTGGCTGCACGACGGCACCTTCGACGTCATCCACATCCACGAGCCCACCTCGCCGTCGCTGGGGCTGTTGGCCTGCTGGGCCGCGCAGGGGCCGATCGTCGCCACCTTCCACACCTCCAACCCGCGTTCCCGGGCCATGATCGCCGCGTACCCGATCCTGCAGCCCGCGCTGGAGAAGATCAGCGCGCGCATCGCGGTGAGCGAGTACGCGCGCCGCACCCTGGTCGAGCACCTCGGCGGCGACGCGGTCGTCATCCCGAACGGCGTCGACGTCGACTTCTTCGCCTCCGCCGAACCGCGGCCCGAGTGGCAGTCGGACGCGGCGCGGGGCGCCGCCGAGGGCGGTGGGGAAAGCCCGGGGGGCGGCACGATCGGGTTCATCGGACGCATCGACGAACCCCGCAAGGGACTGCCCGTCCTGATGCGGGCCCTGCCCGAGATCCTCGCCGCGCGCCCGGACACCCGGCTGCTGGTGGCGGGCCGGGGCGACGAGGAGGAGGCCGTCGCCTCACTGCCCCCGGAGATGCGCGGGCGGGTCGAGTTCCTCGGCATGGTGAGCGACGAGGACAAGGCACGGCTGCTGCGCAGCGTCGACGTGTACGTCGCCCCCAACACCGGCGGCGAGAGCTTCGGGATCATCCTGGTCGAGGCGATGTCGGCCGGCGCACCGGTCCTCGCCAGCAACCTGGACGCGTTCGCCCAGGTCCTGGACCAGGGAGCGGCGGGCGAACTCTTCGCCAACGAGGACGCCGAAGCGCTGGCGGCGGCCGCGATCCGGCTGCTCGGCGACCCGGAGCGGCGTGCGGAACTGCGCGAGCGGGGCTCGGCACACGTGCGGCGCTTCGACTGGTCGACGGTCGGTGCCGACATCCTCGCGGTGTACGAGACGGTGACGGACGGCGCCGCGTCGGTGGCGACGGACGAGCGCACGGGCCTGCGCGCGCGCTTCGGCCTCGCGCGGGACTGACCGGCCCCCGCGGGCGGACCGGCTGCCGGAACGCCCCTGGAGCCGCGTTCCGGGGACCGGGCGGCCCCGCCACGCACGCCCCGGCGGTAGCCTTGCCGCCCGTGATCGAAACCCTCATCTGGATCGTCGTCGGGCTCGTCGCGATCGGTATGTACCTCAGTTGGACCGCGGGACGGCTGGACCGGCTGCACACCCGGATCGACGCCGCCCGCGCCGCCCTCGACGCACAGCTCCTGCGACGCGCCTCGGTGACCCAGGAACTGGCGACGTCGGGCATGCTCGATCCCGCCGCCTCCATCGTGCTGTACGAGGCGGCGCACGCCGCCCGCCAGGCGGAGGAGGAACACCGCGAGGTCGCGGAGAGCGAGCTGAGCGCCGCGCTGCGCGCGGTGTTCGGCGAGGCGGCGCAGGTGGAGGCCGTGCGCGAGATCCCCGGCGGCCAGGAGGCAGCCCTCGAACTCGCCGCGGCCGTACGCCGGGTCCCGATGGCACGGCGCTTCCACAACGACGCCGTGCGCGCGGCACGCGCCCTGCGGCGGCACCGCAAGGTGCGCTGGTTCCGCCTGGCCGGGCACGCCCCGTTCCCGCTGGCCTTCGAGATGGACGACGAACCGCCGGCCGCCCTGGCGGACCGCTCCGCCGGCTGAACCGCGACCACTCCCCGCGCCCGACCGGACGCATAGGGCGCCTCCTACACGTTCAAAAATGATCCACCGGCCTGATATTGGCCCTTGAAGTGGACCGCTCCCGGAGAGTTTGCTCAGCACTGCACCAATCAGCGCTTTTCAGCGACTTTTCTCCGAGTGAGGTCGATCCGTGTCCACGCTTCCCACCACCCCGCAGTACGCCGACTCCCCGGCCACCGGCACCGCCCGCGTCAAGCGCGGCATGGCCGAGCAGCTCAAGGGCGGCGTGATCATGGATGTCGTCGACGCCGAGCAGGCGAAGATCGCCGAGGACGCGGGCGCCGTGGCCGTCATGGCCCTGGAGCGGGTGCCGGCCGACATCCGCAAGGACGGCGGCGTGGCCCGGATGTCCGATCCGAACATGATCGAGGAGATCATGGAGGCCGTCTCCATCCCGGTGATGGCCAAGTCCCGCATCGGCCACTTCGTCGAGGCCCAGGTCCTCCAGGCCCTCGGGGTCGACTACATCGACGAGTCCGAGGTCCTCACCCCGGCCGACGAGGTCAACCACAGCGACAAGTTCGCGTTCACCACCCCCTTCGTGTGCGGCGCCACCAACCTCGGCGAGGCCCTGCGCCGCATCGCCGAGGGCGCGGCCATGATCCGCTCGAAGGGCGAGGCCGGCACCGGGAACGTCGTCGAGGCGGTGCGCCACCTGCGTCAGATCAAGAACGAGATCGCCCGCCTGCGCGGCTACGACAGCAATGAGCTGTACGCCGCCGCCAAGGAGCTCCGCGCCCCGTACGAGCTGGTCAAGGAGGTCGCGGAGCTCGGCAAGCTGCCCGTCGTACTGTTCTCCGCGGGCGGCGTGGCCACGCCCGCCGACGCGGCGCTGATGCGCCAGCTCGGCGCGGAGGGCGTCTTCGTGGGCTCCGGCATCTTCAAGTCCGGCGACCCGGCCAAGCGTGCCGCCGCCATCGTGAAGGCCACCACCTTCTACGACGACCCGAAGGTCATCGCGGACGCGTCCCGCAACCTGGGCGAGGCCATGGTCGGCATCAACTGCGACACCCTGCCCGAGGCCGAGCGCTACGCGAACCGCGGCTGGTAACCACCGATGAGCGACACACCCGTGATCGGAGTCCTGGCTCTCCAGGGCGACGTGCGGGAGCACCTGATCGCCCTGGCCGCGGCGGACGCCCAGGCCAGGCCGGTCCGGCGCCCCGAGGAACTCGCCGAGCTGGACGGCCTGGTCGTCCCCGGCGGCGAGTCCACCACGATGTCCAAGCTGGCCTCGCTGTTCGGCGTGCTGGAACCGCTGCGCGAGCGGATACGGGACGGGATGCCCGTCTACGGCACCTGCGCCGGGATGATCCTCCTCGCCGACAAGATCCTCGACCCGCGCTCCGGACAGGAGACGGTGGGCGGGATCGACATGATCGTGCGCCGCAACGCCTTCGGGCGCCAGAACGAGTCCTTCGAGGCGGCCGTGGAGGTCGCCGGGATCGAGGACGGCCCGGTCGAGGGCGTCTTCATCCGCGCCCCCTGGGTGGAATCGGCCGGCGCTCGCGTCGAGGTGCTGGCCGAGCACGGCGGCCACATCGTCGCCGTGCGCCAGGGAAATGCGCTGGCGACGTCATTCCACCCGGAATTGACCGGGGACCACCGTGTTCACGCCCTGTTCGTGGACATGGTGCGAGCGGCGGGCTGATCCGATCCCGGTAGGATCTTTCGGGTTCGGATCGTTTTTTGGTGACGCGAAGGAGAAGGCAGATGTCCGGCCACTCTAAATGGGCTACGACGAAGCACAAGAAGGCCGTGATCGATGCCAAGCGCGGCAAGCTCTTCGCGAAGCTGATCAAGAACATCGAGGTCGCGGCCCGCACCGGCGGTGTGGACCCCGATGGAAACCCGACCCTTGTGGACGCGATCCAGAAGGCGAAGAAGAGCTCCGTACCGAACAAGAACATCGATTCCGCGGTCAAGCGCGGCGGTGGTCTCGAAGCGGGCGGCGTCGATTACCAGACGATCATGTACGAGGGTTACGGCCCGAACGGCGTCGCGATGCTCATCGAGTGCCTCACCGACAACCGGAACCGCGCCGCCTCGGACGTCCGTGTCGCGATGACCCGCAACGGCGGTTCGATGGCCGACCCCGGCTCGGTCTCGTACCTCTTCAACCGCAAGGGCGTCGTCATCGTCCCCAAGGGCGAGCTGGCCGAGGACGACGTCCTCGGAGCCGTGCTCGACGCGGGCGCCGAGGAGGTCAACGACCTCGGGGAGAACTACGAGGTCGTCAGCGAGGCCACCGACCTGGTCGGGGTCCGTACCGCCCTCCAGGAGGCCGGCATCGACTACGACTCCGCCGAGGCCAGCTTCCTGCCCACCATGCAGGTCGAGTTGGACGAGGAGGGCGCGCGCAGGATCTTCAAGCTGATCGACGCGCTGGAGGACAGCGACGACGTCCAGAACGTCTTCGCCAACTTCGACGTCTCGGACGAGGTCATGGAGAAGGTGGACGCCTGAGCCGGGCCCGGCACGCTGCGGCACCGCCTTCACGGGCCGACGGGGAACACGCCCCGTCGGCCCGTCGCGTTGCCCGACGCATTGTCAGTGGGAGCCGATAGCCTGCGGGAACAGGTGACCGATCGGTACGGAGGGGGATGACCCATGCGGGTACTCGGCGTCGACCCGGGGCTGACCCGGTGCGGTGTCGGCGTCGTCGAGGGCGTGGCCGGCCGGAATCTGGCCATGCTCGGCGTCGGCGTCGTGCGCACCCCGGCCGACGCGGAGCTCGGCCACCGCCTGGTCGCCATCGAACGCGGCATCGAGGAGTGGCTCGACGAGCACCGGCCCGAGGTCGTCGCCGTGGAACGCGTGTTCAGCCAGCACAACGTCCGGACGGTGATGGGCACCGCCCAGGCCAGCGCGGTCGCCATGCTCTGCGCGTCCCGGCGCGGCATACCCGTCGCGCTGCACACCCCGAGCGAGGTCAAGGCGGCCGTGACCGGCAGCGGGCGCGCCGACAAGGCCCAGGTCGGCGCCATGGTCACCCGGCTGCTGAGACTCGACGCCCCGCCGAGACCGGCCGACGCGGCCGACGCCCTCGCGCTCGCCATCTGCCACATCTGGCGTGCCCCCGCCGTCAACCGCCTCCAACAGGCGCAGGCTGCGGCGGCCGTCGCGGCCCGCGCCGCGCGCGCCCCCCGTACCCCCGCGGTCCGCACACCCGCGGCCCATGTCCGGAAGGTCTCCCGATGATCGCCTTCGTCAGCGGCCCCGTCGCCGCGCTCGCCCCGACCACGGCCGTGATCGAGGTCGGCGGGGTCGGCATGGCCGTCCAGTGCACCCCGAGCACCCTCGCCGGCCTCCGGATCGGCGAGGAGACCAGACTCGCCACCTCCCTCGTCGTCCGGGAGGATTCGCTCACCCTGTACGGCTTCGCCGACGACGACGAGCGGCAGGTCTTCGAACTCCTCCAGACCGCCAGCGGGGTCGGGCCGCGCCTGGCCCAGGCCATGCTCGCCACGCACAGCCCCGACGCCCTGCGGATCGCCGTCGCCACCGGCGACGAGAAGGCGCTCACGGCCGTCTCCGGCATCGGCAAGAAGGGCGCGCAGAAACTCCTTCTCGAACTGAAGGACAGGCTCGGCGAGCCTGTCGGCGCCCGCATCGGCCGGCAGGGCGCGGGCGCCGCGGTCACCCCGGCCTGGCGCGATCAGCTCCACGCCGCGCTGATCGGCCTCGGCTACGCCACCCGGGAGGCCGACGACGCGGTCGCCGCCGTGACCCCGCAGGCCGAGGCGGCCCTCGCCGAGAGCGGGCAGGCCCCCGTGCCGCAGCTGCTGCGGGCCGCGCTCCAGACCCTCAACCGCGCGCGCTGACCGCAGCGCGCACCAGGCACACCCCGACGCCGGGCCGGGCACCGCACGGCACCGAAACACCCGAGGCGGGACAGACTGAATGAACTGGGACGAGACCGGACCCGACACCGGCGAGCGGCTCGACACGCGTTTCGACGAGCGCCTCGTCGACGCCGGCGCGGACGGCGAGGACACCGCGGTCGAAGCCGCGCTGCGGCCGAAGGACCTCGGCGAATTCGTCGGCCAGGAGAAGGTGCGCGAACAACTGGACCTGGTCCTCAAGGCCGCCAGGGCCCGCGGCGCGACCGCCGACCACGTCCTGCTCTCCGGCGCCCCCGGCCTCGGCAAGACCAGCCTCTCCATGATCATCGCGGCCGAGATGGGCGCCCCCATCCGGATCACGTCGGGCCCCGCCATCCAGCACGCGGGCGACCTCGCCGCCATCCTCTCCTCGCTCCAGGAGGGCGAGGTCCTCTTCCTCGATGAGATCCACCGCATGTCGCGGCCCGCCGAGGAGATGCTGTACATGGCGATGGAGGACTTCCGGGTCGACGTCATCGTCGGAAAGGGCCCCGGGGCCACCGCCATTCCCCTGGAACTCCCGCCCTTCACGCTGGTCGGCGCCACGACCAGGGCCGGCCTGCTGCCGCCCCCGCTGCGCGACCGCTTCGGCTTCACCGGCCACATGGAGTTCTACGCCCCCGCCGAACTGGAGCGCGTCATCCGGCGCTCGGCCCGCCTCCTCGACGTGGCGATAGACGAGGACGGCGCCGCCGAGATCGCAGGGCGCTCCCGCGGCACACCCCGCATCGCCAACCGACTGCTGCGCCGCGTGCGTGACTACGCCCAGGTCAAGGCCGACGGCAGGATCGACCGCCCGGTCGCCTGCGCGGCCCTCGACGTGTACGAGGTCGACGCCCGCGGTCTCGACCGGCTGGACCGGGCGGTGCTCCACGCCCTGCTCACGCTGTTCGGCGGCGGACCGGTGGGACTGTCCACCCTGGCGGTCGCCGTGGGCGAGGAACGCGAAACGGTCGAGGAGGTCGCCGAGCCGTTCCTGGTGAGGGAAGGACTGCTGGCCAGAACGCCCCGCGGGCGCGTTGCGACCCCCGCGGCCTGGGCCCATCTCGGTCTCGTCCCCCCTCAGCACGGTGGAAAGGGACAACAGGGTTTGTTCGGGGCGTGACGCGTCACAGGTTCACCCGGAAAGGAACCAATCGGCGGCGTCGGGCGTTGTTCCGACGATGCGGACTCGCCTAGACTCCGCCGATGCCGCCCCAATGGGTCGGTGTGCCCACCCCCGAAGATCAGGCTGCCTTTCAGCGCGGTCGTGTGAAGGAAACTCGTCCCGTGAAATCACTCGTGTCTCTCCTCCCCTTCGTCGTGCTCATCGGGGCCATGTTCCTGATGACGCGGTCTGCCAAGAAGAAGCAGGCGGCCGCCGTCCAGATGCGCGACGAGATGCAGCCCGGCGCCGGTGTCCGGACGATCGGGGGCATGTACGCCACGGTCAAGGAGGTCCACGACGACACGGTCCTCCTGGAGGTCGCCCCCGGCGTCCACGCCATCTACGCGAAGAACGCCATCGGTGCCGTTCTCGACCCGGTCGAGTACAACCGCATCGTCCACGGCGACGACGAGGAGTCCCTCGACCTCGACGGCACCGTCGTGCCCGACGACGCCTCCTCGCTCACCGAGGCTGACGCCACCGCGAGCACCTCGGACAAGTCCGGGATCGACCTGGGCAAGAAGGCCGAGGACGCCGAGACGAAGGATGCCGGATCCGGCAAGAAGTCCGAGGGCGAGACCAACGGCGAGGCCGACGCGAAGTAGTTCGTGCGAACCGGGGATGCCGTGAGCCCACAGGTGTCCGGCACTCCCCGGTTCGTGCGGATTTTCGGGGGTGGGTCCCCACTACACTTCGTGGCCGCCCAGGCGCGTACCCGGCGTTGGGCGGTTGGACAGGGAGAAACAAGAAGGTGCCAGCACCTAAGAAGAGCCGGGAACCCGCCGGCGGTCAAGGCAGGCCAGGGCGTTCCCTGGCTCTGATCCTGATTGCCATGGTCGCCCTCACCGGGGGCATGTTCCTGGCCGGTCAGCCGACGCCACGACTGGGTATCGATCTGGCGGGCGGCACGTCCATCACGCTGAAGGCGCAGAACCAGCCTGGCAAGCCGGACGCGATCAACCAGACGAACATGGACACCGCGGCCGGCATCATCGAGCGCCGTGTCAACGGTCTGGGTGTCTCGGAGGCCGAGGTCCAGACCCAGGGCCGGGACAACATCGTCGTCAACATTCCCAAAGGGACGGACTCGCAGCAGGCCCGGGACCAGGTCGGTACGACCGCCCAGCTCTACTTCCGGCCGGTGCTCAGCCTCGCCGCGGGCACGCCGACGTCCAAGGAAACCACCAGCCCCTCGCCCTCCGGCTCGCCGAAGCCGAGCGAGTCCGCCGGTGACAAGGCCCCCGGCGAAGCGACGTCCGGCTCCCCGGCCACACCGTCGGCCGCCGCGACCACCCAGGGACGTGCCGTCACCGGGGGACTGACCGAGGACGCCTCGCCCAGCCCCAAAGCCTCCCACGAGCCGAAGGCGTCCACGACCCCCTCGGCCCCCGCCGATCAGCCCGGCAGCGCACTGGAGAAGAAGTTCGCCGCGCTGGACTGCTCCACCAAAGAGGGCCGCGCTTCGGCCGGCTCCGGCGTGAAGCCCACCGACCCCACCATCGCCTGCGACTCCACGGGCGAGGCCAAGTACATCCTCGGCCCGGCCGAGGTCTCCGGCACGGACGTGGACAGCGCCAAGGGCGCGTTCAACCAGCAGACCAGCCAGTGGATCGTCCAGATGGAGTTCACCGAGGGCGGTGCGCACAAGTTCCAGACGATCACCAGCCGGCTCGCACAGCAGCCGTCGCCGCAGAACCAGTTCGCCATCGTGCTCGACGGCGAGGTCGTCTCGGCCCCCTACGTGCGCACGGCGCTGAGCGCCAGCGCCGAGATCTCCGGCAGCTTCGACCAGCAGTCCGCCGAGGACCTCGCCAACGTGCTCTCCTACGGCGCCCTGCCGCTCAGCTTCAAGGAGCAGACCGTCACCACCGTCACCGCCGCCCTCGGCGGTGAGCAGCTCCAGGCGGGGCTGATCGCCGGCGCCATCGGTCTGGCGCTGGTCGTCGTGTACCTGGTGACCTACTACCGCGGACTGGCGTTCATCGCGCTGCTCAGCCTGATGGCCTCCGGCGTCCTCACCTACACGCTCATGTCGCTGCTCGGCCCGGCCATCGGGTTCGCGCTGAACCTCCCGGCGGTCTGCGGTGCCATCGTGGCCATCGGCATCACCGCGGACTCCTTCATCGTGTACTTCGAGAGGATCCGCGACGAGATCCGCGAGGGCCGCACGCTGCGGCCCGCCGTCGAGCGGGCCTGGCCGCGCGCCCGGCGCACCATCCTGGTCTCCGACTTCGTGTCGTTCCTCGCCGCGGCGGTGCTCTTCGTCGTCACGGTCGGCAAGGTCCAGGGCTTCGCGTTCACGCTGGGGCTCACCACCCTGCTCGACGTGGTCGTGGTGTTCCTCTTCACCAAGCCGGTCATGACGATGCTGGCGCGCACGAAGTTCTTCTCCAGCGGTCACCCGTGGTCCGGTCTGGATCCCAAGCGCCTCGGCGCCATGCCGCCCCTGCGCCGCTCGCGGCGTGTCGTACGCACCGACCACCCGAAGGAGGCGTGAGATGTCGCGATTCGGCAATCTCGGCGCCCGTCTCTACCGTGGCGAAGTCGGTTACGACTTCATCGGCAAGCGCAGGATCTGGTACGGCGTCTCGATCCTGATCACCATCACGGCCATCGTCGGCCTGGCGGTCAGCGGCCTCAACATGGGCATCGAGTTCAAGGGCGGCGCCGTCTTCACCACACCGAAGACGAGCGTGACCGTCGCCGAGGCCGAGGACATCGCGACCGAGGCGTCCGGCCACCAGGCGATCGTCCAGAAGCTCGGCAACGGCGGCCTGCGCATCCAGATCACCGAGGTCGACACCGCGAAGTCCGACCAGATCAAGGAACTGCTCGCAAAGGACCTCTCCGTCCAGCAGGAGAAGATCGCCGCCGACCTGGTCGGCCCCAGCTGGGGCGAGCAGATCGCCAACAAGGCGTGGACCGGCCTCGGCGTCTTCATGGTCCTCGTGGTGATCTATCTGGCCATCGCGTTCGAATGGCGCATGGCCATCGCGGCCCTGGTCGCGCTGATCCACGACCTCACCATCACCGTCGGCGTCTATGCCCTGGTCGGCTTCGAGGTCACCCCGGGCACCGTCATCGGTCTGCTCACCATCCTCGGCTACTCGCTGTACGACACGGTCGTCGTCTTCGACAGCCTCAAGGAGAGCACCGTGGACGTCACCAAGCAGACCCGCTGGACGTACGGCGAGATCGCCAACCGCTCGATCAACGCCACCCTGGTCCGCTCGATCAACACCACCGTCGTGGCCCTGCTCCCGGTCGCCGGCCTGCTGTTCATCGGCGGCGGTGTCCTCGGCGCCGGCATGCTGAACGACATCTCGCTGTCGCTGTTCGTCGGTCTCGCCGCCGGTGCGTACTCCTCGATCTTCATCGCCACCCCGTTCGTCGCCGACCTCAAGGCGCGTGATCCGCAGATCAAGGCGTTGAAGAAGCGGGTCCTCGCCAAGCGGGCGGCGGCCGCCGCCAAGGACGAGTCCGCCGGCCTGCCGGACGACGGCTTCCCATCGCGTACCGCGCCCGCCGTCGCGGTCGTCGGCCAGCGCCAGCAGCCCCCCGGGGGCCGCGGCCGAACCTCGGAGAGGCACCGATGACCAGCACCGGAACCGAAAGCGTCCGGGAGCTCCTGCTCAGCCGGATCCGTGACATCCCCGACCACCCGAAGCCGGGTGTGGTCTTCAAGGACATCACACCGCTGCTCGCGGACCCGACGGCGTTCGCGGCCCTCACCGACACCCTCGCGGAGCTGTGCCTGCGGCACGGTGCCACGAAGATCGTCGGGCTTGAGGCGCGCGGCTTCATCCTGGCCGCTCCGGTCGCGGTACGGGCCGGTCTCGGCTTCGTGCCCGTCCGCAAGGCCGGCAAGCTCCCCGGAGCCACCCTCAGCCAGGGATACGAGCTGGAGTACGGCACCGCCGAGATCGAGATCCACGCGGAGGACCTGTCCACCGACGACCGGATCATGGTCATCGACGACATCCTCGCGACCGGGGGCACCGCCGAGGCGTCGCTGGAGCTGATCCGGCGGGCCGGTGCCGGTGTCGCGGGCGTCGCGGTCCTCATGGAGCTCGGCTTCCTCGGCGGACGAGCCCGGCTGGAACGGGGACTGGCGGGCGCGCCACTGGAGGCCCTCATCCACGTGTGAGCGGCCGTGCGCGAGCGACCGCGGACGTGAATCGGGTGACCGGAGTCTTCCGGTCACCCGATTCCCTTGTGTGTCCGGCACCGCCGAGGGGCCTCGGAACAGGGCCGATGGGCCCGGTACAGGACCCCGGGGGAGCCGCCGCACCCGCATGCGGAACGGGTACGGGAACAACCGGGCACCGGTCCGTCGTTGTGAGGGGTCTCACCGTCCCCGGGGGAGGAGTCCCCACCGGCTCGATACGATGGCCTTTCCGGGAGTCCGGACCCGCACGAGGAGCGCTCTTGCCAGACGAGGCCCAGCCAGTCGCCGCCCCGCAGCCCGACGAGCCCGCGGCGGTCCCAGCCGTGCCCGGGAAGAAGCAGTCCGTGCAGCGGCCGAAGCCCCCCGCGCCCGAGCCCGGGACAGGACCGGAACGGTCCGCGGCCCCGACGCTGAGGCCCACCTCGCCCGTGCAGCCGGCCGCGCCCGCCTCACCGGCCGCCTCCACACCGAAGCCCCCGGCGAAACCCGCCACCAGGCACGTCGTCCCGGCGGCTTCCGCCTCGCGCTCCGGAGGCTCCTCCAACCGCGTACGGGCCCGCCTCGCGCGCCTGGGCGTGCAGCGCTCCAGCCCGTACAACCCGGTGCTCGAACCGCTGCTGCGCATCGTCCGCGGCAACGACCCCAAGATCGAGACCGCCACGCTCCGCCAGGTCGAGCGCGCCTACCAGGTCGCCGAACGCTGGCACCGCGGCCAGAAGCGCAAGAGCGGCGACCCCTACATCACCCATCCGCTCGCCGTCACCACGATCCTCGCCGAACTCGGCATGGACCCCGCGACCCTGATGGCCGGACTCCTGCACGACACGGTCGAGGACACCGAGTACGGCCTGGAGACCCTGCGCCAGGACTTCGGCGACCAGGTCGCCCTGCTCGTCGACGGCGTCACCAAGCTGGACAAGGTCAAGTTCGGCGAGGCCGCGCAGGCCGAGACCGTACGCAAGATGGTCGTCGCCATGGCCAAGGACCCACGGGTCCTGGTCATCAAGCTGGCCGACCGGCTCCACAACATGCGCACCATGCGCTACCTCAAGCGGGAGAAGCAGGAGAAGAAGGCCCGCGAGACGCTGGAGATCTACGCGCCCCTGGCTCACCGCCTGGGCATGAACACCATCAAATGGGAGCTGGAGGACCTCGCCTTCGCGATCCTCTACCCCAAGATGTACGACGAGATCGTCCGTCTCGTCGCCGAACGGGCCCCCAAACGCGACGAGTACCTCGCCATCGTGACCGACGAGGTCCAGGCCGACCTGCGTGCCGCCCGGATCAAGGCCACCGTCACCGGGCGGCCGAAGCACTACTACAGCGTCTACCAGAAGATGATCGTGCGCGGCCGGGACTTCGCCGAGATCTACGACCTGGTGGGCATCCGGGTCCTCGTCGACACCGTCCGTGACTGCTACGCGGCGCTCGGCACCGTCCACGCGCGATGGAATCCGGTCCCCGGCCGGTTCAAGGACTACATCGCGATGCCCAAGTTCAACATGTACCAGTCGCTGCACACCACGGTGATCGGTCCCAACGGCAAGCCCGTCGAACTCCAGATCCGCACGTTCGACATGCACCGGCGCGCCGAGTACGGCATCGCGGCCCACTGGAAGTACAAGCAGGAGGCCGTCGCGGGCGCCTCCAAGGTGCGCACCGACGTCCCGAAGGCCACCGGCAAGGGCGCACGCCAGGACACCGTCAACGACATGGCCTGGCTGCGACAGCTCCTGGACTGGCAGAAGGAGACCGAGGACCCGGGCGAGTTCCTGGAGTCCCTGCGCTTCGACCTCTCCCGCAACGAGGTCTTCGTCTTCACACCCAAGGGCGACGTCATAGCGCTCCCCGCGGGCGCGACCCCGGTCGACTTCGCGTACGCGGTGCACACCGAGGTCGGCCACCGGACCATAGGGGCCCGGGTCAACGGGCGGCTCGTACCGCTCGAATCGACCCTCGACAACGGCGACCTGGTGGAGGTCTTCACCTCCAAGGCGGCCGGCGCCGGGCCCTCCCGCGACTGGCTGGGCTTCGTCAAGTCGCCCCGCGCCCGCAACAAGATCCGCGCCTGGTTCTCCAAGGAGCGTCGAGACGAGGCGATCGAGCAGGGCAAGGACGCCATCGCGCGCGCCATGCGCAAGCAGAACCTGCCCATCCAGCGCATCCTCACCGGCGACTCCCTGGTCACCCTCGCGCACGAGATGCGTTACCCCGACATCTCGTCCCTGTACGCCGCCATCGGCGAGGGCCATGTGGCCGCCGCCGGCGTCGTGCAGAAGCTGGTCCAGGCGCTCGGCGGCGAGGACGCGGCCAACGAGGACATCGCCGAGAGCGCGCCGCCCTCGCGCGGCCGCAGCAAGCGCCGTTCCAAGGCGGACCCCGGAGTCGTGGTCAAGGGCGTCGAGGACGTCTGGGTCAAACTGGCCCGCTGCTGCACCCCCGTGCCCGGCGACCCGATCATCGGGTTCGTCACCCGCGGCAGCGGCGTCTCCGTGCACCGTGCCGACTGCGTCAACGTCGACTCGTTGTCGCAGCAGCCGGAACGCATCCTGGACGTGGAGTGGGCGCCGACCCAGTCCTCGGTCTTCCTGGTCGCCATCCAGGTGGAGGCCCTGGACCGCTCCCGGCTGCTCTCGGACGTCACCCGCGTCCTGTCCGACCAGCACGTCAACATCCTGTCGGCGGCCGTGCAGACCTCCCGGGACCGGGTGGCCACCTCGCGCTTCACCTTCGAGATGGGCGACCCCAAGCACCTCGGGCACGTGCTCAAGGCGGTGCGGGGCGTGGAGGGCGTCTACGACGTCTACCGGGTGACCTCGGCACGCCGGCCCTGACCGCGGCACGGCGGTCAGGGCGCACAAGGGCGAGGCCCCCTGTGCCCGTCCGGAGGGACGGGCACAGGGGGCCTCGACGGGGGACGGGGATCAGCCGCCGAACTCCTGAAGCCCCTTCAGCGCCTGGTCCAGCAGCGCCTGGCGGCCTTCGAGCTCCTTGGCCAGTTTGTCGGCGCGGGCGTTGTTCCCCGACGCGCGGGCCGCGTCGATCTGCCCGCGCAGCTTGTCGACGGCGGCCTGCAGCTGACCGGTCAGACCCTCGGCACGGGCACGCGCCTCCGGGTTCGTCCGGCGCCACTCGGCCTCCTCGGCCTCCTGGAGCGCCCGCTCCACCGCGTGCATCCGTCCCTCGACCTTCGAACGGGCGTCACGCGGCACATGGCCGATGGCCTCCCAGCGCTCGTTGATGCCCCGGAACGCGGCACGGGCCGCCTTCAGGTCCTTCACCGGCACCAGCGTCTCGGCCTCGACGGCGAGATCCTCCTTCAGCTTGAGATTCTCGGCCTGCTCCGCGTCCCGCTCGGCGAAGACCTCGCCGCGGGCCGCGAAGAAGACATCCTGGGCCCCGCGGAAGCGGTTCCACAGATCGTCCTCGGCCTCGCGCTGAGCACGGCCCGCGGCCTTCCACTCCGCCATCAGCTCGCGGTAGCGGGCGGCCGTGCCTCCCCAGTCCGTGGAACCGGAGAGCGACTCCGCCTCCGCGACCAGCTTCTCCTTGCTCTTGCGGGCCTCCTCGCGCTGCGCGTCCAGCGCGGCGAAGTGGGCCTTGCGGCGCTTGGAGAACGCCGACCGGGCGTGCGAGAAGCGGTGCCACAGCTCGTCGTCGGACTTGCGATCGAGCCTCGGCAGGCCCTTCCACGTGTCGACGAGTGCCCGCAACCGCTCGCCCGCGGAGCGCCACTGCTCGCTCCGTGCCAGCTCCTCCGCCTCGACCACCAGGGCCTCCTTGGCCCGCCGCGCCTCGTCGGACTGACGCGCCTTCTGGGCCTTGCGCTCCTCGCGCCGCGCCTCGACCACCTTCACCAGGGCGTCGAGCCGCTTGCGCAGCGCGTCGAGGTCGCCGACGGCGTGATGCTCGTCCACCTGCAGCCGCAGATGCTCGATGGCGGCCGTGGCATCCTTCGCCGACAGGTCGGTGGTCTTCACCCGACGTTCGAGGAGGCCGATCTCGACCACCATGCCCTCGTACTTGCGCTCGAAGTAGGCCAGTGCCTCCTCGGGGGAACCCGCCTGCCACGATCCGACGACCTTCTCGCCGTCGGCCGTCCGCACGTACACGGTGCCCGTCTCGTCGACGCGGCCCCACGGGTCGCTGCTCACAGCGCCTCCTCCACCTGATGCCCGCGGGAGGTTCGCCCCCTGGCATCGTCCACAGTTTCCTCGGGCGGGCAGCACCCGCCCTGCACAACGCCAATCTAGGCGACCGGCAGCCCGGCTGTCCGCACTCGGCGGGGCCGAAAATAATCCGCTCCCGCCGAGGCCGTCCCCACCGGCCGGAGCGGCGCGGCCGGTGGGCCGTCTCACGCCTTGTCGACGGTGAGCTTCGAGACGTTCACCGGCGTCTTCGGCGCACCGTCGCCCGCACCGCCTGCCACGCCCGCAGCGCCGATCTTCTCGACGGCCTTCAGCGAGGCGGCGTCCATGGTGCCGAACGGGGTGTAGGTGGGCGGCAGCTTGCTGTCCTTGTACACCAGGAAGAACTGGCTGCCGCCGGAGTGCGGCTGACCGGTGTTCGCCATCGCCACCGTGCCCGCCGGATACGTCACCGTGCCGTCCTCGCCCGCCTTGCCCAGCGCGGTCAGGTTCTCGTCCGGGATCGTGTAGCCGGGGCCGCCCCCGCTGGTGCCCTCGGGGTCACCGCACTGCAGCACGAAGATGCCCTGCGTGGTCAGCCGGTGGCACTTCGTACCGTCGAAGAAACCCTTGTCGGCCAGCGCCTTGAACGAGTTCGTGGTGCGCGGGGTCTTCGCCGCCTCCATGGTGAACGCGATGTCGCCCGCGCTGGTCTTCAGCGACATCGCGTACTTCGCCTTCTTGTCGATCGCCATCGGGGGCTCGGGCGTGCTGCTCTCGCTCTCCGACGGCGAGGGAGAGGCACTCGCCGCCGCGTCGCTCTGGTCCTTCTTGTCGTCGCCGCCGAGCGTGAGGTACGCGCCCGCCCCGCCGGCCACCACCACGGCCACCGCCGCAGCGACGGCGATCGTGAGCCGCTTCGACCTGCGGCGGGCCTCCTCCCGCCGCCGCTGCTGCCGCTCGAACTTCTCCCGGGCGAGCTGCCGTCGCCGCTGATCGCTGCTGACCACGGGGTGATCTCCTTGTAGGTCGTTGGTGGGGCCTGGGCTGCCCGTACCGTATCTGGGTTGGCTGTGTGATGAGGAGCACCGGTAGGCTCTGGTACTGCCGCGACCTTCTCAGTCGCAATTCCGCCGCAGGACGACAGGAAGGACGATCGTGCTCATCGCCGGTTTCCCCGCAGGAGCCTGGGGGACCAACTGCTACCTGGTCGCCCCGGCCGCAGGCGAGGAGTGCGTCATCATCGACCCGGGCCACCAGGCCGCCGCGGGGGTCGAGGAGACGCTGAAGAAGCACCGGCTGAAGCCCGTCGCCGTCGTTCTGACCCACGGACACATCGATCACGTCGCCTCGGTCGTCCCGGTGTGCGGCGCGCACGACATCCCCGCCTGGATCCACCCCGAGGACCGGTACATGATGAGCGACCCGGAGAAGGCCCTCGGCCGCTCCATCGGGATGCCGCTCATGGGCGAGCTGACGGTGGGGGAGCCGGACGACCTCAAGGAGCTGACCGATGGCGTCCCGCTGGAGCTGGCCGGTCTGGAGTTCCACGTCGCGCACGCGCCCGGCCATACCAAGGGGTCGGTGACGTATCGGATGCCCGAGGCCGCGGACGTTCCGCAGATCTTCTTCTCGGGCGACCTGATCTTCGCCGGCTCCGTCGGACGCACCGACCTGCCCGGCGGCGACCACGCCGAGCTCCTCGAGTCGCTGGCCCGTGTGTGCCTGCCGCTCGACGACTCGACGGTGGTGCTGTCGGGCCACGGCCCCCAGACGACCATCGGCCGCGAGCGCGCCACCAATCCGTATCTGCACGGTATGGACGCGCCCCGACGAGGAATGTGACGAGAGCGAAGACCGTGAGCACCTTCAAGGCCCCCAAGGGCACGTACGACCTGACCCCGCCCGACTCCGCGAAGTACCTCGCGGTGCGCGAGGCGATCGCCGCACCCCTGAAGAACTCCGGCTACGGATACATCGAGACGCCCGGCTTCGAGGACGTCGCCCTCTTCTCCCGCGGAGTCGGTGAGTCCACCGACATCGTGACCAAGGAGATGTACACCCTCACCACCAAGGGCGGCTCCCAGCTGGCGCTGCGCCCCGAGGGCACCGCCTCCGTGCTGCGCGCGGCGCTGGAGGCCAACCTCCACAAGCTGGGCAACCTGCCCGTGAAGCTGTGGTATTCCGGCTCGTACTACCGCTACGAGCGCCCGCAGAAGGGCCGTTACCGGCACTTCTCCCAGGTGGGCGCCGAGGCGATCGGTGCCGAGGACCCGGCGCTGGACGCCGAGCTGATCATCCTGGCCGACCAGGCGTACCGCGCGCTGGGCCTGCGGAACTTCCGCATCCTGCTCAACTCGCTGGGCGACCGCGTGTGCCGCCCCGTCTACCGGGACGCGCTCCAGGGCTTCCTGCGCGGGCTCGACCTGGACGAGGAGACCCGTGGCCGCATCGAGATCAACCCGCTGCGGGTCCTCGACGACAAGCGGCCCGAGGTCCAGAAGCAGTTGGTCGGCGTGCCGGTGCTGCGCGACTACCTGTGCGACGCCTGCAAGGCGTACCACGAGGAGGTCCGCGACCTGCTCTCCGCGGCGGGCGTGGCGTTCGAGGACGACGAGAAGCTCGTCCGCGGCCTCGACTACTACACCCGCACCACCTTCGAGTTCGTCCACGACGGACTCGGCGCGCAGTCCGCGGTGGGCGGCGGCGGCCGATACGACGGGCTGTCCGAGATGATCGGCGGTCCGGCACTCCCGTCGGTCGGCTGGGCGCTCGGCGTGGACCGCACGGTGCTCGCCCTGGAGGCGGAGGGCATCGAGCTCGAACTGCCCACGGCCACCAGCGTCTTCGCGGTGCCGCTCGGTGAGGAGGCCCGACGGGTGCTCTTCGGGGTCGTGACGGAGCTGCGCCGGGAGGGCGTCGCGGCGGACTTCGCGTACGGGAACCGCGGCCTCAAGGGCGCGATGAAGAGCGCGAACCGATCGGGCGCGCGGCTCGCGCTCGTCGCCGGCGAACGCGATCTGGCCGAGGGCGTCGTCCAGCTCAAGGACATGGAGTCCGGCGAGCAGACGGCGGTCCCGTTGGCGGACGCGGCCGACGCCGTCCGTGAGCGCTTGGCCTAAGGGCTGTCCGGGTCGTCCTCGTACGTCCGAGTACGAGGACGACCCTCCGCCGTGCGATCGCACGCGCCGGACGCCGTACAGCCCCGCCTCCGGCCGAACGCCGCCCCGGTGAAGAAGCGTCCTGGTGCCGTTCGGACCTGGGCCGGCCCGGGCCGCCGCCCGCCCGCGCACCTCGGAGCGGTACGCCCGGCACGGCCTCGTTTCCGGCCCCGGCGGGTTGTCCGGATCCAGCCGCACATACCGTCAGAATCATGAGCGAATAGTCGCCCTACGGGGCGATTCCTCTCGCACATGCCCAGGGGAAACGGATCCTTTCCGGCCATCGCGTGCATATGCCCCCGCGGGGGTTCCGACCCGGCGGGGCGCGGCGCCGAGCCTGCTCCGGAACCGTCCGTCCGATCCGGATGGGCGGTCCCGTCCGGCCGGAACCGCAGGTCGGAGCGGCTGGACAGGGGTGGCGTCCCGGTGGGCGCCGTGCCTCCGGCGTGCCCCCGGCCGCGGCCCGGAACGACCGGGAACCCGCGATGCCGCCCACCGGCCACACGCGGCACCCGGCGCACACATTTATGTCCATCGAACAGAGGGGCGGCGGAGGGGTACGGCACAATGACCGTGCCCAGCAGGCCACTCACTGATGGAACGGCGATATGACGACTGCAGCGGTTGACCGCCCCTCATCCGGCCAGGACGAGAAGGAGGTGGAGAGCTCCTTCGGCGCCGGCCGGGCGTTCGCGCTGCTGCTGGTGATCACGGGTGCCGCCGGGCTCTTCGCCGCCTGGATCATCACGATCGACAAGTTCAAGCTGCTGGAGGACCCCAGCTTCACGCCGGGGTGCAGCCTCAACCCGGTCGTCGCCTGCGGCAACATCATGAAGAGCGAGCAGGCGTCCGCCTTCGGCTTCCCGAACCCGATGCTCGGCCTGGCCACCTACCCGGTGATCATCGGCATCGGCCTGGCGCTGCTCTCGGGTGCCCGCTTCCGCCGCTGGTACTGGCTGGGGATGAACGCCGGAACGCTGTTCGGCGTCGGCTTCTGCACCTGGCTCCAGTACCAGTCGCTGTACAACATCAACTCGCTCTGCCTGTGGTGCTGCCTGGCCTGGGTCGCCACGATCGTCATGTTCTGCTACGTGACCAAGCACAACATCGAGCACCGGATCATCCCCGCGCCGAGCTGGCTGCGCAGCGGACTGACGGAGTTCCACTGGGTGCCGCCGGTCCTGTGGACCGGAGTCATCGGCATGCTGATCCTGACCCGCTGGTGGGACTTCTGGACCAGCTGATCCGCCACCCCGCCGACACCCCCGCCGGGCCGTTCGCCCGGCCGGGTGTCGGCGCCGTGGCATAGGCTTCAGGACGTGGAGCCCGACCTCTTTACCGCCGCCGCCGAAGACCGCCAGGAGAGCGATCCGTCCAGCAGCCCGCTGGCTGTCCGGATGCGCCCCCGTACCCTCGACGAGGTCGTCGGGCAGCAGCATCTGCTCAAGCCGGGCTCCCCGCTGCGCCGCCTCGTCGGCGAGCGCAGCGGCGGGCCGGCGGGCCCGTCGTCCGTGCTCCTGTGGGGCCCGCCCGGCATCGGGAAGACGACACTGGCGTACGTGGTCAGCAAGGCCACCAACAAGCGTTTCGTCGAACTCTCCGCGATCACCGCGGGCGTCAAGGAGGTGCGGGCCGTCATCGATGGCGCCCGCCGCGCCACCGGGGGCTACGGCAAGGAGACCGTCCTCTTCCTCGACGAGATCCACCGCTTCTCCAAGGCGCAGCAGGACTCGCTGCTGCCCGCCGTGGAGAACCGCTGGGTCACCCTGATCGCCGCGACCACGGAGAACCCCTACTTCTCCGTCATCTCGCCGCTCCTGTCGCGCTCGCTGCTGCTCACCCTGGAACCGCTCACGGACGACGATCTGCGCGGCTTGCTCCACCGCGCCCTGACCGACGAGCGCGGACTCGGCGGCGCGGTGACCCTGCCGCAGGACGCCGAGGAGCATCTGCTGCGCATCGCCGGCGGTGACGCCCGCCGGGTGCTCACCGCGCTGGAGGCGGCGGCCGGCGCCGCACTGGACAAGGAGGAGCGGGAGATCACCCTCCGCACCCTGGAGGAGACCGTCGACCGCGCCGCCGTGAAGTACGACCGGGACGGCGACCAGCACTACGACGTGGCGAGCGCGCTCATCAAGTCCATCCGGGGGTCCGACGTCGATGCCGCACTGCACTATCTGGCCCGGATGATCGAGGCGGGGGAGGACCCCCGGTTCATCGCCCGACGGCTGATGATCTCGGCCAGCGAGGACATCGGTCTCGCCGACCCCACGGCGCTGCCCACCGCGGTCGCCGCCGCGCAGGCGGTCGCCATGATCGGTTTCCCGGAGGCGGCTCTCACCCTGAGCCACGCCACGATAGCCCTGGCCCTGGCACCCAAGTCCAACGCCGCGACGCTCGCGATCGCCGCGGCCCGGGAGGACGTGCACAAGGGACTGGCGGGCCCCGTTCCGGCCCATCTGCGCGACGGCCACTACCAGGGCGCCGCCAAGCTGGGCCACGCCCAGGGCTATGTGTACCCGCACGACGTCCCCGGTGGCATCGCCGCCCAGCAGTACGCCCCGGACGCGGTCCGCGACCGGCGGTACTACCGTCCCACGCGCTACGGCGCGGAGGCGCGGTACGCAGACGTGGCCGAGCGGGTCCGTGAGCGGCTCGGCCGCACCGGCTCGGACGGCGAGGCGACCCCGTCCGGCGACTGAGCACGGTCGGCGGGTGCACGGGAGCCCATGCGTCGGCGCGGCGCGGCCCGGTTCAGCGCGCCGCCGCCTCGAAGAGCGTGTACATGGCCCGGCGCAGTCCGGCGAGATCGCGCACGGGCTCGGGGAACTCGAAGCGCGCGTCGAAGCAGAGCTCGCGGTCCTCGCACACGCGTACCCGCAGCCCGTACCGGTCGAGCGCCAGCGGGACGATGCGCAGGCGGTGGGCCGCGCGGCGCTCCTCCGCCCGCCCGCCCAGCAGCGCGCCCAGCGTGTCCAGCTGCTCCCCGTGGGCCGCGTGCAGATGCTGGAGCAGCTCCGCCTCGTGACCGGCGAGCGGATCGGGCGCCGCGTCCCGGAAGGCGTCGGCCCCGACCGCCTCGGCGCCCCACAGGTCGTCGACATGGGCCTCGGCCGTCTCCAGCCGCAGCGTCGTCCGGCCGGGTCCCGACAGGCCCGGCACGGTCGTGAGCCACCCCGAGACCCGGGCGCGGGCACGGATCCGGTGCGGTACGGCGACCGGGGCGACGTCCGTGAGCTCCAGCACCGCGGCGAGTTCGTCGTCCTGGGCGTGCGCCGCGGCCCGTGCGGCGCGGGAGGCGGCGGGCAGTTCGAGGAACAGATCGCCGTCGGGGCCCACGCTCCTGGACGACGGCGTCAGCTCGTCCCAGCAGGCCGTCCGCAGCCCGGGCACGAGCAGTGCCGCCGAGCAGGTATTCTGTAGGAGAGTTCGTGTGCGCTCGGCTGCTGACGGCATCCGAGCGGTCTCAAGCCCGCCGGGACGCGGCTGGCCACGATCTGATCGGCCCTCCGTCGTATCGGCACCTTCAGAGGTGTCGACGCTGTCAGTGCTGTCCGTGATGTGCGTGGTGTTCCCCGGGCGAGACATGCGATCTCCTCAAGTAAGGTCAGCCTAACCTAACCTACAACGGAGGTCTGGAGAACGTGCCTAACCAGTCGCGTCCCAAGGTCAAGAAGAGCCGCGCGCTCGGTATCGCGCTGACGCCGAAGGCCGTCAAGTACTTCGAGGCCCGTCCTTACCCGCCGGGTGAGCACGGCCGTGGCCGCAAGCAGAACTCGGACTACAAGGTCCGTCTGCTGGAGAAGCAGCGTCTGCGTGCCCAGTACGACATCAGCGAGCGGCAGATGGTCCGCGCCTACGAGCGCGCCAAGAAGACCGAGGGCAAGACGGGCGAGGCGCTCGTCGTCGAGCTGGAGCGCCGTCTCGACGCCCTGGTGCTGCGTTCGGGCCTCGCCCGCACCATCTACCAGGCGCGCCAGATGGTCGTGCACGGTCACATCGAGGTCGACGGCCGCAAGGTCGACAAGCCGTCCTTCCGCGTCCGCCCCGACAGCGTCGTGACGGTTCGCGAGCGCAGCCGCGACAAGCACCCCTTCCAGGTGGCCCGTGAGGGTGGCTACGCCACCGACGGCGAGACCCCGCGCTACCTGCAGGTGAACCTGAAGGCCCTGGCCTTCCGTCTCGACCGGGACCCGAACCGCAAGGAGATCCCGGTCATCTGCGACGAGCAGCTCGTCGTCGAGTACTACGCCCGCTGATCCGCGTGCGGTAGCTCACGGTTCGCGCTCGGGCCCGCCCGCCCCCGGAATGGGGGACGGAGCGGGCCCCAGTGCTTTTCCGGGACCCGGCACCGTCCCGCGGGGACGGCCGGGTGCCCGGCGTCCGTCGGCGGGTCCGCTCGCCAGCACCCTCGCCACCACCGCGTCCAGGTCCAGCCGGGCGCCCGCGCGCAGCCCCGCCTCGTACGGCCCATCGCCCAGCTCCCGTCGCGCCAGGCGCTCGCAGCGTGCCCGCGACCGCCCGAAGTACGCCGAACCGAACAGGGGCGGTCCCACCGACGCCCAGATCCGGTCGGCGGCCCCCCGCAGCAGCGCGGCCTCCGCCGCGTCCCCCTCGACCACCGTGACCAGGGCCAGCAGCTCCAGGGCGAGCGCCGAGCCCACCAGGTCGTGGAAGGTGTGCGCATCGGTCAGGGACTCCCCGAGAAGTGCCCGGGCCCGGCCCGGCCGCCCCTCCTGCAATGCGGCGAAGGCCCGGACGTTCAGGGCGTACGAGAGGGCCCACCGCTCCCCGAGGTCGTCGCAGACCTCCGTGACCTCCTCGCAGATCGCCATCGCCTCGTCGAGATCCCCGCAGAACGCGACCGCCATCGCGAGTTCGACCCGGGCCATCAGCACGTTGCTGTTCAGCTCGCCCAGCTCCCAGTAGCGGCCGAGGGCCTCGGTCAGCAGCTCCCGCGCCCTGGCGATGTCGTCCGTGACGAGTGCCAGGCAGCCCAGCCGGTGCACCGCGTACGCCGTGGCCGTGGCGTCGCCCGCCCGGTCCGCCTCCTCCCGGCACTCGTGGAGCGCGGCGATCGCACCCACCGGGTCGCCCTGCACCACGGCGACCTGTCCGAGCACCCACAGCGCCTTCAGCCGCGAGGAGTCGTACGGCGACTCCTCCTCCAGCACGTGTTCCAGCCAGCGCCTGCCCTCCGCGAGGCGCCCGCAGCCCACCCAGAGAAACCAGAGGGTGCCCGCCAGGTACTGCGCGAGATGGGCCTCGCCCGGGATCTCCAGCGAACACTCCATCGCCTGCCGCAGGTTCGGCAGCTCGCTCGCCGCCCGGGCGGCCACCTGGTGCTGCCGGGGGCCGAACCAGTCCAGCTCGCACCAGGTCGCGAGCCCGACGAACCAGTCGCGGTGGCGGCGGCGCAGCCGGTCGGTGTCGCCCGCGGCCTCCAGCCACTCGGCGCCGTACTCGCGCATCGTGTCCAGCATCCGGTACCGGCTGCCGGCCGCCGGCTCCTCACGTACCACGACCGACCGCGCCAGCAGCCCGCCCAGCGCTTCGAGCACCGAGTCGGCCGGCAGACCGGCGCCGCCGCAGACGTACTCGGCCGCCTCCAGGTCGAACTGCCCGGCGAACACCGAGAGCCTCGCCCACAGCAGACGCTGCTCCGGAGTGCAGAGCTCGTGGCTCCAGCCGATGGCCGTCCGCAGCGTGCGGTGGCGCGGCAGCGCGCTGCGGCTGGAGCCGGCCAGCAGCCGGAACCGGTCGTCCAGGCGGCGCAGCACCTCCTCGACGGACAGGGCGCGCAGCCGCTCCGCGGCGAGTTCCAGCGCGAGCGGGATGCCGTCGAGGCGGCGGCACAGCTCCCGCACGGCCGCCCGGTTGCGCTCGGTCAGCCGGAAGCCCGGCCGCACCGCCGCGGCGCGCTCCGTGAAGAGCCGCAGCGCGTCCTCGTCCGTCATCGGCGCGAGCGGGAAGACGTGCTCGCCGTCCACGTCCAGCGGAAGCCGGCCGGCGGCCAGCACCCGCAGCCGCGGGTGCCGCCGCAGCAGTTCGCCCACCAGACCGGCGCAGGCGTCCACCAGATGCTCGAAGCCGTCGATCACCAGGAGGAGCCGGCGCCCGGTGAGCTCGTCGCGGAGGATCGTGCGGGGCGGTCGGCCGGTGTGGTCGCTGAGGCCCAGGGCGTCGACCACGGCGTGATCGAGCAGTTCGGGGTCGTGGACGGTGGACAGCTCCACCACGCGGACATCGCCGCAGTACCGTTTCTCCAAGAACGTGGCGACCTTGAGGGCGCAGCGGGTCTTGCCCACCCCGCCCGCGCCGGACACGGTGACGAGCCGCACCCGGTCCATCAGGCGGCCGAGCGCGGCGAGTTCGGCCTCCCGCCCCACGAATTCGCTGAGTTCCGCCGGGAGGTTGCCGACAGCGGTGGGGGTGCTCGGGCCGTGGGGAAGCCCGAGGGGACGTTGAGGGGGTCGCATGAAACACGCACAGTACTTGTTCGGGTGCTCTCCGTACAATCACCTGATGGGATCGCACGTCTGTCCTCCGGGAAAGCGGTACGGAGTGCGACCACCGGCGCGATAGGCTCGGGAGACGACGACTCGCCTTCGTGGTGGAGGGCGTCGGTACCGAAGAAGAGGCAGTACAAAGACAGCGACTATCCAGAGAGCGGTGCGCAGTGTCCGGTGGAGAGGTGGCCGGGATCCTGGTGGCCGTCTTCTGGGCGATCCTGGTTTCGTTCCTCGCCGTCGTACTGGTGAGGCTGGCCCAGACGCTCAGGGCGACCACCGAACTCGTGGCGGACGTGACCGAACAGGCCGTTCCGCTGCTCGCGGACGCCTCCGCCGCCGTGCGCTCCGCGCAGAGCCAGCTCGACCGGGTCGACGCGATCGCGACGGACGTCCAGGAAGTCACCTCGAACGCCTCGGCGCTCTCCACCACCGTCGCCTCGACCTTCGGCGGACCGCTCGTCAAGGTGGCCGCGTTCGGGTACGGGGTCCGGCAGGCCATCGGCCGCCGGTCCGGAGCCGAACCGGAAGCCGCCCGCCGGACGCCCCGGCGCACGGTGATCGTCGGCCGAGCCGTGCCCCCCGCGCGCGGTGGGAAGCGCACCGGCAGAAACCCCCGCGGACCGAAGGACTGACGCAGCGATGTTCCGCCGCACGTTCTGGTTCACCGCCGGCGCGGCAGCCGGTGTGTGGGCCACCGCCAAGGTCAACCGCAAGCTCCGGCAGCTGACCCCCGAGAGCCTCGCGGCACAGGCCGCCGACCGGGCCGTCGAGGCCGGTCACAAGATCAAGGACTTCGCCCTGGACGTCCGTGAGTCCATGGCGCGGCGCGAGGCGGAACTCGGCGAGGCGCTGGGCCTGGAGGCACCGGTCGACCTCGAGTCCCCGGCGCGGCCCCGCTTCGCCGTCGTCGAGGCGGCCGAGCCCGTCGGACCGCACCGGTCCCTCGCGGCCAGTGATCGCCGCACGCCTCCCGGCAGCCCGTACACCCCCAACTCGCACAACCGGAATGAGGACCACTGATGGAGTCGGCTGAAATTCGTCGCCGCTGGCTGAGCTTCTTCGAGGAGCGCGGTCACACCGTCGTCCCTTCGGCGTCGCTCATCGCGGACGACCCGACTCTGCTGCTGGTCCCCGCGGGCATGGTGCCCTTCAAGCCGTACTTCCTCGGTGAGGTCAAGCCGCCCGCCCCGCGTGTCACCAGCGTGCAGAAGTGCGTGCGCACGCCGGACATCGAGGAGGTCGGCAAGACCACCCGGCACGGCACGTTCTTCCAGATGTGCGGCAACTTCTCCTTCGGGGACTACTTCAAGGAGGGCGCCATCTCGCTCGCCTGGGAGCTGCTCACCAGCTCCGTGGCGGACGGTGGCTACGGCCTCGACCCCGAGCGGCTGTGGATCACGGTCTACCTCGACGACGACGAGGCCGAGCAGATCTGGCGCGACAAGATCGGCGTGCCGGCCGAGCGCATCCAGCGCCTGGGCAAGAAGGACAACTTCTGGTCCATGGGCGTCCCCGGACCCTGCGGTCCCTGTTCCGAGATCAACTACGACCGCGGCCCCGAGTTCGGCCCCGAGGGCGGCCCGGCCGTCAACGACGAGCGCTACGTGGAGATCTGGAACCTGGTCTTCATGCAGTACGAGCGCGGCGCCGGTGACGGCAAGGAGGACTTCCCGATCCTCGGCGACCTGCCGTCGAAGAACATCGACACGGGCCTCGGCCTGGAACGCCTCGCCATGATCCTGCAGGGCGTCCAGAACATGTACGAGACGGACACGCTCCAGGCCGTCATCGACAAGGGCACCGAGCTCACCGGCGTCGCCTACGGCAAGGCCCACGACAGCGACGTCTCGCTGCGTGTGGTCGCCGACCACATCCGCACCTCCGTGATGCTCGTCGGCGACGGCGTCACCCCCGGCAACGAGGGCCGGGGCTACGTGCTGCGCCGCATCATGCGCCGTGCCATCCGCAACATGCGGCTGCTGGGCGCCACCGGGCCGGTCGTCAAGGACCTGGTCGACGTCGTGGTCGACACGATGGGGCAGCAGTACCCGGAGCTGGTCACCGACCGCAAGCGGATCGAGACCGTCGCCCTCGCCGAGGAGGCCGCCTTCCTCAAGACGCTGAAGGCCGGCACCAACATCCTCGACACCGCCGTCACCGAGACCAAGGCCGTCGGCGGCAGGGTCCTCTCCGGCGACAAGGCGTTCCTGCTCCACGACACCTGGGGCTTCCCGGTCGACCTCACCCTGGAGATGGCCGCCGAGCAGGGCCTGTCCGTGGACGAGGACGGCTTCCGCCGCCTGATGAAGGAGCAGCGGGAGCGGGCCAAGGCCGACGCCAAGGCCAAGAAGACCGGCCACGCCGACCTGTCCGCCTACCGCACGGTCGCGGACAGCTCCGGCACCACCGAGTTCACCGGCTACACCACCACCGAGGGCGAGTCCACCGTCGTCGGCCTGCTCGTCGACGGCGTGCCCTCGCCCGCCGCCTCCGAGGGCGACGAGGTCGAGGTCGTCCTGGACCGCACCCCGTTCTACGCCGAGGGCGGCGGCCAGCTGGCCGACCAGGGCCGGATCCGGCTGGACAGCGGGGCCGTCATCCAGGTCCGCGACGTCCAGCAGCCCGTGCCCGGCGTCTCCGTCCACAAGGGCTCGGTCCAGGTCGGCGAGGTGACCGTGGGCGCCGCGGCCCACGCCGCCATCGACACCACCCGCCGCCGCGCCATCGCCCGCGCCCACAGCGCCACGCACCTCACGCACCAGGCGCTGCGCGACGCGCTGGGCCCGACGGCCGCCCAGGCCGGTTCGGAGAACTCGCCGGGCCGCTTCCGCTTCGACTTCGGTTCGCCGTCGGCCGTGCCGGGCACGGTCCTCACCGACGTCGAGCAGAAGATCAACGAGGTCCTGTCCCGCGACCTCGACGTGCACGCCGAGGTCATGCCGATCGACGAGGCCAAGAAGCAGGGCGCCATCGCCGAGTTCGGCGAGAAGTACGGCGAGCAGGTCCGGGTCGTCACCATCGGGGACTTCTCCAAGGAGCTGTGCGGCGGCACGCACGTCCACAACACCGCCCAGCTCGGTCTGGTGAAGCTGCTCGGCGAATCGTCCATCGGTTCCGGTGTGCGCCGCATCGAGGCCCTCGTCGGCGTCGACGCGTACAACTTCCTCGCCCGCGAGCACACGGTCGTCGCCCAGCTCCAGGAGCTGGTCAAGGGACGTCCCGAGGAGCTTCCGGAGAAGATCGCGGGCATGCTCGGCAAGCTGAGGGACGCAGAGAAGGAGATCGAGAAGTTCCGCGCGGAGAAGGTCCTCCAGGCCGCCGCCGGGCTCGCCGAGTCCGCCGAGGACGTCCGGGGCGTGGCCCTGGTCACCGGACAGGTCCCGGACGGCACCTCGGCCGACGACCTGCGCAAGCTGGTCTTCGACGTGCGCGGACGCATCCAGGGCGGCCGTCCGGCCGTCGTGGCCCTGTTCACCACGGCGAACGGGCGCCCGCTGACCGTGATCGCCACCAACGAGGCCGCCCGTGAACGCGGTCTCAAGGCGGGCGACCTGGTCCGCACGGCCGCCAAGACCCTCGGCGGCGGAGGCGGCGGCAAGCCGGACGTCGCGCAGGGTGGCGGCCAGAACCCCGAGGCCGTCGGCGAGGCCGTGGCCGCCGTCGAACGCCTCGTCGCCGAGACGGCGTGACGGCGGACGTGACGGGAGCGACGGGGATGCGCCGCGGCCGCCGTCTCGCGATCGACGTCGGAGACGCCCGGATCGGGGTCGCCTCGTGCGACCCCGACGGGATCCTCGCCACGCCGGTGGAGACCGTGCCGGGACGCGACGTCCCGGCGGCCCACCGGCGGCTGAGGCAGATCGTCGAGGAGTACGAGCCCATCGAGATCATCATCGGCCTGCCGCGTTCCCTCGGCGGCGGCGAAGGGCCGGCCGCCGCCAAGATCCGGGTCTTCGCCCAGGAGGTGGCCCGCTCCGTCGCACCCATTCCGGTGCGGCTGGTGGACGAGCGGATGACCACGGTGACGGCCAGTCAGGGACTGCGCGCCTCGGGCGTGAAGTCGAAGAAGGGCCGTTCCGTCATCGATCAGGCGGCGGCCGTGGTGATCCTCCAGAACGCCCTGGAGTCCGAACGGGCGTCCGGCAGAGCGCCGGGCGAAGGCGTCGAAATGGCCCGCTGATCGCGATACGGTAACGTTCCGCGCGATGCGGCGGTGTTCGAACAAGCACCGCACAGCGAAGAGACGGAACACCGTCTCGCGGCTCTAGGGGATCGATGACTGAGTATGGCCGGGGTCCCGGCTCCGAACCGTGGCATCCCGAGGACCCCTTGTACGGGGACCAGGGATGGGGAGGACAGCAGTCCGCCCACGGCCGGAACCAGTACGGCGGCGGGCAGCAGCCCTACCCTCAGGACCCCTACCAGCAGGACCCCTACCACCAGGGTCCGTACGGCCAGGACGGCCATGCACAGCAGCCGCACCAGGACCCCTACGCGCAGCAGCCGCACCAGGACCCGTACGCGCAGCACCCGCACCCGTCCGATCCGTACGGGCAGCAGTACCACCTGCAGCAGCCCCCGTACGGAACCCCGCAGGACCCGTACGCGCAGCAGCAGCCCCCGCAGGCCCAGCAGCCCCCGTACGGCGACGGCGGCTGGGACACGGGGCAGCAGCCGCACGACCCCCACGCGGCCGACCCGTACGGCGGTCGGCAGGGCGGCTACGGCGAGACGCCCGACCCGTACGGCACGCAGGGCGCCTATCCGCCGCCGCAGCCCCCGGCCGGCCGTGACGCCGCCCCCGGACCGACCCCCGGACCGGCCCAGGCGAAGCACCCGGACTGGGACCCGGAGGACCAGCCGGAAGAGACCCATCCCTTCTTCACCGGCACCGACGCCCCGGGCGGCAAGGACGACCACGGGGACGAGGACGACGCGTACGACGACGATCCGCCCGCGTCGCGCCGGACCGCGCGCGGTGGCGGCGAGCGCCGGGGCAAGGGCAAGAAGAAGAGCCGCAACGGCTGCGCCTGTCTGGGCGTCGCGGTGGTCCTGATCGGCGGTGCCGGGGGAGCGGCGTACCTCGGCTACTCGTTCTGGCAGGACAAGTTCGGTGCCCCGCCGGACTACGTCGGACAGGGCACCGGCCAGGTCGAGGTCGAGATCGAGAAGGGCGCCTACGGCTACGACATCGGCAACATCCTGAAGAAGAAGGGGGTCGTCAAGAGCGTCGACGCGTTCGTCGCCGCGCAGAAGGAGAACCCCAGCGGCGGGCAGATCCAGGCCGGCGTCTATCTGCTCCGCGAGAAGATGTCCGCGGCCGAGGCCGTCAAGATGATGGTCGACCCGAAGAACCAGAACCTGCTGATCATCCCCGAGGGAACGCGCAACGGCGCGGTCTACGCGATGATCGACAAACGGCTCGGGGTCAAGTCCGGAACGACCAAGGACGTCGCCGTGAACGACACGGGCCGGCTCGGACTGCCGGCCTGGGCGCAGGGGCACGAGAAACTCAAGGACCCGCTGGAAGGATTCCTCTATCCGGCGGGATATCCGGTCACCAAGGGGATGAAGCCCGAGACCGTCCTCAAGATGATGGTCGACCGGGCGAATTCCGAGTACAAGAAACTCGATCTCGAAGGCAATGCCAAGAAGCACGATCTGAACGGTGCCTGGGAACTGCTCACCACCGCTAGCCTGGTCCAGGCCGAGGGCAAGACGCACGACGACTTCCGGAAGATGGCCGAGGTCGTCTACAACCGCCTCAAGGTGACGAATACCGAGACGAACCGCTATCTGCAGTTCGACTCGACGTACAACTATCTCAAGGGCCAGAGCGAGATCAAGATCGGTGAACAGGAGATCAAGAAGAACCAGGACCCGTACAACACGTACACCCAGAAGGGTCTGACGCCCGGTCCGATCGGAAATCCCGGGGCGGAGGCGCTGGCCGCCGTGCTGAAACCGACCTCGGACGGCTGGATCTACTTCGTGGCGACCGACGGAAACAGCAAGACCGAATTCGCCAAGAACTACGACGACTTCCTGAAACTCAAGGAAAAGTTCGATGCCCTCGAATGACCGGCGCCGCGCGGCCGTCCTCGGCTCGCCCATCGCCCACTCGCTCTCCCCGGTCCTGCACCGGGCCGCGTACGCGGAACTCGGCCTCGCTCACTGGACGTACGACCGGTTCGAGATCGACGAGCAGGCACTGCCCGGCTTCGTCGATGGACTCGACTCCTCCTGGGCCGGACTGTCCCTGACCATGCCGCTCAAGCGCGTGGTCATCCCGCTGCTGGACTCCGTCAGCGAGACCGCCTCGTCGGTGGAGGCCGTCAACACGGTCGTGTTCACCGAGGAGGGCCGGCGCACCGGCGACAACACCGACATCCCCGGCATGATCGCCGCCCTGCGGGAACGCGGCGTCGAGAAGGTCGAATCGGCTGCCGTCCTCGGTGCCGGGGCGACCGCCTCCTCGGCGCTCGCCGCCCTGTCCGAGGTCTGCGCGGGGCCGGTCACGGCGTACGTCCGCAGTGCGGAACGCGGCCGGGAGATGCTCGGCTGGGGCGAGCGCCTCGGCGTCGACGTCAGGACCGCCGACTGGGCACGGGCCGACGAGGCGCTGCACGCCCCCCTGGTCATCGCCACTACTCCGGCCGGCACCACCGACGCGCTGACCGGCGCCGTACCGGAGCGGCCCGGCACGCTCTTCGACGTGCTGTACGAGCCCTGGCCGACCGCGCTGGCCGCCGCGTGGACGGCCCGCGGCGGCTCGGTCGTCGGGGGACTCGACCTCCTGGTGCACCAGGCGGTGCTCCAGGTCGAGCTGATGACCGGCCGCGTCCCGGCGCCGCTCGCGGCCATGCGACGGGCCGGGGAGGCGGCGCTCGCCGCCCGCTGACCCCCGCTGAGGGCGGGGAGCGGACGTCCGCCTGCTGGACCGCGGCCGGTGCACGCCCCCGGACGTGGGAGGATCGTGGCGGCGGGCCGGGGCCGCGCACCCGGTCGCGCCGTCGCAGTTGCAGGCGCGAGCATGAGGAGCACCGTTGAGCAGGTTGCGCTGGCTGACCGCGGGGGAGTCGCACGGCCCCGCACTCGTGGCGACGCTGGAGGGTCTCCCCGCCGGCGTCCCGATCACCACGCAGATGGTGGCGGACGCGCTGGCGCGGCGACGGCTCGGTTACGGCCGAGGGGCGCGGATGAAGTTCGAGAAGGACGAGGTCACCTTCCTCGGCGGGGTGCGCCACGGGCTCACCCTGGGTTCCCCGGTCGCCGTGATGGTGGGCAACACCGAGTGGCCCAAGTGGGAGCAGGTCATGTCGGCCGACCCGGTCGACCCCGAGGTGCTCGCCGAGCTGGCCCGCAACGCCCCGCTCACCCGGCCGCGCCCCGGCCACGCCGACCTGGCCGGCATGCAGAAGTACGACTTCGACGAGGCCCGGCCGATCCTGGAGCGCGCCAGCGCCCGGGAGACCGCGGCCCGGGTCGCGCTCGGCACCGTCGCCCGGTCGTACCTGGAGGAGACCGCCGGCATCGAGATCGTCAGCCACGTCGTCGAACTGGCCGCGGCCAAGGCGCCCCGCGGTGTCGTCCCGACGCCCGCCGACGTCGGGCGGCTCGACGCCGACCCCGTGCGCTGCTTCGACGCCGACGCCAGCGCGGCGATGGTCGCCGAGATCGACCGGGCCCACAAGGAGGGCGACACCCTCGGCGGCGTCGTCGAGGTGCTGGCGTACGGGGTGCCCGTCGGCCTCGGCTCGCACGTCCACTGGGACCGCCGTCTCGACGCCCGGCTCGCCGCGGCGCTGATGGGCATTCAGGCCATCAAGGGCGTCGAGGTCGGCGACGGCTTCGACCTGGCCCGTGTCCCCGGCTCGAAGGCGCACGACGAGATCCTGGTCACCGAGGACGGGATCCGCCGCGCCACCGGCCGCTCCGGCGGCACCGAGGGCGGACTGAGCACCGGCGAGCTGCTGCGGGTCCGCGCCGCGATGAAGCCCATCGCAACCGTGCCGCGCGCGCTCGCCACCGTCGACGTCACCACCGGCGAGCCCGCCAAGGCCCACCACCAGCGCTCCGACGTCTGCGCCGTCCCGGCCGCGGGCATCGTCGCCGAGGCGATGGTCGCCCTGGTCCTGGCCGACGCCGTCGCGGAGAAGTTCGGCGGCGACAGCGTCACCGAAACCCGGCGCAACGTGCGGTCGTACCTTGAGCAGCTGAGGATTCGATGAGCGGCCCGCTGGTCGTCCTCGTCGGCCCGATGGGCGTCGGCAAGTCCACCGTCGGGCAGTTGCTGGCCGAACGGCTCGGCGCCGTGTACCGGGACACCGACGCGGACATCGTGGCGGCCGAGGGCCGGGAGATCTCGGACATCTTCGTCGACGACGGCGAGCCGCACTTCCGCGAGCTGGAGCGGCGGGCCGTACGGGCCGCCGTCGCCGAACACGAGGGCGTCCTCGCCCTCGGCGGCGGCGCGGTCCTCGACGCGGGGACACGGGAGTTGCTGTCCCCACTGCCCGTCGCCTATCTCTCGATGGACGTCGAGGAGGCGGTCCGGCGCACCGGCCTCAACGTCGCCCGGCCGCTGCTGGCCGTCAACCCGCGCAAGCAGTGGCGCGAGCTGATGGAGGCCCGCCGCCCCCTGTACACCGAGGTGGCGCGCGTGACCGTCGCCACCGACGGCCGCACCCCCGAAGAGGTCGCCCAAGCGGTCCTCGACGCACTGGAGTTGAAGTAGGAGACATGACGGACGCAGTGACCCGCATCCATGTCGCGGGCAGCGCGGGCACCGACCCGTACGACGTGCTGATCGGACGCCAGCTCCTCGGCGAGCTGCCCGCGCTCATCGGCGACCGGGCCCGGCGCGTCGCGGTGCTGCATCCCGAGGCACTGGCCGAGACCGGTGACGCGGTCCGCCAGGACCTCGCCGAGCAGGGCTACGAGGCCATCGCCGTCCAGGTGCCCAACGCGGAGGAGGCCAAGACCGCCGAGGTCGCCGCGTACTGCTGGAAGGCCCTGGGCCAGTCCCACTTCACGCGTTCCGACGTCATCGTCGGCGTCGGCGGCGGGGCCACCACCGACCTCGCCGGCTTCGTCGCCGCGACGTGGCTGCGCGGGGTGCGCTGGATCGCGGTGCCCACGACCGTGCTCGCCATGGTCGACGCGGCCGTGGGCGGCAAGACCGGCATCAACACCGCCGAGGGCAAGAACCTCGTCGGAGCCTTCCACCCGCCCGCCGGGGTCCTGTGCGACCTCGCCGCCCTGGACTCGCTGCCCGTCCACGACTACGTCAGCGGCCTGGCCGAGATCATCAAGGCCGGGTTCATCGCGGACCCGGTCATCCTCGACCTGATCGAGGCGGACCCGGAGGGCGCCCGCACGCCCGCCGGACCGCACACCGCCGAACTGCTCGAACGTTCCATCAGGGTCAAGGCCGACGTCGTCTCCGGCGACCTCAAGGAGTCCGGGCGGCGCGAGATCCTCAACTACGGCCACACCCTGGCCCACGCCATCGAGAAGAACGAGCGCTACAAGTGGCGGCACGGCGCGGCCGTCTCGGTCGGCATGGTCTTCGCGGCCGAGCTGGGCCGGCTGGCCGGACGCCTCGACGACGCCACCGCCGAGCGGCACCGCGCCGTCCTGGAATCCGTCGGGCTGCCCCTCACCTACCGTGGCGACCAGTGGCCCCGGCTGCTGGAGACGATGAAGGTCGACAAGAAGTCCCGCGGCGACCTGCTGCGCTTCATCGTCCTCGACGGCCTCGGCAAGCCCGCCGTGCTGGAGGGCCCCGACCCGGCCGTCCTGCTCGCCGCCTTCGGGGAGGTGTCGGCGTGAGCCGCCGGGTCCTCGTCCTCAACGGGCCGAACCTCGGCCGTCTCGGATCCCGCGAACCCGACGTGTACGGCTCCACCTCGTACGCCGGACTCGTCGAGACCTGCCGGGCCGTCGGCGAGGAACTGGGCCTGGCGGTCGAGGTCCGGGAGACCAACGACGAGGGGGAGCTGATCCGCTGGCTCCACGAGGCCGCGGACGGATCGATCCCGGTCGTCCTCAACCCGGGCGCCTTCACCCACTACTCGTACGGGATGCGGGACGCGGCGGCCCAGCGCACCGCCCCGCTGATCGAGGTGCACATCTCGAACCCGTACGCGCGCGAGGAGTTCCGTCACACCTCCGTGGTCGCGCCGGTCGCCACCGGGACCGTGGCCGGATTCGGTATCGGTTCCTACCGTCTCGCCCTGCGTGCCCTCGCGGACGAGATGACCGGCTGACGGATCGGCACGTCCGACGGCCGCCGGGCACTGACGGCCGTCCCCGTCCGTTCACCCGGTGGCGGCCGGGGACGGTACCGTTGCCGTCGCACCAGCCCCAGTTGCCTGTACGAGACGGAGTGGCACCGGATGCAGCACGCGATGGGAGCCCCGCCGCCACCGCCCAGGGGTCCGGCGGGCGGAACCGCCGGCTGGACGCACCAGGCCGGGCAACCGGGCCATCCCGGCCCCCCGGCCCCGCCCGCTGCCGGGAGCTGGAGCGGACCGGCTCCGCAGCACGTCTCCGCACCCCCCGCCAGGGAGACCACCGGGCGCGTCCCGCTGCCGCCCGGCGGGCCCGTCGCACTGCCCGCGCCGCCCGCCGAGCCCGGCACCGGCGCCGCGACCCTCGCCGTCCTGCTGATCGGCCCGGCGGGGGCGGGCAAGACCACCGTGGCCAGGCTCTGGGCCGGCCGCCGTCGCGTCCCCACGGCCCACATCAGCCTCGACGACGTCCGCGAATGGGTCTGCTCCGGCTTCGCCGACCCGCAGTCGGGGTGGAACGAGCACTCCGAGGCCCAGTACCGCCTCGCCCGCCGCACCTGCGGTTTCGCCGCCCGCAATTTTCTGGCCAACGGCATCTCCTGCATCCTGGACGACGCCGTCTTCCCGGACCGGCCCGTCGTCGGCCTCGGCGGCTGGAAGCGCCACGTCGGCCCCGGGCTGCTGCCCGTCGTCCTGCTGCCCGGCCTGGAGGTCGTGCTGGAGCGCAATGCCGCCCGCAGCGGGAACCGCCGTCTCGCCGACGAGGAGGTCGCCCGCATCCACGGCCGGATGGCGGGCTGGTACGGCTCCGGGCTGCCGATCATCGACAACTCGACGTACGACGTGGAGACCACGGCCCGGGTCCTGGACGACGTGCTCGCCCGCGCCATCAGCAGCCCGCCCTCCTGGTGAACAGCGCCCCGGGGGCACCCTCCGTGCGGTATGAAGCGGTCCGTGCGGTATGAGCGGACAGCGTTCCCGGAACGCCGACGGGCCCGGGAGCGGTCCGGTCGGACGCGCTGACCGAGCGGGTCCGGGCCACCCCTCGTAGGCTCGTGGCATGTCAGACGTGTACGCCGTCCGTCGCGGGCTGCTCCGCGACCGGTGCGCCGCCGTCGGATCCGCGGCCGCGCTGGTCTCCCGTCCCGCCAACGTCCGTTACCTCGCGGGCGGAGCGCCCCCCGGCGCCGTGCTGCTGCTCGGCCCCGGCGAGGACGTCCTGCTCCGCCCCCGCGACGCGGTCGTCGAACCGGGGGACGGGCGCCCCGACGACCGGTTGAGGACGATGTCCCTGTCGGCCGCCGACGGGGATCCGGTGGTGGCCGCCGCCGAACGGGCCGCCACGTCGGGCGCGGAGTCACTGGCCGTCGAGGAGCACCACCTGACGGTCTCCCGCCACCGCGCCATGGGCTCGGTCGCCCCGCGGCTCCGGCTGGCCGGTCTCGGCCCCACCGTCGAGCAGCTGCGGGTGGTCAAGGACGAGGAGGAGATCGCCTGCCTGCGGATCGCCGCCGAGATCACCGATCAGGCTCTCGGTGAACTCCTGGAGTCCATCCTGGTCGGCCGCACCGAGCGGCACCTCGCCCTGGAGCTGGAACGCCGGCTGGTGGACCACGGGGCCGACGGCCCGGCCTTCCCCACCTCCGTGGCCACCGGGCCGAACTCGGGCCGGGGCCGCCACCGCCCCTCGGACCGCCGGGTGGAGGAGGGGGACTTCCTGTCCGTCTGCCTCGGCGCCAGCTACCGGGGCTATCGTTGCGAGATCGGCCGCACCTTCGTGATCGGCACGGCCCCCGCCGACTGGCAGATCGAGCTGTACGACCTGGTCTTCGCCGCTCAGCGGGCCGGGCGCGAGGCTCTCGTCCCCGGCGCCGCCTACCGTGACGTGGACCGCGCGGCCCGCTGTCTGCTGGATTCGGCGGGGCACGGAGGAGGTCTCGCGCCGTGCACCGGTCACGGGGTGGGACTCGAAATCGACGAGGACCCGCAACTGGCACCCGCGTCCATGGGTAAACTGGACGCTTGCGTGCCGGTCACCGTCGAACCCGGGGTCCACCTCCCGGGCCGGGGCGGAGTCCGGATCGATGACACGCTCGTCGTGCGCCCCGAGGCGGACGGCGGACCCGAGCTACTCACCATCACGACCAAGGAGCTGCTCGCGCTCTGACGCGTTTCCTCGGTCGTTCAACCAGCTTCAGTCCAGGAGATTCCGCAACCGTGGCATCCACGAACGACCTCAAGAACGGCCTGGTGCTCAAGCTCGACGGAGGCCAGCTCTGGTCCGTCGTCGAGTTCCAGCACGTCAAGCCCGGCAAGGGACCGGCCTTCGTGCGCACCAAGCTCAAGAACGTGCTTTCCGGAAAGATCGTCGACAAGACGTTCAACGCCGGCGTGAAGGTCGAGACGGCCACCATCGACCGCAGCGACATGCAGTTCTCGTACATGGACGGCGACTACTTCGTCTTCATGGACATGGACACCTACGACCAGCTCCTGGTCGACCGCAAGGTCGTCGGCGACGCCGCCAACTTCCTTGTCGAGGGCTTCACCGCCTCCGTCGCCCAGTACCAGGGCGAAGTGCTCTATGTCGAGCTGCCCGCCGCCGTCGAACTGACCGTCCAGCACACCGAGCCGGGCGTCCAGGGCGACCGTTCCACCGGTGGCAGCAAGCCCGCCACGCTGGAGACCGGATACGAGATCGGTGTCCCGCTCTTCATCACCACGGGTGAGAAGATCAAGGTCGACACCCGCACGGGCGACTACCTCGGTCGGGTGAACAGCTGACCGTGGCCGCCCGGACCAAGGCCCGTAAGCGCGCCTTCCAGATCCTCTTCGAGGCCGACCAGCGCGGCGCCCCCGTGCAGACGGTCCTGGCGGACTGGGTGCGGCACTCGCGGGCCGACCACCGTCAGCCGCCGGTCACCGAGTACACGATGGAACTCGTCGAGGGGTACGCGCGACACGCGGACCGTATCGACGAGCTCATCGCGACCTACGCGGTGGACTGGGAGATCGACCGCATGCCGGTCGTCGACCGGAACATCCTGCGGCTCTGCGCGTACGAGCTGATATGGGTCGACGAGACCCCGGACGCGGTGGTGATCGACGAGGCGGTTCAGCTCGCCAAGGAGTTCTCCACCGATGACTCCCCGTCCTTCGTGAACGGGCTGCTGGCCCGCTTCAAGGACCTGAAGCCGAAGCTCCGCCGGGAGCAGTAGCCCCCGGAGCCGTCCTTCGGCAGTCGTGGAGCCCGCGGTCCTCGGACCGCGGGCTCCACGACGTTCGGGAGGGATTTGTGACCCCGGCGGCTTCGGTGGGGCCCGGTGACAGCCCAGGGGGCGACGCGGAAGCCGTGCCGGCACGAGCCGCGCACGACGCAAAGAGCCGTGCCGACGGGTCACCCGGAGGGGAGGCCCGCGTCGGCACGGCGACACGTTTCTGCGGGGGAAGAGCTCAGTTCTCCTCGTGGGCGACGGCACGGCGCGCGTCCGCGTCGAGCACGCCCCAGCTGATCAGCTGCTCCGTGAGCACGGACGGCGACTGGTCGTAGATCACCGCCAGGGTGCGCAGGTCGTCCTGGCGGATCGAGAGCACCTTGCCGTTGTAGTCACCGCGCTGGCTCTGGATCGTCGCGGCGTAGCGCTGGAGCGGCCCGGCCTTCTCCTGCGGGACATGGGCCAGGCGCTCCAGGTCCAGAACGAGCTTCGGCGGCGGCTCGGCGGCCCCGCCGGGCGTCGTGCCGGGCAGGAGCTCCTGCACCGGGACCCCGTAGAAGTCCGCGAGCTCGGCGAGGCGCTGCACGGTCACGGCACGGTCGCCGCGCTCGTACGAACCGACCACGACGGCCTTCCAGCGGCCCTGCGACTTCTCCTCCACGCCGTGGAGGGAGAGGCCCTGCTGGGTGCGGATGGCGCGGAGTTTGGCCCCGAGCTGTTTGGCGTATTCGCTGGACATAAGGCTCCCCGGACGCTGGAACAATGCGCGGCTCCGCCGCGTTGCTGGTGACTCACTGTGAGGTTACGCAGCGTTACTTGGCTGCGTCAAGCCGAATGGTCCGGACCGACACCCACGGGGGTGCGATCGGAACCCGGTACAAGCCCTGCTACCGTGGATGACGCAAATTCGACGTCCTTTAACGTCCGTCCCGTGAGGCGGAGAAGGAGGTCCGTTTCTTATGGACGCACAGCATGAACCGCCCGGCAATGCGGCACGCCCCGTTCTGGAGGCCCCCGACGTCTCCCGGGCGCTGACCCGGATCGCCCACGAGATCGTCGAACGCGCCAAGGGCGCCGACGACGTGGTGCTCCTCGGCATCCCGACACGAGGTGTCTTCATCGCCCGTCGGCTGGCCGAAAAACTCCAGGAGATCACCGGCCGGGAGATGCCGGTCGGCTCCCTCGACATCACCATGTACCGCGACGATCTGCGGCTGCGCCCGGCGCGGGCCCTGGCCCGCACCGAGATCCCCGGGGAAGGCATCGAGGGCCGCCTGGTGGTCCTGGTGGACGACGTCCTCTTCTCGGGCCGCACGATCCGTGCCGCGCTCGACGCGCTGGGCGACATCGGCCGCCCCCGAGCCGTGCAGCTCGCGGTCCTCGTCGACCGCGGCCACCGCGAGCTCCCGATCCGCGCCGACTACGTCGGCAAGAACCTCCCCACGTCGCTGCGGGAGACGGTCAAGGTCCAGCTCTCCGAGGAGGACGGCCGCGATGCCGTGCTGCTCGGCGTGCGGCGGACCGCCCTGGCCGGCGAGCAGTAGCCGCACTTCACCCGTACGGAGGACACCTGTGCCCGTACGGCCGCTTCCGCACGCCCGCATGCCCGAAACCTCCTTCGGAGAACACCCCAGATGAAGCGTCACCTCATCTCGGCCGCCGACCTCACCCGCGACGACGCCGTCCTGATCCTCGACACCGCCGAGGAGATGGCCCGGGTCGCGGACCGGCCGATCAAGAAGCTCCCCACCCTGCGCGGACGCACCGTCGTCAACCTCTTCTTCGAGGACTCGACGCGCACCCGCATCTCCTTCGAGGCGGCCGCCAAGCGCCTCTCCGCCGATGTCATCAACTTCTCCGCGAAGGGCTCGTCCGTCTCCAAGGGCGAGTCGCTCAAGGACACCGCGCTGACCCTGGAGGCGATGGGCGCCGACGCCGTCGTCATCCGCCACGGCGCCGCCGGCGCCGCGTACCGGCTCGCCACCTCCGGCTGGATCGACGGTGCCGTCGTCAACGCCGGCGACGGCACCCACGAGCACCCCACCCAGGCCCTGCTGGACGCCTTCACGATGCGCCGCCGCCTGGTCGGCGCCGACAGCGGCCTGGGCCGGGACCTGGAGGGCCGGCGGATCACCATCGTCGGCGACATCCTGCACAGCCGCGTCGCGCGCTCCAACGTCCACCTGCTGACCACGCTCGGCGCCCAGGTCACCCTCGTGGCCCCGCCGACCCTCGTCCCGATCGGCGTCGAGCGCTGGCCGTGCGAGGTCAGCTACGGCCTCGACGAGGTGCTGTCGAAGTCCGACGCGGTGATGATGCTGCGGGTGCAGAGCGAGCGGATGAACGCCGCGTTCTTCCCGACCGAGCGCGAGTACTCCCGCCGCTACGGCCTGGACGCCGACCGGATGGCGAAGATGCCCGAGCACGCCGTCGTCATGCACCCCGGCCCGATGGTCCGCGGCATGGAGATCACCGCGGAGGTCGCCGACTCCGAGCGGTGCACGGCCGTCGAGCAGGTCGCCAACGGCGTCTCGATCCGCATGGCCGTCCTCTATCTGCTGCTGGGCGGCGCCCAGCCCGCCGTCCCGGCCCCCCAGTCGCCCGCCCCCGCCCGTACCGAGGAGAACCAGTGACCATGAGCAAGACCCTGATCCGTGGTGCGAAGATCCTCGGCGGCGAGGTCCGGGACGTCCTGATCGACGGCGAGACCATCGCCGCGGTCGGCACCGGTCTCGACGCCGGTGACGCCACCGTCGTCGACGCGGCGGGCCTGATCCTGCTGCCCGGTCTCGTCGACCTCCACACCCACCTGCGCGAGCCCGGCCGCGAGGACTCCGAGACGGTGCTCACCGGCACGAAGGCCGCGGCCGTCGGCGGCTTCACCGCCGTGCACGCCATGGCGAACACCTTCCCGGTCGCCGACACCGCCGGCGTCGTCGAGCAGGTCTGGCGGCTCGGCAAGGAGTCCGGCTACTGCGATGTGCAGCCCGTCGGCGCCGTCACCGTCGGCCTGGAGGGCAGGAAGCTCGCCGAACTCGGAGCCATGCACGACTCGGCCGCCGGGGTGAAGGTCTTCTCCGACGACGGCAAGTGCGTCGACGACGCGGTGATCATGCGCCGCGCGCTGGAGTACGTGAAGGCGTTCGACGGGGTCGTCGCCCAGCACGCCCAGGAGCCGCGCCTCACCGAGGGCGCCCAGATGAACGAGGGCGTCGTCTCCGCCGAACTGGGTCTCGGCGGCTGGCCGGCCGTCGCCGAGGAGTCGATCATCGCCCGCGACGTGCTGCTCGCCGCCCACGTCGGCTCCCGGGTGCACATCTGCCACCTCTCGACCGCCGGTTCCGTCGAGATCGTCCGCTGGGCCAAGTCCAAGGGCTGGAACGTCACCGCCGAGGTCACCCCGCACCACCTGCTCCTCACCGACGAGCTCGTGCGGACCTACGACCCGGTCTACAAGGTGAACCCGCCGCTGCGCACCGAGGCCGATGTGACGGCCCTGCGCGAGGCGCTCGCCGACGGCACCATCGACTGCGTCGCCACCGACCACGCCCCGCACCCGCACGAGGACAAGGACTGCGAGTGGGCCGCCGCCGCCATGGGCATGGTGGGTCTGGAGACCGCGCTCTCCGTCGTCCAGCAGACCATGGTGGACACCGGCCTGCTCGACTGGGCGGGCGTCGCGGACCGGATGTCGTTCCGCCCGGCCGCCATCGGCCGGCTGGCGGGACACGGCCGTCCCGTCTCGGCCGGTGAGCCGGCCAACCTGACCCTGGTCGATCCGGCATACCGTGGTGTGGTGGACCCCGCGGGCTTCGCCTCCCGCAGCCGCAACACTCCGTACGAGGGGCGTGAGCTGCCGGGCCGAGTCACCCACACCTTCCTGCGGGGCCGCGCCACGGTCGTCGACGGGAAGCTCGCGTGACATCACTCACCCCCCTGTACCTCCGGCTCGCCGCCGAGCAGAAGTCGGCCGAGGTGACCGACTGGCCCGCTCGCATCAGCTGGGTCGTCGGACTGCTCGTTTTCATCGCCTTCGTCTACTGGCTCATGCGCCAGGGGTGGAAGTGGCGCGGCAGCCTCCAGTCCGATCTGCCGGAGCTCCCGGCCAGGCCGGAAGGGTTCGCCGGCGGCGGCGAGGCGCTGACGCTCACCGGCCGGTACCACGCCTCGACGACCGCCGGACAGTGGCTCGACCGGATCGTCGCCCGCGGTCTCGGCACCCGCAGCCGGGTCGAGCTCACCCTGACCGACCAGGGACTGGACGTCGTGCGCCCCGGCGCGGCCGACTTCTTCGTCCCCGCCGCCGCACTGCGCGGGGCCCGGCTCGACCAGGGCATCGCGGGCAAGGTCCTCCCCGAGGGCGGTCTGCTGATCATCACCTGGGCGCACGGCGACCGGCTGATCGACTCCGGATTCCGCTCCGACCACTCGGCCGAACACGCCGCCTGGGTCGAGGCCGTCGACCAACTCACCAGCACTACGGAAGGCACCGCACGATGACGATCTCCGCCCGGGGAGCCGGCAGAGCTCCCGCCGTACTCGTCCTGGAGGACGGCCGCACCTTCCGCGGCCGTGCCTACGGGGCCGTGGGGGAGACCTTCGGCGAGGCGGTGTTCTCCACCGGCATGACCGGCTACCAGGAGACGCTGACCGACCCCTCCTACCACCGCCAGGTGGTCGTGATGACCACTCCGCACGTCGGCAACACCGGCGTCAACGACGACGACCCCGAGTCGAAGCGGATCTGGGTCTCCGGCTACGTCGTCCGCGACCCCGCCCGGATACCGTCCAACTGGCGCGCGCGGCGCTCGCTCGACGAGGAACTGGAGAGCCAGGGCGTCGTCGGCATCAGCGGCATCGACACCCGCGCCCTCACCCGCCACCTGCGCGAGCGCGGCGCCATGCGTGTCGGGATCTTCTCCGGCGACGCGCTGGCCGACGAGGCCACGCTCCTGGCCCGCGTCCAGGAGGTGCCGGAGATGGCGGGCGCCGACCTCTCCGCCGAGGTCGCCACCAAGGAGCCGTACGTCGTCCCCGCGATCGGCACCAAGAGGTTCACCGTCGCCGCGATCGACCTCGGCATAAAGGGCATGACCGCGAACCGACTGGCCGAGCGCGGCGTGGAGGTGCACGTGCTGCCCGCCACGGCCACGCTGGAGGACGTGTACGCGGTCGAGCCCGACGGCGTGTTCTTCTCCAACGGCCCCGGCGACCCGGCCACCGCCGACCACCCGGTCTCCATCATGCGCGGCGTCCTGGAACGCGGCACCCCGCTCTTCGGCATCTGCTTCGGCAACCAGATCCTGGGCCGTGCCCTCGGCTTCGGCACGTACAAGCTGAAGTACGGCCACCGCGGCATCAACCAGCCCGTGCAGGACCGCACGACCGGCAAGGTCGAGATCACCACGCACAACCACGGCTTCGCCGTCGACGCCCCCCTCGACACGGTCTCCGACACCGAGTTCGGCCGCGCCGAGGTCTCCCACGTCTGCCTGAACGACCAGGTCGTCGAGGGACTCCGGCTCCTCGACCGGCCCGCCTTCAGCGTCCAGTACCACCCCGAGGCGGCCGCCGGCCCGCACGACGCCGCGTACCTCTTCGACCGTTTCATCTCCCTGATGGAGGACCGGCGTGCCTAAGCGCTCCGACATCCAGTCCGTCCTGGTCATCGGCTCCGGCCCGATCGTCATCGGGCAGGCCGCCGAGTTCGACTACTCCGGCACCCAGGCATGCCGCGTCCTCAAGGCCGAGGGCCTGCGCGTCATCCTGGTCAACTCCAACCCGGCCACGATCATGACCGACCCGGAGATCGCCGACGCCACGTACGTCGAGCCGATCACCCCCGAGTTCGTCGAGAAGATCATCGCCAAGGAGCGCCCCGACGCGCTCCTTCCCACCCTGGGCGGCCAGACCGCGCTCAACACCGCGATCTCCATGCACGAGAACGGTGTCCTGGAGAAGTACGGCGTCGAGCTGATCGGCGCCAACGTCGAGGCCATCCACAAGGGCGAGGACCGCGACCTCTTCAAGGGGGTCGTCGAGGCGGTCCGCACCAGGACCGGCCACGGCGAGTCCGCCCGCTCGGTCATCTGCCACTCCATGGACGAGGTCCTGGCGGGGGTCGAGACGCTCGGGGGCTACCCCGTGGTGGTCCGCCCCTCCTTCACCATGGGCGGCGCCGGCTCCGGCTTCGCGCACGACGAGGAGGAACTGCGCCGCATCGCCGGCCAGGGCCTGACGCTCTCCCCGACCACCGAGGTGCTCCTGGAGGAGTCCATCCTCGGCTGGAAGGAGTACGAGCTGGAGCTGATGCGCGACAAGAACGACAACGTCGTGGTCGTCTGCTCCATCGAGAACTTCGACCCGATGGGCGTCCACACCGGTGACTCGATCACCGTCGCCCCGGCGATGACACTCACCGACCGCGAGTACCAGCGGCTGCGCGACATCGGCATCGCGATCATCCGCGAGGTCGGCGTCGACACCGGCGGCTGCAACATCCAGTTCGCCGTCGACCCGGCCGACGGCCGGATCATCGTCATCGAGATGAACCCCCGGGTCTCCCGCTCCTCGGCGCTCGCCTCCAAGGCCACCGGCTTCCCGATCGCCAAGATCGCCGCCAAGCTGGCCGTCGGCTACACGCTCGACGAGATCCCCAACGACATCACCGAGCAGACCCCGGCCTCCTTCGAGCCGACCCTCGACTACGTCGTGGTCAAGGCCCCCCGGTTCGCCTTCGAGAAGTTCCCCTCCGCCGACTCCACCCTCACCACCACCATGAAGTCGGTGGGCGAGGCCATGGCGATCGGCCGCAACTTCACCGAGGCGCTCCAGAAGGCGCTGCGCTCCCTGGAGAAGAAGGGCTCCCAGTTCTCCTTCGTCGCAGACCCCGGCGACAAGGACGAACTGCTCGCCGAGGCGGTCCGCCCGACCGACGGCCGGATCAACGCCGTCATGCAGGCGATCCGGGCCGGCGCCACCGGGCAGGAGGTCTTCGAGGCCACCGGGATCGACCCCTGGTTCGTCGACCAGCTCTTCCTGCTCAAGGAGATCGCCGACGAACTGGCCGGCGCCGAGAAACTCGTCCCCGAACTGCTCGCGGAGGCCAAGCGCCACGGCTTCTCCGACCAGCAGATCGGCGAGATCCGCGGACTGCGCGAGGACGTGGTCCGCGAGGTGCGGCACGCGCTGGGCGTGCGCCCGGTGTACAAGACGGTCGACACCTGCGCCGCCGAGTTCGCGGCGAGGACGCCGTACTTCTACTCGTCCTACGACGAGGAGACCGAGGTCGCCCCGCGCGAGAAGCCCGCGGTCATCATCCTCGGCTCCGGCCCCAACCGCATCGGTCAGGGCATCGAGTTCGACTACTCCTGCGTCCACGCCTCCTTCGCGCTGAGCGACGCGGGTTACGAGACCGTGATGGTCAACTGCAACCCGGAGACCGTCTCCACCGACTACGACACCTCCGACCGGCTGTACTTCGAGCCGCTGACGCTGGAGGACGTGCTGGAGATCGTGCACGCGGAGACCCTCGCGGGCCCGGTCGCCGGCGTCATCGTCCAGCTCGGCGGCCAGACCCCGCTCGGTCTGGCGCAGGCGCTCAAGGACAACGGCGTCCCCGTCGTCGGCACGCCGCCGGAGGCCATCCACGCCGCCGAGGACCGCGGCGCCTTCGGCCGCGTCCTGGCCGAGGCCGGGCTGCCCGCGCCGAAGCACGGCACGGCCACCACGTTCGGCGAGGCCAAGGCCATCGCCGACGAGATCGGCTACCCCGTCCTCGTCCGGCCCTCGTACGTGCTCGGCGGGCGCGGCATGGAGATCGTCTACGACGAGGCCCGGCTCTCCGCGTACATCGCCGAGTCCACCGAGATCAGCCCCACCCGGCCGGTCCTGGTCGACCGCTTCCTCGACGACGCCATCGAGATCGATGTCGACGCCCTCTACGACGGCACCGAGCTCTACCTCGGGGGCGTCATGGAGCACATCGAGGAGGCCGGCATCCACTCCGGCGACTCCGCCTGCGCGCTGCCCCCGATCACCCTCGGCGGCTTCGACATCAAGCGGCTGCGGGTCTCCACCGAGGGCATCGCCAAGGGCGTCGGCGTCCGCGGACTGATCAACATCCAGTTCGCGCTCTCCGGCGACATCCTGTACGTCCTGGAGGCCAACCCGCGGGCCTCGCGCACCGTTCCCTTCACCTCGAAGGCGACCGCGGTCCCGCTGGCCAAGGCCGCCGCCCGGATCTCGCTGGGCGCGACCGTCGCCGAACTGCGCGCGGAGGGGCTGCTGCCCGCGCACGGCGACGGCGGCACCCTGCCGCTCGACGCGCCGATCTCCGTCAAGGAGGCCGTCCTGCCGTGGTCGCGCTTCCGCGACATCCACGGCCGCGGCGTCGACACCGTCCTCGGCCCGGAGATGCGCTCCACCGGCGAGGTCATGGGCATCGACTCGGCCTTCGGCACGGCCTACGCCAAGTCGCAGTCCGGCGCCTACGGACCGCTGCCCACCAAGGGCCGCGCGTTCATCTCGGTGGCCAACCGCGACAAGCGCTCGATGATCTTCCCGGCGCGCGAACTCGTCGCCCACGGCTTCGAGCTGCTCGCCACCTCCGGAACCGCCGAGGTCCTCAAGCGCAACGGCATCAGTGCCACGGTCGTGCGCAAGCAGTCCGAGGGCCCCGGGCCCAACGGCGAGCGGACCATCGTCCAGCTGATCCACGACGGCGATGTCGACCTGATCGTCAACACGCCGTACGGCACCGGCGGCCGGCTCGACGGCTACGAGATCCGTACCGCCGCCGTGGCCCGGTCCGTGCCGTGCCTGACGACGGTCCAGGCGCTCGCCGCCGCCGTTCAGGGCATCGACGCGCTCACCCACGGAGACGTCGGTGTCCGCTCCCTCCAGGAGCACGCGCGGTACCTGACCGCGGCCCGCGACTAGTGCCGCATCAGGCAACGTTCGCCCCGTCGCGACGTCCGGCACGCCCTCTCGCCGCACCGGCCGAAAACCCGAGTACGTCCAGTACGAGGGTTTCCGGCCGGCACACCGAGAGCACGTACCGGACGGGCTCCTTGACGGGCAAACGTTGCCTGCCGCCTAGTGCCATGACCGGCAACGTCCGCCCCGTCGCCGCGCCCGGCGCTTCCCCGAGCCTCCGGCTCCGTCCGGGTGGGGAAGGCCCCGCCCGCGGCGTCGGCCAGGGGCCCACGTAGCCCCTTCCCACGAGCGCTCGGCCTCGTCCGAGCGGGGGAGGGGCCCCGTCCGAGGGCTTCCGGCCGCCTCGCGCGGCCGGAAGCACCTGACGACGCTCCTTGCCGGGCAGACCTTGCCGGTCACGGCACGAGGCCGCGTCCGACACACACCGCCGTCGCCCGCAGGGCGGGGCCTGGTGCCCCTCCCGCACCAGCGGGCGGAGAGGGGGACACCGGAAACGGTGTCCCCCTCTCCGTGAGCACACCGAGGACACCCCGATGTACAGACTCTTCTTCCGACTGTTCTTCACGCGGATGGACACCGAGCGGGCGCACCACCTCGCCTTCGGCTGGATCCGCCTCGCGGCCGGCGTGCCGGTGCTGCGCACCTTCGTCGCCGCCGTGTTCGCCCCCCGGTACAAGGAACTGCGCACCGAGGCGTTCGGCCTGCGGATGCACGGCCCGTTCGGCCTCGCCGCCGGCTTCGACAAGAACGCCGTCGGGATCGACGGCATGGCGATGCTCGGCTTCGACCACGTCGAGATCGGCACCGTCACCGGCGAACCGCAGCCCGGCAACCCCAGGAAGCGCCTCTTCCGCCTCGTCGCGGACCGCGCGCTGATCAACCGCATGGGCTTCAACAACGAGGGCTCGGCGGCCGTGGCCCGGCGGCTCGCGGCCCGCACACCGGTCTTCAGGACCACCGTCGGCGTCAACATCGGCAAGACGAAGGCCGTGCCGGAGGCCGAGGCCGTCGGCGACTACGTGAAGTCCACCGAACGGCTCGCCGCCCACGCCGACTACCTCGTCGTCAACGTCTCCTCGCCCAACACCCCGGGCCTGCGCAACCTCCAGGCCACCGAGGCGCTGCGCCCCCTGCTGGCCGCCGTGCGCGAGGCAGCCGACCGCACCGTCACCGGGCGGCGCGTCCCGCTGCTCGTGAAGATCGCCCCGGACCTCGCCGACGAGGACATCGACGCGGTCGCCGATCTCGCGGTCGATCTGGGGCTCGACGGCATCATCGCGACCAACACCACCATCGCCCGGGACGGCCTCGGCCTGAAGTCCCCCCACACCCTCACCGGTGAGACCGGCGGGCTGTCCGGAGCCCCGCTCAAGGCGCGCTCCCTGGAGGTCCTCAGCCGCCTGTACGCGCGGGTGGGGGACCGGATCACCCTGGTCGGCGTCGGCGGCGTGGAGGACGCCGAGGACGCCTGGCAGCGCGTCCTCGCCGGAGCCACCCTCGTCCAGGGCTACAGCGCCTTCATCTACCAGGGCCCGTTCTACGCCCGGGCGATCCACAAGGGCCTGGCCGCGCGCCTGGCCGCCTCCCCGTACGCCACGCTCGCCGACGCGGTCGGCGCGGAGACCAGGAAGGCCACGGCATGACCACGGAACCGTTCGGCGCACGTCTGCGCCGCGCCATGGACACACGCGGGCCGCTCTGCGTCGGCATCGACCCGCACGCCTCGCTGCTCACCGCCTGGGGACTGAACGACGACGTCGCGGGCCTGGAGCGGTTCACCCGGACCGCCGTCGAGGCGCTGGCCGACCGGGTCGCCGTGCTCAAGCCGCAGTCCGCGTTCTTCGAGCGCTTCGGCTCGCGCGGCGTCGCCGTGCTGGAGAAGGCCGTCGAGGAGGCGCGCGCAGCGGGCGCGCTGGTCCTGATGGACGCCAAGCGCGGCGACATCGGCTCGACCATGGGCGCCTACGCGGCGACCTACCTGGACCCCGGGTCGCCGCTGTTCTCGGACGCGGTCACCGTCTCCCCCTACCTGGGCTTCGGCTCGCTGCGTCCGGCGCTCGACGCGGCGGTCCTCTCCGGCTCGGGCGTCTTCGTGCTCGCCCTCACCTCCAATCCCGAGGGGGCCGAGGTGCAACGCGCCACCGTCGCCGACGGCCGCCCGCTGGCCCAGGTGATGCTCGACCACCTGGCCGCCGAGAACGAGGGCGCCGAGCCGTTGGGTTCCGTCGGCGCCGTCGTCGGTGCCACGCTCGGCGACGCGGGGGTGAACCTGTCGATCAACGGCCCGCTGCTCGCGCCGGGCATCGGGGCCCAGGGCGCGACCCCTGCGGATCTGCCCGGGGTCTTCGGCGCCGCGGTGGGCGATGTGCTGCCCAGCGTGAGCCGCGGTGTGCTGCGCCGGGGACCGGACGCGGCGGGGCTGCGGGAGGCCGCCGAGCGGTTCACGGACGAGGTCCGGACGGCCCTTGCGAGTGCATGACCATGCCAGACAGCACGGCGTTGGCTGAATCCTGAACGAAAAACTCGGATATTTTGTCTGAAATGTCCTGGTCGGTAGAGGCTGACCAGGACTTTTCGTTGGTTCTCGCTGACTCCGGCGGCCTGGGCCGCTAGTCTCCGTCGAGAGCCGATGCGCACGCGTGGTGCGTCGCTCACCTGGTGTGGGAGGCAGCTTCCTCACCGGTCCGTATCCGACAGATCGACATCCGAGGTGACGTAGGCGTGGCTCTTCCGCCCCTTACCCCTGAACAGCGCGCAGCCGCGCTCGAAAAGGCCGCCGCGGCTCGCCGGGAGCGGGCCGAGGTCAAAAATCGACTCAAGCACTCCGGCGCCTCCCTCCACGAGGTCATCAAGCAGGGCCAGGAGAACGACGTCATCGGGAAGATGAAGGTCTCCGCCCTCCTGGAGTCCCTGCCCGGCGTGGGCAAGGTCCGCGCCAAGCAGATCATGGAGCGGCTCGGCATCTCCGAGAGTCGCCGGGTCCGGGGTCTCGGCTCGAACCAGATCGCATCCCTGGAGCGCGAGTTCGGCGGCAGCGCCGCCTGACGTTCTCGGGTACCCCTGAGAACCTGGATAATCGCTCCATGGCTGCAACATCCCGGGGGACGTCCCCCGTACCCCCGGACGTACGTCCGCGGCTGACCGTGCTCTCCGGCCCCTCCGGGGTCGGCAAGAGCACGGTCGTCGCTCATATGCGCAAGGCCCACCCCGAGGTGTGGCTCTCGGTTTCGGCGACGACCCGCAAGCCGCGCCCCGGCGAGCGGGACGGCGTCCACTACTTCTTCGTGGACAACGACGGGTTCGACAAGCTGATCGCCAATGGCGAGCTGCTGGAGTGGGCCGAGTTCGCGGGCAACCGGTACGGCACACCGCGCCGGGCCGTGCTCGAACGCCTGGAGGCCGGCGAGCCGGTACTGCTGGAGATCGACCTCCAGGGCGCCCGGCTGGTCCGGCAGTCGATGCCGGACGCCCGGCTCGTCTTCCTGGCCCCGCCGAGCTGGGAGGAGCTGGTCCGCCGGCTCACCGGGCGAGGGACGGAGTCGGCCGAGGTGATCGAGCGCCGGCTCGCCGCCGCCAAGGTCGAGCTGGCCGCCGAACCCGAGTTCGATACGACGCTGGTCAACACCTCCGTCCAGGACGTGGCGCGCGAGCTGCTAGCCTTGATGCTGGAGGCTTCCGGCCGCAGTCACGGCACGGGCGGCAGCGACTGACTCACACGACATGTGTGGCGCATGCGACACGATCGTGTGTGACACATGTGACAGTGCGACATGTGTGAGAGACGGGCACGTCGAAACCGTCACCCTCGCGGAGCCTCGCACCGTCAAAGGTTTCTTTGATCCTCACCCCCTTCGGAAGGCAGAGAGTGTCCTCTTCCATCACCACGCCCGAGGGCATCATCAACCCGCCGATTGATGAGCTCCTCGAGGCCACCGACTCGAAGTACAGCCTCGTGATCTACGCGGCCAAGCGCGCCCGCCAGATCAACGCGTACTACTCGCAGCTCGGCGAGGGCCTCCTGGAGTACGTCGGTCCGCTCGTCGACACCCACGTGCACGAGAAGCCGCTCTCGATCGCGCTGCGCGAGATCAACGCGGGCCTGCTCACCTCCGAGGCCGTCGAGGGCCCCGTGCAGTAAGCAGGAGACGCGCCTTCGTCACAGGCCCGGCGGCCACGGCCGCCGGGCCTGTGACGTGTCCGGGGCGGCGGCGTCGGACCGGCCGCGGTGCGGCAGCATGGGGGTGTCCGAATCCGAGTGCGGGGAGACGCAGTGGACAAGCCGAAGGTCGTTCTTGGGGTCAGCGGAGGCATCGCCGCGTACAAGGCGTGCGAACTCCTGCGCCGGTTGACGGAGTCCGGTCACGACGTACGCGTCGTCCCGACCGAGTCCGCGCTGAACTTCGTGGGGGCGGCCACCTGGTCGGCCCTTTCGGGCCACCCGGTCGCGACAGAGGTCTGGAACGACGTCCACGAGGTCCCGCACGTCCGGATCGGGCAGGGCGCGGACCTCGTCGTCGTCGCGCCCGCCACCGCGGACACACTCGCCCGGGCCGCCCACGGTCTCGCCGACGACCTGCTCACCAACACGCTCCTCACCGCCCGCTGTCCGGTCGTCTTCGCCCCCGCCATGCACACCGAGATGTGGGAGCACCCCGCCACTCGCGAGAACGTCGCCACGCTGCGCCGCCGCGGCGCCGTCGTGATCGAGCCCGCGATCGGCCGACTCACCGGAGCCGACACCGGCAAGGGCCGGCTGCCGGACCCCGGGGAGATCTTCGAGGTCTGCCGCCGGGTGCTGGCCCGCGGCGCGGCCGAACCGGACCTGGCCGGCCGGCACGTCGTGATCAGCGCGGGCGGCACGCGCGAGCCCCTCGACCCGGTGCGCTACCTCGGCAACCGCTCCTCCGGCAAGCAGGGATACGCCCTGGCCCGCACCGCGCTCGCCCGCGGCGCCCGGGTCACCCTGATCGAGGCCAACACCGGCCTGTCCGACCCCGCGGGCGCCGACGTCGTGCGGGTGGGGACCGCCGTGCAGCTGCGCGAGGCGGTGCTGAAGGCCGCCGCGGACGCGGACGTGGTCGTGATGGCTGCCGCGGTCGCCGACTTCCGCCCCGCCGCTTACGCGCAGGGCAAGATCAAGAAGAAGGACGGCCAGGAGCCGGCGCCCATCGCGCTCGTTCGTAATCCGGACATCCTCGCCGAGGTCTCCGCCGAACGTGCCCGGCCGGACCGGATCGTCGTCGGCTTCGCCGCCGAGACCGACGACGTCCTCGCCAACGGCCGCGCCAAGCTCCGCCGCAAGGGCTGCGACCTCCTCGTCGTCAACGAGGTGGGGGAGCGCAGGACCTTCGGCTCCGAGGACAACGAGGCGGTGGTGCTCGCGGCCGACGGCACCGAGACGCCGGTGCCGTACGGACCCAAGGAGGCCCTCGCCGACACGGTCTGGGACCTCGTGTCGCCGCGGCTGCGATGAAGATCTCGTTCGATGTGCCGCCGCTGCTCCCGCACGCCCGAAACTCCCGGAAAGTCGGGCGTGAATGGCATGGCGGAGAGGCTGGTTCGAGCCCTTGACGAGCCGTTTCTGTCACATCGGAACTCCCAAGGAGCGAGACACGCTGTCCGCCGGACGAAAGTGACCGATAAACTGTCCGCGGACCGTGCCGGGCGCAGCTCCCGGCCGTCCGCCAAATGATCAGCCAGCAGCCGCTGCAACCCCAGGGAGCGATGTGTCCCGCCGTCTCTTCACCTCGGAGTCCGTCACCGAGGGCCACCCCGACAAGATCGCTGACCAGATCAGCGACACCATCCTCGACGCCCTGCTCCGCGAGGACCCCACCTCGCGCGTCGCCGTCGAGACCCTGATCACCACCGGTCTGGTGCATGTTGCGGGTGAGGTCACGACCAAGGCCTACGCCGACATCCCGACGCTCGTGCGCAACAAGGTCCTGGAGATCGGCTACGACTCCTCCAAGAAGGGCTTCGACGGCGCTTCCTGCGGCGTCTCCGTCTCCATCGGCGCCCAGTCGCCCGACATCGCGCAGGGCGTCGACACCGCCTACGAGACGCGGGTCGAGGGTTCCACCGCGGGCGGGGAGAGCGACGACCTGGACAAGCAGGGCGCCGGTGACCAGGGCCTGATGTTCGGCTACGCGTGCGACGAGACGCCCGAGCTGATGCCGCTCCCGATCTACCTCGCCCACCGGCTCTCGCGCAGGCTCTCCGAGGTCCGCAAGAACGGCACCATCCCCTACCTGCGCCCCGACGGCAAGACCCAGGTCACCATCGAGTACGACGGCGACAAGGCGGTCCGCCTCGACACGGTCGTCGTGTCCTCGCAGCACGCCAGCGACATCGACCTCGACTCGCTGCTGGCGCCCGACATCCGTGAGTTCGTCGTCGAGCACGTGCTGGCGCAGGTCGTCGAGGACGGCATCAAGCTGGACACCGACGGTTACCGGCTGCTGGTCAATCCGACCGGCCGCTTCGAGATCGGCGGCCCGATGGGCGACGCCGGCCTGACCGGCCGCAAGATCATCATCGACACCTACGGCGGCATGGCCCGCCACGGCGGCGGCGCCTTCTCGGGCAAGGACCCGTCCAAGGTGGACCGCTCGGCCGCGTACGCCATGCGCTGGGTCGCCAAGAACGTCGTCGCCGCGGGCCTCGCCTCCCGCTGCGAGGTCCAGGTCGCCTACGCCATCGGCAAGGCCGAGCCGGTCGGCCTGTTCGTCGAGACCTTCGGCACCGCCACGGTCGAGACCGAGAAGATCGAGAACGCCATCGGCGAGGTCTTCGACCTCCGCCCGGCCGCGATCATCCGCGACCTCAACCTGCTGCGTCCGATCTACGCGCAGACCGCGGCCTACGGCCACTTCGGCCGTGAGCTCCCCGACTTCACCTGGGAGCGCACGGACCGCGTGGACGCGCTGCGGAAGGCCGCCGGGCTGTAAGCGCGCCCGGGAGCAGCCCTTCGTCCGTACGCCGGGGCCCGGCCACCGCACGCGGTGGCCGGGCCCCGGCGCGTTCCCCGGACGTTCCCCGGTGCGTCGCCGCCCGAGGCGGGATTCGGCCGGGGTGCGCTGTCCGTGGGGTCTGGTAGGAATGTGGCTGTGAGCAGCGACGACGAGCGATCCGGCGACCCCGGCCGCGGGGCCCCCGAGCAGCTGGCGCTGATCCGGGAGACCGTGCGGAAGGCGAAGGTGCCGCGGGCCAAGCCGCGGACCTGGCGCGACGCCGCGCTCGCCAGGGAACTGCCCGTCGCCCGGGTCCTGGTCAACAGGGGCGCGCTCCACCTCGACCAGTACTTCGACTACGCCGTGCCCGAGGAACTCGACGCCGACGCCCGGCCGGGGGTGCGGGTGCGGGTGCGGTTCGGGGCGGGGACCCGCCACATCCGCGGCGGCCGGCGCGAGGGCGGGGGACTGGTCGACGGCTTCCTCGTCGAGCGGCTCGCCGAATCCGACTACCCGGGGGCGCTCGCCGCGCTCGCCTATGTGGTGTCCCCCGAACCCGTGCTGAGCCCGGAACTGCTGGCACTCGCGCGGGCCGTCGCCGACCGGTACGCGGGCAGCCTCGCCGACGTGCTGCAACTGGCCGTGCCGCCACGCAACGGCAGGGCCGAGTCCAGGCCCTCGCCCGCCCCCCTGCCCCCGCCGCCCCCGCCGGCCCCGGGGAGCTGGGAGCGGTACGCACAGGGGCCCGCGTTCCTGCGGGCCCTGGCCGAGGGCGGTGCGCCCCGGGCCGTGTGGACGGCGCTGCCGGGACCGCACTGGCCGGGCGAGATCGCCGTGGCCGTGGCCGCGACGCTCGCCTCCGGCCGGGGTGCCCTCGTCGTCGTCCCGGACGGACGGAGCGCGGGCCGGGTGGACGCGGCCCTCACCGGGCTGCTCGGCGAGGGCCGCCACGCCCTGCTGACCGCCGACTCCGGGCCCGAGAAGCGCTACCGGGAGTGGCTCGCGGTGCGGCGCGGCTCCGTCGGGGCGGTCGTGGGGACGAGGGCCGCGATGTTCGCCCCCGTCGCTGACCTGGGCCTGGTGGCCGTCTGGGACGACGGCGACTCCAGCCACAGCGACGACAACGCCCCCTTCCCGCACGTCCGCGAGGTGCTCGAACTGCGAGCGGCGCACACCCGGTGCGCCTTCCTCCTCGGGGGTACGAGCTGCACCGTGGAGGCCGCCCAGTTGGTGGAGAGCGGCTGGGCACTGCCGCTGAGCGCGGACCGCGAGCAGCTGCGGATCGCGGCGCCCCTGGTCCGCACCGTGGGCGACGGGGAACTGGCGGACGACGAGGCCGCACGGGCGGCGCGGCTCCCCAGCCTGGCCTGGCGGACGGTGCGCGACGGGCTGCGCGGCGGTCCCGTGCTGGTCCAGGTGCCGCGCCGCGGTTACGCACCGCGGCTGGCCTGCGAACGCTGCCGCGAACCGGCCCGGTGCCGCCACTGCTCCGGGCCGCTCCAGGCGCCGGACCGGCGGGACCTCGAATGCGCCTGGTGCGGGCACGCCGAGACCGACTGGCGCTGCGTCGCCTGCGGCTTCACCGGGCTGCGGGCACAGATCGTCGGCGCCCGCAGGACCGCGGAGGAACTCGGCCGGGCGTTCCCCGCCGTGCCGGTCCGCACCTCCGGCCGCGACCACATCCTGGAATCGGTGCCCAACGCGCCGGCGCTCGTGGTCAGCACCCCCGGCGCCGAACCCGTGGCCGAAGACGGCTACGCGGCGGCGCTGCTGCTGGACGGCTGGGCGCTGGTCGGGCGTCCCGACCTGCGGGCCGGGGAGGAGGCGCTGCGGCGGTGGACGGCCGCCGCCTCGCTGGTACGGGGCAGGCCGGAGGGCGGCACGGTGGTGATCGTCGCCGAGCCGACGCTGCGGCCCGTGCAGGCGCTGGTGCGCTGGGATCCGGTCGGCCATGCCCGCCGCGAGCTGGCGGAGCGGGCCGAACTGGGTTTTCCGCCGGTGTCCCGGATGGCCTCGGTGACGGGCTCGCCTGACGTGCTCGCCGCGTTCTTCGCCGCCGCCGCACTGCCGCCCGAGGCCGAGGTGCTGGGCCCGGTCCCGCTCCCGCGCGCCGAGCCGGGCAGGCCGCGCAGGCCGGGGGACGCACCGCCGGGGGAGCACTGGGAGCGGGCCCTGGTCAGGGTTCCGCCGGGGAGCGGAGCGGCCCTGGCCGCCGCGTTCAAGACCGCGCAGGCGGCCCGGCTCTCCCGGGGCGGCGAGCAGGCCCGGATCAGGGTGGACCCGCCGGACATCGGCTGACGGCCCGGAGCCGGTGCGGGGCGTGCCCGCGCCGCGACGGTGCCGGTCCGGGAACGCCCGGTCCGCGGGGCAGTGCGGGCCCATCCGCGAGCCGGCACGGGCCGGGGAGCGGCGGCGTCCGGGCCGGGCGGGCTTCCGGGCGCTCGGCCGGTGCCCGCCACGATCGGCCGATGACGGCTTCCGGGCCGCACGCCTCGCGGGCGCTCGGCACCCCCGCGGGCCGGTGCCCGCCATGCCGGCGAGCGACGCGGATTCCGGAGCCGGGCGCGCGGCGTACGGCGGTGGACGCGCGGCTGCCCCGCCGTGCGTCGGGCGCGGCGGGGCAGTGGACGGGGTCAGCCGTTGCGCGGGCCGGGGAAGACCCCCGGGCGCAGGTCGTCGCGCAGGACCTGGCGGTCCACCGAGGGCTGCGGGGGCATGGAACGGGCGGCGGGCACGGACGGTGCGCCGCCCGCGCCGGGGGCCAAGGGCATCGGGCGTGGCACGGGCGTGTCCGCCGCGGCCTCGGCCGCCCCCGTCGGCCGGGCGTTGCGGCGAGCGCCGTAGCGGCGGTGCACCGCCTGCTTGGTGACCCCGAGGGCGGAGCCCACCGCGTCCCAGGAGAAACCCAGTGAGCGGTCGAAGTCCACCGCCGCGGTGACCAGGGTCTCGACGCTGTCGCGCAGTTCCTGGGCCAGTCTGACGGTGGGGGCCGGGGCCCTGCCGTAGACGACGAAGCCCGTGGACGGGCCGGAGCGGCGCGGTCGGTAGACGTTGCCCAGTTGGGCGGTGAGCGTGCGCAGCGCGTCCACCTGCCGCCGGACCCGCTCGATGTCCCGCACCAACAGATGCAGACTGGCCCGCGCTTGGGCGTCGTGGGTTGCGTGGTCGGCCATGAAGAAGCCTCTCGAACCGGCGTTGAAAGGGATCGGGCCGCACCGTGGCGGCCCGCTTCGGTCAATCTCTCTTGACCAACGCGGCAGTCGCTGATCTGGTCACGTGCAGGGGCGCGAGCGCATCCCCGAGGGGCGCACGGTCACGCGTACGCCCCCCGAGCGCCGGGCCCATAGACTTGAGGGCCCGACCGGAGAGCGGGGAAGACGCCGTCCCCCGGTCCCGGTCGACCACGCACCGACCTTCACCGTACGTTCCGGCCGAGAGGCAGTCAGCCACCCATGAAGCTCGTCTTCGCAGGCACCCCCGAGGTCGCCGTTCCCGCCCTGGACGCCCTGATCGCCTCCGACCGGCACGAGGTGGCGGCCGTCGTCACCCGGCCCGACGCACCGGCCGGGCGGGGCCGCAGGCTGGTCGCCAGCCCCGTCGCGGAGCGTGCCGAGGAGGCCGGGATCGAGGTGCTCAAGCCCGCCCGGCCGAGCGACGAGGACTTCCTGGCGCGGCTGCGGGAGATCGCACCGGACTGCTGCCCGGTCGTCGCCTACGGGGCGCTGCTGCCCAGGGACGCGCTCGACGTGCCCGCCCACGGCTGGGTCAACCTGCACTTCTCGCTGCTGCCCGCCTGGCGCGGCGCGGCCCCCGTCCAGCACGCGATCATGGCCGGGGACGAGGTGACCGGCGCGTCGACCTTCCTGATCGAGGAGGGTCTGGACTCCGGCCCGGTGTACGGGGTCCTCACCGAGGAGGTGCGTCCCACCGACACCAGCGGCGACCTGCTCACCCGCCTGGCGTTCGCCGGGTCGGGGCTGCTCGCCGCGACCATGGACGGCATCGAGGACGGCACCCTGCACGCCGTGCCGCAGCCCGACGGCGGCGTCAGCCTCGCCCCGAAGATCACCGTCGAGAACGCCCAGGTGCGGTGGTCCGAGCCCGCCCTGCGGGTCGACCGGGTGGTGCGCGGCTGCACCCCCGCTCCCGGTGCGTGGACGGTGTTCCGCGGCGAGCGCCTGAAGCTGGTCCAGGTGACGCCGGTGATCGACCGCGCGGACCTGGCGCCCGGCGAACTGTCGGCGGCGAAGAACAACGTGTACGTGGGCACCGGGTCGCACGCCGTCGAACTGCTCTGGGTCCAGCCGCAGGGCAAGAAGCCGATGCGGGGCGCGGACTGGGCCCGCGGGGTGCGGATCGCCCACGGCGAGCTGCTGGGCACCTGACGGACCGGACGGCCGGGCACGGCGACGTAGGCTTGGAGGGTTCGTTCCCCTCACCGCCAGCGGAGCACCTTTCACGTGAACGACCAGCAGCGTCGCCGTCCCGCCAAGCCGCATCGCCGCCCGAAGAAGGACCCCGTCCGGTTCCTCGCCTTCGAGGCGCTCAGGGCCGTCGACGAACGCGACGCGTACGCCAACCTCGCCCTGCCCCCGCTGCTGAGGAAGGCCCGCGCCGCGGGCGGCTTCGACGACCGGGACGCGGCGCTGGCGACCGAGCTGGTCTACGGGACGCTGCGCCGCCAGGGGACGTACGACGCGATCGTCGCCGCCTGCATCGACCGGCCGCTGCGCGAGGTCGACCCGCCGGTCCTCGACGTGCTCGACATGGGCGTGCACCAGCTGCTCGGCACCCGCATCCCCACCCACGCCGCGGTCTCCGCCAGCGTCGAGCTGGCCCGGGTGGTGCTCGGCGAGGGGCGGGCCAAGTTCGTCAACGCCGTCCTGCGGAAGGTCGCCGCGGACGACCTCGACGGCTGGGTGGCGCGCGTCGCCCCGCCCTACGACGAGGACCCCGAGGACCATCTCGCGGTCGTGCACTCGCATCCGCGCTGGGTCGTCTCCGCGCTCTGGGACGCGCTGGGCGGCGGCCGGGCCGGGATCGAGCGCCTTCTGGAGGCGGACAACGAACGGCCCGAGGTCACGCTCGTCGCCCGCCCCGGCCGCGCCACCACCGGGGAGCTCCTCAGCGCCCTCGGGGAGGAGAACGGCCGGCCCGGCCGCTGGTCGCCCCATGCCGTGCGGATGGCGGAGGGCGGGGAGCCGGGCGCCCTGGAGGCGGTGCGGGACGGCCGCGCCGGGGTCCAGGACGAGGGCAGCCAGCTGGTGGCCGCCGCCCTCGCCCACGCACCGCTGGAGGGCCGCGACGCCCGGTGGCTCGACGGCTGCGCGGGGCCCGGGGGCAAGGCCGCCCTGCTCGGTGCGCTCGCCGCCGAACGCGGCGCCGCCCTGGTCGCCGCCGAGAAGCAGCCGCACCGGGCCCGGCTCGTCGAGCGCGCGCTGACCGGCAACCCCGGCCCGTACCAGGTGGTCGTCGCCGACGGCACCCGCCCGCCGTGGCGGCCGGGCACCTTCGACCGGATCCTGATGGACGTGCCGTGCTCGGGCCTCGGCGCGCTGCGGCGCCGCCCGGAGGCGCGCTGGCGCCGCCGCCCGGAGGACCTGGAGAGCTTCGCGCCGCTGCAACGCGGTCTGCTGCGCGAGGCGTTGGCGGCGGTACGGGTCGGCGGGGTCGTCGGATACGCGACCTGCTCGCCGCATCTCGCCGAGACCCGGGTCGTCGTCGAGGACGTGCTCAAGGGGCGCGGCGGCCGGCCGGTCCGGGCGGAGTGGATCGACGCCCGCCCGCTGATGCCGGGGGTGCCCGATCTCGGGGAGGGCCCCGATGTCCAGCTGTGGCCGCATCTGCACGGCACGGACGCGATGTACCTGGCACTGCTGCGGCGCACCGGCTGATGCGCGGCGGCCGTCGGCAGCGGACCCCGGGCGGGCCGCTGCCGAAGGCCGAATCGTCCGGATCGGGCGGATGGTGTCGCTCGGAGCCCGCGAACCGTAACGATCCCGTGAGGCTTTGGCCCGCGCAGGGGCGGGCAACCGGCGCGGAGCATGGCAGGCTTGGCACATGGCCCAGATCAACCCCAGCATCCTGTCCGCCGACTTCGCCCGTCTCGCCGAGGAGGCGAAGGCGGTCGAAGGCGCCGACTGGCTCCACGTCGACGTGATGGACAACCACTTCGTCCCCAACCTGACCCTCGGCGTCCCGGTCGTGGAATCGCTCAGCCGCGCCACGGACACCCCGCTGGACTGCCATCTGATGATCGAGGACGCCGACCGGTGGGCGCCGCAGTACGTCGAGGCGGGAGCCGGTTCCGTCACCTTCCACGTGGAGGCCGCCGCCGCCCCCGTGCGGCTGGCGCGCGAGATCCGGGCCAAGGGCGCCCGCGCCTCCATGGCGCTCAAGCCCGCGACGCCCATCGAGCCGTACGAGGACCTGCTCCCCGAACTCGACATGCTGCTGATCATGACCGTGGAGCCGGGCTTCGGCGGTCAGGCGTTCCTCGACATCATGCTGCCGAAGATCCGCCGCACCCGTGAGCTGATCTCCAAGCACGGGCTCGAACTCTGGCTCCAGGTCGACGGCGGCGTCTCCGGATCCACCATCGAGCGGTGCGCCGAGGCGGGCGCGGACGTCTTCGTCGCCGGCTCGGCGGTGTACGGGGCCCAGGACCCCGCCGAGGCCGTGCGCGCCCTGCGCGCCCAGGCCGAGACGGCCACCGCCTCGGCCGCCTGGGCCTGCCACCACTGATCCGGGCCACGGCCGGAGAACGCTCCGGCCCCGAACGGAAGTCCGCCCGGCCAAGGGCGGATGAACGCGGTCCGACGGGACCGAGCAGGGATCGCCGAATCTGACAGGATGAACGGCGTATCGAGAGAGTGAAGAGCAGTGAGGAGAACGCGGTGTCTGCAATGTCGGCGGGACGGTCCGCCCTGCGGATGGGGCCCGCGGAGCTGGTGCAGGCGGCGGCCATGGCCCGTCGCTTCTACCTCGAGGGAAAGTCGAAGATCCAGATCGCCGAGGAGTTCGGTGTCAGCCGCTTCAAGGTGGCCCGGGTCCTGGAGACGGCGCTCGAACGCGACCTCGTGCGCATCGAGATCCGTGTCCCCGCCGAACTGGACGCCGAACGTTCCGATGCGCTCCGGGCCCGCTACGGACTGCGGCACGCGGTGGTCGTCGAATCGCCCGCGGAGGAGCCGGACGACGCACCCGACCCGGAGAACCTCGGCGAGGTCGCGGCCGATCTGCTCGGCGAACTGGTGACCGAGGGCGATGTGCTCGGCCTCGCCTGGGGCCGGTCCACGATCCACATGGCCGCCGCCCTCGACCGGCTGCCCCCGTGCACCGTCGTGCAGCTCACCGGCGTGTACGACGCCGGGACCGCCGAACGGGGCTCGGTCGAGGCGGTCCGGCGGGCCGCCCAGGTGGCGGGCGGCGAGGCACATCCGATCTACGCGCCGATGCTGCTCCCCGACCCGGCCACGGCCGCCGCCCTGCGCCACCAGACGGGTATCGCCCGGGCCTTCGAGTACTTCGACAAGGTGACGGTCGCCGCGGTGTCCATCGGCTCCTGGGAGCCGGGCATCTCCACCGTCCACGACATGCTCACGGACGAGGAGCGCGCGCACTACGCCTCGCTCGGCGCCGCCGCCGAGATGTCCGCCCACCTCTTCGACACGGAGGGGCGCCGGGTCGGCCGGGACCTGGGGGAGCGGTGCATCACGGTCGAGGCCGACCGGCTGCGCCGGATCCCCGAGGTGGTGGCGATCGCGGGCGGTCGGCGCAAGGCCGCCGCGATCGGGGCGGTGCTGCGCTCCGGCCTGGTCACCAGCCTGGTGACGGACACGGCGGCGGCCGACTACCTGCTGACCGAGTCGGCGGCGCCGCGGCGTCCGGCGCTGGAGCGGGCTGACCCCGACGGGGCCTGAACGGCGCGGACCGGACGGCGCGGGTGGGGCGATCGTCACCGGTGCCGCCCGGTCGGGCCGGGGTCCGGCCGCCGGGGCGCCACCAGCGGCACGGTGCCCCGGCGCGGCCGGCCGGTCATGCCGGGAGCGGTCCCGCGTGGGGTCGGCGCCGAACCCGTACCACCGCGCCTGCGGACCGCAAGTCGCCGAGCAACCGACGCGGTCGGCGGTCCGCGGGGAGGTCAGTCCTTGGCGACGCCCAGGACCGTCGCCTCCAGGTACTGCTCCGGCGCCTCGTACTGGCCCACGTCGGCCGGGTTGTAGCGGGGGGTCTGGCGCGACCAGTCCAGGTTGCCGCGCATCCAGCTCCGCATCCCGTCCAGGTACGGCAGGAGCATCCCGGACAGCTGTGGGTACGAACTCAGCAGCTCGGCCTCCGCGGCCAGGAACCGCCGGGTCTCCCTGTCGGTCTCGGCGCAGACGTGTTCCAGCGCCTGGTGCTTGCCGTACCCGCGGTGGTGCCGGACCAGGTGGACGAGGTTGTGGATCTCGCCGAGGACCTGCTCCTTCTCGTACGAGTACACGTCGTTGGCCCAGCACACGACGTTGCACGCGGCTTCCAGCGCGGTGATGAACCGGGAGTCGTTGTGGATCGACTCGGGAGCCTCGATCCCGGCGACGATCTCTATGAGGTCCATGCAGACGTGGATCGCCCCGGTGTGGCGCCTCTGGGCGATGTAGGTCTCCTCGGACGGCACCACACCGGCGGCGCGGTTCCCGGCTTCCCAGGTGGTGGTGGTCGTGAGGTACTTGGTCAGGTGCCAGCAGAACCGCGCGCGCCAGTGCGCGGCGGTCTGCGGAGTCGTACGTTCCCACAGGTCGACCAGGGCGACCACGGCGGCGGGGAGCTCCCCGGACGGCGCGGCGCCCGCGCCGTCGATCACGGACCTCATCATGGCCACCACGTCGCGCACCCGCTCCGGGCTGCGGCCGAGATGGCCGTCGTCGAGCTGGTCGTCGACGAGGAACAGCCACACGAACCAGTCGGCGACGAGGTCGAGTTTCTCGGCGTCGGCGGTCGGATACACCATGCCGACGAAGGCCCCGAAGTCCGCCTGCTCGAAACGCTCCCTGGCTGAATCCCGGTGCACGAGGCCGGTGTTGCGGATCCAGGCGTTGAGATGAGCCCGGGTGTGTGGGACGTGCGGATTCGTGCGCTGGGGGAACGGGCAGTAGATGTCCGGCAGTTCACTGTCCACGGCTGGGTCCTGATCCTCTCCGGTCGTACCTCTGACGGAAGTTGTGGCGCCTCCGTCTTCTCCTCCGGGCGTCGTGGTGACCCACGGGACCTGCGGGTTTTGAAGCTACCCGACCGCTTGTCGCCAGGTCCAGGGATGATGATCGTGAATCATTCCGGACAGCACCAGGCATGATCCGCTCGCCAACGGGCACACTGTGTGAGCGGGCGGATCCGTTCCGTCCGAAACCTCCGCATCCCCTTTTTTTGGAGGAACATACGAGCGCGGAGGTGATTTGCTGTGCCTTCGGGGAGGCGACCTGCGCCGTTTCGTGTGAAAAAATGAGCATCATGCGTTTTCTTGAGCCCGGCACCGGTCGCTACACAGAGTCCCCCTCGGTCCCGTACGACCTCACCTACGACGACGTCTTCATGGTCCCGGGCCGCTCGGCGGTCGGTTCCCGCCAGGGTGTCGACCTCTCCTCACCCGACGGCACCGGCACCACCATCCCGTTGGTCGTGGCGAACATGACGGCTATCGCGGGCCGCCGGATGGCCGAAACGGTCGCCCGTCGAGGCGGACTCGTCGTCGTCCCGCAGGACATCCCGATCGATGTCGTCACCGATGTCGTCTCCTGGGTGAAGACACGCCACCTGGTCCTCGACACGCCGATCGTGCTGACGCCCGGCCAGACGGTGGCCGACGCGCTGTTCCTGCTGCCCAAGCGCGCGCACGGCGCGGGTGTCGTCGTGGATGCGGAGCACCGGCCCGTCGGTGTGGTCACCGAACACGACCTCGGTGGCGTCGACCGCTTCACCCAGCTCTCCGAGGTCATGTCCAGGGACCTGAAGCTGATCGACGCGGACATGGAACCGCGCGACGCGTTCCACGAACTCGACGGGGCCCACCGCAAGTTGGCCCCTGCCGTCGACGCGGACGGCAGGCTCGTCGGCATCCTCACCCGCAAGGGCGCGCTGCGTGCCACCCTGTACACCCCCGCCACCGACGCCGCCGGGCGGCTGCGGATCGCCGCCGCGGTCGGGATCAACGGCGATGTCGCGGGCAAGGCCAAGCAGCTGCTCGACGCCGGCGTCGACACGCTTGTGGTGGACACCGCCCACGGCCACCAGGAGTCCATGATCAACGCGGTCCGGGCGGTCCGGGCGCTCGGACCGCAGGTGCCGCTCGTCGCGGGCAACGTCGTCGCCGCCGCGGGGGTGCGCGACCTCGTCGAGGCCGGCGCGGACATCGTCAAGGTCGGTGTGGGGCCCGGCGCCATGTGCACCACCCGGATGATGACCGGGGTGGGCCGGCCGCAGTTCTCCGCCGTCCTCGAATGCGCCGCCGAGGCGAAGAAGTACGGCAAGCACGTGTGGGCCGACGGCGGCGTCCGCCACCCGCGCGATGTCGCGATGGCGCTCGCGGCGGGCGCGTCCAACGTGATGGTCGGCTCGTGGTTCGCCGGGACGTACGAATCGCCCGGCGACCTCCAGCAGTCCGCCGACGGGCGCTTCTACAAGGAGTCCTTCGGCATGGCCTCCGCGCGCGCCGTGAAGAACCGCACCTCGGACGAGTCGGCGTACGACCGGGCCCGCAAGGCGCTCTTCGAGGAGGGCATCTCGACCTCGCGGATGTTCCTGGATCCGGCCCGGCCCGGCGTGGAGGACCTGATCGACTCGATCATCGCGGGCGTCCGCTCCTCCTGCACCTACGCCGGTGCGGCGTCCCTGGAGGAGTTCGCCGAGAGGGCGGTCGTCGGGGTGCAGAGCGCCGCCGGGTACGCCGAGGGCAAGCCGCTGCACGCCAGCTGGAGTTGATCAGGCGTCATTTGCAACACCGTTGCCCCTCACGGCCGTTCACGCCGTGGGGGGCGATTGTCTTCCGGCGGACACCGCGGGCGCGGTTGTCCGATTGCGGCCCGGTGGCGTGGTCGGCAGCTCCAACTTCCCGAGCCCCTCAGTAGTATGAACGGTAATCAGCTGTCCGCCTCTCTGCGGTAAGGGATCTCATGTCCTTCTTCACTGACCTGGCCCACCAGTACATCGACGGAGAGTGGAGGCCGGGCAAGGGGTCCTGGGACATCATCGACTTCAATCCGTACAACGGGGAGAAGCTCGCCTCGATCACGGTCGCCACGGCCGACGAGGTGGACCAGGCGTTCCGCTCCGCCGAGATCGCCCAGCGCGCCTGGGGCGACACCAACCCGTACGCGCGGCGCATGGTGCTGGAGCGGGCGCTGCGCATCGTCGAGGAGCGCGAAGAGGAGATCAGCGACGCGATCGTCGCGGAACTCGGCGGCACCCGGCTCAAGGCCGCCTTCGAACTGCATCTCGCCAAGGAGTTCCTGCGGGAGTCGATCCAGCTCGCGCTGCGGCCCGCCGGGCAGATCCTGCCCTCGCCGACCGAGGGCAAGGAGAACCGCGTCTACCGGGTGCCGGTCGGCGTCGTCGGCGTGATCAGCCCCTTCAACTTCCCGTTCCTGCTGTCGCTCAAGTCGGTCGCCCCCGCCCTGGCGCTGGGCAATGCCGTGGTGCTCAAACCGCACCAGAACACCCCGGTCTGCGGTGGCACGCTGGTGGCGAAGGTGTTCGAGGACGCGGGGCTGCCGGCCGGGCTCCTCAACGTGGTGGTCACCGACATCGCCGAGATCGGCGACACGCTGCTGGAGCACCCCATCCCGCAGGTCATCTCCTTCACCGGCTCCGACAAGGTGGGGCGGCACGTCGCCACCGTGTGCGCGGCCCACCTCAAGCGGGCCGTGCTGGAACTCGGCGGGAACAGCGCGCTGATCGTCCTCGACGACGCCGATCTGGACTACGCCGTGGACGCGGCCGTCTTCAGCCGCTACGTGCACCAGGGCCAGGTCTGCATGGCCGCGAACCGCATCCTCGTCGACCGGGCGGTGGAGAAGGAGTTCACCGAGAAGTTCGTCGCCAAGGTCGCGTCCCTGCCGGTCGGCGACCCGGCGGCCCCGGACACCGTGATCGGCCCGCTGATCAACGCCACCCAGGCCGAGGCGATCACCTCGCTCGTCGACCAGGCGGTGGAGGACGGGGCGACCGCCCTGCTGCACGGCCGGGCCGAGGGCAACCTGGTGAGCCCGTCCGTGCTGACCGACCTGCCCGCCGGTTCCCCCGTCCTGTCCCAGGAACTGTTCGGACCGGTCGCGCTCATCGTGCCGTTCGACGGCGAGGACGAGGCGGTGCGCATCGCCAACGACACCCCGTACGGGCTGAGCGGCGCGGTGCACACCAGCAACATCGAGCGCGGCGTGCGGATCGGGCAGCGCGTCCACACCGGCATGATCCACATCAACGACGGCACGGTCCACGACGAGCCCATCGTCCCGTTCGGCGGGGAGAAGAGCTCCGGTCTCGGCCGCTTGAACGGCGACTCGATGGTCGAGGCGTTCACCACCCAGAAGTGGATCTCGGTGCAGTACGGCCGCTCGCAGTTCCCGTTCTGACGAGTCCGCGCTTCCGGCGCGGTACCCGTTCCCGCCGCCCCGCCGGGTGCGCCCGGCGGGGCGGCGGCGTGGTCTACTTCGGAGGGCGGCCCGGTGCCGCCCCCGAACCGGCCATCGCAGAGAAGTGAACCGCCCGAAGTGCGCCTGAACGACCTCGACGAACGCATCGTCCACGCCCTCGCCGAAGACGCCCGGCGCTCCTACGCGGACATCGGCGCGCTCGTCGGCCTCTCCGCCCCCGCGGTGAAACGCCGTGTGGACCGGCTGCGGGCCGAAGGGGCGATCACCGGCTTCACGGTGCGGGTCGATCCGGCGGCGCTGGGATGGGAGACCGAGGGCTACATCGAGATCTACTGCAGCCGCAACACCTCCCCGGAGGCGATCAAGCAGGGGCTGGAGCGCTATCCGGAGGTCGCGTCGGCGTCCACGGTGACAGGCGAGGCCGACGCGCTGGTGCAGGTCTTCGCCGCGGACATGCGCCACTTCGAGCAGGTGCTCGAACGGATCGCGGGCGAGCCGTACGTGGAGCGCACCAAGTCCGTGCTGGTGCTGTCGCCGCTGCTGCGACGGTACTCGTCGGGGTCGCCGCAGTAGGCGGGTGCCGCCCGGGCCGCCGGCCGGGACCCGCGCCACCCGGCGGGGCCAGGAAGACGTGCCGTGCAACGAATCGCCGCAGTCGCGCCCGGGTGCGCAATGGATCAAGGGTCGATGCGCAACGGTCGCGCCTTGTCCGTCCCGAGCGGCGGACCGTACGGTCGATACGTCCCGTCCCGCCCCATCGCCCGAGGTCAGCCATGCCGTCGTTGCGCACCGCCCTGCTTCAGAGCTCCGGACGCCCCGGGCACGTGGACACGAACCTGGCGGCGCTCGACGCCGCGGCCCGGCGCGCCGCGGACGCCGGGGCCCGGCTGATGGTCTGCCCCGAACTGTTCCTGACCGGCTACGCGATCGGCGCCGATGTGGCCCGGCTGGCCGAGCCGGCCGACGGACCCTCCGCCGACGCGGTCGCCGCGATCGCCGCCCGGCACGGGCTCGCCGTCCTGTACGGCTACCCGGAGCGTTCGGGCGAGCGGGTCTTCAACACCGCACGGCTCGTCGGCCCGGACGGGGCCGCGCTCGCCGACTACCGCAAGACCCATCTCTTCGGCGACTTCGAGCAGGAGTGGTTCACCCCGGGCGAGCAGCCCGTCGTCCAGGCCGAGCTGGACGGCGTCCGCCTCGGAATCCTGATCTGCTACGACGTCGAATTCCCGGAGAACGTCCGCGCGCACGCCCTCGCGGGCACCGACCTGCTGCTGGTGCCCACGGCACTCATGCACCCGTTCCAGTTCGTCGCCGAATCGCTCGTCCCGGTCCGGGCCTTCGAGAGCCAGATGTACGTGGCCTACGCCGACCGCACGGGCCCGGAGGGCGCGTTCGAGTTCGTCGGACTGAGCTGCCTGGCCGGCCCCGACGGCACCGTCCGCGCCCGTGCCGGACGCGGCGAGGAACTGATCGTCGGCGACGTCGACACCGCGCTCCTGGGCGCCTCGCGCGAGACCAACCCGTATCTGCGCGACCGCCGCCCCGGCCTGTACGGCACCCTCGCCTGAGCCGGCCGCCCCTCCCCGTCCCACCTCTCGTTCCCGTGCAAGGAGTCCGTACCCCATGACGTCCACGGTGCCCAACGCCGCCCAGCACACCGAAGCGGCCGAGCCCATCACCATGTTCGGACCGGACTTCCCGTACGCGTACGACGACTACCTGGCGCACCCCGCGGGGATCGGGCAGATTCCGGCCACCGAGCACGGCTCCGAGGTCGCCGTCATCGGCGGCGGGCTCTCCGGCGTCGTCGCCGCGTACGAGCTGATGAAGATGGGCCTGCGGCCCGTGGTCTACGAGGCCGACCGGATCGGCGGGCGGCTGCGCACGGTCGGCTTCGAGGGCTGCGACCCCGCGCTCACCGCGGAAATGGGCGCGATGCGCTTCCCGCCCTCCTCCACCGCGCTCCAGCACTACATCGACCTGGTGGGCCTGGAGACCAGGCCGTTCCCCAACCCGCTCTCCCCGGCCACCCCGTCGACCGTCGTCGATCTCAAGGGCGAGTCCCACTACGCGCGCACCATCGACGACCTGCCGCAGGTGTACCGCGACGTGATGGACGCCTGGAACCGGTGCCTGGAGGAGGACGCCGACTTCTCGGACATGAACCGCGCGATGCGGGAACGCGACGTGCCGCGCATCCGGGAGCTCTGGTCGAGGCTGGTCCGCGAACTCGACAACCAGACCTTCTACGGATTCCTCTGCGCATCCGAGGCATTCGCGTCGTTCAAGCACCGCGAGATCTTCGGCCAGGTCGGATTCGGCACCGGCGGCTGGGACACCGACTTCCCCAACTCCATCCTGGAGATCCTGCGCGTCGTCTACGCCGAGGCGGACGACCACCACCGCTCCATCGTGGGCGGCAGCCAGCAGCTCCCGCTGCGGCTCTGGGAACGCGAACCGCGCAAGATCGTCCACTGGCCGCTCGGTACCTCGCTGTCCTCGCTGCACGGCGGCGAGCCGCGCCCCGCGGTCACCCGGCTGCACCGTACCGCCGGGAACCGGATCACCGTCACCGACGCCACCGGCGACGTCCGCACCTACCCGGCCGTCATCTTCACCGGACAGTCCTGGCTGCTGCTCTCGAAGATCGACTGCGACGACGCGCTCTTCCCGATCGACCACTGGACGGCGATGGAGCGCACCCACTACATGGAGTCGTCCAAGCTGTTCGTCCCCGTCGACCGGCCGTTCTGGCTGGACAAGGACGAGACGACCGGGCGGGACCGCATGTCGATGACGCTCACCGACCGGATGACCCGGGGGACGTACCTCCTGGACAACGGCCCCGACGGGCCCGCCGTCATCTGCCTCTCGTACACCTGGTGCGACGACAGCCTGAAGTGGCTGCCGCTGACCGCGAACGAGCGCATGGAGGTCATGCTGAAGTCGCTCGGCGAGATCTACCCGGACGTCGACATCAGGAAGCACATCATCGGCAACCCGGCGACCGTCTCGTGGGAGAACGAGCCGTACTTCATGGGGGCGTTCAAGGCCAACCTGCCGGGCCACTACCGGTACCAGCGGCGGCTGTTCACCCACTTCATGCAGGATCGGCTGCCCGCCGACCGGCAGGGCATCTTCCTCGCGGGCGACGACATCTCCTGGACGGCCGGCTGGGCCGAGGGCGCCGTGCAGACCGCGCTCAACGCCGTCTGGGGTGTGATGACCCGGCTCGGTGGTGCGACCGACCCGACGAACCCCGGCCCCGGGGACGTCTTCGACGACATCGCCCCGGTCGAACTCCCCGAGGACTGAGGCCGGTCCGGACCGGGGCGGGGTCCGCGGGCGGAGCGGCCCGCCCCGGCGGGACGGGCCGCTCGTGTCCGGTCGGCGTCAGGCGGGACGGCAGACGCTGCGCTGACGTCCCAGGCCCGAGATCTCGACCTCCATCACATCGTCCGGCCCCAGGTAGGGGAAGCGGCCGGAGAGCGCCACGCCCTGCGGGGTGCCGGTGTTGACGATGTCACCGGGCTCCAGCACCAGGTACTGCGAGAGATGGTGCACCAGGTGCGCCACGTCGAAGATCATGTCCGCGGTGCTGGAATCCTGCCGCGGTTCGTCGTTGACGAAGCTGCGCAGCCGCAGCTGCTGCGGATCGCCGACCTCGTCGGCGGTCACCAGCACCGGGCCCAGCGGATTGAACGTGGCGCAGCTCTTGCCCTTGGACCACTGGCCGCCCGACTCCTCCAGCTGGAAGGCGCGTTCGGAGACGTCGTTGCTGACCGCGTAGCCCGCGATGTGCGCGGCGGCGTCGGCGGGGGAGTCCAGGTAGGAGGCGCGGCGGCCGATGACGACGGCCAGCTCCACCTCCCAGTCGGTCTTCTTCGAACCGCGCGGGATCAGCACGTCGTCGTACGGCCCGACGACCGTGTTCGGCGACTTGTAGAAGAGGATGGGCTGTTCGGGCGGTTCGCTGCCGGACTCCGCCGCGTGCGCCGCGTAGTTCTGTCCGATGCAGAGCAGCGCGGACGGACGGGCCACCGGGGCGCCGATCCGCTCGCCGCTGATGTCGGTCTCGGGGAGCGCCGACACGGCGGGGACCAGGTTCGGGTCGTCGGCGAGCGCGGCGAGGAACGTGCCGTCGATGTCGTCGGTGATCCCGGACAGGTCGTAGTGACGGCCGTCGGAGTGGGCGAGGACGGGGCGTTCGCGGCCCGGCTCGCCGATGCGCATCAGTCGCATGGAGGTGAACTCTCCTGAGGGTAGGGGTGTCGGGGGTTCGGAAGGCGGGGCCTGGGCCGTGTCTTCCAACCGCGGTCCGCCGCGCGGCGGACGGCGTGTGCTCGCCGCGTCGTCGGAGTCTTCCTCGCGCGCCCACTGCGAGGACGGTCCTCCGCCCTGCGGTCGCGGGCACCGGACGACGCTCCTGCCGGGCGGACGAGGCCGGTCACGGCACTAGTGCAGGCGGGCGAGGGCGTCGGCGGCGACGGCGTGTTCCGGGGGTCGCCCGGAGAGCAGCCGCAGCACCTCGTCGGCGGCGCTCGCACCGAGCCGCCGACGGCACTCGACGGTACCGGCCGCCTGGTGCGGTGTCAGCAGGGCATTCGGCAGGGAGCGCAGCGGGTGGTCCACGGGCAGCGGCTCCGCGTCGAAGACGTCGATCGCCGCGTCCAGCCGGCCCGACGACAGCTCGGCCAGGAGCGCGTCCTCGTCGACCAGCCACGACCTTGCGGTGTTGACCAGACCCGCCCCGTCCGGCATCAGCGCGAGTTGCGCGGCGCCGATCATCCGATGGGTCTCCTCGGTGACCGGTGCGTGCACGGCCACCACACGGCTGCGGGTGAGCAGCGTTTCCAGCGGGACGGGCGTGACGCCGAGCGCCTCGGCGTCCGCCTCGGACAGGTACGGGTCGGTGACGCTCACTCGCGCCCCCATGGCCCGGACCAGGGCGATGTAGGAGCGGCCGGTGCGGGAGGCGCCGATCACCCCGATGTCGCTGCCGTGGATCTCGTGGCGCGGCGGGGCCTCGCTCGCCGCCGCCCACTCGGCCCCGCCGCGCAGGGCGTGGTCGAAGCGGTGGACGCGGTGCAGCAGCGCGAGCGTGAACGCGAGCGCGACCTCGGCGACCGGGCGGGCCATCGCGTCCCCGGCCTGGGTGACCGCGATGCCCCGCCGGAACACGTCCTCGGTGACGTACGGGGCCACCGCCGAACCGGTGTGCGCCACCAGCTCCAGCCGGTCCGCCGAGGCCAGGAGTCCGGCGTCGACCCGGGGCGCGCCCCACGAGGTGATCAGCGCGCGGGCGCCCGGCAGGGCGGCGGCGAGTGCCGCCCGGTCGGTGTGGTCATCCAGGACCGTCAGCTGCGCCGCCCGCTCCAGCCCCCGCCACACGTCCGCGGCGAAGAGCTGCTCCCGCAGGCGCGGCGGCACGGCGACGACCACCCGGTCGCGGCCGCCGGCGCCGGTGGGGTGCGGGCGGTCGGGCAGCTCAGGACAGCCAGGCATCGAGGTGCTCCGCGACGAACGCGTCGTCGGTCAGCCACGGATAGGCGGCGGCCACCCGGCTGATCTCCTCGGCCTGTCCGGGGGAGAGCGTCTCGGCCGGGTCCAGGCACCGGATGTTCGCCAGCAGGCCCTGGCGATGGAGGACCTCGTGGACCCCGGCGATGCAGCCCCGGAAGGCGCCCCGCACATCGAAGACCGCGCTGTTGGCGTCGGTCAGCTCCGGGCGGCGGGTCAGGCAGCGCACCATCGCCTCGTGGTCGCCCGCGCGCGCCCTGCGGACGTCCTCCAGGAGCGCGACCGCGGAGGTGGTCCACACCGCCCACTGGCCGAGCAGCCCGCCCGCGAACCAGCGCCGGGTGCCGTCCGCCGTCTCGTACGGGGTGAGCAGGTCGCCGATGATGTCGTCGTCGTTGCCGGTGTACAGCGCCACCTCGCCGGCGCGGTCGGCGGCGGCGACGGCCCGTACGACGTCGGCGGTGCGGTACCGGTCGAACGGGGCGATCTTCACCGCGGCCGTGTTCGGCAGGTCGGTGAAGGCGGACCAGAAGCCCGGCGACAGGTACCGGCCGCCGACGGCCTCCTGGAGGTAGAAGCCGATCACCGGCAGCACCTCGCCGACCGCCCGCGCCCGGTCCAGCAGGCCCTTCTCGTCCGCCCCGGGCACGGCCGGGCTGAGCAGCACCGCGTCGTAGCCGAGCTCGGCGGCGGTCTCGGCCTCGGCCACGGCCTGCGCCGTGTACCCGCAGGCCCCGGCCACCTTGACGAACGGACGGCCCGCCTCGGCGTCGATCGTCTCGGCGGCCAGCTCCAGGACCGGCCGGAACAGGCCGACCTCCGGTTCGCGGATCTCGAACTGGGTGGTGTGCACGGCGACGGCGACGCCGCCCGCGCCCGAGGCCAGGTAGTAGCGGGTGAGCGCCCGCTGCCGTCGCTCGTCGAAGGAACCGTCGGCGTGCAGGGCCAGCGGATGGGCGGGGATCACCGCGCCGTGGGCGAGTGCCTCCAGCGCGGACGCGGAAGGGCCGGGAACGGACCGGGCGGGGGGAGTGGGAGACATGGGGTGGATCAGAACCTTCCGTCGCGGACCTGGAACTTGGTGGGCTTGCCGGACAGTGGCAGGCCGCGGCGCAGCCAGTCGGCTTGCCATTCGATGAGGGTG
>NZ_JBIUBU010000010.1:0-283293 GCF_044548345.1 Streptomyces sp. NPDC052042 | reverse complement strand
CCGACCATCCGGTCCAGGCTTTCCTCCGGGCTTTTTCCCTTCGGTCTTGCGTTTCCGACTCTATCAGACTCTTTCGCGTCCGATTCCCGGTCGAAGCGGGTTTCCCGACTTCCAGATCCACGCTTTCGCGTTTCCCTTTCCGTCGAGTCCGACTCTATCAGATCCTTTCGGGCCTGATTCCCAGTCAGCGGGATTCGCCTTCCCGACCGTTAGGCCGTTCCGACGCCGAAACTCTAGCGAACTTTCCCGGTGACTCATAATCGAGTCCTCGAAATTAATTTCGGCATGCCGAAATTATCCCGAATGGGAGATCGTACTGAGTTTTGGATGCCGCGTCCGCGGCAGGATGAGTCGCCGCAGAACCGTTCCGGCCCCGTGGCAACTCGGAGTACTTTACGGATCGGGCTGGGGCGTGTCAACCCCGGCAGGTCAAGCGATTAACCGGGGCCGAACACCGCTCAGTCCAGGTCGGTGAGGCGGCCACCGGCGTCCGGCTGGGCGTGCTCCACACGGCGCAGGACACGGATCAGCATGTCGCCGAGGGCTCCCCGCTCCTCCACCGTGAAGTCCTGGAGCAGGTCCCCCTCGAAGGCGGTGGCCATGCGCATCGCCTCCAGCCACTTCGTACGCCCCTCGTCGGTCACCTCGACGATCACGCGTACCCGGTTGCTCTCGTCCCGGTCGCGGGTGACCAGCCCGTCGGCCGCCATGCGGTCGATGCGGTGGGTCATCGCGGCCGGGGTGAGGCCGAGGCGCTTCGCGAGCTCCCCCGGGCCCAGGCGGTAAGGGGAACCGGCCAGCACCAGCGTCTTGAGGACCTCCCATTCGGCGTTGCTGATGCCGAGGGTGGCGAGCTGGCGCCCGTACGCCACGTTCATCCGGCGGTTCAGCCGGCCGAGAGCCGAGACGACCCGCTCGACCTGCGGGTCGAGGTCGCGGAACTCCCGCTGATAGGCGGCGACCTGCTCGTCGAGGCTCGGCTCCTGCGGGCCGGGTTGCTCGGTGGTGTCAGACATGGCGGGCAGTATGGCACGCCCGCCAAAGCCATCGAAGTCCTTCAAGCTGAATTGTTGAGCTTCTAACTTTAGTGCTAAAGTCTTCGGGTTCGAGTCGTTGCTACGGACCGGCATGTCGGCATGCCGGTGCGAGAGTTTGAGGTAGGTGAGTGTGACCAGGGAGATGGGGGCAGCGCTGCGGCGGATCCAGCTGGGGAGCGCGCTGAGCGCGTTCGGGCTGGGGTTCACCGTTCCGTACCTGTACGTCTATGTGGCACAGGTGCGGGATCTGGGCGCGGGTACGGCGGGGGTCGTGCTGGCGGTCTTCGCCATGGCGGCGCTGGCCGTTCTGCCGTTCACGGGCCGTGCGATCGACCGGCGCGGCCCGCTGCCCGTGCTCGTCGTCGCCTCGGTGGTCGCCGCCCTGGGCGCGGTCGCCCTCGGCGTGTCCTCCGGGGTGACCGCGTCCGTGTTGTCGGCGGCGGTCCTCGGCGCGGGCACGGCGGTCATGCAGCCGGCGCTCGCCACGATGCTCGTGTGGTGCTCCAGCACCGCCTCCCGCACACGTGCCTTCGCCATGCAGTTCTTCCTGCAGAACCTCGGGCTCGGCCTCGGCGGACTGGTCGGCGGGCAGATCGTGGACACGGCCCGGCCGGAGTCCTTCACCCTGCTGTTCCTCATCGAAGCCGCGATGTTCGTGGTGCTCGGTGCCATCGCCTGCACCGTGCGGCTGTCCCGTGCCCCGTCCTTCTCCGACGCCCGGCCCACCGGCGGGTCCTCGGCGCAGAGCGGGCTGCGAGCCCTGCTGTCGCACCGGGCCATGGTGCAGCTGTGCGTACTGGGCTTCGTGCTGTTCTTCGCCTGCTACGGGCAGTTCGAGTCGGGGCTCGCGGCGTACGGCACCGAGGCCGCCGGGATCCAGCCCTCGACGCTGGGTATCGCGCTGGCCGCCAACACCGCGGTCATCGTCGTGGCGCAGTTCGTCGTGCTGCGGATGGTGGAGCGCCGCCGCCGCAGCCGGGTCATCGCGCTGGTCGGCCTGATCTGGGCGTTCGCCTGGGTCGTGGCGGGCTTCGCGGGCCTCGGGCACGGCAGCCAGACCATGGCGACGGCCGCGATGATCTCCACGTACGCACTCTTCGGGCTCGGCGAGTCGATGCTGTCGCCGACCGTCGCGCCTCTGGTCGCCGATCTCGCGCCGGAGTCGATGGTCGGTCAGTACAACTCCGCGTTCGCGCTGTGCAAGCAGCTCGCGCTGGCGGTGGGCCCGGCCGTGGGCGGCCCGATGGGAGCCACGCTGCACGGTCCGTACATCGTGACGTTCGTACTGTTCTCGCTGGGCATCACGGTGCTGGCACTGCGCCTGGGCCGACGGCTCACTCCGGCGCAGGACCAGCCGTCGGCGGAGGTGACGCCGTCCCGGGTGGTGGCCGTGTCGCGGCCGGAGGCAGAGGCCGCGCCCAGCTACCACTGATCGCCGCTGCCGCCGACCGCCGGCCGGCGCGTTCCCGCCGCCGACCGCCATGGATCACGGGCCGGCACGCCGCGGCTGCGGATTCACCCGCCCGAGCGGGCGTCCGTGAGCCGGTGAGAGAGGGCGGCGAGCCGGTGAGGGGCCCGTTCACGACGGGCCCCTCCGCTTGCGGCTCACCGCTCCTGCGGGAGGGCGAACTCGCACCAGACCGCCTTGCCGCCTTCCGGCCTGCGACGGCAGCCCCAGGAAGTGGCGATCGTCGCGACGATGGAGATGCCGCGCCCCGATTCGTCCGCCGGATCGGCGCGACGGCGGCGGGGCAGGTGATCGTCGCCGTCGGTCACCTCGATGATCAGGCGGCGGTCGGTACGGCGCAGGCCCAGGCGCATCGGCGGGGTGCCGTGCTTGAGGGAGTTCGCGACGAGTTCGCCCGCGGCCAGGACGCCCAGATCGCGCAGCTCGGCCGGGAACCGCCACGAGGTCAGGACGCCGGTGGCGAAGGCGCGGGCACGCGGGGCGGCCTCGATGCCGCCGAGGAGGTCGAGCGAGGCGTTGTGGAACAACTCCGCGTCGGCCCCGGTACGGGCGGGGTGCTGGACCACCAGTACCGCCACGTCGTCGTCGTGCTCCGCGGTGACCCCGAGGGAACGGATCAGCCGGTCGCAGACGACCTGCGGCGAGCCCTTGGCTCCCGAGAGGGCGCGCTCCAGCGCGGCGACGCCCTCATCGATGTCCTCGCTGCGGCGCTCGACCAGGCCGTCCGTGTAGAAGACCGCGGTGGAGCCGGGCGGCAGTTCGATCGTGCCCGAGGTGTGGATCCAGCCGCCAGTGCCGAGCGGCGGACCGGTCGGGTCCTCGGCACGGTGGACCGTGCCGTCCTCGTGGCTCACCAGGATCGGGAGGTGCCCGGCGGAGGCGTAGACGAGTCGGCCCTCGTTCGGATCGTGGACCGCGTAGGCGCAGGTGGCGATCTGGCTGGCGTCGATCTCGGCGGCAAGACCGTCCAGGAGCTGGAGCACCTCGTGCGGCGGGAGGTCGAGGCGAGCGTAGGCACGCACCGCCGTGCGGAGCTGTCCCATGACAGCGGCGGCCCGCACTCCCCGCCCCATCACGTCCCCGATGACCAGAGCCGTGCGACCGGCGCCGAGCGTGATGACGTCGTACCAGTCGCCGCCGACCGCCGCGTCCGTGCCGCCGGGCTGATAGGTGGCGGCGATCCGCAGGTCGTCGGGCTGCTCCAGTTCCTGCGGGAGCAGCGAGCGCTGGAGGGTGACGGCCGTTTCGCGGTGGCGTCGTTCGCTGGCGCGGAGCCGTTCGGCCGCTTCGGCGTGGTCGGTGACGTCGGCGGCGTACACGAGCACCCCGCGCTCGCCGTCGCCGCCTCCGCTCCCGCTTCCGCGCCTGTTCCGGTGCCCGCCTCCGGCCTTTTCCCCGTCCCTGCCCCGGTCCCGTTCCTTCTTCCAGTTCCTGCCCGGGGCCCTGTTCGCGTCGTCGGCCGTCGCGGCGTCGGCGTCGGCGTCCCGATGCACCGGGATGCAGGTCACGGTGTACGAATTGCCGTTGCGCACCTTGCGGGACTTGACCGTGCGCGGCGTGCCGCTGCGCAGGACCTGGTCCATGAGGGGCAGCAGGCTGAGCTCGGAGAGTTCGGGCATGGCCTCGGCGGCGGTGGCGCCGACGGGGCGGGGCCCGAAGGCGGCCACGTAGGCATCGTTGACGTACTCGATCCGGTGCTCGGGGCCGTGCACCAGGGCGACGAGAGCGGGCAGCCGGCCCAGCAGATCGCGCGCGGAGAGGTCTTCCAGAACGGTTCCGTCGGCCCCGGCGGGCCGGCCGTTCGCGCCGTCGCGTGTCCCGTCGTTCGCGCCGTCGCGCGTCGCGTCACCCCCGCCGTCGGGGCCGCTGTCGGGGCCGCTGTCGGGGCCGCTGTCGGGAGTGTCCGCGCCCACGTCGGTGTCCGGGCGGCGGGAGCCGGGCTCGGGGCGTCCGTACTCGGCGCGCGCCGGCGGTACGGAGCTGCGGTCACCCCGAGCGGCGGCGCGGCGCTGCGTTCCGGGTAGGCGGGCGCTCCAACGCGTGAAGTTCACGGAATTTCTGGCCTCGTGTGTCGGTCTGGTCCGCTCGGGCGGGCTGCTTCCTCTGCTGGTCCCGGTTTCCTCGGTCCCGGCTCCCTCCGCGGGATCCGGTCGTCCCCGCCGGTCCCATGGGTTCCACGCATTTCATGGGTTCCGCCGGGTCCAACGGTTCCGCCGGATCAAACGGTTCCGCCGGATCCGATGGATCGACAGGTTCGGCGGGTTCGGCGGGTTCGGTGGTTCGGCGGGCGGTGCCGGGGCCGGCCCCGGGAGAACGCATCCGGGCCTCATCGTGCTGCTCGTGCCTCCGAGGCGTCAGAAGTGCCGGAGGCATCAGAGAAGTCCGACGCCCTTGACGCCTCCGGTGTTTCCGGCGCGTCCCCCGCGTGCGGTGGCTCTGGTGCTTCCGATACCTCTGATGTCTCTGATGCGTCTCGGACATCGGGGATGTCACTGCTGTTCACTGTCTCGTCGCTACCGGCCGGGATCACTCTGCGCAGGTGTGGGCCCACCTATGGTCACACGTCCAGTGTGGCGGACCGTACTGGCAGTTGTCGGTACGGCGGTGCCGCGGTCGGGTGAGGCCGCGGGCCCGACGGCCGGTCAGGTGCCATGCCCCGGTGGGGCGTCGGGGCCGGTGGGACGACGGGGGCCCGGTGGGCCGCCCGTGGTCGGTGGGCCGCCCGGTCCCGGGCGTCCACCCCCCGCGGCACGTTCGAACTCGGCCCGCGGGTGTTCCAGGGAGCCCAGGGAGACGATCTCGCGCCTGAAGAGCCCGGCGAGCGTCCATTCGGCCAGGACCCGGGCCTTCCGGTTGAGCGTCGGGACGCGGCTGAGGTGGTACGCGCGATGCAGCAGCCAGGCCGGGCACCCCTTAAGCGCGCGACCGCGGACATGGGCCACGCCCTTGTGGAGGCCGAGCGAGGCGACGGAGCCCGCACAGGCGTGCCGGTACTGCTTGAGGGGTTCGCCGTCGAGCGCGGCGAGGACGTTCCCGGCGAGGACCTTGGCCTGGCGCACGGCGTGCTGGGCGTTGGGGGCGGTCCTGGCGCCCTTCTCGGAGGCCGTCAGGTCGGGTACGGCGGCGGCGTCGCCGGCCGCCCAGGCGTGCTCGACGCCCTCGACGGCGAGTTCCGCCGTGCATCTGAGCCTGCCGTACTCGTCGAGCGGCAGATCGGTGGCGGCGAGGACCGGCGCCGGTTTGACGCCGGCGGTCCACACGAGGGTGCGGCTGCGGACGCGGGAGCCGTCGCTCAGGACGGCGATCCGGTGCTCGCAGGACTCCAGCCGGGTGTCGAGGCGCACGTCGACGTTGCGGCCGCGCAGCTCACGGATCACATACAGCCCCAACGCGTCGCCGACCTCGGGAAGGATGCGGTCGGACGCCTCGACGAGGATCCACTTCATGTCCTCCGGCTTGATGTTGTGGTAGTACCGCGAGGCGTGACGGGCCATGTCCTCCAGTTCGGCGAGCGCCTCGACGCCGGCGTATCCGCCACCGACGAAGACGAAGGTGAGAGCGGCGGCGCGGAGGGCCGGGTCACGGGTGGTGGAGGCGATGTCCAGCTGCTCGATGACGTGGTTGCGCAGGCCGATGGCCTCTTCGACGGTCTTGAAGCCGATGCCGTGGTCGGCGAGGCCGGGGATCGGGAGGGCGCGTGAGACGGAGCCGGGTGCGAGGACGAGCTCGTCGTACGCGATCTCGACGGCGCCCGTACCGTCCTCGGCGGAGGCGGGGGTGGTCACGGTGGCCGTGCGCCTGGAGTGGTCGATGTGCCGCGCCTCGCCGATCACGATCCGGCAGTCCGCCAGAACCCGGCGCAGTGGCACCACCACATGGCGCGGCGAGATCGAACCGGCGGCCGCCTCGGGCAGAAACGGCTGATACGTCATATACGGCTCGGGAGTGACGACGACGATCTCCGCCCGACCGTTCCTGAGCCGCTGCCTCAGCCTCCGCTGGAGACGCAGCGCCGTGTACATCCCGACGTAGCCGCCGCCGACGACCAGAATGCGCAGGCATGGCGGGGTGCCAGAGGGTGCTCCCCCGGAATCTGTAGCCATCACCACCCCATGACGCAACGGGCTCAGGGGTTTGTCCACAGGCCCGACAAATTGTGTGACCGGAGATCTGGGCCGGGACGTCGTCGTAGGTGACGACATTGTCACGGAATCCGCGCAGGTCAGAGGGTGGAACGGGGGTGGCGGGCCGGGGTCGATCAGATGACCGGCCGATTCTCGCGCCTTCGAGGGCGCTCCGTGCGGAACTACCCCCTTCTGAATTGACGCGTGCTCAACTATGTTCGTGTGTCGCCGGAGGGCCGGATCGTGACCATGATCCACTCTCTGGCTCAGACTGCGGGAAGTCTCCGGGGGGAGACGTCATTACCGGGGGAACAACATGCATATTCAGGATTCTCATTGGCAGACCGCTGCGACGGTTACGCCCCATTCGTCCGCCGGAAACGGCCGAGGCGGAGCTGTCGGAGCGGTAGGGACGGCCGGCGAGATGTTGCCGGTCGGTGCGACGACGGGGACGGCCGCGCCGACGACCACGGCGGGCGGGCCCAACGGAGGAATGGCGACAAACGGGGCGAACGGCGCAAACGGCCGGTCGACCCCGCTTCGTGTGGACGCCCAGCGCAATCTGGAGCACGTGCTGCGCGCCGCCCGCGAGGTGTTCGGCGAGCTGGGGTACGGGGCTCCCATGGAGGACGTGGCGCGTCGCGCCAGGGTCGGCGTCGGCACGGTCTACCGGCGGTTCCCGAGCAAGGACGTGCTGGTCAGGCGGATAGCCGAGGAGGAGACCGCTCGGCTGACGGACCAGGCACGGACCGCCCTGGGGCAGGAGGAGGAACCGTGGTCGGCCCTGTCGCGCTTCCTGCGCACGTCCGTGGCTTCGGGCGCGGGGCGGCTGCTGCCGCCGCAGGTGCTTCGGGTCGGCGTCGACACCGACCCGGTCATCGGATCCGGGGGTGACACCGGGGCTGTCGGGGCCGAAGGCAGGGTCGTTTCAGGGGCCAGGAACGGGGCTGTGGACGGCTCGGCGCCTGCCGGGGACACCGGGGCCGCGGTCGGCGCGGGTGCCATGGCGGGCGCGGCCGGTGGCCGGGTGCCCCAGCAGCGGCAGGGCACGGGTCCGGACGACCTCCGGCCGGCCGAGGCGCTGTCCGTCCCGGAGGCGGGCCACGTCGCGGACGACGCCGGGGCCGGTGAGCTGCTGGAGGTCGTCGGCCGGCTCGTGGACCGGGCGCGCGCGGCCGGTGAGCTGCGCCGTGACGTGACGGTCGCGGACGTGCTGCTGGTCATCGCGACGGCGGCGCCCTCGCTGCCCGATGCGGCTCAGCAGGCGGCGGCTTCGAGTCGGCTGCTGGACATCCTGCTGGAGGGGCTGCGCTCCCGACCTGCCGCCTGAACGATCCGGGAGGGGCCGCGTTCGCGAACTGCCGCCTGAACGGCCTGGGACGAGGTCGTAGCCGACCTTGCCATGGGCGGGAGCGGTGGGGCGTGACGCGGTGCTCGGGACGTGAGATGCGGGACATGAAGCCCAGGCCGTGGGATGCGGCCCTGGCGACGGGGTCGGGTGGCCTCGGGCGGCGGCTCCGGCCGGGCGATCGGGGCAGGGCCGTCCGAGACCGGGCGCCGAGGGCCGCCCCCCAACCCGGGTCCGGGCGAACCGGAGTTGGCCGAAACCGGGTGCCCGAAGTCTGGTGAACCGAAGTCTGGTGAACCTAGGCGGGACAAACCGGGTCAGGTGGACCAGGTCGGGTGGACCTAGGCAAGCCGGTTGGCCGAAGCTCGCGGGTCCTCCCGTTCGGATCCGGTATGACCCTCCCCACTCTCGTCCCAGCTCCGCACGCATGCCCCCGTCCGTCCCTACGGCAGCCGCATCGCCGTTCCACCGCCACTCCATGGCCGTATGCCCATGCGCGGCCGGCCCGAGGTCAATGCGCAGCCGATGCACGGCCGTTGACGAGTCCCGTTCCGGGGGACCGGTCCACCGGCCCTGTCCAGAGGCCCGTTCCAGGGGCCCGGTCCGAGGTCGGACCACATCCCTCCAGGGCCGGTCCGGAACCGATTTGCGGCTGCCTCTCCGACGATCCGCGTCATATGTCCGGACTCGGACGGCCCTCGCGGCCCTCGCGGGCCTCGTCCAAAGGACCATTGCCCCTGCCCGCCCTGTCCGTGCGCAAAAACGCTCGGCTAGTCTTCCCAAATGAGCGGCCAATAGTGCTCATATTCGGGAGAACACCCCGGATGAGTGGTTGCCGGGGCTGAGGGTCCGGCGTGATTGCGCCATGTGGCACGCTTGCTCGATGTTCGGGTCCGACAGCGCAACGGGGGCTTCCGCGATGAGCCGTGACGGGCAGAAGGAAGAGTCGTTCGACGACATCGCCACCGCGGGCGATGCGGCGGAGGCCGATGGCCCGTTCTCCCGCCAGGTGCCGTGCCAGGGTGGTCCCGGGCGGCCGGGAGGCGGCACCGAAGGCGGCACCGTACTGCCGGGTCCGTGGGCGGGGGCGCGGGGCACCGACGTCGACGCTGGTACCGAGGCCGCAGTGCCGATGCAGCGGGAAGGCGGCACCGAAGCCACCGGCCCCGGCGATTCCGACGCCGATCTGATCAAGATGATGCGGAACGGTGACGACCGCGCGTACGAGGAGCTGTTCCGGCGGCACTCGGACGCGGTGCGGCGCTACGCGCGCAGCTGCTGCCGCGACGCGCACACCGCCGACGACCTCACCGCCGAGGTCTTCGCTCGCACGCTGCAGGCGGTGCGGAGGGGCAAGGGCCCCGAGGAGGCGGTGCGGGCCTACCTCATGACGGCTGTCCGGCATGTCGCGGCCGCCTGGACCAAGACCGCGAAGCGGGAGCAACTGGTCGAGGACTTCGCCGTGTTCGCCACGCAGGCCGCCGAGTCCTCCCAGGTGTCGAACGTGGAGACGCTCGACCTCGGCGCGGACGTGCTCGCGATGCACGAGGCCGAGCGGTCGCTGGCCATGCGTGCCTTCCGCAGCCTGCCGGAGCGCTGGCAGGCGGTGCTGTGGCACACCACCGTCGAGGAGGAGTCGCCCAGCGAGATCGCCCCGTTGTTCGGGCTGACCGCCAACGCCACGGCGGTGCTGGCCAGTCGGGCCCGTGAAGGGCTCAAGCAGGCATATCTCCAGGCCCATGTGAGCCAGTCGCTCACTTCCGGCGGCGACTGTGCGCGCTACGCCGATCGCCTCGGCGCGTACGCCCGGGGCGGTCTCCGGATGCGGGCCGAGCGCGGGCTGCGCGGGCATCTCGACGAGTGCGCGAAGTGCAGGCTCGCGGCGGGCGAACTGGCCCACGTCAACGCCGGGATCCCCGCTCTGCTGCCGGTCGCGGTCATCGGTTGGGTCGCCGCCGGGTACTCGCTCAAGGCGGCCGGGATCACCGCCGGTGGCGCGGCCGGGGCGGTCGGGGCGGGAGCCGCCGCGGCGGCGACCGGTGGGGGCTCGGCCGGAGGCGGCGCGGCCTCGGAGGGGCTCGGCACACCGGTCAAGGCCGGTATCGTGACGGCGGTCATCGTGGCCGCGGCGGCCGGGCTGGCCTGGGCCATGGTCGGCAACGGTCACCCCGAGACCGGACACGCAACCAAGCCCGCCGTCGCGGCCCCCTCCGTGCCGCCGCCCGCAGCGCCTGAGCAGCCGGCGTCGCCGCAGCAGTCCGAGCAGTCGGCGCCGCGCGCAGGCGCCCCGCCGGCCGCGGACGCACCGTCGTCCGCCGATGCACCGTCGTCCGCCGATGCACCGTCGTCCGCGGCGTCAGCGCCGCCCGCCGAACCGCCGGCCGCGTCCTCGGCTCCCTCGTCGAAGCCGACATCGCCGACCGCTCCCGGCCCCGGCCCCGGCCCGACACCCACCGCGTCGAACACCCCGGTCACGCCTCCCGTGCCCGGGCCGACGGCGCATCCGACGACGCCCGAGACCCCGAAGCCGTCCGTCCCGGAGACGTCCCCCGACCCGACTCCGACGACGCCCGCACCACCGCCCACCGTCTACCGGCTCAGCGAGTTGCGCTACTCGACGTCCGGCGACCACACGGAACCCGAGTTGGTGGTCAATGAGAGCAACTGGCTCTGGCAGCGTTCCGGCCTGTGGATCGGTGGCAGGCAGTACGCCCACGGCGTGACCGTGCACACCAAGTCCTCGGTCGCGATCCGGTTGAACCTGCAGTGCTCGCGGTACGAGGCCCTGGTCGGGATCGACGACCTGTCGCTGGGGCTGGGCGCGGCGCGCTTCTCCGTCCTCGGCGGTGACGGGAGGCTGCTGTGGCGGTCCCCGGTGGTACGCGGCGGAGACCAGGCCGTACCCGTCGGAGTCGACATCACCGGCCAGACCAAGATCCGGCTTGTCGTCGACCGGGTGCAGCCGGGTATCGGCGCGGCACTCGCCAACTGGGCAAACTCGGGTCTCAACTGCCGGTGAGACGTGCAGGTCCGGGCCGACGGACCGACGTACCGCCCCGCCCGTCACAGGGCGGGGCGGGGCGGAGCGGTACGGTGCGGCCTGGGTAGAGACGTCCCGGGCGAAAGGGCGTCAGACGCGTCCCTCAGGTGCCGTCCGCCACCCTGCCGAGGTGTCCGGAAGCGCCGCGCAGACACGGTTCAGCAGCTCGATGACGTCATCGACGGTCAGCGTGCGGCCTGCGGCACGCTCCGACTCATACGCGTCCGCGCCGAGTTCCGCGCGGGTCAGCCGCTCGCGCTCGTCCGCCTCGGCCTGCTGCGCCCCCGCGTCGGGTTGCCCGGCTCCCTGGCGCGACAGTTTCTCCCACACATGCAGGTCGGCATCGTCCGGTGCCGCTCGCCGCCCCGGCCCGCGATGGACGGGCCTCCGCCCCCTTTCGCGGACGGGCCCCGCGTCCTCCCGCACCGCTTACCGGGGGCTCCCGCCCCGTCCGTTACGCCCGCAGGCTCCGCCGTGCCGGGACGACGCCGTGCGCGACGGCCCGTCGGCGAGGCGCCTTTGTGCCCGTCCAGCAGGTACCGCGCCGCGACACGAGGCGGCGCAGCCACAGTTCCGTGGACGCCAGGTGGGCCAGGCCGTCCAGCGGCAGTGGTTCGCCGTCGGCGGCGGCGCGCAGGGCCTTGCGGACGACGCGGGCCTCGACCAGGCCGGCGTCGGCGAGCAGCGGGGCGTCGAAGAGGGCCATCAGCTCGGGGAGTGCGGCGCGCAGACCGGTGCGGGCGGTCGCCTGGGAGGTGGCGTGGGAGGGCGTGCCCCAGCCGGGCGGCAGGTCGTGGACGCCGGCGCCCGCGAGCACCCGGCGCAGGATCGCTCCACGCGCGCCCGGCTGCACCCGGAGCGATTCGGGGAGCGCGCGGGCGGCGCGTACGACCTGGTTGTCGAGGAAGGGGGCGTGCAGGCGCTGGCTGCGGTTCTCGGCGGCCTGCTCCAGGATCCGGTGGTCGGCGGCGTACCGGGCGAGCGCCGCGCGGGCCCGGGCCTCGCCGGGACGCTGGACGGAGACCGGCCGGACCGCCGCCTCCTGGAGGCGAACCGATACGTCGGCGAGCGCCTCCCCGGTCAGCCAGTGCGCGGCGGGGCCGGGCCGCGACCAGGCGAGGGCGGCGAGCGAGGCGTCGAGGGGGGTGCCCGGGCCGGGGGTGTGGCGGTTGGCGACGGGCAGCCGGTCGGCCGCCGTCTCCAGACCGGTGCGGTACGACGTGCGGGACAGGCGGCGGGCGGCGCGGTAGACGGTGAGCGGAACGAAGAGGGAGTTTCCGCTGGAGCCCTCCGCCTTGGCGAGCGCCGCCACCGGACGCAGCAGGTGGCGCCTGCGCCGGTCCATCAACAGGTCGGCGAGGCGTGCGGGGTGGGCGTCGAGGACCTGCCGGGCACCGCCGCCGACGAAGTGGTCGGCACTGCCCGAGGCGAGGCGGCGGCGGTGGCGTTCGGCGACGACGAGAAAGGGTGCGGGCTCGTCGGTGAGCGGGCCGCCGCCCAGGTCGGCGTAGGGCAGGGCCTCCTCCCCTCCGGCGACGACGACATGGTGCAGGCGTGGGTCGGCGGCGATGATGCGGGCGCGTTCGAGTTCGTCCTCGTGCCCGTGCGCGGTCAGGTCGTTGAAGGTGACGGCGAGCAGCCGCTCCCCGGCCTCCGCGCCGGGGCCGAGGAGGCTTCCGGGCAGGCCGGGCAGTCCCGGCAGTCCGGCGGCCAGCAGGGCGAGCGTTCCGGAGGCGCTTCCCCCGGAGAGGTCGGCACCGATACCGGGGACGGGCGCGCCCCGTGCGGCACGCCGGTCGGCGGGTCCCATTCCGGGGACCGGTCCCGGATCGGGCGGCAGGGTGCCGGGGGCGTGGCGCGGTGCCGTGAGCCGGGCGCGTACGGCGTCGACCAGCGCGTCGCGTACCCCGTCGACGGCGCTCACCGGATCGAGTTCGGGCGCGGCGACGGCCAGGGAGGCCACCGCCTCGTACCCGGTGATCTCGCGCGAGCCCTCGCGGAGGATGAGCGCGTGCCCCGGCGGTACGCGTCTCACGCCCTCGTACGGGGTGCCGTCGCGCAGTGCCTCCGGGGTCTCGGGGCAGGCGAGCAGCGTGGCCAGGTGCCCGATGTCCAGCTGGGCCTCGACGAGATCGGCGAGCGGCAGTGCGGCGGTGGCGTAGGCCGTGCCGCCCGCCCAGGGGGTGTGGAAGACCGGGCGGGCTCCCGCCAGGTCGCCGATGACGCTGATCCTCCGGCCGATCTGGACGACGGCCGTGTAACCGCCGGGCCAGGAGGTGAGGTGGCGCAGGGCTCCGCCACGTGCGGCGAGGAGGCCGACGCGCAGTTGTTCGTCCGTGGCGCCGCAGCAGCCGAGGACGGCGAGCCGGGCCGTGGGCGCGCCCTCGATCGTGCTGATCCGGATCTCGTCCGGGCGCCAGTCGCCGACGGCCCACAGCGGATCCGGGTCGCCCCAAAGGAGTTGGGAGCCCACGGGCTGCACGGTGCGCCCGTCGTCGTAGGCGCCGACCGCGCCGGCGGTACCGAAGCGCGCGGCGACGCTGCTCCACCCCACCAACCAACGCATCGCCGCCTCCACGGACTGTGGACAAAACGGCGCAGCAGGAACACATCGGGAGAACTCCGCTGGTGTGCGCCGTCGTTGCGAACATGCTGCCACGACAGACACGTGCGGGAGAGGCCACGGAGGCGCACGTCGGGCCGGTGTGCGCCCCCGACACGGGCCGGGCCGGTGCGAGCGACGGACGGGCGCGGACGGGCGACCGCCGGTCGGCGGCCCGGCACCGGGCGTCCGGCGGTACGGCGGGAGCACGTCCCGCACACGGCGATCCAGACATCAACGTCCTTACGGCTCGGGCGTGTTGCCTACCACGCGAGAGCCGGATCGCGCGGCTGATATCTGGCCACTTTCCGAGGCGTTCGGAGCACGATGACGGGCAACTGCGGACGGGGCGGCGGGATTTCCGCGGAATCGATCGCACTTTCTTCGGCCGATCGATTATTTTCAGCCAATCTCCGGGCATGACAGAACCTGACGGCGAGAAGCTCGCCGCCCTGGACGCCCTGTTTCACCCTGGTTCGCTCCCCACCCCTTCCCCGATCCCCCTCTCCAGCCTCTCCGAATATTTCTCCCGACTTCTCCCGAAAACGCCCCTCGGTCGCGGTGCCTCTGGCACATGCCCCCGGAGAGGCCGTCAACGGCGCGACGCCTGCTCCGGCGGCCGGTTCCGAGCCCGTCTCCGACCCCGCCCGAGGTCGCCCGCGCACCCGTCTGCCGAGCCTGGGCCGCCACCTTCTCCGCGCCCGGGGCCGACGCCGGCCCCGTACCGCTTCCGCACCATCCCCGCACCGGTTCCGGCTCCCGGTGCCGCGCCGATCCCCTCCACGGCCCCGGACCGGTTCCCCCGCACGGTCCGGGAGGCGTCTCCCACCTCCCGGACCGGTCCACCGCCTGCGGGGAATGAGGCGGCAGTGTCCCCCAGCCCACTGTTTCCTTCGCAGTGGGCCGACCCACGCGGCAACCATGGAAGCCCTTCAGGAACAGCCGGACGAGAGCGCACGGCCGGGCGCACGGCCACACGCCGGGAGCACGCGCGAAACCCGGCGGACACCGCCTCCACGCTGCGCGAACACCGCCTCCACGCCGCGCGGACGCCGCCCTCGGGAGCGCACGGACAGGGCCCCCGGCGGACACGGAGCGGCCCCGGCGGGGCGCATCGCGCGGACCCTGGCCGGGCCGCCCGCGCCAGTCCCCCGCGCCGTACCCGCGACGGCTCCGCACCACTTCGCGCGATGCTCTCGTGCGGCCCTGCCCGAGGGTTCGGCGCCGACTCCGCGCGCCCCCGGACGGACCTCGGACGAGGCGCCGGACGACCCGGGACAGACCCCGGGTCGGTGTCCGGGGATGGCGCCGCACCGGGCTGCCCCGGTCAGCCTCCGAAGGACCCCGCGCAGGACACCGCACCGAGAACGGACCGGTCCCCCGGGCGGCCCCGGGAACGCCGCACGGGGCCGCCCGGCACCGCCCGCGCCGGCACGGACAACAATCCCGCCATACGGACGTCTGCCCCTTAACGGTAGGGATGCGGCGAACTACGCTGGGTTCACTGAGGTTCTCGGCAGGAGGCATATTCCTCGGGGCTCCGCCACATGCGTGTGCGGCCGGAGTGCCGGGGTCCGTCCCTGGGGAGGACACGGTACGAATGCCGCGCGCCGCAACGGTGACGCGGCGGCCGTCTGTGTGTCGAGGGGTGACGCATGTCCAGGGAGCAACGAGGACCGAACGAGAAGCTCGGAACCGTTCTCGCCCTCGCGGGAATCAGCAACGCCGGGCTCGCCCGACGGGTCAACGACCTCGGGGCTCAACGCGGTCTGACCCTCCGGTACGACAAGACCTCGGTGGCCCGGTGGGTCTCCAAGGGCATGGTGCCGCAGGGTGCCGCGCCCCATCTCATCGCGGCGGCGATCGGCGCCAAGCTCGGCAGGCCGGTCCCGCTGCACGAGATCGGGCTGGCGGACGCCGATCCGGCGCCGGAAGTCGGGCTGGCCTTCCCGCGCGATGTGGCCGAAGCGGTCCGTTCCGCGACCGAGCTCTACCGGCTGGATCTGGCCGGGCGCCGAGGAGGCAGTGGCGGGATCTGGCAGTCGCTCGCGGGCTCGTTCTCGGTGAGCGCGTACGCGACGCCCGCGTCCCGCTGGCTGATATCCCCCGCCGACCCGTCGGTGGAACGCGATGCGAGCGCCGCCCGGGCGGCCGTCCTCGGCCCCCAGGGCGCAGAGGGCGCACACCCGGGTACGGGGGCGCACGCCGCTCCGGGTGCCCCGGCCGGGGGCACGGACGCGGCACGGGCCGCCGAGCCCGCCGCGGGGCACGGCATACCCGACGGGGCGAACCCTCCGGAGCAGGCCGGCACACCGAGCCCGGCGGGGTCGGCGAGGCCGGCAGAGGCGTCCGGCACGCGCGGACAGCCGGAGGCGCGTGCCGCGGCGGGTACGCGTACGGCCCCCGGTGCGCAGCCGGCGCGGCCGGGTCCGGGAACCCCGGCACCGGGCGCCCCGCGCACGAAATCCATCCCCGCCCAGCCGGGCCCGCAGAGCGCGTCCACGTCCCGGGGCGGAACGGCCGCCAGGGCCGCCTCCCCCGCCAAGGCCGTCGGGGCCGCCAAGACCGCGCCGTCGGCCCCGCCCCGGCCCAGCGGCACGGGCGCGAGTGCCGGCCCGGCCCCGGCCGCCCATCCGGTCACGAGTGACATATCCCCCCTGCGGGTCGGTCACAGCGATGTCGCCAAGCTGCGCGAGGCGGCCCAGGACGCCCGCCGCTGGGACTCCAAGTACGGCGGCGGGGACTGGCGTTCCTCCATGGTTCCCGAGTGCTTACGGGTCGACGCGGCGCCGCTGCTGCTCGGTTCGTACAGCGACGAGGTGGGCAGGGCCCTCTTCGGCGCGGCGGCCGAACTGACCCGGCTCGCCGGCTGGATGGCCTTCGACACCGGGCAGCAGGAGGCCGCGCAGCGCTACTACATCCAGGCGCTCAGGCTCGCGCGGGCCGCGGCCGACGTGCCTCTCGGGGGGTATGTCCTCGCATCGATGTCGTTGCAGGCGACCTACCGCGGGTTCGCCGACGAGGGGGTCGATCTCGCCCAGGCGGCCGTCGAGCGCAACCGAGGGCTCGCCACGGCCCGCACCATGAGCTTCTTCCGCCTGGTGGAGGCCCGCGCCCACGCGAAGGCGAACGACGCGCCGACCGCGGGGGCCGCGCTCAAGGCCGCCGAGAGCTGGCTGGAGCGTTCCCGGGACGGCGACGCGGACCCGTCGTGGCTGGGCTTCTACTCGTACGACAGGTTCGCGGCCGACGCCGCGGAGTGCCACCTCGACCTGAAGGCGCCCCGGCAGGTGCGGCGCTTCACGGAACAGGCCCTGTCCCGGCCCACCGAGGAATTCGTCCGCTCGCACGGGCTGCGGCTCGTGGTGTCCGCGGTGGCCGAGCTGGAGTCGGGGAACCTCGACGCGGCCTGCGCGGCGGGAACCCGCGCGGTCGAGGTGGCGGGCCGCATCTCCTCCGCGAGGACCACGGAGTACGTACGGGATCTGCTCCACCGCCTCGAACCGTACGGGCACGAGCCGCGCGTCGCCGAGCTGCGTGAACGGGCCAGGCCGCTGCTGGTGGCGCCCGCCTGACCGGTCCGCCGGGCCCGTCGCCGGGCGTGGTGCACGTAACAACGTCGTGCGCCCGCCCGCGCCCGCCCGCGCCCGCCCGCGCCCGCCCGCGCCGGGACGCCGCACGCGGCCCGGCGCGGCACATCGGCCGAAGGCGCCCGAAACGTCCGTGCGCGGGCGCGTACCCGGGCCGGGCACGCGCCCGCGCACGTGATCGACGAAGATACGCGCCACGCTGGGTCTCACTGGTTTGAGTGCGATGTCAGCGGGTCAGTGCACTATCGGGGTGGGAGGTGGCGTGGTGACGACGCATGCGGCGTACGACTGCGACGTGCTGGTGATCGGCGGCGGAATCGTCGGCCTGTCGACGGCGTACGCCCTCACGCGCACCGCTCCCGGCACCCGGGTGACGGTGCTGGAGAAGGAGTCCGGGCCCGCCCGCCACCAGACCGGGCGCAACAGCGGCGTGATCCACAGCGGCATCTACTACCCACCCGGCTCGCTCAAGGCCCGCTACGCGGTGCGCGGCGCCGCCGAGATGGTCGAGTTCTGCGCCCAGCACGGCATCACGCACGCCGTGACCGGGAAACTGATCGTCGCGACCGAGCGGTCCGAGCTGCCCCGGCTGCATGCGCTGGTCCAGCGCGGACGGCGGAACGGACTCCCGGTGCGGGAGCTGGGGCCCGCCCAGATCGCCGAGTACGAGCCCCGTCTGCGCGGGCTCGCCGCGATCCGGGTCGGGACGACGGGGGTGTGCGACTTCACGGCGGTCGCGGCCCGGCTCGCCGCCGAGGTGGAAGCCGCGGGCGGGGCGATCCGCCACGGCTCGGAGGTCGTCTCGGTCGACCGGCGCCCCTGGGGCGTGGCGGTGCGCACGGCGGACGGCGCGGTGGTGCGGGCCCGGGTGCTGGTCAACTGCGCGGGGCTGCACTGCGACCGGGTGGCACGCCTCGCGGGCGACGACCCCGGAATGCGGATCGTGCCGTTCCGGGGGGAGTACTACGAACTGGGACGGCCCGAACTGGTGCGGGGGCTGGTCTATCCGGTGCCCGACCCGGCGTTCCCGTTCCTCGGGGTGCATCTCACCCGGGGCCACGACGGCGGTGTGCACATCGGCCCGAACGCGGTACCGGCGCTGGCCCGCGAGGGATACGCGTGGCCCGTCGTGCACCCCCGCGAGCTGGCGGACACCCTGGCCTGGCCGGGCGCCTGGCGGATCGCGCGCAGGCACTGGCGGTACGGGGCGGGCGAGGTGCGCCGTTCGCTGTCGAAGCGCGCGTTCACGGCGGCGGTGCGACGGCTGCTGCCCGATGTCACGGAGGCTGACCTGCGGCCCGCCCCGGCCGGGGTCAGGGCCCAGGCGGTGCTGCGCGACGGCACCCTGGTGGACGACTTCCTGATCCGTGAGGCCCCGCACACCGTCCACGTACTGAACGCCCCGTCGCCCGCCGCGACGGCCTCCCTGCCCATCGGGCGGGAGGTGGCACGCAGGGCACTGCTCCGGGCGCGGGAGACGGGGTGGAGACCCCCCACCGTAGAATCGGGGCATTGTGTCTGAGCCCTTGAACCCCTCCGCGCATCCTCCCGCAGACCGCTCCGCGGGCGCCTCCTCGGCGGCGGTGCACTCGTCCCCCGCCGGGATTCCGGACGATCTGCGCGCCGCCTCCTTCGAGCGGCAGCGCAGGCTCCGCCAGGAGCCGCGCTTCCCCGGCGGTCCCGCCATCGATCCGGCCGGATCGCACCACGAGCGCCGTATCCGCAGCTTCCAGCCGCGCCGGAGCCGTGTCACACCCGGCCAGGAGGACGCCCTGAAGCGGCTCTGGCCCCTCTGGGGCCTGGACATCGACGGGCGGCGGGTCCTCGATCTGCCCGAGTTGTTCGACGGGCTGCCGGTCGTGCTGGAGATCGGCTTCGGCATGGGCGAGGCCACCGTGCAGATGGCCGCCGGCGATCCGGGGACGGGCATCCTCGCCGTCGACGTGCACACCCCGGGTCAGGGCAATCTGCTCGGTCTCGCGGACCGTGAGGGCCTGTCGAACGTCCGCGTCGCCAACGGTGACGCGATCATCCTGCTGCGCGAGATGCTGGAGCCGGACTCGCTGGACGGGCTGCGGGTGTACTTCCCCGACCCGTGGCCCAAGAAGCGCCACCACAAGCGGCGACTGATCCAGCCGGAGTTCCTCGACCTGGTGGCCCGGCGACTGAAGCCCGGCGCCCTGGTGCACTGCGCGACCGACTGGGAGCCGTACGCGGAGCAGATGCTGGAGGTGCTGACCGCGCACCCCCTCTTCGAGAACACCGTGCCCGAAGGCGGCTACGCGCCGCGCCCCGCGTTCCGGCCGCTCACCCGGTTCGAGGGCCAGGGCCTCGCGAAGGGCCATGTCGTGCACGACCTGCTCTTCACCCGCCGCTGACGGTCCCGGCGCCGCCCACCGCCGGCGCCGCCGTCACCGTCCCGGCGCCCTGGCGGCACACCGCCGTTCCCGGGTGCCCCGTCACCCCACCGGCGCCGCCCGTCGCCTCATCACCACCCCACCGGGGCTCCCCGCCGCTCCCCGCCTCCGCCGCCCCGCCCCCTCGTCGGCGCCGCCGACATCCCGCCACCGACATCCCGCCACCGGCACCCCACCACCGGCCTTCGTCGGCATTCCCCGTGGCCGGTGTCGGTGCCGCTCGTTAGGGTCGTGGGGTGGTACACGAAGGGTCTGTCCAGCAGCGGCAGCCGCAGCCGGCCGTCCCGCTCCTCGAGGAGCAGCGGGTCGGCGAGATTCTGGCGGCCGTGCCGGAGCGCAGGCACTGGCGGTACCGGCCGCGTCGCGTCGGCATGATGTGGCGCAGCCGAACGTTCCGCATCGTGGCCGTGTGCACGGTGCTCGCGCTGTGCGGCCTGGCGATCCTGGCCCTGGTCCGCGATCAGACGGGCACCGAGGGCTTCCTCGTCGGTCTCGGCCTCGCGGTGCTGCCCGTGCCGCTCCTGATGGCGGCGTTCCGCTGGCTGGACCGGGTGGACCCCGCGCCCTGGCGGAACCTGCTGTTCGCCCTCGCCTGGGGCGCGTTCGCGGCGGCCCTGATCGCGATCCTCGCGAACTCCTTCGCGACCCGCTGGATAGCCACGGCCACCGCCGACCCGTTGAACGCGGACAACCTCGGTGCCACGGTCATAGCACCGGTCGTCGAGGAGAGCGCCAAGGCCGCCGCCATCCTGTTGGTCTTCCTGTTCCGAAGACGCGAGTTCAGCGGAATCGTCGACGGCGCCGCCGTCGCCGGTTTCACCGCGAGCGGCTTCGCCTTCACCGAGAACATCCTCTATCTGGGCACCGCCTTCGGTGAGGACCAGCAGATCGGGACCTCGGGCGTCGTCTCGGTGACCGCGGCGACGTTCTTCGTGCGGGCGGTGCTGTCGCCGTTCGCCCACCCGCTCTTCACGGTCCTGACGGGAGTGGGCTTCGGGCTGGCCGCCGCCAGCGCCCGGAACCAGTGGTTCCGTCGCCTCGCGTTTCCGTTGCTGGGGCTCGTCCTCGCCATGGGCATGCACGCGCTGTGGAACGGGTCGGCCTCCTTCTTCGGCCCGCTCGCCTTCTACGCCGTGTACGCGGTGATCATGGTCCCGCTCTTCGGTGTGGTGACCTGGCTGGTGATCTGGGCGCGCCGACGCGAGCTGCGTGCGCTCGCCGCCGAGCTGCCCGCCTACGCGGCGGCCGGCTGGCTGGCCCCCGCCGACCCGCTCGCCCTCTCCTCCATGCGGGCCCGCGGCCTGGCCCGGGACGCGGCCCGGCGGAGCCACTTCCCCGGCACCGGGACCGGCTGGGGGAACCCGTACGGACCCGCCCCGGTCCTGTACCCCGCGCCGGCTCACCCGACCGTGAACGGCCACGGTCCGGCCGCCGTGAACGGTCAGGGCCCGGTCCCCGCGTACGGCCACGCCCCGGCGGCCCCGGCCGGTGCCCCCGCCCCCGCCCCCGCCCCCGCCCCCGCGCGAAGCACGGCACAAAGCAGAGCACAGGCCAAGGCACAGCGCGAGGCACGGGCCCAGGCCAAGGCACGGGGCAAGGCCGCCGCCCGCACCGTCGCCGAGTACGAATCGTTCGCGATGTCGCTGGCCTCGCTCCGCCGCCAGGGCCGCCGTGGGACGGCGGGCCCGGACTTCGCCGTACGCGAGCTGGAGCTGCTGCACCACCTCTGGGAACGCCGGGACGTGGCCGCTCCCGCCCTCGCCTACGCGGCGCAGAGGGCGGGGCTCCTGCGCCCGCGCCCCTTCCCGCCCGCTCCGCCCGCGTACTGGCTGCCGCCGGGCCCGGGAGCGTTCCCGCCCCCGCATCAGGCGTATGGCGGCCACAACCCGTACCGATAGCCGAAGACGTGTGAACGCCCCGGGGCCCCGGGGCGTTCACGGGTAGTGCGCCGACGACGCCCGCGCGGCGGGGTCGGCCACGGACGGGAACGGGGCCGCGGGCGGAGTGCGGCCGAGGGCCGGGATCCGCCCGTCAGGCCCACCGGACGGCCGGGCGAACGGTCAGGCGGACGCCTCGGTGAGGTCGGCCAGTTCCTTCTCGGTCAGCCGGAGGTCGGCGACGGCCGTCAGGGCGGGCAGCTGCTCGACCGTACGGGCCGAGGCGATCGGCGCGACGACGGTCGGCCGGGACGCGAGCCAGGCCAACGCCACGGTCGCGACCTGCGCGTCATGGGCCTGCGCGACACGGTCGAGTGCGGCGAGGACCTTACGCCCCCGCTCCGACTCCAGGTACTTCGCCGCGCTGCCCGCACGCACGCTCTCCACCTGGGCCCCCGCGCGGTACTTGCCGGTCAGGAAACCGGAGGCCAGGGCGTAGTACGGGACGGCGGCGAGCCCGGCCCGGGCGGCCGTGTCCTGGAGCGCGCCCTCATACGTGTCGCGGGAGACCAGGTTGTAGTGCGGCTGGAGGGCGACGTAACGGGCCAGCCCCTCGCGCTCCGAGAAGTCCACGGACGCCTGGAGCCGTTCGGGGCTGATGTTGGACGCGGCGATCTCCCGCACCTTGCCGGCCTTCACCAGCCCGTCGAGGGCGGTGATGATCTCCTCGACCGGAACGGACTCGTCGTCGAAGTGCGTGTAGTAGAGGTCGATGTGGTCCCTGCCGAGCCTGCGCAGCGACTCGTCCGCCGCCGCCTTGATGGTGGCGGCGGAGAGCCCCTTGTAAGAGGGGTGGGAGCCGACCTTGGTGGCGATGAGGACATCGGAGCGGTCGGGGCGTGCCGCGAGCCACTTGCCGATGACGGTCTCCGACTCGCCGCCCTCGTTGCCCGGCACCCAGGCGGAGTAGGCGTCGGCGGTGTCGATGAAGTTGCCGCCCACCGCCGTGTAGGCGTCCAGCACGGCGAACGACTGCGCCTCGGCGGCCGTCCAGCCGAAGACATTGCCGCCGAGGGCGAGCGGGAAGACGTGCAGATCGGAAGAGCCCAGCTTGCGAAGAGAAGTCATGCGTGGATCAACGTGTTCCCGTCGATCGGGTATTCCGTCCATCGGCCGCCCGGGGGACGGCCGATGGACGGTCCCCCGGACGGCCGGACGGCTGGGGTCGCCAGGACCGCACGACGTCTCGGGGTACGGGGACCGCGTATCCGCTCAGGTCGCACAAGGACCCGAACGGGCCCGGAGACGTGCTCAGATGTTGAGGCCCTTGCCCCGCAGCCAGGACATCGGGTCCACGCCCGTGCCGTCCGCGGTGTGGACCTCCAGGTGGAGGTGCGGGCCCGTCACATTGCCGGTCGCGCCGACCCGGCCGATGGTCTCCCCGGTGGAGACCTTCTGACCGATGCCCACACCGATCGAGGACTGGTGGCAGTACCACACCTCCGTGCCGTCCTCCAGCTCCAGCACCGTGCGGTAGCCGTACGAACCGGACCAGCCCGCCGACGTGATGGTGCCTCCGTGAACGGCCTTGACCGGGGTGCCCGTCGGCGCCGCGAAGTCGAGGCCGGTGTGGTGACCGGAGGCCCACATCGTGCCGGCCTGCCCGTATGTCGAGGTGATCGTGTACGAGCTGGTCGGGATGGCGTAGCTGGCGGCGAGCTTGGCGAGCCGCAGGGCCTCGGCCTTCTTCCTGGCCTCCTCCTCGGCCTTCTTCCTGGCCTCCTCCGCCTTCTTCTTCTCGGCGGCGGCCTTGGCCTCGGCGACGTCCTGCTGCTTCTTGGCCTCGGCGGCGGCCTTTTCCGCGGCGGCCCTCTCCTGGGCCTCCCTGGCCTCGGCGTCGGCGGCGGCCTGCTGCTGCTCGGCCTGCTGGAGGATACGGGCGCGGAGCGCCTCGCCCGCGTCGGTCGTGCCCTGCTCGGCCTCCGCGGTGGTGATACCGGCGGTGGTGAGCGGGGCGGTGTCGGCCTCGGCTCCGTCGTTCTCGGAGTCGTCGGAGAGAAGGGAGCCCACGCCGGGAAGGGACTTGGCGTCGGGCAGTTTGTCCGTGATGGCGTCGGGAAGGGAGATGGAGACCGGCGGCTTGCCCTGTGCGGTGGCCATGCCGCCCGCACCGACCGCCGCGATGACGCCGACCCCGAGTACCGCGGAGCTGCGGGCGAGTCCGCTGCGCTGCTTGGTGACGCGGTGCCTGCCGCGCACCGGGCGGACGGACTCCTCGGTGGGGTTCCACTCCTCCCAGCCACGCTCGGAACCGGAGTCGCCGTCGACGCGGAAGTCGACGCCGGAGAAGGCCGCGGTGGCGGCCACGTCCGGTTCGCCTCCCTGGTCCACGGCGCCGAGACCGGCACCGGGCACCGCCGCCATGCCGATCGTTCCGTGGTCGGAGCCGTAGGCGGCACCGGAGCCGTAGCCGGGGCCCGCGCCGTAACCGGGGCCGAAGTCGGCACCGAACGCGGAGTCGAGCCGGGTGGGGGCCTCGGGGGCAGGCTTGTTGGACGCCACGGGGGCGCACTCCTTTCCTTCCTTCTCGCCTACCGGGTTAGCTGACGGGTTCGGAGCAGGAAGGTCTCCTACGGGCTCCGCGTCTCTCACGAGACCCGGATGTCCGATTCACCCCAGGGTGTTGGTTCCCCGGTTCCCTTGCGGAATTCGGCGCTCGCGCACGGTGCCGCCTCTGACGACGGCTGGGACGACCGCGCTGCGTTATCGAACGTTAATAGACACCCGCCCCTGATTCCAAGCCGCTCCCACCGATCGTTCACGCCCACGGCCTGGACTTTAATGGACATCTCGGGGCGTAATCAGACGAGTTGATCGTGCCTCAACCGTTATCTATTTTCTGACGTTGCGTCAATTGTTATGCGGAGCGACGCCTTTCGATTACAGACGGTTGCAGGCCCGGCCCTGCCGACTCCCCGCCCCTCCGGAACACCGCTGCCCGCCCGATCCCCCTCCGACTGGCCGCCCCGGCCCCCGAGCCCTCCGCCCTTCGCACCCCGCCGACCGCCCGAACCAGCCGGACCGACCGTCACATCGGGTCCGGCCCCACGATCCGGACGGTCCTGCGCCGCTCCGGCTGCCCTTCCGCGGGGCGTACGACCGCGAGCAGGGCCAGATCGTCGGTCGTCTCGCCCCCCGTGTGCCGCCGTACGTCGTCGGTCAACGCGGACAGCAGTTCCTCCGGCCCGGGAAAGATCCGCCCGCGCAGCCGGGCCGCCGGATCGTAGAAGACCCCGTCCGCGTTCCGCGCCTCGGAGAGGCCGTCGGTGTAGAGCAGCAGCGTCGCCCCCGGCGGCAGCTCCCACGCGTCCGCCCGGTCGGGCCACGCGCCCAGGTCCATCCCGAGCGGCAGCGCGGGCATCGAGGGCTCCAGTACGTCCAGCCTCCCGTCCGGGTACAGCAGGATCGGCTCGGGGTGGCCGCGGTTGACGATCCGCACCTGGCACAGGCCGGCCGGGATCTCGGCCAGCACGGCGGTGGTGAAGCCCTCGACGGCGTCGGGACCGCCCCGGCGGGTGCCCCACTCCCGCACCAGCGCGCGCTCCAGGCGCCGCGCCACGCCCTCCAGCGAGCGTTCCTGTTCGGCCGCCTCCCGGAAGGCCCCGATGACCACCGCCACCGTCTCCACGGCGTCGAGCCCCTTGCCCCGCACATCGCCGACCACCAGCCGGACTCCGTACGGGGTGTCCGTCACTGCGTACAGGTCGCCGCCGACGAACTCGTCGGCCTGCGCCGCCTCGTACCGTGCCGCCACATGCAGCCCACCGATCCGGTCGGAGGGCTTCGGCAGCACCGCCCGCATGGCCCGCTCCGCGATGACACGGGCGGAGGCCAACTGCTCGTTGCTCCGCCACACCACCCGGTTGATCACCACCGCGAGCACCGAGACGGTCGCCAGGGTGAGCAGCTCGATCAGTGGAACAGCCGCCGGCAGCGAGTCGGATGCCAGCCGGAGCGCGATGACGGCCAGCATCGAGGCGATGCCGGTGAGCACGGTGGTGGACAGCGAGAAGAACGGCGCGGCGATCAGCGGCGCCGCCACGAACAGCGGAATGGCGGTGAAGACCGACGGGGTGAACAGATCGAACAGCAGCCCCCCGATGATCATCAGGATCGGCAGCATGCGCACGAACCGTCTGGCGCCGACGCCACCGGCACCGGCGTGTCCGCCGCGCCGCTTCAGCCGCTTCCACACCTGTGGTCTCCTGCCCGGTACACGCACGGCTGCGGACGGTACCGCGCCCCGCACCCAGGCTCACCGGAGCACAGCCGCGCGGCGACTCCGCATCGCCCAAGAGAGGGACGCTCGTGGCGCACCTCACACACCATCCACGCCTCTCGCACCATACGACGATGGCCCGGAAACACTCCGGGCCCGGCACGCTGTGCGCGTACCGGGCCCGGATTCAGTAGCGGGGACAGGATTTGAACCTGCGACCTCTGGGTTATGAGCCCAGCGAGCTACCGAGCTGCTCCACCCCGCGTCGGTGAACACAACTCTACGCCATGTCCGACGCGCTCGTGACCACCTCCGCCGACGAGCGGGCCGGACGGCGTTCCGAGGCGGCCCCGGAATCGAGGGCCCGCGCCGGAGACGTGGACGCGGCGGCGGCCGTCAGACGCTCTCCCCCGTCCTGCGCGCTCTCGACATGGGTCTCGACGCCGTCGAGGAGGCGCCGGACGCCGAACCGGACGACTGGCACCACCGCACCCCCGCCCGCCCCGCCCGGGGCGGGGCTCTCATCGGGGCCGGACCCCCAGGGCGGCGACGGTGGGGAATCGAACCGTCTCCAGGATGTTCTCCAGCACCTGTGCGTAGCCGAGGCCCATCAAGGCGAGGTCCAGGGAGAACCGCGCCAGTCGTGGACGGCCGAGGAGATGAACCTGGCGAGCGCGGCCATGCCCTCGTGGCCCAGCCCGGTGGCCGAGAGGCTCCGCAACAGGGTCTCGAACCAGGCGAGTTGGTTGGGCCCGATCAGGGGGCTTGATCTGCACCTGCACGAGCCGGTCATGGCGCCGGTAGACCTTCCACAGCTCCTCGACCCACAGCTCGCCCTCGGCGCGCCCCCGGCCGCCCGTCACCTCGGACATGTCCCGGGGCAGCGCCGCACGCGACGTCCGCCATGATGCCGACGAGCCGCGCCTTGCCGGGCACGTACCGGTACGGCGGCATGGTGCTGTAGCCGAACTCGCCCGCCACGCACTGCATCGACAGCGCTCCCAGTGCCTCGGCGATGGCGATGGTGTTCACCGTCCCGACGATCCGGGCCACGCTCGGCCTGGGCCGCGGACCGGCCTTTCCCGCGCCGCCCGAGGCGGACCTCGCCGAGCGGGTCGCGTATCCATCTGCCGCTCGGGCCGACGACGGGCCGACGACGGGCCGACGGAAGCGAAAAACATGCCCCGAGAACGCCAAGTACCCCAACCCAGATGCGCTCTGAGCTGGGGCCCGTGTGTAGGCCGCGTGGGACTCGAACCCACAACCAACAGATTAAAAGTCTGCTGCTCTGCCAATTGAGCTAGCGGCCCGCCCGCTCAGCATAACGGTACGGTCGTGCCGCCCTCACGCCTTATCCCCGATGGAGCGAGCCGAGCCCTGCTCCCCTCCCTGATCAGTTGTTGTCGGAACTCCACAACGCAGACACGGACGGACGGGTCGAGCGGCTGCCGACCGAGGCACTCATCGGTCCGGCCACGCGCGCCCTCCGCCCAGCAGAAAGGCGCAGGCGATCGACTGGCGCCCCCCGGCGCCCGGGGAGCGGTCGGAGCCCCCTCCCCGCCCCGGCGGTGCCGCGCCCCCGAGTCAGCCGCTGGCTCGTCATAGCCGTTGCTCCCGTCATAGCCGTTGCTCTCGTAACAGCAGTTGCCCATGTGACAGAGGCGAAAAAGGAAAGCGGGCCCGCTCGTGAAGAGCGGACCCGTTTTCCGGAGGTTTACGGCCGGTGCCGACGGACCTTCAGCGGGTCCGTCTCATCGCCCGGCGCGTTCAGCCGTTGCGCTTCCAGCGCGGCTTGTCGTCGCGGCGGCCGAGGGAACCGGCGCCCCGGTGGTCGTCACGGCGGCCGTACGGGCGGTCGCCGCCGGAGCGGAAGCCGCCCGACGGACGCTCGTCACGACGGTCGCGGTTGAACGGACGGTCGCCGCCACCCGAGCGGTAGCCGCCGGGGCGGTCGTCACGCCGGTCCCGGCCGAAGGACGGACGGTCGCCGTCACGACGGTCGAAGGAGCGGCCGCCCCGGTCGTCACGGCGGTCGTGGGAGCGGAAGCCGCCCGACGGACGGTCCTCGCGACGGTCCCGGCCGGAGGACGGGCGGTCGCCGTCACGGCGGAAGCCACCCGACGAACGCTCGTCACGACGCTGGAAACCACGGTCGTCCCGACGGTCGTCACGGCGGTCCCGGCCGGAGGACGGGCGGTCGCCGTCACGGCGGAAGCCACCCGACGAACGCTCGTCACGACGCTGGAAACCACGGTCGTCCCGACGGTCCTCGCGCCGGTCGTGACCCCCGCGGTGTCCGCCGCGGCCGTCCCGGCGCTCGAAGTTGCCGCGCTCGTCGCGCCGGTCCTCCCGCGCCGTGGGCTGCTCCGGTACGGAGATGGAGGCCTCGATCGCGGCTTCCGCCTCCGCGGCGACCGCGGCGATCGCGACCTCGGGGTCCTCGCCCCGCTCGCGCGCGGCGCGGGCGATCAGGCGGTCCGCCTCCTCGCGCAGCTCTCCGGCGCGGCGCTGGACGCGCTCCAGCTGCCGGGTCAGCTCGACGACCTCACGCTCGGCCTGCTTGGCGGCGTTGGCCGCGGAGTCGGCCTGGACCTCGGTGAGCGAACGGGCACCGGTGATCTCGGCGACCTCCGGGTCGAAGGCGCCCGCGCCGCCCATGATGTGGCGCGACGCCTCGACGCCCGCGTCCTCCATGAGGCGGAAGATCTGGCGGCGCTGGTGCGGCAGCGCCAGCGAGACGACGACCCCGGACTTGCCCGCGCGGGCAGTACGTCCCGAGCGGTGCAGGTAGTCCTTGTGGTCACCGGCCGGGTCCACGTTCAGCACCAGGTCGATGCCGTCGACGTGGATGCCGCGGGCGGCGACGTCAGTCGCGACGAGCGCGTTGACGTAGCCGTCCTTGAAGTCGGCGAGCACGCGGGTACGGGCGCCCTGCGTCATGCCGCCGTGGAGGGCGTCCGCCTTGACGCCCGCCGCGACGAGCTGCTCGGCCACGCGGTCGGCGCCCAGCTGGGTGCGGACGAAGATGATGGTGCGGCCCTTGCGGGCGGCGATGGCGGAGGTGACCGGCGCCTTGTCCTTGGGCTTCACGACGAGGACGTGGTGCGTCATGGTCGTGACGTTGCCCTGGGCGCTGTCGACCTCGTGGCTGACCGGGTTGTCCAGGTAGCGCGCGACCAGGGTGCCGATCTCGTTCTCCATCGTCGCGGAGAAGAGCATGCGCTGACCGCCGGCCGGGATCTGGTCGAGCAGCTCGGTGACCTCGGGCAGGAAGCCCAGGTCCGCCATCTGGTCGGCCTCGTCGAGGACCGCGACCTGGACGTTCTCCAGGGAGCAGGCACCCCGGTTGATGATGTCGCGCAGCCGGCCGGGGGTGGCGACGAGGATGTCGACGCCGCGCTCCAGCGCGTAGATCTGGTTGCCCATCGACGTACCGCCGCAGACGACCTTCATCCGCAGGCCGAGCACGTCGCCGTACGGCTGGAGCGCGTCCGCGACCTGCATCGCGAGTTCACGGGTCGGGGTGAGGATGACCGCGCGGGGCTTCTTCTTCTCCGTGTGGCCGTCGGCCAGCGCGGCCAGCGTCGGCAGACCGAAGGAGAGGGTCTTGCCGGAACCGGTACGACCGCGGCCCAGGATGTCCTCGCCGGCCAGGGCGTCCGGGATGGTCGCGGCCTGGATCGGGAAGGGCGTGGTCACACCGTTCTGCGCGAGCTTGCGGACGATGCCCTCGGGCAGCCCCAGGTCGGCGAAGGTGATGGTCGGCCCGGCCTCGTCGGCGGATTCGGCCTCGGCCGGCTCCGCGCGGGGGGCGGCGGCCTCCTCGACGGGCGCCTCGCCGCTCCCGGCGAACACCTCGGTGCCGACGAACTCTTCGTTCCCGGCGTTGAACTCTTCGTTCCCGGCGTTCTCGACGCCCTGGACGCCCTCGGCGCTCTCGGGCATGACGACGCGGTCAGAACTGGAAATTGACATGCGAAATGCGAAACCTTCCGGAGTCTCGGCACGCGCCCGTAACTCCGTGATTCGCAAGGTCGACCGCCTCTATGCGGTCCAGCCACGGCAAGGGAGAGTACGCGCCACACGGCGCGCTTCTGTTTCGGCGCCGGGCAATGGGATCAAACGATCTACTACCATACGCACTCACCCCCACATCGCGCAAACCGCCCTCTCACCCCTCGCCTCGCCCCGCCCCGCTACATCGGCTCGTCCTGCGGCGAGACCTCCGGCGTCCGCAGCGCCGTCGGCTCGTCCGGCAGGCTCATCGCGTAGGCGCGGAGCTCGGCCGCCGAGGACGCGGACGGCTGCGGCGCCGGCTCCGAGGGCTCGGGTTCGGGAGAGACCGGCGGCTCGGGGGCGGGCGACTCGGACGGCGGCGGCGAGGGCTCGGGCCGCTGCGGCACCTCGGAGCCCGGCGGCGAGACCTCGGGCACCGGCTGCCCGCCGCCCCACTCCGGCGCCGGTACGCCCGGCTCGGACGGTACGCCTGGCTTGCCCCGTTCCGTCCGCGGGTGCGCATCGGGCGAGCCCGAAGGGGTGGCGGACCCGCTCGGCCGTGTGGTCTCGGCCGCCTCCCGCTCGGAGTGCGCCTCGGCACGCCCGCCCCCGGCGCGGTAGCCGCCCGTACCGGACACGGTGTCGCCGTCCGGCCCGGCCGCGCTCCCCTTCGGATCGGGCGACGGCTTCGACGACGGCTTGCCCCCGTCGTCGCCGATGCTCATGCAGCCGGTGGACGCGGCGACCGTCACCGCGATGACGGCCGCCCAGCGGGCGGAAAGGGACAACTGGCGCACGGCGGTACCTCCGGGGGTGCAAGGAGAGGCAGGCGGAAGGGGCGGAGAAACGGGACGGGGCGGGGGTACGGCGGGGAGAGGCAGGGAAGGGGACACGGGCGAAGCGGCACGGGCCGGAGCGCCCCGGCTCCCTGCCCAACGTGTCCAACTCCCGTCGCCCCGCCGGGGACACGCCCCGCACCCGACCCACGCGCCTCCCGGGCGTCATCCGCACGTCATCCGCACCGCACACGTGTTTCACCGACCCCCGCACGCGCGACCGCGCCCGCCGGCCCCGCTCATACCCCGGGGTGCACCCCGGCCCGCACCTCCGACCGCGCCCGGCGCACCCCTGGCCGCGCCCGACATGCGCCCTGCCGGGCGCGGTCCGCCCCGACCTCGCCGACCGCGCGCGAAACTCCCGGCCTCCCGGGCCGCCCGCCCTGACCTCCCGCCCGCGCGGTGGGGCGGACCGCGGTGGTGGAGCCGGGGCACGCTCATCCGTAGCCGAGCGCGTGCAGCCTCTCGTCGTCGATGCCGAAGTGGTGGGCGATCTCGTGCACGACCGTGATCTCGGTCTCCGCGACCACGTCCTCGCGCGACTCGCACATCCGCAGCGTCGGCCCGCGGTAGATGGTGATCCGGTCGGGCAGCACCCCCGCGTACCACTCGCCGCGCTCGGTGAGCGGCGTGCCCTCGTACAGTCCGAGCAGCTCCGGATCCGAGGGGTCCGGCTCGTCCTCCACGAACACCGCGACGTTGTCCATCAGCCGCGTCAGTTCCGGCGGGATCCGGTCCAGGGCCTCGGCGACCAGTTCCTCGAACTCCTCGCGCGTCATCTCCAGCACCCCGTCATTCTCCCGGTTCTCCCGTACTGCCGCTCACCACTCCCCGGACCAGGGCCACTCACCGCTCGCCGGACCGACCCGGCGCACGACGGCGGCGGACGACGGACGAGGTCAGCGGCCGTCCTCCGCCGGACCGACCGTCACGCCCAAGCCGGACGGGCTGCCACGCCTATTCGGTTTGGCCGACGCCGAAACGGCGTAGTACAGTCTCCGACGTGCCCAAGGGCGCCGGTCAGGGCTTGACCGTTCTGAGATCCCGGAGATCACCTACCGAAGATCGAAGAAGAAGTGGAACCCCCTTGAGGGGGAAAGCGGAGTCACATGCTTCTCTCGTCCTCCGGGACAACCAGGGACGAAGCAGCAGTGCCAGTAGTTACGCCCTCATCGTCTAGTGGCCCAGGACGCCGCCCTTTCAAGGCGGTAGCACGGGTTCGAATCCCGTTGGGGGCACGCACAACCTTGTGCGACACTTAGTCGCACAACAGCTTGGTCCTGTGGAGCAGTTTGGAGTGCTCGCCACCCTGTCAAGGTGGAGGCCGCGGGTTCAAATCCCGTCAGGACCGCTGCAGCTCCTACGAGCTGCGTGGCTGGGTAGCTCAGTTGGTACGAGCGATCGCCTGAAAAGCGATAGGTCGCCGGTTCGATCCCGGCCCCAGCCACCACCCGAAGGCCCCGTCTGATGGACGGGGCCTTCGCCGTGTCATGCCTCCTCGCGATCCACCGCATTCACGCCGTTTGGTCCGGCCTCGCTGTCCGGTCCGGCCTCGCCGGCCGCGTGCCGACCGCGCCACGCCCGTACCGCCAGGAACAGCAGCACCACGACGACCACGGCAACCAGGGCCGGCCCGTCCGGCACCCGTTCCCCGGCGCGCTGGGCCCACCGCTCGACGGCGAACGACTCGTCCGCGCCCAGCAGCCCCGGCAGCGCGGTCGTCCCGTCGTACACCAGGAACAGCACGCCGAGCCCGATGAAGAAGAGTCCGGACAGCAGCGTCGTGGTGTGCAGCTCGAAACGGCCGAGCCGGAAGGCCCGACCGCGCAGCCAGGCCCGGCGGCCCAGCTCGAACCGCTCCCAGAGGAGGGCGAGCAGGAAGAGCGGGACCGCCATGCCGAGGGCGTAGACGGCGAGCAGCAGCCCGCCGTAGACCGGGCTGCCGCTGACCGCCGCCACGGTGAGGACACTGCCGAGGATCGGTCCCGCACAGAAACCGGCCAGTCCGTATACGGCGCCCAGCGCGTACACCGACAGGGCCGTGGTCGGGCGGATCCGGCCGCTGAGGGCGGCGATCCGACGCGAGGCGAAGCCCAGGCCGACGATCTGCGCGATGCCGAGCAGGATGATCAGCCACCCGGCGCCGAGGACGAGCGCGTCGCGGTGGCCGTAGAAGAGCCGCCCGGCATACGAGCCGGCGGCGCCGAGCGGGACCAGGGTGGTGGCCAGGCCGGCGTAGAAGATGCCGGTACGGGCCAGCAGCCGCGAGGCGGAGTCGATCGAGTACGCGAAGAAGGCCGGCAGCAGCAGGGCACTGCACGGGCTGACCAGGGCGAGCAGCCCGCCGAGGAAGGCCGCGAAATAGCCGATGCCGTCCGTCACTTCGTGCCGCCCGCAGAGCCGTCGTCTCCCTTGCCGTCGGACCCCTTGCCGTCGGACCCGGAGCCCTCGGGCCGGGGCGCGGAGGCGCGGGCCTTCTCGGCCGCCGCCTCGATGACCTGGACGAAGGTCTCCATCGGCTGCGCCCCGGCGATCGGGCGGCCGTTGACCACGAAGGACGGGGTGGAGGTCGCGCCGATGCCGTACCCCTGCTCCTGGTCCCGGTTCACCGCGGCGGCGGCCTGCGGGCTGTCCACGTCGCGCGCGAACCGGTCGAGGTCCGCGACACCGGCCTGCCGGGCGAGGTCCTTCAGCCGGGCCTTGCCGAACCCCTTCTCCTTCACGCCGTCGGCGTACGCGGCGCGGTGGAACTCCCAGAAGCGGCCCTGCTGCCCGGCGGCCCAGGCGCCGCGGGCGGCGGCCTCGGAGTCGGCGCCGAAGATCGGGAAGTTGCGCCACTCGATGCGCAGGGTGCCGTCGTCGACGTACTTCTTCACCAGGGCCGGTTCGGTGTCGCGGGCGAACTGCGCACAGTAGCCGCACTTGAAGTCGGCGTACTCGACGAGGACGACGGGCGCGTCCACCCGGCCCAGCGCGAGCTGGTCACCGGCATCGCGCCGGGCGAGCTTCTCCAGCTCCGGGTAGACCTCGGTGTCCGGGTCGGCGGTGACATCGGCGACCGACGACGAGGAGGACGAAGAAGAGGAGGAGCCCGAGCGGTCGGGTGCGGTGGCCTGGTAGGAGACGAAGCCGAGCGCCGCGGCGGCGAGCACGACCCCGGCCCCGTAGAGCAGCGGCTTCCTGGACGGGGCGGTACGCGACGACGGCGGACGCGACGGCCCGGACGCGGACCGGGGCGCGGCCTTGGACGAAGGCGCGGGCGCGGGCTCGGGCCGGGAGGCGGGCTCGGGCGTGGCCTTGGACGACGGCTCGGACGCGGGCTCGGGCTTGGACGTGGACATGCAGAACTCCGTACGGGCGATGGGGAAGGAGAGGGAGGACGACCAGGGGGCCGTCCTCTACACCCTCAGTACCGAGAGCTCCACGGGAGTGGGCGCGGCGGGTGCCGGGCCTGGCGGTCGTATCCGGACGGGCAGGCCGGCCGTCCCCGGTCCGGTGGTGACCGGCAGGCCCCATTCGGCGAGGCCGGGCGGCTGGTCGGCCCCGGCGCGGGCCCGCCCCGGCAGGCCGGGCACATCGTCCGCGTACGCCCCGTTCTTGCCGCAACCGGGGACGGGGCGCGAATCCGCGTCGGGGGCGATGAACGTGTCAGTGACAGTCACCGTGACCGTGGGAGTGGCAGCCGTGGCGGTGGTGGCGGTCCCGCCTGCCGCTCCCCCACTGCCCGCGGGGCCCACCGGGGCGACGAGGCCCACGAGACCCCCGGCGTCCGCGGCGGTCTCCGCGCCCGCGGCCACCCACGCGGTCACGCGGTCGTCGCCCGCGGCGGCCCTCCCGGGCCCGCAGAACAGCGCCAGTACGGCCGCGAGCACCGCCACCAGGCAGCACCACTGCGCACGGCACACGGACACGGCGACCGGCCTTTCCGGACGGGGACGGCTGAAGGACGGGGCGAACCGGGCGACCGGGCGATCCGGCGCCAGGTGATCGGCTGCCGAAATGGTACGTCCCGCGGTCCACGCACCCGCGGTCCGGAGCACCCCCGGCCCGGCGCCGGAGCGGTCGTGGCGCGGCAGAGCGGTCGCGTGCGGCTTCGACGCGGTGCCGTACGGTTCTGAGCGGTGCCGGCGCGGCGCCGACGTGGTGACCCGGACCGCGTCAAATACGTTCGCCGTTCCGTCGGCCCGGGTGAGACCCTGGGGTCCGTATGTCTACTTCTTTCGCCGATCTCCAATCCCGGCTCAAAGAGCTCTCGCTCCACGACGCCCATCGGCTCGGCCGCCGCCTCGAAGGGGTGCGCCGCATCCGCAAGCCCGAGGCCCGGCAGGCCGTGCTGGACGAGATCGCCACCGAGACCGGAAAGGCGGCCGAACGGCTCGCGCTGCGCGCCGGACGGGTCCCCGCCGTGTCGTACCCGGAGCAGCTTCCGGTCAGCCAGAAGAGGGACGAGATCCTGGAGGCGATACGCGACCACCAGGTCGTGATCGTCGCCGGGGAGACGGGCTCGGGCAAGACCACGCAGCTCCCGAAGATCTGCATGGAGCTGGGGCGCGGCGTCCGGGGCATGATCGGGCACACGCAGCCGCGCCGGATCGCGGCCCGTACGGTCGCCGAGCGCGTGGCCGAGGAGCTGCGGACCCCGCTGGGCGAGACGGTCGGCTGGAAGGTCCGTTTCACCGACCAGGTGGACCCCGAAGCGACGTTCGTCAAGCTGATGACGGACGGCATCCTGCTCGCCGAGATCCAGACGGACCGCGAGCTGCGCGCCTACGACACGATCATCATCGACGAGGCCCACGAGCGGTCGCTGAACATCGACTTCCTGCTCGGTTATCTGGCCAGGCTGCTGCCCAAACGCCCGGACCTGAAGGTCGTCATCACCTCGGCGACGATCGACCCCGAGCGGTTCGCGCGCCACTTCGGCGACGCCCCGATCATCGAGGTCAGCGGGCGCACGTATCCCGTCGAGGTGCGTTACCGTCCGCTGCTGGAGGAGGACTCGGCCGACGCCGACCGCGACCAGATCACCGCGATCTGCGAAGCCGTCGACGAGCTCCAGGCCGAGGGCCCCGGCGACATCCTGGTCTTCCTCTCCGGCGAGCGCGAGATCCGCGACACCGCGGACGCCCTGAACAAGAGGAACCCCCGCCACACCGAGGTGCTGCCGCTCTACGCCCGCCTCTCGCACGCCGAGCAGCACCGCGTCTTCCAGCGCCACACCGGTCGGCGGATCGTGCTGGCGACGAACGTCGCCGAGACCTCGCTGACCGTTCCCGGCATCAAGTACGTGATCGACCCGGGCACCGCCCGGATCTCGCGCTACAGCCACCGCACCAAGGTCCAGCGCCTCCCGATCGAACAGATCTCGCAGGCCAGCGCCAACCAGCGCAAGGGCCGCTGCGGCCGTACGTCGGACGGCATCTGCATCCGGCTGTACTCCGAGGACGACTTCCTGACCCGTCCGGAGTTCACCGACCCCGAGATCCTGCGCACGAACCTCGCTTCCGTCATCCTCCAGATGACCGCGGCCGGCCTCGGCGACATCGAGCGGTTCCCCTTCATCGACCCGCCGGACCACCGCAACATCCGCGACGGCATCCAGCTCCTCCAGGAGCTCGGCGCGCTGGAGACCGGCGACAAGCCGGCCCGGGGCGCCGACGGAGGGCAGCGGGAGGGGAGGCCCGAGGGCGGGAAGGGGCAGCGGCTCACCCCGCTGGGCCGGAAGCTCTCGCAGCTGCCCGTCGACCCGCGCCTGGCGCGCATGGTCATCGAGGCCGAGCGCAACGGCTGTGTCCGCGAGGTCATGGTGATCGCCGCCGCGCTCTCCATCCAGGACCCGCGCGAGCGGCCCGCGGAGAAGCAGACGCAGGCCGATCAGCACCACGCCCGCTTCAAGGACGAGACCTCCGACTTCCTGGCGTTCCTGAACCTGTGGCGGTACATCCGCGAGCAGCAGAAGGAGCGCGGCTCGTCCAGCTTCCGCCGGATGTGCAAGCAGGAGTACCTGAACTTCCTGCGCATTCGCGAATGGCAGGACATCTACGCGCAGCTGCGCACGGTCGTGAAGCAGATGGGCATCCAGCCCAACGCACAGGACGCGCCCGAGCAGTCGGTGCACGTCTCGCTGCTGTCCGGGCTGCTCTCGCACATCGGGCTCAAGGACACGGACAAGAACGAGTACCTGGGCGCGCGCAACGCCAAGTTCGCGGTCTTCCCCGGATCGGCGCTCTTCAAGAAGCAGCCGCGGTTCGTGATGTCGGCCGAGCTGGTCGAGACGTCCCGGCTGTGGGCGCGGGTCAACGCCAAGGTCGAACCGGAGTGGATCGAACCGCTGGCCCAGCACCTGCTGAAGCGCACCCACAGCGAGCCGCACTGGGAGAAGGACCAGGCGGCGGTGATGGCCTACGAGCGCGTCACGCTGTACGGGGTGCCGATCGTCGCCCAGCGCAAGATCAATTTCGGCCGGATCGACCCCGAGACCTCCCGCGACCTGTTCATCCGCCACGCCCTGGTCGAGGGCGACTGGCGGACGCACCACCAGTTCTTCCACGACAACCGCAAGCTGCTGGGCGAGGTCGAGGAGCTGGAGCACCGCGCCCGGCGTCGCGACATCCTCGTGGACGACGAGACGCTCTTCGACTTCTACGACCAGCGCATCCCCGAGCACGTGGTCTCCGGGGCGCACTTCGACTCCTGGTGGAAGCACAAGCGCCGCGACGAGCCGGACGCGCTGGACTTCGAGCGCTCGATGCTCATCAACGAGAAGGCCGGTGCCGTCACCAAGGACGACTACCCGGACTCCTGGCGGCAGGGGAAGCTCAAGTTCCGGGTGACGTACCAGTTCGAGCCCGGCGCGGACGCCGACGGTGTGACGGTTCACATCCCGCTCCAGGTGCTCAACCAGGTCACGGCCGAGGGCTTCGACTGGCAGATCCCGGGCCTGCGCGAGGACGTGGTCACGGAGCTGATCCGCTCGCTGCCCAAGCCGATACGACGGCACTACGTCCCCGCGCCGGACTACGCGGAGAAGTTCCTGGACCGGGTCGTTCCGTCCGCCTCCGGCGGTCCGATGTCACAGCAGGAGCCGCTGACGGTCACGCTCGCGCGCGAGCTCCAGCGGATGGTCGGCGTCCCGGTCGCGGCCGACGACTTCGACCTGAGCCGCGTCCCGGACCACCTGAAGATCACGTTCCGGATCGTCGACGAACGGCGCCGCAAGGTGGCCGAGGACAAGGACCTGGAGGCGCTGAGACTCCGGCTGCGCCCCAAGGCCCGCCAGGCCCTCTCCAAGGCCGCGGCGGCCACCGCGGGCCCCTCGGGCGAATCCATCGAGCGTTCGGGCCTCACGGACTGGACGATCGGCACGCTGCAGAGGGTCTTCGAAACCCGGAGGGCCGGCCAGCCGGTCAAGGCGTATCCGGCCCTGGTGGACGAGGGCGCGACGGTGGCCGTCCGGCTCTTCGACACCGAGGCCGAGCAGCAGCGGGCGATGTGGCTCGGCACCCGCAGGCTGATCATGCTGAACGTGCCCGTGAACCCGGCGAAGTTCGCCTCGGACAAGCTCTCGAACCAGCAGAAGCTGGCCCTGTCCGCCAATCCGCACGGCTCCGTGCAGGCGCTCTTCGAGGACTGCGCGACGGCCGCCGCCGACCGGCTGATCGGCGCGCACGGCGGCCCGGCCTGGGACGAGGAGTCGTACCGCAAGCTCTACGACAAGGTGCGCGCCGACCTCGTCGCGCTGACCGAGCACTCGGTCAAGCAGGTGCAGCAGGTGCTGGCCGCCTGGCAGGCGTGCGAGCGGCGGCTGAAGGCCGCCACCAGCCCGGTCCTGGCCGCCAACACCGCCGATGTGCGCAAGCAGCTCGCGGCTCTCGTGCCGCCGGGCTTCGTGACCGCGACCGGGCTGCGCAGGCTGCCCGACCTGATGCGCTACCTCATCGCCGCGGACCGCCGGCTCCAGCAGATGCCGACGGCCGCCCAGCGCGACACCACGCGCATGGAGAAGGTCCAGGAGATGCAGGACGAGTACGCCTGGCTGCTGGAGCAGTTCCCGCAGGGCAGGCCCGTCCCGCAGGAGGTCCTGGACATCCGGTGGATGATCGAGGAACTCCGGGTCAGCTACTTCGCGCACGCCCTGGGGACGGCCTACCCCGTGTCCGACAAGCGGATCGTGAAGGCGATCGACGCCGCGGTCCCCTGACCGGGGGCGGTCCGATCGGTGAGGGAGGGTGCACGATGAGTGAGGTCGACCGGACCCTCCGACCTGCTGTACAGTCTGTCTTCGCAGCCAGCCGCAAGGCGGCAGCGGAAACCTGGTCCTGTGGAGCAGTTTGGAGTGCTCGCCACCCTGTCAAGGTGGAGGCCGCGGGTTCAAATCCCGTCAGGACCGCAGTGATGGAAGCCCGGATCCCTTGGATCCGGGCTTTCGCGTGTCCGGACTCCGGTGGGCGACGACGGATGACCGGACACGGGATCGATTCCTCCCCACCGGGCGGCGGATCCGCCCGGCCCCTTTCCCCGCACTCGGCCGGACCGGCGGGGCCCGGCAGCCGGCCCACCCCGCCGGCCGTACGGCTCCCTTCGAGCGGTCGCCCGAGCGCCCGCCGCGACCACGTTTCCCGACTCCCCCACCCACCACACCCCCGGCCAACGCACCCCAGCCCCACCCGGGCACCGCCACGGGGCCTGTGACGGCCCGTGAGGGCAGGTCGGCACGAATTCCCCGGACTCCCGCCCACAGGGCATCAGAGCGGCACCCAGGGAATCCGTAAAAGTCCCCCGACCGAGTGACCAACGACAGAGTGACCCGGCTCCCGAAAGTGGCAGGCTCGAACACGGCGGCACCCCACGGTGTGACGGGAGTCACTAAAGGAGTTTTGCGGAGGGATGGCCTTACCCCCTTCCTACAACCGCCGAATTTAATATGTGCAATTGCACCTTCCGAATAGGGGTGGCGGAGGAAGAGCATCGGACACGGCACGAAAGCCCCCCAAGGAGCCCCGCGGAATGCTCCGGCCACCCCGGTCCGGCCCCTCGAAAAGGACCGGAGGACACCCCCGCGATCCCGTACGGACACACACGGGCCGGCGCGGTGAAAACCCCCCGGAGCCAACCGCCCGTCCGGTTTCCAGAGGCCGGAGAAGAGCCCCGGACCTCTCGGGCGGACCGGCGCCCGGAGCACCCACCGAGTGGCCGGCACATCCAAGAGCCGGAGCCCGAAAGGCCGCGCGGGCGGAACGCAAGACGCCGCCCCGGGGGGAGTACCCCCGAAGGGGCCCCGGAGCGGCGGAGCGCGAAAAGAGATCGCGGCGAACCCGGCGGAGTCCAGCGCGATCGAACGGTGTACCCGTTTCGCACGGGTATGGCGCCCGTTGGGGCGAGCGCCCGTCACATGGAGCTATGGGCGGGTCTACACGGGTTGGGGGACCCGGGAACCCGGTTGCGGCACGGCGGCAGGGGTGTGTCAGGCCTCACTGCGCTGCTGCGGAATACCCGCGAGCAGTGCGCGGACCTCTGCCTCGCGGTAGCGGCGATGTCCACCAAGCGTGCGGATGGACGTGAGCTTGCCCGCCTTTGCCCAGCGGGTAACCGTCTTCGGGTCCACGCGGAACATCGTGGCGACCTCAGCCGGGGTCAGCAGCGGCTCGGCATCAGGGGTGCGAGCGGTCATGAGCGGCCTCCTCGGGAGAACCGAACCATCTCGGTTCTTTCCTCTAAATTCTGCACCTTGACCCGCGTTGCCCGAAATGGCGGACGCGGGCCGAGTCGGTTATAGGACGAACGGCTTGTCCTCGGCACTACAACTACACCATCCGTCCAGCCACGTCGGCCAAACCGATGGAATTGCCCTCCCAGGTGTTCATCAGCGACGGAAGCCGATGGACCATGTCATAGCGGACAGTCACACCACCGTGACGATCAGTCACAGAGCGACCAGGAGTCACCAGACCCCCTATAGCGTGCAATGCAGAGCAATCCGCCCTCACTTGGACGGAAGGAGCCCTCCCCGGACTCCTTGTCCTATTTTGGCACGAGGAGTAGGGAAGGACGCAAGAGCCCAGTTAGTGCTATCCATCACGCTTGAGGCAAAGGCCCGGTTCAGGACGTAGGTCCTTCCAGCCTTTGAGGTATTGTTCCGCCTCTCCATGCCCACGTGTCGCACGGCACAGAGGTTCAGACGCGCACAACGGCGGATTCAGTTCGCGAATTGACGATCTTTTACCGCTCGCCAGCGTTCCGCCAGCCGCCCGTACGCCTCGCTCGCCCGCTCGGTGTCGCCGACCCGCAGCGCCTCCACCCCCTCGGCCATATCGGCGGCCGAGCGGTCCGCCGCCAGCCGCTCCGCCGACAGGGTGTGCACCAGGCCCGCGTAGTCCAGCTCCACCGACGCCCGCGGATGGAACTCCTCCAGCCAGCGCCCCACCTCCACGAGCCCCTCGGTCAGCGGCCCTTCGTCCACGGTCTCCCGCAGCGTCCGCAGCGCCCGCGCCAGCCGGCGCCGGGCCTGGACCATCGGTGTCCGGTAGCGCAGCACCGGCGGCTCGCCGCCCTCACCCGCCGCGGCGTACTCCCGCTCCTCGTCGGAGAAGAGCACGAACCAGCGCACCGGCACCTGCCACAGCGCGGTCTGGATCCATGGCCTGGCATCCGGATTGCGCTCCGCCCACCGCTCGTGGTCCGCGATCGCCTGCCCCCGCACCACCGGCGGCAGCACCGCGTCGAGCACCGGCCCGGGAAACAGGTCCGCCAGCTCCGCCAGGGCCAGCCAGCCGCGCAGCCGGGTCCGCCACGGGCAGACACACACCACGCCGTCCACCTCGGCGACGAAGGCGTCCGCGCTCTCGTGCGCCGGCACCCCGACCGGCGGCGTGGCCGCCAAATCCGCGAGAGATCGGCGTAGTTCGTCCTGGAACGTAGGCATGTGCGCGCGCCTCGCGTACCGGGCCCAGTGGCTCCGCTCGGGCTCCGGGAAGGCGGCGAGCGGTTCGTACACCCGGAGGTAGGACGTGTACGGGACGGGCACCGAGGACACCACCGACATGCCGTAGATCGTGTCATGCCCGTACTCCTCCCGGGGTGATCCTCGGCACCGGGCCTGATCTACCTCCGCGTAGGACTTACGCTCTTGCCCAGTCGGACCCGCCTGCCGGCCGGTCCACGGCCCTCCCCACCATCAGGAGGGTCCTCCGCCGCTTCGTACTTGGGAGTCACCACAGTGACCGATGTGACCGACGGCGTCCTGCACACCCTGTTCCACTCGGATCAGGGGGGCCACGAACAAGTCGTGCTCTGCCAGGACCGCGCCAGTGGCCTCAAGGCCGTGATCGCCATCCACTCCACCGCCCTGGGCCCGGCCCTCGGCGGTACCCGCTTCTACCCGTACGCCTCCGAGGAGGAGGCCGTCGCGGACGCGCTGAACCTGTCGCGCGGTATGTCCTACAAGAACGCCATGGCCGGTCTGGACCACGGCGGCGGCAAGGCCGTGATCATCGGCGATCCCGAGCGGATCAAGTCCGAGGAACTGCTCCTGGCCTACGGCCGGTTCGTGGCCTCGCTCGGCGGCCGGTACGTCACCGCCTGCGACGTCGGCACCTATGTCTCCGACATGGACGTCATCTCCCGCGAGTGCCGCTGGACCACCGGCCGCTCCCCCGAGAACGGCGGCGCCGGCGACTCCTCGGTGCTCACCGCGTTCGGTGTCTTCCAGGGCATGCGGGCCTCCGCCCAGCACCTCTGGGGCGACCCGACGCTCCGTGGCCGAAAAGTAGCGGTCGCCGGGGTCGGCAAGGTCGGCCACCACCTGGTCGAGCACCTGCTGTCGGACGGCGCCGAGGTCGTGATCACGGACGTGCGCGAGGAGTCGGTGCGCCGCGTCACCGAGAAGCACCCCGAGGTGGCCGTCGCCGCGGACACCGAGGCGCTGATCCGTACCGAGGGTCTCGACGTCTACGCCCCGTGTGCGCTCGGCGGCGCGCTGAACGACGACTCCGTGGCCGCGCTCACCGCCAAGGTGGTGTGCGGCGCGGCCAACAACCAGCTCGCGCACCCCGGCGTGGAGAAGGACCTCGCCGACCGGTCGATCCTGTACGCACCCGACTACGTGGTGAACGCGGGCGGCGTCATCCAGGTCGCGGACGAACTGCACGGTTTCGACTTCGCCCGGTGCAAGGCCAAGGCGTCGAAGATCTTCGACACCACGCTCGCCATATTCGCACGTGCGAAGGCAGACGGAATTCCGCCGGCCGCCGCGGCCGACCGGATCGCCGAGCAGCGGATGGCCGAGGCCCGCCAGAACCAACGGTGATGAAAGCGCGACACAGCGTCGCGCAGCCTGCGATCCGTCGGCCGACGTGAGACTTCTCTCGCCGGTCGGCGGGTCGCACGCCCGGAAGAGGTTAAAATCGCAGTTGACCAGCGAGGACGGGGCTTCTCGCCGGTCCGCTTCCGGGGCGCTCGATGCGGGCGGCGTACCGTATGGCTGCGGAAGCAGGTACCGTTAAAGCCCTACGGGCACGGTCTCTCGGATGAGAGTCCGTCCTGAAACATGAACGCGTGTCAAGACTCTGGGGCCGTCGAGCCCCGTCACCGAGGGGGTCGAGCCATGGGGCGCGGCCGGGCAAAGGCCAAGCAGACAAAGGTCGCCCGTCAGCTGAAGTACAGCACCGGCGGGACTGATTTGTCGCGTCTGGCCCATGAGCTGGGCGCATCGTCTTCAAGCAAGCCACCGAACGCAGAGCCGTTCGAGGACGAGGAAGACGACCCGTACGCACAGTACGCGGATTTGTACAACACCGACGACGAGGACGAGGACGAGGACGACAAGTCAGGTCCTTCGTCAAAGCGCCGCGGCGCTTGACCTCGCGCTGACACACCGACCCGGTCCGGGCTTCCCGGACCGGGTTCTGTGCTACCCCGATCCGGTCCACCGGTTCGGTGGTCGCGGAGCTTCGACGGTGTGGGCACGGCAGGCGGCGGGGTGACCGGGGCGACCCGGTCACCGCTCCGCATGGGCCCACCGCACTACCGTGCGTAGTCACCCACCAGCTCCGCACCCGAGGCGTGCTCGCCGCGTTCCGTGATCTCGCCCGCGACCCAGGCCTCGACTCCGCGGTCGGCCAGTGTGGTGAGGGCCACATCCACGGACTCTGCAGGGACGACGGCGATCATGCCGACGCCCATGTTCAGCGTCTTCTCCAGTTCCAGCCGTTCGACCTGTCCGACCGTGCCGACCAGGTCGAAGACCGCGCCGGGCTTCCAGGTCGAGCGGTCCACCGTGGCGTGCAGACCGTCGGGGATGACCCGGGCGAGGTTGTTGGCCAGTCCACCGCCGGTGACATGGCTGAAGCCGTGCACCTCCGTCGTGCGGATGAGGGCCAGACAGTCCAGCGAGTAGATCCGGGTGGGCTCCAGCAGTTCCTCGCCGAGGGTCCGGCCGAACTCCTCGACCTCGCGGTCCAGCGCCCAGCCGGCCCGGTCGAAGAACACATGGCGAACGAGTGAGTACCCGTTGGAGTGAAGACCGGACGACGCCATGGCGATGACCACGTCACCCTGGCGGATGCGGTCCGGGCCGAGCAGCCGGTCGGCCTCGACCACGCCCGTACCGGCGCCCGCGACATCGAAGTCGTCCGGCCCCAGCAGCCCCGGGTGCTCGGCGGTCTCGCCACCGACCAGGGCGCAGCCCGCGAGGACGCAGCCCTCGGCGATGCCCTTGACGATCGCCGCGACCCGCTCGGGGTAGACCTTGCCCACGCAGATGTAGTCGGTCATGAAGAGCGGTTCGGCGCCGCAGACGACCAGGTCGTCGACGACCATGCCGACGAGGTCGCGGCCGATGGTGTCGTACACGCCCATCTTGCGGGCGAGGTCGACCTTGGTGCCGACGCCGTCGGTGGCGGAGGCGAGCAGCGGACGCTCGTACCGCTTGAGGGCGGAGGCGTCGAAGAGCCCGGCGAAGCCGCCGAGGCCACCGAGGCCCTCGACCTCGGGACGGCGGGTCTTCTTCACCCACTCCTTCATCAGCTCGACGGCGCGGTCGCCGGCCTCGATATCGACGCCCGCTGCCGCGTAGGAAGCACCTGTTGTCTCAGACATGGCCTGGGATCTTTCGTGTGGAGATACGGGGCTGGTGGGCCAGGGGGTACGACCGGCCGTCACGGACGACGCAGGGCGTCGGACGCGGCGGTCGCCGCAGGGCCTGCCGCCAGCTCGGTCTCCAGCAGTTGCTTGCCGAGCAGCTCCGGATCCGGCAGCTCCATCGGGTACTCGCCGTCGAAGCAGGCACGGCAGAGGTCCGGCTTGGCGATCGTCGTCGCCTCGACCATGGCGTCGAGCGAGATGTACGCGAGCGAGTCCGCGCCGATCGACGCGCCGATCTCCTTGACCGACATGCCGTTGGCGATCAGTTCGGCGCGGGTCGCGAAGTCGATGCCGAAGAAGCAGGGCCACTTGACCGGCGGGGAGGAGATCCGGATGTGGATCTCGGCGGCGCCCGCCTCGCGGAGCATCCGGACCAGGGCGCGCTGGGTGTTGCCGCGGACGATCGAGTCGTCGACGACGACGAGGCGCTTGCCCTTGATGACTTCCTTGAGCGGGTTCAGCTTGAGGCGGATGCCCAGCTGGCGGATGGTCTGCGACGGCTGGATGAAGGTCCGGCCGACGTAGGCGTTCTTGACCAGTCCGGCGCCGAACGGGATTCCGCTGGCCTCCGCGTAGCCGATGGCGGCGGGGGTGCCGGACTCCGGGGTCGCTATGACCAGGTCGGCCTCGACCGGGGCCTCGGCGGCCAGTCTGCGGCCCATCTCCACCCGGGAGAGGTAGACGTTGCGCCCGGCGATGTCGGTGTCGGGGCGGGCCAGGTAGACGTACTCGAAGACGCAGCCCTTGGGCTTCGCTTCCGCGAAGCGCGAGGTGCGCAATCCGTTCTCGTCGATGGCGATCAGCTCGCCCGGCTCGATCTCGCGGACGAAGCTCGCGCCGCAGATGTCGAGCGCGGCGCTCTCCGAGGCCACCACCCAGCCGCGCTCCAGACGGCCGAGGACCAGCGGGCGGACGCCCTGCGGGTCACGGGCGGCGTAGAGGGTCTGCTCGTCCATGAAGACGAGGGAGAAGGCGCCCTTCACGTCCGGGAGCACCTTCGCGGCGGCCTGCTCGACCCCGAGCGGCTTGCCGTCCTCGTCGGTCTGGCCGGCGAGCAGCGCGGTCACCAGGTCGGTGTCGTTCGTCGCGGCCACCTGGGTGGCGCGGCCGTCCGTGCGGGGCAGGTCCGCGACCATTTCGGCGAGCTGGGCCGTATTGACCAGATTGCCGTTGTGTCCCAGGGCGATCGAGCCGTTGGCGGTGGCGCGGAAGGTCGGCTGCGCGTTCTCCCACACGGAGGCACCGGTGGTGGAGTAACGGGCATGGCCGACGGCGATGTGACCCTGAAGAGATCCCAGGGAGGTTTCGTCGAAGACCTGCGAGACCAGTCCCATGTCCTTGAAGACCAGGATCTGCGACCCGTTGCTCACTGCGATGCCCGCGGACTCCTGTCCACGGTGCTGCAGGGCATACAGTCCGAAATAGGTGAGCTTGGCGACCTCTTCGCCGGGAGCCCAGACACCGAAGACGCCACATGCGTCCTGGGGGCCCTTCTCTCCGGGGAGCAGGTCGTGGCTGAGTCGTCCATCACCACGAGGCACGCCACCGAGTGTAGGCGAGATCGACCACTGGTCCGAATTCGGGATATGGCCGTGGGCCATCGTGGAAGCGCTTCCGGAGGCGGTCCCGGCACCCTCCCACTCGGTCACGGAGCGTGTCCGAAGGGGCGGCGCGAGGGGGGCACGGGACAGGGTAGGGATCGGCCACGGGACGGCGGTTGCGCGGATCAACGCGGCGATACCAGCGATTTCCGGCCACCCGGGGCTGGTGCTCCGTCGGGCCGGATGGTGGCGCTCGGTGAACCGGCCGATGGCCCACCGGGGAACCCGGCCGAACGCGCGTTTCGTGGCGAGGCTCACACCGGAACGGGTCGTGTCGCCCGGTCGGCGGGGGTGCGGGGCCGTGTCTCACCGCTCGGCGCGTCCGGCCGGGCCGCTCACCGCTGCGCCTCTTCGCCCTCTTTCTCCGTTCGAAGCCGACCGGTTTCTCCGTTCGGAGCCGGCCGGTCCCGGGTCGGCTCGGTCCACCCCGGTCGCATCGGCCGGCCCCGAACACCGGTCGGCCGGCCCGTTCAGCCCCTCAACCTCTCAGAGGTAGAAGCGTTCCGGGTCGCTCAGCCCCTCGGGAACACGGAGGTTCCGGGCCGCTCAGTCCCTCTCAGAGGCAGAAGGGGGGAGAGGTCGGCACGCTCGCCGCTCGCGGCCACCCGCGCGGCGTCGAGGGCCCGCGCCCATTCGGTACGGCCGGTGGCGAGCCTGATCCAGGTGAGCGGGTCGGTCTCGACGACGTTGGGCGGGGTGCCTCGGGTGTGCTTGGGGCCCTGCACGCACTGGACCACGGCGAACGGCGGCACCCGCACCTCGACCGAACCGCCCGGTGCCTTCTCCGCGAGGGCGTCGGCGAGCAGCCGCGTGCAGGCGGCGAGCGCCTGCCGGTCGTACGGGATGTCGAGGCCGGCCGCCTCGTTCAGATCGTCGGTGTGCACGACGAGCTCGACGGCGCGGGTCACGAGATAGTCCGTCAGCCGCATCGTCCCGACCCCCGTCGGCACCGGCCGTTCGCCGCCCGCGCGGGACACCAGCGCCTCGAACCGTGCGGCGGCCTCCCCGAACAGTCCGTCCAGATCGGAGTGCTGAGCGGCGAGTGCTCGGGCCTCGGCGACGAGGTGCCCGGCCCGGTCCGCGGGCGAGAGCGGCCAGGCGAGAAGCGCCGCACCGGCGCCGGACTTCGGCGGGGCGGGCTCGGGCTGTTCCAGTTTCCGCGCGACCTGCGAGAGCGTCAGGACCACATGGGCGGCGAGTTCACGCACGCTCGCCCGCTCGCCGAGCCGGGTCGGCAGGGAGAGCTGCTCGGGCGTCAGCGTGCGAACGGCCTCCCGGACATGCGTGAACTGAGCCAGGACCGCATTGCGGGTCCGGACCGGGTCATAGCGGCGGGCGCGTTTCTGGGACGGCGGCATGCCCGGGAGCCTACGGCCTGCGGCCCGGCGCACGGGATCCTCCGGCCCGCCGGCGGACCGGACACGGGGGGCGGGGGCGAGGGCCGGGGCGACGGGCGCCTCAGTGCCGGATCGCGAAGTCGCCCAGGCCGTGTGCGAGCAGGTCGAAACCGCGCTCGGCGAGGGTGGCCGCGTCCCCGGCGATCGCGTCCGCCGCCTCGCCGGCCAGCAGCCGCAACTGGTTCGCGTGGATGAGGGAGTTGCGGGTGCTGATCAGCTGGGCCGCCGCGACCCGGGCGATGGACGGCTCCTGCGCCTCCTCCACCAGGACCTCGGCGAGCAGCTCGTGGGAGCGCATGGAGAGCGCGTGCGCGCGGATGATCAGGGCCGGCGTCTCCTGGATCAGCCGGCGCACGGTGAGCACCATGGGCAGGTCGCTCATGCCGACCGAGGGATCGCGGTGCTCGATGGCCTCCAGGAACTGCCCGCGCACGGCGGACAGGGCGGACTCGCCGGGAGCCCGCTCTCGTACTACCCGCGCGACATCGCCGGTGTGCTCCGCCATGGGCGCGAGGACCAGGTCCTCCTTGCCTCCGAAGTAATTGAAGACCGTCATCTTCGACACCTCGGCCGCCTCGGCGATCTCGGCGACCGACACCTTGTCGAAGCCCCGCTCGGCGAAGAGTTCGGTGGCCGCGGCCAGCAGACGGTGACGCGTCCGGAGCTTCTTGCGCTCCCGCAGGCTCATCCCCTCGGTCATGCCGTCACTTTACCAGGATGAAATTTACACCGAGAGTAATTATTGCCTCAGTAAATACCATTTCGCGCGCCTCCGCGGGCCATGTGCGGACGTTCTCCCCGCACGCCGCGGGCGCGTACGGCCCGGCGCGGACCACGGGGCACACGTACGGGCCCATGGGCCGCGGCCCCGCCCCGGACCGAAACGGAACGGGGCGGGGCCGCGGCCTTCACGGACGGACCTCCGTCAGGCGAGCAGGGCCGGAATGGTCTCCTCGTGCGCGGTGCGCAGCTCGCTCAGCGGGATGCCGAACTCGCCCTGGACCTCGATCCCGTCACCGTCCACGACACCGATCCGGGTGGCGGGCAGACCGCGGGCTCCGCACATGTCGTTGAAGCGGAGCTCCTCGCTGCGCGGCACGGAGACGATCGCGCGCCCCGCCGACTCGGAGAAGAGGAACGTGAACGCGTCCAGACCGTCCGGTACGACCAGCCGGGCGCCGTTCCCGCCGCGCAGGCAGGACTCGGTGACCGCCTGGATCAGACCGCCGTCGGAGAGGTCGTGCGCCGCGTCGATCATGCCGTCGCGGGAGGCCGAGATCAGGATCTCGGCGAGCAGCTTCTCGCGCCCCAGGTCGACCTGGGGCGGCAGGCCGCCCAGGTGGCCGTGGACGACCTCGGACCACGCCGAGCCGCCGAACTCCTCACGGGTCTCGCCCAGCAGGTAGAGAAGCTGGCCCTCCTGCGCGAAGGCGACCGGCGTGCGCCGGCTGACGTCGTCGATCACACCGAGCACGGCCACGACCGGCGTCGGGTGGATCGCCGTCTCACCGGTCTGGTTGTACAGCGACACATTGCCGCCCGTGACCGGTGTGCCCAGCTCCAGACAGGCGTCCGCGAGACCGCGGGTGGCCTCGGCGAACTGCCACATGACGTCCGGGTCCTCCGGCGAGCCGAAGTTCAGGCAGTCCGAGACGGCGAGCGGCTTGGCGCCCGTGGCGGCGACGTTGCGGTACGCCTCCGCCAGCGCGAGCTGCGCGCCGGTGTACGGGTCGAGCTTGGCGTACCGGCCGTTGCCGTCGGTCGCCATGGCCACGCCCAGGTTCGACTCCTCGTCGATCCGGACGATGCCGGCGTCCTCGGGCATCGCGAGCACGGTGTTGCCCTGCACGAACCGGTCGTACTGGTCGGTGATCCAGGACTTCGACGCCTGGTTCGGGGAGGCGACCAGCCTGAGGACCTGCTCGCGCAGCTCGGCGCCGCCCGCCGGGCGGGCCAGCCTGCCCGCGTCGTCCGCCTGGAGCGCGTCCTGCCAGGACGGGCGGGCGTACGGACGGTGGTACGTCGGGCCCTCGTGGGCGACCGAGCGCGGCGGGACGTCCACGATCTGCTCGCCGTGCCAGAAGATCTCCAGACGCTCGCCCTCGGTCACCTCACCGATGACAGTGGCGATGACGTCCCACTTCTCGCAGATCTCCAGGAAGCGGTCGACGTGCTGCGGCTCGACGATCGCGCACATGCGCTCCTGCGACTCGCTCATGAGGATCTCCTCGGGCGAGAGCGAGGAGTCGCGCAGCGGCACGGTGTCCAGCTCGACCCGCATGCCGCCGGATCCCGCGGAGGCCAGCTCGGACGTGGCGCAGGAGAGCCCGGCGCCGCCGAGGTCCTGGATGCCCGCGACGAGCTTCTCCTTGAAGACCTCCAGGGTGCACTCGATGAGGAGCTTCTCCTGGAACGGGTCGCCGACCTGGACGGCCGGGCGCTTGGCGGGTTTGGTGTCGTCGAAGGTCTCGGAGGCCAGGACCGAGACGCCACCGATGCCGTCGCCGCCGGTGCGGGCGCCGTAGAGGATCACCTTGTTGCCGGGGCCGGACGCCTTGGCCAGGTGGATGTCCTCGTGCTTCATCACGCCGATGCAGCCGGCGTTGACCAGCGGGTTGCCCTGGTAGCAGGCGTCGAAGACGACCTCGCCGCCGATGTTCGGCAGCCCCAGGCAGTTGCCGTAGCCGCCGATGCCCGCGACGACGCCCGGCAGGACGCGCTTGGTGTCGGGGTGGTCGGCGGCGCCGAAGCGCAGCGGGTCGACGACCGCGACCGGGCGGGCACCCATGGCGAGGATGTCGCGGACGATGCCACCGATGCCGGTCGCCGCGCCCTGGTAGGGCTCGATGTACGAGGGGTGGTTGTGCGACTCGACCTTGAAGGTGACCGCGTAGCCCTGGCCGACGTCGACCACACCGGCGTTCTCGCCGATGCCGACGAGCATCGCGTCGTTGGCGGGGGCCTTCTCGCCGAACTGCTTGAGGTGGACCTTGCTGCTCTTGTACGAGCAGTGCTCGGACCACATCACGGAGTACATGGCGAGCTCGGCGCCGGTGGGGCGGCGGCCCAGGATCTCGCGGATCCGGGCGTACTCGTCCTCCTTGAGGCCGAGGTCCTTCCAGGGCTGCTCGACGTCCGGGGTCCCGGCCGCGTGCTTGACCGTATCCAGGCTCATGCGTTGACCAGCTTCTTGATGATCGAGGTGAAGAAACCGAGTCCGTCGGTGCGGCCGGTTCCGATCAGCGGCTCGACGGCGTGCTCCGGGTGCGGCATCAGGCCGACGACGTTGCCCGCGGCGTTGGTGATGCCCGCGATGTCGCGCAGCGAGCCGTTCGGGTTCTTGTCCAGGTAGCGGAAGGCGACCCGGCCCTCCGCCTCCAGCTCGTCGAGCACGCGCTCGTCGGCGACGTACCGTCCGTCCATGTTCTTGAGCGGTACGGAGATCTCCTGGCCCGCGGAGTAGTCCGAGGTCCAGGCGGTCTCCGCGTTCTCGACGCGGAGCTTCTGGTCGCGGCAGATGAAGTGCAGGTGGTCGTTCCGCAGCATCGCGCCGGGCAGCAGGTGCGCCTCGGTCAGGATCTGGAAACCGTTGCAGATGCCGAGCACCGGCATCCCCGCACGGGCCTGCTCGATGATCGTCTCCATGACGGGCGAGAAGCGGGAGATCGCACCGGCCCGCAGATAGTCGCCGTACGAGAAACCACCGGCCAGGATGACCGCGTCGACCTGGTGCAGGTCCTTGTCGCGGTGCCACAGCGATACGGGTTCGGCACCCGCGACGCGTACGGCCCTCAGGCTGTCCCTGTCGTCGAGCGTGCCGGGAAAGGTGACGACTCCGATACGAGCAGTCACTTGGACTCCTCGGCCTTCTCCACCTTCACGGAGAAGTCCTCGATGACGGTGTTGGCGAGGAAAGTCTCAGCCATCTCGTGAATGCGGGCGAGGGCGGCGTCGTCGACCGGCCCCTCGACCTCCAGCTCAAAACGCTTTCCCTGACGTACGTCCGCGATTCCCTCGAAGCCGAGACGGGGCAGTGCGCGTTGCACCGCCTGTCCCTGCGGGTCGAGGATCTCGGGCTTGAGCATGACGTCGACTACGACGCGTGCCACTGGCACTCCCGTGTGGTGTGGTGCGACTGGTTCTCCGGGGGGCTCCCCTGACCCCCGCAGCTTCCCTCAGCGTACCCGGCCTGAGATTCTACGCGGGTAGACATCCCGGACGCCGATCACGGTGTGATATTGGCCTCGACAACCCCGGGGAAAAATCTGCGAAAAGATTCCTCACCGAAGACACACATAGAAGGCTGACACGCGGAGACAATTGGCTCGACTTCACAATGCGGCGCCGACCGCTGTACAAATGATTACCGGGGAATGCAGTATTGCCCCTAAACAATCGACACCGGTCGGCCGAACAGTCGATACCGGTCGACTCGCATCCGCTCGGCGGGCTCACATCCGCCCGACGAGCGGAAGGCCGACATCGGCGCGTGTCAAACGCGCCGACGCCGCAGGAAAGGACCGATATCCGTGGCTCAGCGCGTAGTGGTCACGCTCTCCGACGACATCGACGGGGGATCCGCGACGGAAACGGTCATCTTCGGCCTGGACGGGAAGTCGTACGAGATCGACCTCAATGCGTCCAATGCAAAGAAACTGCGCAAGGCGCTGGCACCGTACGTGTCGGCGGGCCGAAAGCAGACGAGCACCGGCAAGCGCGGCAGGAAGCCCACGTCGTACCGGCACACCTCGCTCGAGCCCGACCCGGCGGCCGTGCGCGCCTGGGCCCGCTCGCACCAGATGGAGGTGCCGGCCCGCGGCCGCATCCCCAAGAAGGTCTACGAGGCGTTCCGCGCGGCCGGCTGAGCGGCGGGCGTCCGCACCGCCGCGCCCGGCCGTGCGTCCGGGTGGCCGCCCGTGTGCCCCGGTCCGGCGGTGGGCCCCGGCTTCTCGGCACAGGGCCCGTTCGAACAGACTCCGGTCCGAGCGATCACCCTGGCCCGTACGGGCCAGGGTGATCGCTCGGACCTGGGTGAGCGCTCGGACCGAGGTGAGCGCCGACCGGTGCAGGCATCCGCGGCTGGGCGTCCGCCCTGCCCTGCGGACACGCGGGCAGGGGCTTGCCAGGCCGCCGCCCCGGACCCGCTCACCCACCCGTTCAGCTGCCTGCCCCGGGCGAGGCCCGCGCCCGGGGCGGCCGTTCCGGCCCGCTCGGGCACCGCCGCATGATCACCGACTTGCGCTCCACCCCCACAGGTCGGCTAAAGTCTGGAGCACGCCGAGGGGCAAGGCCAAAAAGCCAAACCCCAAGCAGCGTGCGGGTGTAGTTCAGTAGTAGAACATCCCCCTTCCAGGGGGAAGGCGCAGTGTGCAATTCCTGTCACCCGCTCTGCCTCACTCCTACCGACCATTGCGATGGATCAGGTAGAGTGGTGGTCACATCGCACGGAAGTACTCCCTGTGAGGAGTATGATGAGCGAAGCAATGCGGACGTGGCTCAGTTGGTAGAGCATCACCTTGCCAAGGTGAGGGTCGCGAGTTCGAATCTCGTCGTCCGCTCTTGATGAAAATGAGGGCCCCGGTCAAAATCGACCGGGGCCCTCTTCGTGCTCTCTTCTCAAGAAGCCGTCGGCTCCGGTCAGGAATCGGCTGATCCGGGTTTACCGGTCCTGAGAGCACACCGGTCAACGGGCCGCCCGGCGCCGGCCCGCCCCGGCGCAACGCCATGACGTTTGTCATGAGCAGTGATGACAGCGCGCACTGCTCGCGGTGAGGACCCGGCGGAAGTCTGTAGGCATGAGGAGAGACCGCAACGAGGCCGCCGCCCGCCCAGGCAGCGGCATGGCAGACATCACAGCCCGCCCGGACGCCGGGCCCCTGGGCGAACCCGCCGCCGACTCCGCTCCCGGGCCCATGACCGGTCCTGCGGCTGCCCCCGCGATCGATCCCGGGACCGGTCCCGGGGCCGACTCCGTGATCGAGGCCCGCGAGGTGCGACGGCGCTACACCGGCGGCTTCGAGGCCGTGGGCGGTATCTCCTTCTCCGTCGGGCGCGGCGAGCTCTTCGCTCTGCTCGGCACGAACGGCGCCGGAAAGACCTCCACCGTCGAGCTCCTGGAGGGCCTGGCCGCTCCCGACGGCGGCACCGTGCGCGTGCTCGGCCACGACCCGTACCGCGAGCGCGCCGCCGTCCGGCCGCGGATCGGGGTGATGCTCCAGGAGGGCGGCTTCCCGTCCGAGCTGACCGTGGTCGAGACCCTGCGGATGTGGGCGGGCTGCACCAGCGGCGCCCGGCCGACCGGGGAGGCGCTGGACCTCGTCGGGCTCGCCCATCGGGCGCGCGTACGGGTCAAGCAGCTCTCCGGCGGCGAACGGCGCCGTCTGGACCTCGCGCTGGCGCTGCTCGGCCGGCCCGAGGTGCTGTTCCTGGACGAGCCGACCACCGGACTGGACGCCGAGGGACGGCGCGAGACCTGGGAATTGGTACGGGAACTGCGCGACGGCGGGACCACCGTCCTGCTCACCACGCACTATCTGGAGGAGGCGGAGAGCCTCGCCGACCGGCTGGCGATCATGCACCGGGGGCGGATCGTGACGGCCGGTACGCCCGCCGAGGTGACGGCCGCCCGCCCCGCCCGCATCCGTTTCGAACTGCCCGAGGACGTACCGGCGGCCCGGCTCCCCCTGGGGCTGCGGGCGGCCGCCCACGGGCGCCTGATCGAGATCCGCACCCATGCCTTGCAGGACTCGCTCACCGAACTACTGCTCTGGGCGCGGCAGTCGGACGTGCGGCTGCACGGGCTCGACGCCCGGTCGGCCTCGCTCGAAGAGGCGTTCCTCGACATCGCGCAGAGCGTGTCGGAACCCGAGACACGGAAGGCGGCTGCCGCATGACCGGCACGACGACGGCTGAACGGCGCATGACGACCGAGCGAGGCACGACGGTCGACCGGCCGCGTACGACGACGGTGGGGCGGCTGTGGGCGCTCGGGCAGGCCGAGCTCGTCCTCCTGGCCCGGAACCGGACAGCGGTCTTCGTCGCGCTGCTGGTGCCCCTGGCGATGGTCCTGGCGATGAAGACGACGCTGGAGCGGATCGACCTGGGCGGGACCGGGCTGACCGTCACCGGGATGGCGCTCACCGGAGGCATCGGCATGGTGCTGATGCAGGTCGTATACATGAACCTGGTCGCCGCGTACGTCGCGCGGCGCGAGGACCTGGTCCTGAAGCGGCTGCGCACGGGCGAGGTCACCGACTGGGAGATCCTCACCGGGACGGCGCTGCCGTCGGTCGTGCTGGCGCTGGTGCAGACCGCGCTGATGGTGCTGGCCGGTGCCGCGGCCTTCGGTCTCGGGGCGCCAAAACGACCGGAGCTGTTCATCGCGGGCATGCTGTCGGGGTCGGTCCTGCTGGCCGCCCTGGCCGCCCTCACCTCCGTGGCGACCCGGACGGTACAGACCTCGCAGATCACCACCCTGCCGCTGTTCCTCGTCTCGATGATCGGCTCGGGACTCTTCGTACCGCTGGAGGTGCTGCCGGACCGGGTGGCATCCGTGTGCGAACTACTGCCGGTGACCGGTGTGATGACGCTCGTGCGGGCGGGGTGGCTGGGCGGGGTCGACGGGTCCGACCTGCTCAGGGCCGGAATCGCCGCACTGGCATGGACCGTGTTCGCCGTGTTTGCTGTGCAGCGGTGGTTCCGTTGGGAGCCCCGACGCTGACGAAGGATTCACCGGCGGAGGACGGCCGTAGGGATGCGTGTACGGGATTGGCGACACAGCTGGCGGCAACGCAGCAAGCTGGAACGGATCGACCTGTATTACCGGGTGACCATCTCGGCGATCCCCTGGGTCTTCACCCTGTCGTGGGGAGGCCTGCCTTTCACCGTGGAACTCCGCCATACGCCGGTGGCGAAGGCGCTGGGTGCCGTGTTCCTGCTGCTGAGCCTCGCGCAGTGCGTGCTGAGCACCCGGAACGTTCGGCCCTCGTGCCTGCACTATCTCGGGGCCGCCCCCTTCCCCCGGCGGCGGCAGTCGACACCTCTGGCGCTGATGCTGCTGAGCCTGGGAGTGCTGGCGGCACTGGTCGGCCTGGACGGGCTCGGGACGGGCGGACTGGTCCTGATGGTCATGATCATCCCGTTGCCGTTCGTGATCAACCAGGTCGTGCTGGTCCGGGTCCGCACCTTTCTGCTCCAGTCGCTCGCCCTCGCCGCGCTGAACGTCGGCGTGTTCGCCGCGGTGGGGGTGCGGGGCGGCGTCCTGGCCGGGATAGCGCCCGCGACGCTCTTCGGAACCCTGCTGGTCCTGGTCTCCGTACGGCCGAGTGTCTGGAGTCTGAGCGTGATGTGGCAGGCCGAGGAGGCCCGGGATCTGCAGGCGCGACTGGCGGTCGCCGAGGAGCGGCTGAGGTTCGGGCGGGACATGCACGACGTCCTGGGCCGGAACCTTGCCGTGATCGCGCTGAAGAGCGAGTTGGCGGTGGAGCTGGCGCAGCGCGGCAAGCCGGCGGCCGTGGACCAGATGGCCGAGGTGATGCAGATCGCCCGCAGATCCCAGCAGGAGGTGCGGGACATCGTACGGGGATACCGGGAGGCCGACCTGGCGACGGAACTGGCCGGCGCCCAAGGGGTGTTGAAGGCGGCCGGGATCGGTTGCGAGGTGACGGGGGAACTGAGCGCCGAACTGCCCGCGCCCGTACGGTCGGCGCTCGGCTGGGTCGTACGGGAGGCGGCGACCAATGTGCTGCGCCACGGCGACCCTCGGCACTGCACGATCCGGCTGCGGACGACGGTGGACGACGTGGTGCTGGAGGTGGAGAACGACGGGGCGCCGCCCTCCTCCGACGGAACGGGCGGCTCCGGGCTGGCCGGGCTGCGGGAGCGGCTGCGCGCGCTCAACGGCTCGCTGGACGCGGGCCCGGCGGGGGGCGGGGTGTTTCGGCTGACGACACACATCCCGCTCTCTGCCGCCTCTTCCCCGACTTCTCCCTCCGCCTCCTCTGTCGTCTCTGTCTCCTCTGTCGTCTCTGTCTCCGCTGTCTCCCCTGCCGCCTCTGCGGCTTCTCCCCCCGCTTCGGCTTCTTCCTCTTCTGATTCTTCGGCTCCTTCTCTCGCTGCCCCTCCGTCTTCCCGGGTCTCGGGCGCGGCTTCAGGCACGGCTTCAGGCACGGCTTCAGGCGCGGGCGGCTGTTCGGGCACGGAAGGGGGCCCGGATGTGGGCGAGGACCTTGTGGAGGAACGACGATGACGGCCGTACGGGTGCTGCTCGCGGACGACGAGCATCTGATCCGGGGCGCCCTGGCCGCGCTGCTCGCCCTGGAGGACGACCTCGTGGTGGTCGCGGAGGCGGCGACCGGTCCGGAGGCCCTGGCCATGGCGCGGGCCCATCGCCCCGATGTGGCGGTCCTCGACCTTCAGATGCCGGGCGCCGACGGTGTGAATGTCGCCACATCCCTGCGGGCCGAACTGCCCGGCTGCCGCACGATGATCGTGACGAGTCACGGGCGGCCGGGGCATCTGAAACGGGCGCTCGCGGCGGGCGTCCGGGCCTTTGTGCCGAAGACCGTCAGCGCCCGGCAGCTGGCCGACATCATCCGCACCGTGCACGCCGGAAACCGTTACGTGGACCCGGAGTTGGCGGCTGACGCCATCTCCGCCGGGGACTCGCCGCTCACCGCGCGCGAGGCCGAGGTGCTGGAGCTGGCGGCCGACGGGGCACCGGTCACGGAGATCGCCGAACGGGCCTCGCTGTCCCAGGGAACGGTGCGGAACTACCTCTCGGCGGCGGTCTCGAAGCTCGGCGTGGAGAACCGTCATGCGGCGGTGCGTCTCGCACGCGAGCGGGGTTGGGTATAGTGGTGCTCGCGCTTCGGCGCTCGCGGACGTAGCTCAGTTGGTAGAGCGCAACCTTGCCAAGGTTGAGGTCGCCAGTTCGAACCTGGTCGTCCGCTCGGTTGAAGGAGAAGCCCCGACCTCTCGGTCGGGGCTTCTCGGCGTTCCGGCCCAGGTGCGTTCCGGTCCGGGCGCTTTCTGCCCGGGACGCCTTCCGGTTCTGATGTGGCGCGGCGGGTACCCGGCCGGTGGCCGGGTACCCGGCTGCTCACTTCCAGGCAGTACCGGTGAGGAGTTCGTACGCCTCCAGGTACTTTGCCCGGGTCGCGTCCACGATCTCCTGGGGAAGCGCCGGGGGCGGCTGCTCGCTCCCGCGGTCCCAGCCCGAGGCCGGCGAGGTCAGCCAGTCCCGGACGAACTGCTTGTCATAACTGGGCTGGGACCTGCCCGGCTCCCAGTCGGCGGCGGGCCAGAAGCGCGAGGAGTCCGGCGTCAGCACCTCGTCCGCGATGATCAGCTCCTCGCCGCCGTCGGCGGTGGGGGCGAACCCGAACTCGAACTTCGTGTCGGCGAGGATGATCCCGCGCTCACGCGCGATGTCGCGGGCCCTGCCGTACACGTCCAGCGTGGCGCGGCGCAGCTGGGCGGCGGTCTCCGCACCGACCTGCCGGGCCACCTCCTCGTAGCTCACGTTCTCGTCGTGGTCGCCGACCGCCGCCTTCGTGGCGGGGGTGAAGATCGGCGCGGGGAGTTCCGAGCCGTCGGCGAGGCCCTCGGGGAGCGCGAGACCGCAGACCGTGCGGGACTCGTTGTACTCGACGAGGCCGGAGCCGGTGAGGTAGCCGCGGGCCACGCACTCGACCGGAACCATCCGCAGCGACTTGCAGACCAGCGTGCGGCCTTCCCAGTCGGCGGGGGCTCCGGCGGGTACCTCCGTGGACAGGACATGGTTCGGGATGAGATCGACGAGCTGGTCGAACCACCACAGGGAGAGCCGCGTGAGGACGCGGCCCTTGTCCGGGATCTCGGTGGGCAGGACCCAGTCGTACGCGGAGATACGGTCGCTGGCGACCATGACGAGGTCGCCCGCCTCGTTCTGGTACAGGTCACGCACCTTGCCGGTGTGGAGGTGGGTGAGCCCCGGAACCTGCACGGGATTGGGTTTTTCTACGAATCCGGACACGCTGCCTCCGCGTAGGTTGATCCAGGAGTCGTTCCGATTCTCCCGTATCGGGGTGCGGTGGGGTGGAGCGGGGGCATGCGGGCGGATGAGGCATCCGGGGGACGTGCGCGGGATTGCGGTACGGGGCGGGGGCGACGGGCGTCGGCCTGCGAGGCGCGAGGCCGCCGGACGGACGGTCGGTGGTACTGCGGGGGGCGTGCGGGCACTGGCGGGACGCGCGGGCGGTGCTGGGAGGCGTGCAGGCGCCGGCAAGACGCGCGGGCGGTGCTGGAAGGCGTGCAGGCCCCGGCCGGGCGGGGCGGACGGGCGGCGCTGGGAGGCATGCGGGCGGGGCCCCCGTCTCAGTCCCGTTTGCAGATGCGGTCCAGGAGATTGGCCGTGGCTCGCTGGATGCGGGGGTCCACATGGCCGGGACGGTCCAGCGCCGGTGACCAGGCGAAGGTGCCGGAGGCGAAGACGAGCGCGCCGGACGGGGCCCGGTACAGCGAGGTCTCCTGGTGGCGGGTGGCCCCTTCGCTGTCCTGGTACGGGGAGTGGGCGAGCAGGATGCGGCTGTCGTGCTCGGGGAGTGCGGTGCGCGGAAAGTAGCGGTCGGCCTCGCCCGCGACCAGTCCGTCGATCTCGTCCCCTTCCCCCGCACCCGTCGCCTCCCACAGCCAGTGCTCGGCGTTCCGTACGACGAGGGGGTGCGGGTCGGGGACCCGTCCGGCGTACTGGATGCCCAGGAGCTGCTGTTCGGGGCGGTCGATCTCGCGCCAGAGCACGGGTTTTCCCGGCCCCTGGCGCTTGCGGCAGATGAGCAGCCGGTCCGGGACCCCGGACGCGGACGGGGCGAGGTTGACCTGCCAGTACATGGTGTTGGCGGAGAGGAAGACGAGCGAGGTACCACCGTCGCGGGCTTCCTCCGCGGTGCGGCGCATGGGCGCCGACCAGTACTCGTCGTGGCCGGGGAAGATCAGTCCCCGGTAGCGGCTCGGGTCGATCCGACCCGCGTGCAGGTCACGGGTCTCGGCGTACGCGACGTCGTAGCCGTATCGCTCGGCCCAGCGGATGAAGTCATAGGCGTGGCCGACGTGGAGCGGCAGACCCGCGCCCGCGTAGGGGCGGTCGAAGGAGACGGTGACCGCGGCGTCCTCCTCGCCCAGGAGGCGACCCCGCCCGTCCCAGGCGTGGTACAGGCTGGCGCCGGTGCGCCCGTCCTCCGGGTAGAGGTTGTACGCCTGCCAGGTGACGTCCGGGAGGACCAGCAGCAGATCGGCCGGGCGGTCGTCGCGAATCGTGAACGGGATGTGGGAGCGGTACCCGTCGGCCGTGGTGAGCACGGCGACGTACGCGCCGATCGACCAGTACGTGGGGATCTGCAACCGCCACGACTGCCACCAGTGGTGGCAGGAGACCGTGCGGTCGGCGGTGAGCGGGGCGGGCTGGACGATGCCGGGAAGCCGGGGACTCGTGGTGACCTTGGCGGCACCGTCGCCGCCGTAGTGGCCGATGCGATAGATGTCCACGGAGAACTGCTGCGGCGGGTCCACGGTGATGTGGAAGTCGATCGCCTCGCCGGGGGCGGCGGCGCCGGTGGAAACGAAGCCCTTGATCTGGCGGTGCACGTCGTCGGCCGTGCGGGTGCCGCCGTCGGTGGAACGGGCCAGGGTGGGATCCGCGTACCAGGGAACCATGTGCCCGGTGTCGTCGAAGTAGTTCTCACTGCCGCGCAGCCAGGGCAGGGGCCCTTGGCCGAAAGGATCCGAGACGGCGTGCGCCAGGGCACCCGACTCCCATCGACGAATGTGCTCGGCCCCCATACCGCTTCCCTCCCTCGGTCCCCCGCGACAACAGTGGGACTGTTTGACCGGCCGCCGCTGCCGGTCGGCGGCCGTCCGCCGATGACCACCGGCCGTTGGGCCGTCGTCTGGACCGTCGCCCCTTGGCCGTTGGCTTCGGCCCCTGGCCGTCGGTCCGCTCCCCGACCGTTGTCCGCGGATCGCCGGTCGCCCGTGCTCCCGTTCGCCGTTCACCATGTCGACCGTCAGCGGTGGTCGATTTCGGACGTGCGTCATCGACGCACCGACGGTGACGCACCGACGGTGACGCGCCGACTGTCAGCGTCGATCCCCAGCACATCACATAACGCATGCACTCCATCACCGTTCGTCGCGAATTGACGTGAACGGAACGTACACTTCCGAATTTTGAGGCATCGACACACCGAACCACGATGGATCGGATGGCATAGATGCCGTAGATGGCATAGGTGACATAGATGCCATAGACACACCAGATGTCCCAGAAATCGCAGGCATCCTGGATGCCACTGATGCCTCAGATGCCATTGATGCCCTCTGCGTCGGGCGAGGTGTTGCTGAACCGACCCCTCACCGGGGCCGGGGGCACGGACGAGACCCGGGTACGGCAAGCGCCGCAGGCGGGGGGATTCACGGTCGGGCGCTCGCGGTCGGGGAGGCTCAGTCGGGGCGTTCGCGATCGGGGGCTCAGCCGGGGCGCTCGCGGTCGGGGCGTTCAGACGAGTCGGACGGGCTTGTCGGTCCGAACGCCGACCGAGGCCAGCCAGGAGCGCAGCGGCTCGGCGTCCCCGTCCTCGACCAGGCTGAGGACGGGGCCGCCCAGGTCCGCCCGGCGCGCGCCGTCGACCAGCAGGGCCGGGCCGTCGAGCCAGTCGAGGCCGGGGGTCGCGCCGGCCGTGTCGACGGCGGCGCAGCAGACCATCGCCGCGACATGGTCGGCGAGCAGCTCCGTACCCGTGCGATGCGGCAGGAGCGGGAAGAGCGGGAGGGGTACGGGCCCCCAGGAGCCCAGGACGTCCCCGCCCACGTTGACGCCGCCCGGGGCGCCCGGCGATGTCGGCGCGGCGGCGGACGGGGGGCTGCGCCGGGCCGCCGCCTCCTCCCGGGCCACCTCGGCACTGATCCCGGCCGCGAGCTCCTCGCCGTCGTCGTCCCGGCCGGCCAGATACTCGACGACACGGGCCAGCGTGGGCACCCCGGCGTCGGCGGGGAACGCGGCACGGTCGGGGCCGGAGGCACCGGCCGTACCGGGGCCCTTGACAGATCCGCCGACCGGGCCGGGGCTTCCCGCGAAGCCGCCGACCGGGGCGGAGCCCCTGGGAATGCCGGGGCTGCTGGGGACGGGGCCGCGCCTGCCGCCGACGGCTGCCGGGGCGGGTACCGTGCGCATCGAGTCCAGGCCGTCCAGGACACGGTGCAGCCGGGCCGCCTCGGTACGCCATTTCCGGTCGACCACCTCTTCCGGGTACTGCTGCCAGTCGACCGGCGACCAGCCGGGACCGGACTCCGCGGGTCCGCCGTGGAACAGCCGGGCCGCCAGCAGCGACGTCGCCTCGTCGGCCGCACCCGGTTCTTCCAGGAGGTCGCAGGCGGGGCGCTCGCCGAGCCGTGAGCTGAAGTCGTCGGCGAGCCGGTCGCGTCGGGACAGCTCGGTGAGGGCGGACACCACCCCCGCGTCCAGCCTGGACGGCCAACGGCCCATCTGCCACGCGGGCAGCGCGACCCGCGTCAGCAACCGGTCCCAGCCCGCGTACGCGAGGCCGACCTGCTCCTGGGCGACGATCCGCAGGCCGTAGTCCACACCCTGTGCACGGGCGGACGCAGCGGCGGCGACGCCCCGTTCCATCTCCGCCGCGTGGCCTTGGCAGCTGCGCAGCAGCAGCCGGGCGATCCAGCCGACGACGGCACGGGGCGCTCTCCGCACCGCGGACAGCGGCCCGGCGACCGGCGCGGCCGCATCGGCGACCACTCCGTCCAGCCCTCTGACGAAGCGGCGCGCCGCCGCTATGTCGGGGTGCGCCGAAGGACCCGTACCCGCGACGACCGGGGCGAGGACCGCCCGTAGCTCCGCGACCCTCATCCACCACAGGAACGGCGAACCGATGACCAGCACAGGAGCCGTCCGAGCCTCTCGGCGGCCCCGGAGCGCGGCCCGGTCCCGGGCGTCGGCGGCCCGCTTCGCGGAACGCGCCCTCCCCGCCGTGTCGGGGCGGGGCGGAGGCTGCGCCGAGGGGTGGGTGCGGTCCTCCAACCAGCTGTCGCAGTCGGGCGTGAGAGCTATCGCCGAGGGCGCGGGAACCCCCAGGCGATCCGCGAGGTCACCGACGAGGCGGTAGAGATCGGGGGCGGCCTCCTCGGCGAGCGGAACGATCGGGCTGACCGCCGGTCTCGCCCGTACGATCGCGACGGCGACCACCGCGGCGACCACCAGCACGACAACCGCGCAGGCGCTGACGGTCCAGCGGGCCACGTCCCATCCGCTGCCGACGGCGTGGCCCTGCGTACCCGCGGCGAGCAGCACGACGGCCACGGCCGCCGGAAGGATGGCTGCCGCGGTGGCTCTGTTGCGGATGCGCAGCAGAGCGAGAGCTCGGGCACGCGCACTCCGCGCACCCGGCTCCTCACTGGCACCGATACCGGACACGGCCGGACTTCACCCCCTCTGCCCCTGCGGCGGTGTTGGTCACTCCCCCACTGTGGCACTCGTCACTGACATCGCAATGCCAGTGGGCCAAGTGCCGGAACGCCTGCGCCGCACCCTAGTTGGGGTGTCGGCGCGCGTCAGCCGGATAGCTCAGCCGTCACTCGATGGAATGGCTTTGGGCAAAGGTGCTGGCATGTCGTCGATCTTGGCAGTGGTGTGTCAGTGGCTGAAAAGCGAAACCGGGAAACGACGGCGGGCGGGGGCGGCTGAGAGGCCGGATGCGGGAGACGAGGAGCCGGAAGCGCGCATGTTCCGTACGCGATTCGTGCCACTGCGTACGGGGGTCGGGCCACTGCCGACGAGGGGCGTGCCACGGTACGCGGACTGTGCCGGGGTGAACGGACTGTGCGGGGGTGTGGGCGGACTGTGCGGGCGGGGGCGCCCCCGGGTGGCCGGGCAGGGTGAGACGGGTACGGCCGGTCGCCGGGCCCGGTCCCTGCAACCGGCCGTACCCAGGACGCACGCGCCGACGGCCACACGTTCCGGGTACGGCCTTCACCGACCGTGCGCAGGCGCCGTCAGCCGCCCCTGGGGCTCAAGTGCCCCTGGCGGCAGCGGGGCGGTGCCGTGCCAGGGGCCTGTGCCCCGGCCCTCGGCCAGGAGGCGCCGTGCCGGTCCGGCCCCGGCGCCCAGCCCTCGCGGCCGGCCCCTCGGGACCAGGCCCAAGAAGCAGGCCTCCGACATCGGGTCCCGACCACAGGGCCCAGCACGGGGTCTGGGCATCGAGTCCCGACCACGCCGTCCGGCACGGGGTCCGGGCATCGAGTCCCGGCATCGAGCCCCGGCACGGGGGCCGGGCACAGGACGCCGGAATCAGGCTCCCGGCTCAGGCTCCCGCGGCTTTCCGGGCGATGTCCGTACGGAACTGCGCGCCGTCGAGCCGGATCCGGGACACCGCCGCGTAGGCGCGCTCGCGGGCGGCAGCGAGGTCCTTGCCGGTCGCCGTCACGGACAGCACTCTGCCGCCCGCACTGACGACCGTGTCACCGTCCTGCCGGGTGCCGGCGTGCAGGACGTACGCGTTCGGGGCGTCCTGCGCCGCCACGTCGTCGAGTCCGTGGATCGGGTCCCCCGTCCGCGGAGTGCCCGGGTAGTTGTGCGAGGCGACGACCACGGTGACGGCGGCCTCGTCTCGCCAGTTGAGCGGCGGCAGTTCGTCGAGGGTGCCGTTGGCGGCGGCCAGCAGCACGGCGGCCAGTGGGGTCTTCAGACGGGCCAGGACCACCTGTGTCTCGGGGTCGCCGAACCGGGCGTTGAACTCGATCACCCGGACGCCGCGCGAGGTGATCGCGAGGCCCGCGTACAGCAGCCCGGAGAACGGGGTGCCACGGCGGCGGAGCTCGTCGACGGTCGGCTGGAGCACCGTCTCCAGGACCTCGTCCACCAGCTTGGGATCGGCCCACGGGAGCGGCGAGTACGCGCCCATACCGCCGGTGTTCGGGCCCTCGTCGCCGTCCAGGGCGCGCTTGAAGTCCTGAGCCGGCTGGAGCGGCAGCACCGTGGTGCCGTCCGTGATCGCGAACAGGCTGACCTCGGGACCGTCGAGGAACTCCTCGATGACCAGGCGGTCACACGCCAGGGCGTGGGCGCGGGCCGCCTCGACGTCGTCGGTGACGACGACGCCCTTCCCGGCGGCGAGACCGTCGTCCTTCACCACGTACGGGGTGCCGAAGGCGTCGAGGGCGGCATCGATCTCGTCGGGGGTGGTGCAGACGTAGCTGCGGGCGGTCGGCACACCGGCCGCGGCCATCACGTCCTTGGCGAACGCCTTGGAGCCCTCCAGCTGGGCCGCCTCACCGGACGGGCCGAAGCACGGAACGCCCGCGGCACGCACGGCGTCGGCGACACCGGCGACGAGCGGCGCCTCCGGGCCGACGACCACCAGATCGGCGCCCAGGCCGGTGGCGAGGCGCGCGACGGCGTCACCGTCGAGGATGTCGACCGGGTGGAGTTCGGCCACCTCCGCGATACCGGCGTTGCCGGGAGCGCAGTACAAAGCGGTGACGTCGGAGTCGAGGGAGAGAGAGCGGCACAGGGCGTGTTCGCGGGCGCCGCCGCCGATGACGAGGACCTTCACGGGGTGCAGCCTAGTCGCCGGGGCGCGGCGGCCTTGACGGGCGCCGCTCCGTGGACACACCGGGCAGCGTGACGCGAAGCGGGCCGCCCTCGGAGCCGTCCGCGTCGAACGGACACCGGCGCCGTGGGACGGGGGCCGCGCCCCATGCCCCCGTCGTACGGAAACGGCCCCGCCGCCACCCGCCCGCGCGTCCGCCCACCCGCCCGCCGCGCGCGCTCACCGGCGTGCATCCGCCCGTCCTCTCGCCGGCGTGCCCACCGTCGCGCAGCCGCCGCTCCGCTCTTGCTCACCGCCGCGCGTACCCACCGCGCCATAGGTCCGCGCGGTCACCCGCCTACTCGTTCGTGAACTCCTCCAGGACCGTGGCACCCAGTTCACGGACGATCAACTCGTGCCCGGACAGCGCCGAGTCGACCAGGTCCGGATCATCGGCCTCGGGGATGTCGTCCTCGGGAGCGACCGGCTGCGGGGGCTCGGGGGCGGACGCGGCGGAGGACCGGGCCGGGGCCGCCTCGGGCGCCGCGCTCGGCTGCGGGCCCGGGGCAGGGGCGGGAGCGGGCCGGGGCTCGTACTGCTGCTGGGGCGGGGCGGCGGGGCGCTGCGCCGCGGGCGGTGCGGCGTAGGACCGGCCGCCGCCGGACTGCGGCGGTGCGCCCGCACCGCCCGAGGGATCGACGATCGCCTCGATCTTCCACTGCGCGTTGAACCGCTCGGCGAGGGCCTGCTTCAGCACCTCCTCGCTGCCGCTGCTCGCGAAATTGTCGCGCGCACCCGCGTTGAGGAAGCCGAGTTGCAGAGTCGTGCCGTCGAAGCCCGTGACCTGGGCGTTCTGGCTGAGCAGGATCCAGGTGAACCGGCGGCGGTTCTTCACGGCTTCCAGGATGTCCGGCCACATGTTCCGGACCTGGCCCGCGCCCTGCGCCATGGCCGGGCTCGCCTCGGCGGCGGGCACCGGTGCGGCGGGGGCGGCCGGGGCGGGCGCGGGCTGCGGCGCCTGCGGCCGGCCGGGGGCGGCGGCGGTCGGCCAGCCGCCTGGGCGGCGACCGGAGTCCGGCGCGGCGGCGGTGGGCCAGGCCCCGGGGCGCTGTCCGCCCGCGGGCGCTCCGGCGGGCGGCGCGGCCGGAGGCGGCGGGGGGGCAGCGGGCTGCGCGGGGGCCGGGGACACCTCGGCGGGCGACACGGCGGGCGCAGGCGCCGCGGGCGGCATGGTAGGAACAGGCGCCGCAGGTGCGGGTGGCGCGGCCGGAGGCGCCGCGGGCGCGTCCCCTCGCACGGCGGCACGGGCGGCAGCGGGTCCGCCTCCCGGCTGGACGGCCGGCGCGGCGGGGGCGTGGGCCAGGACTTCCGGCCCCGGCACGTATCCCATGCCGGGCCCCGGACCGGCGGTCGCGAAGGACGCGCCGCGCTCCAACCGGTCCAGCCGAGCCTGGAGCGAGCGTTCGTCGTCGAAGGCCGCAGGCAGCAGCACCCGGGCGCAGATCAGCTCGACCTGGAGGCGCGGCGAGGTCGCCCCGCGCATCTCGGTCAGTCCCTCGTTGACCAGGTCGGCGGCGCGGCTCAGCTCGGCCGCGCCGAAGACGGACGCCTGGGCCTGCATCCGCTCGACGACATCGGCGGGTGCGTCGATCAGCCCCTTCTCCCCCGCGTCCGGCACGGCGGCCAGGATCACCAGGTCGCGCAGCCGCTCCAGGAGGTCGGCGACGAAGCGGCGCGGGTCGTTGCCGCCCTCGATCACCCGGTCCACGACCTCGAACGCCGCGGCCCCGTCGCCCGCCGCGAAGGCGTCCACGACGGAGTCGAGCAGCGAGCCGTCCGTGTAACCCAGCAGCGACGTCGCCATGGCGTACGTCACACCGTCCTCGTCGGCGCCGGCCAGCAGCTGGTCCATCACCGACATCGAGTCACGCACCGACCCGGCCCCGGCCCGCACGACGAGCGGCAGCACACCGTCCTCGACGGGGATGTCCTCCCGGCCGCAGACCTCCGCGAGGTAGTCGCGCAGCGTGCCCGGCGGGACCAGCCGGAACGGGTAGTGGTGCGTACGCGACCGGATGGTGCCGATGACCTTCTCGGGCTCGGTGGTCGCGAAGATGAACTTGAGGTGCTCGGGCGGCTCCTCGACCACCTTCAGCAGGGCGTTGAACCCCGCCGACGTGACCATGTGCGCCTCGTCGATGATGTAGATCTTGTAACGACTCGACGCGGGTCCAAAGAACGCCTTCTCCCGCAGATCGCGCGCGTCGTCGACGCCACCGTGCGACGCGGCGTCGATCTCGATCACGTCGATCGACCCCGGCCCGTTGCGCGCGAGGTCCTGACAGGAGCGGCACTCCCCGCACGGCGTGGGCGTCGGCCCCTGCTCGCAGTTCAGACAGCGCGCCAGGATGCGCGCACTGGTCGTCTTCCCGCATCCGCGCGGACCGCTGAACAGGTACGCGTGATTGACCCGGTTGTTCCGCAGGGCCTGCTGCAGTGGGTCAGTGACATGCTCCTGCCCAATGACCTCGGCGAACGACTCGGGACGATAGCGGCGGTACAGCGCAAGCGACGACACACATACGAGGTTATCCGGGCGCACCGACAACCGGTCCCGCCCCAGCCGGCGCCGCCCCGGCAAGGCCCGCGCCCCGTGGGGCCCGCAGGAAACACAAGGGCCCCCCACGCACCCGCCAGAGCCGACCTACCCTTGCTGCCTTCCGGCCCTGGGGGAGTTCAGTCAGATAGCGCCACGTGAGGGGCTGACGCCCACCTTAGCCGATCCCCACCCCTCCCGGTCCACCTACCCAACCCACGCATCCGCTCGCTTCACCGCCCGCTCCTCCCGCGTCCCCCCACGTCCCCGGATCTCCCCGGGACCTCCGCCAGGCTCCCCTCCACCTACCCCCACAGCTCCCCACACCGCCCCAGGCCTCTCCGGCCCGTTCCGAACGGTCTCGAGTGGGTCTCGATGGGGAAGGGGTTCGCGAGCACTCCTCAACGTCTTGTATTGTTTGCGGCGGAGGATTCGCCTAGTGGCCTAGGGCGCACGCTTGGAAAGCGTGTTGGGGGCAACCCCTCACGAGTTCGAATCTCGTATCCTCCGCCAGTGCCTCACCGGGCACGTTGTCGATGGGCCCCACCGTTCGCGGTGGGGCCCATCGACGTTGGAGGTTGCAGTTGCCGCGTCAGGCGACGGGCGGCTCCACGGGGAGAGGCCAGAGGAGGCCGCCGGTCTTGTCGGCGGCGTCGGTGAGCACGCGGGTGGTGAGGTGCTGGTAGCGGCAGCGCATCCGGGCGGACTTGCCGGGTTCCCAGCTCGTGATCGCGTCGGGGACGCCGAGGATCAGCAGGACAGTCGCCGCCGTGTGGCCCCGGGGCACGCGAAAACGACAGCGTAGTTGTTCGGGGCACCGCCCAGAGCGGCTCCTGAAGGTTCGCCTTTTGCCTGTCGCTTCCCAGGGTTGATTCACCGCACCAGCAGCAGCCCGCAGCTGTACGCCCTGGCGTGGCCGATGCCCCGGGTGAGGGCGGTGACGAAGGCGGTGGGGTCGGTGACAGTGAGAGTGCCCTTGAGCTCTGCTCGGGCGATGCGCAGGCCCTTGTGCGGGGCCGGGCTGGAGACCTGAGGCAACATGCGCACAGCGAGCCTTTCCAGGTCCGTGTCAGCGCCGATGCGTACGACCCCGTCCGGAGCGGTCGGAGGATGGCCGAGCGGTTGCAGGCGGCGGGCGAACCAACGCTTTACGTGCTCGGGGCGGGTGTGCGGGACCCGGGTACCGCGGGTCTTCGGCGGGGAGCCGGGCGGCGGCTGCAGAGTGCGGACCGGGTTGACGACCGTACGGAAGTCGACGCGGTCGCCGGGCCGGAAAGCGCGGTCCAGGGTGAGGGTGTGCGGAGGCTCGGCTACGGCCGCCCGGGGAAGGCCACTCCAGTCGGCGGGGACCGATGACTGGACCACCAGATTGAGCCGTGCCCGTCGGAGGTCGACGGTCCAGGTGGACAGGACACCCATCTGGGCCCGGGGGTCGAGGCTGCCGTCGTCCACCCAGCCGGGGAAACCGCTCATCACCGTCCGGTGCATGTCCTGGGCGTCGATGAGCGACTTGGCGGCGAACGGGTGCCGGGCGTCCAGGGTCAGCAAGGTCTGGGTGGCCACGAACCTGGCGGGGCCCGGTGCGGGAGCCGGGGTCGAAGGGGAGGCAGCTGGCGTCGTGTTCACAGGATGATGTCCCATCCGGGGGCGTGCGGGGTGATCGTGATGCGGTGGCGGGTCTCCCAGCGGAGGCTATGGACGCCGCCGTCCGCGTCGAAGCGGACGGGCTGGTCCGGCAGGCCAGCGCCGGGCAGCGGGCGAGGGCTCTCGATCCATGCCCAGGGACGCGTGCTCGTGGCCCCCTGCGAACCGGCCGCGTCGGGAAGCAGGGCATACGACTCGAACACATCCCGCAGCGTCCCCGGCACGACGCCGAGGGCCAGGTCACCGGTCGGTGGGCATGCCTTGCGGCCCAGCCAGAGCAGGCGCTTCGGATGCTCCAAGGCGTAGGCGACCCGCTCCAGGAAGGCCGATTCCGCATGTTCCAGGCCGACCAGGAACGCGGCGTCGGCGAGGTACCAGCGCTCGGTGATCAGGGCGTGGCGGCGGACCTCCTTGGAGACGAGGGCGCCGGATGCCGGGTCGGTGGTGACGTACTTCGGGGAGCCGTACCAGGCCGGCAGGTCGACTCGGCCGAAGACATCGGGTGGCGCGGCGACGGTCGCGGTGGCCTTCGCGGCGCGCTGGTAATCGGTCAGGAGATCACGCGGGCGCAGCGGGAAAGTGCCGCCGCCGACGGTGTGGTAGTCGCGGACGCGGATTCCGGGACGGTCGGCACGAACGCCGAAGCGGACCTCGGCGAGTTCTCCGAGCGGTTCCTCGCGGTCCATGCCGAGGGCCGCCGCGCACAGGCCGATCACCCCCGATTTGGTGGGCCGGCTGTGGGTGTCGCGGTGGGCGAACCGGCCCGCGATCCCCCAGGACTGGAGAGGGCCGGCCAGCCGGATGAGCAGAACGTGGCGGTCGGTCACGAGGTGAGTTCCTCGGCTCGCTTGACCGTTTCGAGGGAGTCCGGAAGCCCCAGCTCTGCCAGCAACGAGTCGATCTCGGGGTCGTAGGTGAGGAGCTTGGCCGCATGCAGATCGTCGCGACGGCCGCTGACGAAGACGTGGTGGCGCAGCAGCCTGCTCACGGCGACGGGTCCGGCCGCGCCCTGGGCCACTTCGTCGACCGGCCGCTGGAACGCGGACGCGTAGTTGTACGGACGCTCACCCTCGAACGCGAGGACGAGCACGGGCAGGGAGCCGGTGGAGGCGGTCGAGTTCTTCTTCGCCTCCGGGAATGCTTCCACGAACGCGTTCACGAACTCCCGTTCGGCCTCGGACGCGGTCTGCTCGGCCTCTTCCTCCGTCATTCCGACCACCCGCAGGTTGGTGCGGAGCTGTACGCGGTCGAGGACGGCGTGCCGGTAGAACGTGCCGGAGATGAGGGACTGGTAGCCGGTCATTCCGGCGCCCGCGTCGTCGGCGGCGTCGAGGAAGTTGAGCGCGTTGCGTTTACGGTCGAGTTTGGCGTCGTCCGCCGCTGCGTAGAAGTCCTCGATCTGTTCGGATTCATGCACGGTGAAGGCATGGCCGGTCTGAACCGCGCCGTCGACGTTCGGGGAGTCAGGGATCTCGGCGAGGAAGCGGCCGTAGAGGGCGATGTCCACGGCGTCGCGGGGGGCCAGGGCGAGCAGAACGGCGTCGCGGGTGGCCTTGGGCAGGGGCGGCGGGGTCACAGAACCGGGCTCCGTGCCTTCTGTCGACGCTTCCAGCTCCGTGCCGTCGGTCTTCTTCTTGGAAGCGGCACGGCGGGTCTTCTTCGCGGCTTCGGCACGGGCCAGGGCCTTGGCGTACTCGGCGTACCACTCCTCGACCGCGGCCTCGTGGGCGGCGAGGTGGGCGGCGATCCTCACCGCCGTGTCCGAGGGCGCGAAGACGAGCACCTTCGTCAGGTTGGCGACGGTCTTCTTCTGCGGGTCACCGAACTTGAGGCCGCACCCCTCCATGACCGCACGGACGACGGCCACGGCGTGCTCGCGGTTCCATCCATGCGCCGACTCCAGTTCACGGCCGGCCAGCAGCGCCCATTCGCGGGTACGGACCCCCATGCTGCGCCCGCCGAGGGCCCCCCGGCCGGCGTTGGCCCGGTTGCGGGCGTGGACCCGCTCGGCACGGCGGCGGGCCTGGCTGGTGATCATGTGTCGTTCCACACCGCCGAAGACCAGCGTCTTCGGCTGACCGTTCTCGTCACGGACGGGCAGGACGGCGGCCAGGGTCTCGATGAGGTGGAGGGAGAGGAACTGGCTCCTGCTGAGTGGTTCGGTCACGGGATGGAGTCCTTCCGGGCGTTCAGTTCGTTCTGGAGGTCGGCCCCGGGCCGGGGGGCCGGTTCGGGCATGGCGCCTCGGCTCGTCGACGCGGGCATGTAGAACTCGACCGACCAGTGGTACGTGACGCGCGCCCGCCGGTCGTTCCACTTGATCAGGTCCTCGGTCAAACCGGTCCAGGAAGGGGGCGGCTGCTCACAGGACCTGAGGCGGGCGACCGCGTGCTGGAGATGCCGCCAGGGGATGCGGCGGCTGGCGACAACCCTGTCCAGCAGCCGCCGAGCGCCGGGGTTGCCAGGCCCATGCCCGGCCCCGTCCCCGATCCGGCGGACCGCCGCGCCCAGGCTGCCTCCGCCGTACGACGCAACGGAACGGCCCTGGTGGTAGACGGCGAAGAGAAAGGCCACCCGCTCGAACAGTTCGCGGTGCTCGTCGCCTCCGTACCAGCCGGCCCGGATATGGGCGCTGGTGCCGCCCCGAGCCCGACGCAATTCGGCCAGGGTGCCGTATTCGCGGTTACGGACAAGGGCAGCGAGCCAGGCGGTGAGTCCCGCACTGTCATGCGGGAACGGGGTTCTCGCATGCTCGGGCCCGGCCTGGACGGGAAGTTCATTCATGAGCGGTCTCCCCTCGGAGTTCGGCAGGCGCGTTTCGTGCGGTGACGAGGTTCTCGAAGAGCTGTACGGCGCGGGCCCGTGCGAGGTTGTTGTTGGCGCTGAGGAGGTGCAGCCCGTCCAGGCGTTGCAGCAGTTGAGTGCGGGCGGTCGCCAGGAGGAGCGCCGCGTACGCGATGCACGGCTCGGAGACCGGGTCGTCCTCCGGTCCCCGGTCGATCACCTCGTCCAGCAATTCGTAGAAGGGCTCCTCGGCGGCAGGCCAGAACATGTACCGGGCATCGAGCCTTGCCACCTGGCCCGCTTCGTCCGCCGTACGCATCGCCGGGAATGCCGTCTCGGCCGCCAGGACGGCCGCCTTCTTGAGTGACCACGCCAGGTACTCGGCCAGGACGGAGCCCCGGTAGGAGGCCTGGTGGAGGTGCCTTTCCATGTGCGGGGCATAGGGATAGGAGCCGTACGTCCAGATGACCGGCAGGGTCTTGTTCGCTAGCAGCCCCACGGCCCACAGCTGGTACGGGGCTCCGACATCGCTGCTGCGGAGCCGGAGCGACCGGAGCCGGGCGTACAGCCCCGTGCGGTCGTCGCGGACCGCACCGTAGAGAGCGTGGGCATCCTGCCAGAGCGCCCTGGTGGGCGAGGGCCACAGCGGCTTGCGCACACCGCCCGCGGTCGTGCTGAAGACAGCGTCCTGACAGTGACGGTCCGGGTCGAGGGCGAGGACTTCACCGGCGCCGATCAGCACCCGGTCGACCACGGTCTGCCCGTTCGGACCGGCCGCGGGGCGCAGGAGAACCGAACGCCCCAGCGCGCTGTGCAGATCTGCCGGGCCGTGCGGCGCGCGGGGATCGGACGCGCCCTTGAAGCACCGTCGCTGGAATCCGTCCGGAGTGGTCCAGGAGGTGTTGAGCGAGCCGGTCGGTCCGTCGGGCGGATAGAGGTTGAGGCGCAGGGTCTCGCCGAGCGTCCTGCCCAGGGCCACGACCCGGATACGGCCGGTGAGCCGGCCGGCGGCGAGATTGGTCACCTTCGCGCCGAGCCGCTTCCCTGACATCCTCGCCCGCCCGTAGGGGCCGTAGGCATGCTGGGTGAGCACGGCCCGGAAGGCTTCGGCGGCAGGAAGAGGATGGGGCCGTTCGAGGTGGTGGTGGTCGAAGTGCTGGTTGTAGTCACCCGCATGTTCGATGACCAACTGGGCTGTTCCGGTGCCGCTTTCGTCGAAGTCATCGGCCAGCTTGCTGCTCTGGGCCAGGGGGGAGCTGGGGTGGAACAGGTCCCAGGAGTCGTCGGGGCTGCCGTCCAGCCAGTCGGCGGCGGGCGAGAGGTCCCGTCCGGCTTCGATCCAGTCGCGCCACTCCTCGTCGGAGTCAGGGCAGACTCCGGCGGCGAAGCAGATCGCCAACAGGTACTCGATGACCGCCACTCCCTCGCCCGGCGATGACCACTCAACCGTGAACAGTTCGTCGGCGTGCCGGAAAAGGGCACAGAGCGAGTGGTGAGCGGAGTAGCCGTCGAGGGTGACGGTGGGAATGCAGGGGGAGTACCGGGGGTCCCAGGAGAAGGGACGGAGAGGGGGAGCAGGAAGGGGAAGCGGGTCGTCGGGCATTCTTCTCCACCACCGTCCTTAGGTGCGTAAGCGGCGAACCCGGAGGCCGATGAGGTCAGTCCGGGAGGTGACACCCCCCGCGCGCGCGGGGAGGAAAGGGCTTCCAGAAACGCCCCTGACCCAGTCGAAGGGACACTCCCGCATACGCGGGACGATGCGCTGTGCCGGTCCTGGCCGGGAATCACTTTCGTACAGCTCAGCCGACTCCGGGAAGCCGGATGTATGAACGCCATACACTCGGAAACTGCCGAGCCATCGGCGGTCTCGGCCACCGCCTCACCGGCATGCCGGTGAGGCGGCGAGTGGCCCCTGCTCCGCTGACACGGAGCAGAGGACCACCACTGGCTGGGACCGGCTGTTCTTGGCGCCGTAGACGCGCCAAGAACAGCCACCTAGAAGAAGTGGTTGACCACTCCTCCGAGCACTGCGGCGATCACGATGAGTACCAGATCGCCTCCACGTCGTCGCAGCCATTCCCGCATGAACGTGCCCATTGAGCCACCTTCCGTATCGACGCCTCGCGCCCCTGCACATCAGAGCAGGGGGCGTCGATACGGCCGACGGAGCGGGCCGCCCACCAACAGTGAACCAGCCGACGCTGCCCTGCCGCAGGCGTTTCGGAAAAACGAAGCACCGACCCTGTCGAGTTGCCTCTTAACTCGACAAGGTCTGGCGAGGGGCCGAGGGAAGGCTCCACCTCACCGCGTCCCCGTCCGTGTTCGCAGCCGTACGAGGATGCCGAGAGTCGCTCGGGCGTCCTTGCGCCGTTCCGGGCTGGGCGCGAGAACGGAGACGAGGACGACGAAGAACAGGGCACCCATGTAGATCAGGGCAGCGCAACCACTCAACAGTGTGGTGCTGAAAAGCATTTGGGAGATCTGAAACACGTGCGACCCTTCCGTAGGAGCCGGTTACCGGCTGCTGCTGTCAGGGCTCAGCATCGGAAAGACGGCGGGTGTGCGACGAGTGGCGGCAGGGACAAATCGACGATTTCCGCAGCTCAGCGAGCTGGCAAGGAACGGTTCGGTCTTCGGATGGCGAGCTTTGGGGGCGGGACGGTGACCGAGACGGGGACGGGGACGGCACGAGCCAAGCTGGGCGCAATGCTGAGCAGCCTGCTCACCTCCTCCAGGCTCGACCTCAGGCAGGCGTCGCGGAAATCCGGAGTCGCGCTCAGCACTCTGCGAACCTGGAGGGACGGGAAGACGGCGCCGGGCACCAGTCGTGAGGACGACTTCTGGTCGGTCGTACGGCTGCTGCGGCAGACGGCGGACCAGGAGGGTCCCACCGATGCCCAGTGGGTGGAAGCTCTGCGCGCCGCCCAGCGGGAGGGCACGGCCAACCAGGCACGACAGCATTACGTCGGTGTGCATCACCCGGCTGACGAGGTGCTCGCCGCACCGGCCCGGGACCGCACCGCCGAGCGCGCGGTCATGGACACCTTCGCGCGGGAGACCGGTGCCGAAGCACCGGCGTACCTGTGCTGGTGTGCGGACGCCCCCGTGGGGAAGACCTCACTGCTCGCGGACTACGTGCTGCGCCACCCGCCGGCCACCGTCGACATCCTGAGCTACTTCGTCTCTCCGGCTCACCACACCGACACCCTGGCCGCATTCGCAACCGAAATGACGCGTCAGTTGGGCACGTTCCTCGGTGAACATCCGGCACACCCGCCGCAGGGGACGGCCGAGTGGCACCGCCTCTTCGGCCGGGCCGCGGCGAAGAGCAGGCGAGAGAAGCGGAACCTTCTGCTCGTGGTCGACGGGCTGGACGACGACGTGGCCTGGCCCGGTGAAGCCGCTGACAGCATCGCCGGGCTGCTGCCGACCGCCCCGCCCCGGGGCATGCGCGTCCTCGTCTCGCTGCGCAGTTGCGTGCGTCCCCCCGACGACCTGCCGTCCGGCCATCCGCTGTGCGACCTGACGTACCGGCACGTTCTCGGGCCGGTCGCGGGCGCTGCCCATGACCGTCAACCGCCCCCGGCCCCTGCCGCATTGGGTGTGCCGGTAGCCGGGCTGTTGGCTGTGTCGGGCGGTGGCCTGTGTACGGCGGACCTGGCGGGGCTGGCCGGAGTGCCCGTCGACCGGCTGGACCGGCTGTTCCAGGGCCCGGCCGGGCGTTCCCTGGTCCTGGACGACCGGGTGGCCGGGACGTACCGCCTGGCCGGTCCACAGCTCGAACGCGAAGTGCGGGAGGAGCTGGGGAACTCGGGAGTCGCCCAGTGCACCCAGAAGCTTGTCGCGTGGGTTCGGAGTTGGCAGGACGCCGGCTGGCCGGCGGACACACCGCCGTTTCCGCTCGCGGCTCCGCCGGAACTGTTCTCCGACACCGCTGCGCGTACGGCGTACGTCCTTGATCCCGACCGGCTGCGCAGGCTCTCCGTAGCGGCCGGCGTGGGCGTCGTACTGGATCAACTCAGCGCCTTCGAAGCGTCGTTCGCCGACACCTCCGGCGATCTGGCGGCACTGGTACCGCTGGCGGCAGCGCGAGACATGGTGCGACGGGAAGCCCGTGAGGTGCCCGAAGGCGCTCCCCCGCTCATGGCCCGCCTGGGGGATACCGCGCGGGCACGTGGGCTGGCCCTGAGCGCCCCTACCCCCACCGCCCGGGCGGTGCATCTCTCGGACATGGCGGTCGAGTTGGCGTTCGCGAAGCTCCCCGGTGTGGACGCCGTGGTCCGTGAGGCGGTCGAATGCCTGTCGCAGAACCGTGCCGCTCATGGCTCCTCCGGGAACCACCCGCTGCTCGACGTTTGGACCCGGCTCTTGGCCTCCGCGGTCGAGATCCGCAAGGCCGCTGGTTCCGGTGCCGCTAGGCCGCTGCTCCTGGCCGTGGTCGGCGGTCACGGCGCGGGAGTCGGCGAACTCGCCGATTCTGGCGGGTTGCTGGCCGAGTTCGGTGACCTCGATCTCGTGCCGATGCTGACCGCACGTGCGGAGATGCTGAGCGCTGGGCCCGCGCGGGCCCAGGCGGCCTCGGTGGATCTCTGGGTAGCGCTGGCGCGGGCGAAGGCCGTGGACAGCAAGCGGGCGGGCGACCGGATCGAGGACATCTGCGCCAAACTGGAACGGGACGACGCGCTCGGAGCAGTGAACGTGCTGGCAGCGTCGGCATCGGCGCTCGCGCGGCTTCCCGCATCGAGGACGCGCAAGGCGGCCGTTTTGGTAAGAGAAGCCCAGGCTCTTGTCTTCGAGCTTCTACCCGCGGCAAAGACAGGGCTGCTGTCGGAGGAGGACCAGGCCCACCTTCGTCCTGAACTGAAGGGAGTCCTGGCCCGCCTCGCACAAGCCGTGGCGGACACCAAGGCGACGAAAGAGGGCCTACGCCGCCTCGATCAGCAACTGGGCTCCCTTCCTGAGTCCCTGCCGGAGCCCCTGCGTGTCGGCGTACTCGGGGAGCTCATAACGGAACGCGGCAAGTGGATCGTCTGCGAGGCCGAAAAGCGCCTGGACCACGAGGAGCAGGAGCGGGCGGAGAAGGAGGCGGAGCGGGACGAGCGGCAGCGCGCGGTGAAACAGGCGGAGCGGCGGGAGCGAGACCGGAAAAACGACCAATACAAACGGGCTAGGGACCAGCGGAAGACCCACGGCCGAAGCGCGCCCGTGCCGGTCTTCGAAGCCTCTCCGCAGCCGCGCGTACCGCTTCCTCCGGCCCCTCGGCGTGCTCCCGCGCACCGCAGGACCTGGGGTCTGCCCGCACCCGCCGATGATCCGCAGACCACTCCCCCACACCGCCTCCTGCTCCAGGAGGCGGAGGACCGCCTCTGCGCGGGGAACCATGAGGAGAGCCGGGAACTTCTGGAGGCAGCGCTGCGGACGGCACCCCGCCTCCAGGCTCCGGCCGGCGCCGAAGGTTCCTGCGATCCAGAGCTCTGGTCTGCGGATCTCTGCCAGGCCCTCGGCACGATGGGCAGATTCGACGACGCCACGGCACTGGTGGCCCAGTCGGCCGAACCAGCGGATCAGACACGGCACTTGGCGGCCCTCTCCCTCGGCTGCTCCCTCGGCGGGCACAGTGGCGCGGGGGCCGAGTACGCCACTGCGGCGCGGGAACTGCTGCCGGACGACGCCGGTCCCGTCCTGGCCGCCCGGGTGAACCAAGCCCTCGCGTACGCCGGCGCCGAAAGCATGGCCTTGGCTCCGATCACCGGTGGTACCAGTGCGCAGAGGCGGCAGGCAGACGCGGCAGTCGCTGTCGGCCTCGCCCGGCACCGTCCCGAGGAGGCGGTGTGTCTCACCGAAGGCCTCGCCGCGAAACTGGCCCGGCGGATCGCGGTACCGAACCGGACCGGACTGTTCCGGGTCCTCCCGGAGCTGGCGACCCTGCTTCTCGCAGCACCGGACGTACTACCGTCCGGCTCGCGTCTGCGGAATGCCCTGCACCAGGCCGTACGGGAGGTGATCGGCTCTCCCGCTCCGCAGCATGCGGCGACGATGACCGTCCTCACCCTCCTCGGGCGGCTCGGCTGCCTCTCCGACGAGACCGCCGAAGCCGCCGAGGCCGCCGTTGGCCGATGGTGTTGTTCGCTCCGGCCGGGGCCCGGTTCCGGGCCCGAGATCGCTCTGCTCGCCGCCGTGGACGGTGACACCGACCTGGCATGGCGTCACGCCGAATCACTTCCCACCCCGGCGGAACAGTCGCTGGCTCTCGGTGCCGTCGCGGCGTATCTGGCCGGGGCCGAGACCCCGCTGGCCACCGACCCACAGGCGGACGACCGCATGGTCCGGCTCTGCCTCGCGCTCGCCCGGGCCGCCACCAGGGATGGCCCGTCGAGGAGAGGGTCGGCCCGCCACACAGTGCACCGACTGCTGAGGACAGGCGGCTGGACTCGCGCCTTCCCCGCACTTCCCGGCACCGCCCCGGAAGCGCTGCCACACCTGGCCGGGATCGCGTTGCACGCCCGGCGACAGCGGGCGCCCGAGCCGGACACCGGCGCGAACGACCCGCCGTGCTGAGCCGGGCCCCTGGACCCGGTGGGCGCCCCGACCAAGCGGGCGTCCCACGTCACTGTCGGACACCAGGTCGGCTGACTGCTCACCGCGGTCCCCGCGCATGCGGGGGTGGTCCCTTGCTGCTGCCCGAGCGACTCGCCGACCCGCTGGTCCCCGCGCGTGCAGGGGTGGTCCCCCACCAGGGCGCCAGGATGATCCTCACCCCGGCCGAAGCGGCAGGGTATGCGGGCAGCCCTTGAGACGTGCCCCGTTACAGGGCTCGCCCGGAGAAGGACCAAGGGTTGCAGTTTGGGTTGCATTCGCGGTCGTTCAAGGGGATCCATACGCGTGATCCACCATCACCGGACTGCAGGCCAGAACGGCCACGAACTCGCCTGCCCCCGACGAACAGTTGGAAAGCGTGTTGGGGGCAACCCCTCACGAGTTCGAATCTCGTATCCTCCGCCACGGCTGACCAGCCGAAACGAAGGTCCCGACCGCCCAGCGGCCGGGACCTTCGTCATTCCGTGGTCTCAGTCCTGGTCTCAGTTGACGCGATCGTGCCCCCAGCCCGGGCGGAGGGCTAGCTTCTTCGCACCAGCCGACTGAGGGGAGCAGTGCGGTGAACGTGCAGGAACAGCGGACGTGCGGTCGACCAACGCGATCGGGCCATCCCTGCCGGGTACGGATCTACGGATCGGACGTGGCATGCGGCACACATGCGACCGACGAGGACCGTGCAGTCGCGGCGGCACATCAGCGGGGTTGGAGCGAGGGATACGAGCGGGGCTGCAAGTCCGGGGCCAGTTCGGCACAGCCCGAGATCGAGTGGCTGGAGCGTCGGGTCATGGAGCTCGAGCAGCGCCTGGACGATGCGACGCGCGTGCACGAGATCGCTGGCGACCAGGTCGTGGAAGTCGGTGGATACGCTTACCGCTGGCGTGGGGCGGGCGCCTTGAGGTCGGCGATCGCGTCCTGCTCCCGGAGAACTACGTGAGTCGTATGAAGCACGGGCCAGGACCGATGGTGGGGGGCCGTCAGCGCACTGGGCGCGCCGTACCGTGGTGAGCTCTCCTTTATCGTCGGACGAGCCCCGACAGCAGAAGCCGAGGCGTAAGGCACACCGATGCAGGGACCGATGTCCACCCGTCGCAGGGTCCCCAGAGGCAAACGCCGGCCGGCCGCGCTACGCACAGCTGTCACGCCTGAAGGGCCGCCCGCAGCTCCTCATCCCTCAGCAGGTCGACGATGGCCGGATCCGTGTCTGTGAAACTCCGCTGAGCGTCGTCGGACGTCGCCCTACGGAGTGCCGCGTGGCACACGTCCGCGAAAGGCTGGTTACGCACGCGCCACTCCTTGCGACGCATGTCCTTGTGATCACCATCGGCGCGGGCTTGTGCCCAGCCCGTCAGATCGTCTTCCAGGTTCACCCATGCGTCTGCCCTGACGCGTGGCCGCTTGCCCTCGTTCAAGCCGCACACGTCGATGGTCCACTGCCCCTTCCGAGAGCCCTCGACGGCGCGGTAGACACCGCTGGCCAGCCGGAGATTCAGGTGATCGAAGGGATGTTCGCGGGTCGGGTCGATCAGGAGAGAGCCGACGAGGCCGTCACCTCGGTGCTTGTCTCCCTTGAACCGGGTGTTGCACGAGGAACAAGCCAGCAAGAGGTTGGGCCAGTAGAAGGTCCGCAGGGAGCACTGGGATTTGGGCACGAAATGGTCGACCGTGTCGGCCATGTGGTTGCCGCAATACATGCAGCAGTCCACGCCAGGCGGGCGATCTTCCCACCCTGTCTGGGTTCAAACCGCACCCGAGTCGGAGGCTGGTCATCCGCCGAGAGCGGCTCCCGATCGGGCTCCCATAGGACGGCGACCGTTAGCCGGCCCGACGACGGAGGCGTCACAAGGGTGTGGCGCCCTCCGTGCCCTTCGTCAGCGGCTCAGGACCGCGTCGAGGTGCTCCTACACCGACACGAACAACCCGTACGGGACGTACTGCGGGATCTCCGCGTGGGTAATCCACGCGAGCTAGGCCAGCTCGTCGGTGTCCGCGACGTACGTGCTCCCGCCGATCACCTCGCAGGCCGTGTACGACATCAGTCGGCCAGTGGCCAGGTGCACCCGTTCGCCGAGTGTCTTCCCCGCCACCACGTCCAAGCCGGTCTCCTCCTGGGTCTCCCTCACGGCGGCGTCCTCGCGAGACTCGCCTGGCTCGACCTCTCCAGCCGGGAACTGCCAGGAGAGCCGACCCTCGCTGACCCGTCGCCGCACCATGAGCACGCGTCCCTCGCGCACCACGATGGCTGCGGCGATGGGCCGCTGACTCCCTTCCCTCACCTGCGTACCTCTTCCTCGATGGCGCAAGCGACCTGCGGCCACGGAGCACGCATAGCACCGAAGAGGGACCAGTAGCCATGCGCCTCGCGAACTACGGCGCTGACCCCGAGGCGTACCGCTTCGGGTTCGATCGCGCCTATGACCCGCCGGGTGACACCCCCGGCCCCGCGGGGCGCGGGGGTGATCCCGCTGCCCAGGAGCAGCGTGGCGGTGCGGATGGCGTCCAGCGTGGTGGGTGGCGCCGCGCCGGCGAAGTCTCCATAGACCAGCTCGTGCCAGCGCTGCTGCGTGCGCGCCCAGGCGAGGCGTTCCAGGCCGGTTCCCAGGTCCACGGCCATGCGGGCGGGTTCATCTGCGTTCCACAGCAGGACGATGTCGCCGAGGTCGAGCCCGAGGTGTCGGAAGTGCAGCGTGATGCCCGCGACCTCGCGTCGACGCCAGGGGGTCAGGGTCCCGTGGACGCTCAGGTGGCGGGCGTGGAAGCCGAGTTGGGAGAGGACGGAAAACCAGCCGTCGAGAAGCGCGCCATACTCGTCGAGTCCTCCAACAGGTTGGACACGGGAGATGTTGACGAAGGAGGTCAGGAAGCCGTCGCAGAGGTCGCCAGAGGTATCGCGTTCGCCGGTGAAGCGGACGACCGGCTGAGGGAGGAAGCCCTGTCGGTACGTCTGGGGTCTTCCGTCCTTGAGGAGCGGGTCGAGGGCCTGGATCGCTGAGATGGTCAGTTCCGTGTCTCGCCCCCAGCGGAGCGGGAGACAGTCGTCGCGTCGCGCGCCGATGTGGGCGAAGGCGGTCTCCACGCCATGGAGGAGTTCCCTCCACGAGGGCGGCCTGCGCGGCGGGCGGTACGGGGTGCCTCGCCGCTGGTGCCGGATGTCGACATGGGGGCCGTCGATGGCGAACTCCCACTGCGGGTTGGGTAACGCTCCACGGAGTACGGAGGGTATCCGCGAGGTCAGCGCGTCTCCGGTCGTACGAGCTGAGCCGGTCAGCACGACCGTGACGCCATCGCCAGGAAGTGCCGGGCGGGGTCGAAGCGCTGCTGGCCGATCTCCTGGACCCGCCTGTGACCGAGGGTTTCCGCCTGTTCGATGGCGAGCGCGAGTCGCTGGGCCGCGGTCTCGTCGTCCTCGTCCGGGTCGGCCACGGTGATGACGCCCGTCTCGTCGCAGAGGGCCGCCTCGGCGCAGGTGCCCGTCCGCCAGGTGAGCGCGGCCATGGGGGTGCCGGCGCGGAGGGACTCTCCGAAGACGGCGGCGCCGGCTTCTACGTACGTGCGGGCGTAGGTGTAGACGAATACGGAGCCGTCGCGGAGGGCGGCTGTCTTGGCTGGCCCTCCGAGTTCGCCGATCCAATCGACGTGGTCCGCCTTGAAGAGGCGGGCGTGGCTCTGGACGTAGTCGTGGTCGAAGACCGGGCCGACGACGCGGATACGGCGGCCGAGGATCTGGGCGGCGCGGACCGCCAGGTGGGGGGCCTTCTCGGCGTCGACGCGGCCGAGCCAGACGAGGTCGCGTCCGGCGGTCGCCGGCGGTTCCTCCTCGTCGAGGCCGAGGTGTACGGCCAGCTCGGGGATGGGCCGGTGGTCCGCGTACCGCTCGATCATCTCGGGCGAGTAGCAGTACAGCCGGGAGCGCCTGCCGTCGAAGGCGGTGGCGGCGTGTTGGAAGACCGGCGAGTGCTGGAAGGTGGCGACGTCGCAGTCCAGCGCGTCCCAGGCGCGGGTCCAGGCGGGCAGCGAGGGGTACTCGTGCCCGACGACCAGGAGGTCGTACTTGGTGTCGCGGACGTCGCGATCAGCGAGCGATCCGGGGGTGATGTCCTCCAGGCGGACCGGCTTGCGGACCCAGTCGTTCTCCAGGTCCGCGAGCCAGCCCGGCCCGAGGAGGTGTACGTCGGCGCCTACGGCCCGGGCGCCTACGGCGACCGCCCACAGCCATCGTTCGATCCCGCCGTAGCCGGCGGGCGGAAAGGCGTAGCTACCAGGGAAATCGCAGACGCCGACGAGCACGTTATGCCTCCGGTGTTCCGTCCGCCTTGATCCGGCGGAAGCCGAGGTACGGGAAGAGGGATTCGGGCAGGACGAGCGAGCCGTCCTCCTGCTGACACTGTTCGAGGAGCGCGGCCAGCGTGCGGCCGATGGGCAGGCCGGAGCCGTTGAGGGTGGCGACGAGCTTGGGCTTGCCGTCCTCGCCTCGGGTCCGGATGTTGGCGCGGCGGGCCTGGAAGGTGCCGAAGTTGGAGACTGAGGAGATCTCCCGGTACGTGTTCTGGCTCGGGATCCAGACCTCGATGTCGTAGGTGAGCTGGGCGGAGAAGCCGGTGTCGCCGGCGGGCAGCTTGATGACCCGGTAGGCGAGGCCGAGCTCCTTCAGGCATGCCTCGGCGTGGCCGACCATCGTCTCCAGCTCGGCGTCCGCCGCCTCCGGGTCGACGATCTTGACCATCTCGACCTTGGCGAACTGGTGCTGGCGGATCAGACCGCGGGTGTCCCGGCCGTACGAGCCGGCCTCGGAGCGGAAGCACGGGGTGTGGGCGGTCAGGGCCAGCGGCAGCTCGGCCAGCGGGATGATCTCGTCGGCGTAGAGGTTGGTCAGCGGGACCTCGGCCGTCGGGATCAGGAACAGGTCGCGGTCGGCCACACCTGTCTTGAACAGGTCCTCCTCGAACTTCGGCAGCTGCCCGGTGCCGGTCATCGTCTTGCGGGTGACGAGGAAGGGCACGGAGTGCTCGACGTACCTGTGCCGACGGGTGTGGATGTCGAGGAAGAGCGTGGCCAGAGCGCGTTCCAGGGCCGCGCCGGCCCCACGCGACACCGCGAAACGGGAGCCGGACAGCTTCGTCGCCCGGGCGAAGTCGAGGATGCCGGTGGCCTCGCCGAGGTCGACGTGGTCCTTCGGCTCGAAGGTGAACGCGGGGGGCGTGCCGACGCGCCGCATCTCGATGGCGAACTCCTCGGAGTCACCGTCCGGGGCCGAGTCGTCCGGCAGGTTCGGGATGCTCAGGAGCAGGTCACGAAGCTGGGCCTCGATCCCCTCCTGCCCGGCATCGATCTCGCGGATCTGCTCCTTCAGCTCGCGGGCACGCTCCTTCAGCTTGCTGATGTCCCCGCCCTGCTTCGCGGTCTGCTGGACCTCGCTCGCCACCCGCTTGGACTCCGCCCGCAGCTCGTCGGCGGAGCGGATGTTCTGGTTGCGCCGGGACTGGAGGGACTCCAGCTCGGACAGGTCCAGGGAGTAGCCGCGACGAGCGAGCCGACGAACAGCTTCGGCACCCATTTCGATCAGGGCGCGGGCGTCATGCATGAGGAAGATCCTTTTTATCCAGCAAATGGGATGGGGATACCGAATCGACGGTAGCAACCGCCGCCCCCTCGCTGATCCGGAATAAGGACGTGCCACCGGCGCCGGTGATCTTTTCGCACATGCCCGAATCAAGATCGTCCAGGAGGGCACCGATCAGAACGGGCAGCTCGTCGTCGGAAATGACGACCGGTTCCACGTACGGGGCCTCGGGGAGGAACAGCGGCATGGGCTCCCCCTCGGTCCGCTCGCGGTACCAGAGGAGGACCGAGACCATCAGGCCGTGGCCGACGAGAACCCCGGGACCGGGATGCTGGCCGGCGGAGAGCACCCGGAGAACATCCGCCGGATGCCCTCACGCTGGGACTCGGATGCCCCGGGCGGCCGCTCATCGGCTCCGTGGGCGTCGAGCCAGACGGCGTAGTCGAGGAAAGGCACGCCCTCGAATTGCCCGTAGTCGAGTTCGTTGAGCCGCGCGTCCACGACTGGCCCGGCGAACGGAACACCCATCAGCAGCGAGGTGGTCTGGAGAGCCGGGGGGAATTCGCTGGTCAGCCAGGTGGCCACGGAGTGCAGGGGGAGCGTGGCCCAGGCGTGGCTCAGGGACTGCCGGCCTTCCTCGTTGAGGTGGATGCGCTTACCCGGGTCGCCGTTGACGAGGTAGCGCTTGCTGTAGTTCGTCTGGCCGTGGCGAAGGATGTACGTCGTCATCGGTCCCTCACCGCTTCGAAGGCCATCAGCAAGGACAGCACCGCCGCGATCTTCGGTCTCGCCGGGTCGCCGATCTCCGTGTAGTAGAGGAGCCCGTCGAGTGCGAGCGCCCTGCACCAGGGCGTGATCTCCGGTACGGGGATACGGGAGATCCGGGCGGCCGTGGCGAGCCGATCGGCCATCCCTCGTTCGAGGTCGTAGTAGACGCTCCAGAAAGCCCAGTCGAAGACCGCGTCACCCTCGACAGGGTGGGGATCGATCAGGTGAGGACGCTGCTCCACGTCGAAAATCACGTTCTCCGCGTACAGGTCGGCATGCAGGACCGTCGTCCGGGCGGAGACCTCACAGAGGTCCGCGAGCTCGTGGCATACCTCCCTCGCGAGTCCTCCGTGGGAGCCGAGGTCGAGTACGCGCATCCGTCGGTAGATGCGCGGTAGGACCATCTCGTGCCGGAAGTCGTCCAGGCTGGACACGCCCGATCCGGGCGTCCGCCGGCCGAGCGTGTGAAGCCTGTGGATCGCTGTGGCCACCGCCTGCGTCTCGCGTACGGGACGGACGTCTCCTCCGGGCTGCCCGCCAACAAGTTCAAGGGCGGCCACCGACAGGTCATCCGCGGCGTGGACCACGTTCGCGGTCGGGCCACCGGCCCACACCCGCAAGGCGGCCGTCTCGTGGCGGTAGCGGGTGGGCTCCACCCACGCCTTCAGCACCAAGCGGCTCCTGTCAGGGGCCACGGCGAGCGCGACCGCCGAGGCGTGTCCCGCGTCGTGGTAGCTCCTCAGCGAGAGGTTCCACCGCCTGGCCGCCTCGGCCAGGCGGCCCGGGGCTGCGTCCAGCCACTCCTCGACCGAGGGGCCGTAGTGTGCGAGCAACCGCTCCCGGCACCCCGACGGCACATCTCCGAGCGTGCGTCTCGCCATCAGCTCAGCACGATCCCGTCGGAGACCAGCTCGTCCGTGAGGGCGGGGAATCCCTCCAGGGTCTCGGCCACGAGGGCCTGGACCTTGTCGGCCTCGATGTCCGCAGAGGACAGCCGGATCAGGATGCGCCACGGCTGGTCGAGACGCTGGCCGGTGGTGCTGACCAGGTGGACCTCGGCGTGGCCGTCGGTGGCCTCGTGCAGCCGCTGGGCCAGGCGCTGAGCGGCGATGTTGTAGAGCTTGCCGACGTGGTAGACGGGGTTCTTGCCGTTGGCGCCCTCCAGGTTCATCGGCCGCAGGGGCGTGATGAGTCCGTTGACGCGGTTGCCGCGACCGACGACGCCCTCGTCTCCGGACTCGATCGAGCTACCGGTGTACGTGAGGTACAGCTCGTCCTTCTCCGGGACGTCGCGGGCGTTGAGCCGGAAGTGGGCCTCGGCGCCGGGAAGCCTGAGGCCGGCGAGCCGGTAGCACTCGGCGAGAACGGTCTCGGCGTTACGGACGTACTCGGCGCGGCTGCCGACGTGGCGCGACTTCTGCGGCACGCACAGGACGACGTCGGCCTGGTCGCCGTCCCAGTAGCCCATGAGCTTGACGTCGGAGCCGCACCAGGCGTGGGAGAGCGTGAACTCGCTCTCGCCGGAGAAGTGGTTCACCAGCTCGCGGACGAACGACTCGAAGGTGTTATCCGGCGCCCATCCGGTCCCGAGCGAGGTGTCGTTCGACAGCCGGATCCGTCGCTCGCGCAGGTCGTCGATGGAGCGGGGGTTGAACCAGCGGGTGCGGTCCGGGACCTCGTCGCCGGTGAGGACGGCGCCGGGGCTGGAATTGCTGGTGATGTTGAACTGGATGTCGAGGTGGTCCGAGATCTCGCGAAGCCTCTCGGCGAAGAACGCGCGGACCTCGGCCTCGACGATCTCCTCGACGGGGATCCTCTCGCCCCCGCACATGGGCGCGGCCCGCCCGTTAACCAGGACGCGTACCGGGGCCGTGATCCGGCCTGCGCCGTACAGGACCTCGCTGGCCCCGCCGAGGAGGGCGAGCTTGTCGAAGTTGTGATGCAGCACGGCGCCGAAGCGCTGGGCGGTGTAGTGGCTGTAGGCGCGGGACAGCCGCTCGGCGAGGTGATCGGCCAGGGTGTCCGGGTGGCCGAGCCCCTTCCGCTCCACGATGGTCGTCGCGTCGGGCTTGGCCATGCCGGTGTCGATGACGAGGTGGCTGTGGTTGATGGTCGTGCTCGTACGAGGCATCACGAACTCCCGTTCAGGGGGGGACAGGTCGGAGACGAGCGCTACTGGTCTTGCGGAGATGCCAACTATCCGGGCCCTGCAAGTCCTATTCGAGGGCCCTGACAGGTCATCAAGAGGACTTCAATAGGGCTTTGTTGGGCTCCTGTGGATGATTTTGCGCCGCAGCAGGGACACCACATGTCACTCTCAGACGAGAGTTCGTCCCGGAGGAGATTCATGTCCCGTCCCGCAGGCAACACCCGACTCAAGTCCGCCCGCCTGGCTGCCGGATACAACTCGCAACAGGCTCTGGCCGACGCCATCACCGAGACAGCTCCCAAGCTGGGCATCAGGGGGCTCGCCGTCGGTGTCCGACAGATCCGGCGCTGGGAGTCCGCCACGCCGCCCTGGCCACAGCCTGACGTCCACCGAGTCCTGACCCACCTCCTGGGTCAGAGCATGGAGGACTTGGGATTCACCCCGCCCTGGGGAACCGAGAGCCGCCCCGTCGGCTCGACGGTCCGCAGCACCCCTCGCACCCCCCTGACGGGTGCGCGGCTGGCCAGCATCCCCGCGCAGGCGGGCGTCACAAGGCAGCCGGTCACGGTGGGCAAGGACTTCGAGGCCGTCACCCGTTCCCATCGGCACCTCTACTGGTCCGTGGCACCGGCCGTACTTCACCCCGCGGTCCTGGAACACGCTCGTCTGGGATGCGCTCTCCTGCCCGAGACGGCGAACCCCGCTCGCCAGACCCTCGCCGGCGCACTCGCCGAGTCCTATCTCCTGGCCGGTCGCATCGAGTTCTTCGACCTACGCCAGCCCGAGCAGTCCTCGGAAACCCTCTTGCATGCCCTGCAGGCGGCAGGGGAAGCGGACGATCCTCTTCTCGGATCGGCCATCCTGGCGCACATGGCCTTCGCCCCCGGCTGGGCCGAGGACCGTGAAACGGCGATCGAGCGCATGATGGCGGCCCGCACCTACGCTCGACGCGGAGACGCCTCCGCGGAGCTCTGGGCGTGGCTGGACGCGGTCGAGGCGGAATGCGAGACCCGATGCGGCGACCCTCGTGCGGCACTCCGCCTGATCCACCACGCCGAGGACGCCCTCTCCTCGGGCTCGGAGCACCCCACTCCTGACTGGCTGGACTGGTTCAGCTGGGTGCGACTGTCCGCGTTCAAGGGGAACACGCAGCTGAAGGCCGGCCACCTGCCGCAAGCACGCCAGACCCTCCAGGAGGTTCTCGACGACCTGCCGCCCGAGTCGGACAAGCAGCGCACGGTAGTCCTCGGCGATCTCGCCGCGGTCGAAGCCGCGGACAGCCACCCGGAGGCGGCATGCCAGTACGCCGTCCAAGCCCTCGACCAGCTCGCCATCACCTGGTACGCGACAGGCATGGAGCGGATCCGCGAAGTCCGGCGCACGCTCGCTCCATGGCAGAACGAGCAGTGCGTCCGAGACCTCGACGATCGTCTCTACGACTGGGGCACGACAGTCAGCGCTCTCCAGCGTTGAACTTGGCGATCTTCTCAGGCAGCTCCGCGAGCGAGTCGATGCGCATCGTGGTGATCGAGTCCGCGTCCGGGTCACGCTGCTGAATCGTGCCCCACGGCCCACGCCGAATCAGAGCTGTCAGAAGTCCGGCCTGCACGGCCGGGCGGATGTCGTTGTCGAGCCGGTCGCCGACGTACAGGATCTCGCCCGGCTCGGCAGGCGTCGCCTCGATGACGCGGTCGAAGAACTTCACGTCTGGCTTCGACGCCCCCCAGTCGTCACTGGTTGCGATCAGGTCGGACGGAAGGTCCAGCCCGCGCAGCAGGCCGCCGGCCCGCACGGTCTGGTTTCCAGCGATGCCCACCCACAGGCCGGCCTCCCGCAGCGCGGCCAGCGTAGGGCGAACGTCGGAGTAGAGGTCGTCCTCGCCGAACCATTCCGGCTTCCCGGCCGCCGCGCGCTTCTCGCGCTCTTCGGTCAGGTCAAACCCCGGACGAAACTCCTGAAACGTCTCGCGATAGTCGCGCCCCTGCGCGATGACCGCCCCGAACATCGCCGCGAAGGTATGCCGCGGCACCCCCAGCCAGTCCGCCCAGGTCCCGTACTCCCGGGTCTCGTCGACAAGACACTCACCCACGTCGAACACCACCGCACGAATCATGCCCGCAGGTTAGACGGTGCGGCGCGGGGAGGACCCAGGCCTGTCAGATTGCGGCTGAATCCCCACCCGTTACCTGAGCTGATCACGCGAGAGCGAACGTCTCGCCAAAGTGTTGGCAGGAGACGTCGGCGAAGGCGGGATGAGACGAAGCCGTGCGGCCCCAGCTCGTAGGCCCCGGGGCCTGTACAGGGGGGCCTCGTGTCATGCTGCGGCTCATGATGTTCCCCGAGGCCGGAACCGCGGACTCCCCCAGCAACGCCGCGACCAAGGTGCCTCGGCGCGCCAGCAGAACAGGAGTAAGGAACACATGAGGGGTAGGGAGCTTCCCGCGACGGAGGCGAACGGTCAGGAAGACGCCCAGTTGTACATGCAGGATTGCTATTTGGACGAGGGGGAGGACAGGCGGAACGAGCCAGCTGTCCTGGTGCGCGCGAGTGCACCCGACAACCGAGACGTCTTCCACAGCGACGATCGCTGTGGACTGATCACAGGGGAAAGCCGGCACCCGGAACAGGCGAGCTGGATGCTGCTCGGTGACGCGCGAGCGGTCGGCTACGGACCTTGCGCCCGTTGCGGGACATCCGTCTGACGGGCCAGTCCCGAGCGTGACTTGAGCGAATGCCTCACCATGAACCTGGATACGCCCTGAGGGCCGCGCTCCCTGGTCTCAGTTCTGGTCTCATTCGCCCCCGTCCGGCCGCGTCCAGACGGGGCCACCCCGAACACTCCGCCGCAGGTCAGGACACCCATGACCTCCGCCGGACATCCATACGAACATTTGGAAAACGTGTTGGGGGGCAACCCCTCACGAGTTCGAATCTCGTATCCTCCGCACCCGCCTGAACAGGCGAAACGAAGGGTTCCGCTGAAACTTCAGCGGGACCCTTCGTCGTTCATCCAGCCTTCGTTGCCCTGGTCTTCGTCCACAGAGGGGCTCTCCGAGGTCCCCCAGACCACCTCGGCGGGCTTCCGGCAGCCTGCTTGAGCATCGGACCGGTCACAAAGCCCGCCGTACCGGCGGCCGGGAAGCAGCCGACAGTCGTCGATGCGGTGCTCGTTCCAGGGGTGACGGGCGATTCCGCAGAGGCGGGTGCAGAGCTGCTCGAACGCCCACAGGCGGGTGATACCCCGCAGGTCGAAGCCGACGTGCGGACTGCCGCCGGTAGAGCAAGATCTTGGCGCCGCCGCCCGAGTCCAGGCGGTGCCGTGGGTGTGCGGGAAGGTGGGCCACAGCCGAGCCTGCCACTCGTTCGCGTGGTTTGGAGGATTCCGGGAGGGATCGGGGCCGGCCCGCTGTGAGGATCTCCTGGGCCCGCAACGCGCTCGCACCGGAGGCAGTCATGGCACAGCCCTTGACCGACGATGAAGATCCACCGACGGGCTTCGACCCCCGCGGCCGTGATCAGAACGACCTTTACGGTGCGTTGGCGCGGCTCGGCGGCCGCGGCAGACTCGTTTACTCGCCGGAGCTCCAGGCGTGGTGTGTGACCGGGTACGACGACATCGCGGCGATCCTGCGCAGCGACGAGGCCTTCTCCGCACACGATCACAAACCGCGCCCTCTGACGAACCTGCCGCCGGACGTCGAGGAGATGCTGAGCACCTGGAGCGGGGCGTCGGCTTCGCTGGGTGAGATGGACCCGCCCGAGCACACCAGGGTGCGGTCGGTGATCAACGCGGGATTCACCCCGCAGGCCCTGCGGGGTGCGGAGGCGGACATCAGGGCCACGGCCGCACGCATGCTGCAACCCCTCGTGAAGGTAACGGAGTTCGACCTCATCACCGATTTCGCACTGCCCTACGCGTTGACGGTGATCATGCGCTTCCTCGGCATCCCCGACGAACACCACCAGGACTGCCTGCGCTGGTCCGACCACAAGGTCCAGCTCATGGTCGGCCGCGACCACACACCGGAGCAGTTACGGGAGTACGCCACCGGGCTGCGCGCATTCGGTGACTTCGCACGGGAGTTGACCGCACAGCGGCTGGCCGCTCCGCGCGACGACCTGATCAGCACCATGCTGCACGAGAGCCCCCACGGCCACCGGCTCACCCCGGACGAGGTGGCCGCGCTGATCCCGACCCTGATCATCACCGGCCACACCACGCTGGCACAGGCGCTGGCCATCGTCGTCAGGGACCGGCTGCACTCACCGGGCGGCTGGGCCGCGCTGGTGGGCTGCACCGTGCCGATTCCCGACCTCGTCGAGGAGGGCCTACGGCTGGACTGCCCGGTGGTCGGGATGTACCGCACCACCGTACGGGAGGTGACGGTCGCCGACCGCGTCCTGCCCTCCGGGAGCAGGGTGTTGCTGCTGTACGGGGCCGGCAACCACGATCCCGGCCGGTACCCGGCTCCGGACAGGTTCCTGCCTGAACGGTGGCCTGCCGCACCGCACTTGGCGTTCGGCCGGGGTACGCACTACTGCGCGGGCGCCGCCCTGGCCCGGACGGAGCTGCGCATCGCTCTGGAGGAGCTGGCCGCCCGGCTCCCGGGGCTGTCGGCGGCGCCGGAGGCCGCCGCCGCGTACCGGCCGACGTTCCCGTTGCGGGCCCTGACCGCCCTGCGGGTGCGGCCGTGACCGCGCCGTTCGACTGCCCCGGCAGCACGCCCTCGCCCGCACCGCCGGACGGCCGCCGACGCCCGTTCGACGCGGTGATCGCCGACGTGGACGACACGCTGACGATCGACAACTCGGCCCGCGAGCTCCTGACAGCCCTGGGAATCCCTCTGCGGGGGCTGGCCGATCTGATCCGCGAGTCCGAATCCGGACGGATCAGACAGCAGGTCGCCGACCAGCGCCTGCTGGCCCTGCTGACCTCCACCGGCCAGGTCACCCGCGGTGCCGCCGAGGCGGTGTTCTCGAAGATCAGGCTGCGGCCTTCGGTGCCGCCGGTGATCCGCGCCTTCCAACGAGCCGGGCTGCGGGTGGGGCTGATCTCCGCCTCCTTCAACACCTATGTCGAACGGATGGCGGTGCGCCTGGGGGCCACCGACTGGTACAGCAATGTCCAACTCATGTTCGATGATGCCGAGTTGCTGACCTCGGTGAACTTCACGATCGACGCCGCCCGGCTCAAGCACCGGCAACTCCACGACTTCTGCACCCGTCACGGGCTGCACCCCAGCCGGGTGCTGGTGGCGGGCGACAGCAAGTACGACCTACAGATGTTCGCCTGCACTGGACGAGGCGCGCTCATGGTCTGCTCGCACAACACCCACTTGCATCCGCACGCCTGGCGGGTCGTCGACCGCATCGACGAGCTGGCCGCCCTGACGGCCGCCCCAGCACCACACTCCGTCGACAGCACCATCCACCTCGCTTCCGAAAGGTGATCCCGTGCGCTTCCGACCCACCCTGCCCGATCACATCCGCTGGCCCGAGGACTCGCTTCCCATCGGCTGGCGTGCCGCGATGCACCGGCTCACCACGTACGTGATCGAGCGTGTCGAATCCGACGGCGGGGTTCGCGACCCCTGCCACAGCCGGGTGCTGGAGTCCGCACTCGCGCTCTCGCTCCTGCGCGGTATGCCCGACCGGGCCGATCGTGCCGCACGGATCGCCGGCTATCTGGACCGGCGCCGCAGCACCGCCCACCCGCTGGAGCAGGCGGTCATCGCGGCGGCCTGCGGCACCCCGGCCGGAAGCCGGCCCCTCGACCTCGACGCCTACATCGCGCAGGCCCCCGACTTCACCGGTCGCCGCAAGCGTGCCACCTTCGATGCGCTGCTCATCGCCTGCGGCGCCGAGCACGACACGGACCGGGAGCCGGACCCGGCGTCCTTCTCCAACGCTGGGCTCCACCCCTGGGCGGACGTCCAGACCACCTCCGTGAAGGTCATCTGGGCGACGGTGCCGGGCGTGACAGGCCGGGTCGAACAGCGTGACGTCGACCTGCTGCTGTCCACCCAGGGCAGGAGCGGGATCTGGGAGGGCAACCTGTTGGTGCACCTGTCCGTGCTGCACGCGCTGCACCGGCTGGGCGGGCATGAGGACGTGGTCCGGGCCGGAGTGGACAGGCTCCTGGAACACCAGCGCCGCGACGGAGGCATCCCCTTCTTCACCGACACCGACACCTGGTGCACCGCGACCGCGGGCGTGGCGCTGCTGGCCGCCGGCGCACCCGACGAGGTCGTCCGGGCCATCGCCGACAACCTCGTCGAGCGGCAGAAGCCGAACGGCGGGTGGTCGGTGACCGACGTCTCCGACGTCACCGACAACGACGACGTCTCGGTAATCCTCGAACTCCTCCAGACCCTCGGCGACCCCGCACACGAGGCGGCCGTCGACAGCGCCCGGCAGGCACTGCTCGCCACCCGCGGCCCCGACGGTGGCTTCCCGACCTATGTCGCCGGTGCCCCGTCCGAGGCGTGCATGACCGCCGCCGCGATCAACGCCCTCACCTGCCGACCGCCCCACGACCCCGCCGTACTCACCGACGCCCTGGCGTATCTCACCGCCCAGCAGCGCGCGGACGGCACCTTCCCGCCGGACTGGAGCGCCAGCAGGCTCCACACCGTGTTCCGTGCTGTGCTGGCCGTCTCGCACTTCGACGAACCCGGCGCGCACGGACTGCGGTCGAAGGCGCTGGATCACATTCTGCGCAGCCGGAACGGCGACGGAGGCTGGGGCCAGCAGCCCGGCTCGCCCAGCGACCCGGTCAGCACCGCCTACGCCCTGATCGCCCTGTGCCACCAGCCGGACCCACAGCCCGTCGCCGCCGGCGTCGCCTACCTGATGGCCAGGCAGAACAGCGAGGGAAGCATCGACTCGATCTCCGACTCCATCGGGCCACGCCCCTTCGTCTTCCGCGTCCCCGTCCTGGGAGACGTCTTCACGCTCATGGCCCTCGGCCACGTCTCCCGCCGCATAGCACTCGTCCCGGCCCAGGCCGCGGAAGAACCGATCCCGGCAGGGCGCTGACCCGAACCCGACTCCGGCCACCGCCTCCGGACGCACTCCCACGGCCCGTTCCGATCAGCCGTCCGGTCTCGGTCCTGATCTCGTTCATCCCTGTCCGGCCTGGTCCAGCCGCTGCCCCGCGGTCCACTCCACCGCAGCTCAGAACGGGTACGGATCTGCGGTGGACCAAGCTGAGCAGCATGGGAAAGCGTGTTGGGGGCAACCCCTCACGAATTCGAATCTCGTATCCACCGCATCCGCCCACCAGGGCGGACGAGGGCCCTGACCGCGCAGCGGTCGGGACCCTCGTCGTCGCACGGCCTCAGCCACTCCCCAAGGGCGTCCCGGAGAGCTCGGCCCCCGCCCGTCGATCGGGCGCCCTGAAAGGCGTTGCCCCGCCCCGCCGTAGCATCGGAGCTGCCTCCGCGCCTCCCACGCGGAATTCGTCCAGCCACCGGTGCCAGGAGCAAGCTCTGTGCCTGAGATCTTTGACAACCTCGACGATCAGCAGTTGGGGACTGCGCTGAAGCAGTCGCTGGCCGGCTTCGCCACCGTCGATGTCGCGACCGGGTACTTCGACATGCGCGGCTGGGACTCGTTCAAAGACCTCGTCGAGTCCAAGCGCGGGGCCGAGGGGGCCGGCGGGGCCGGGGCCCCGGTGGTGCGCCTCCTTGTCGGCATGGTCGCCCCCAGTGACTCGGACACGATCCTCGAGTCGTTGCAGCGGGACGTGCAGTCCCCGCACGGCGACGACGAGCAGTACCACGACATGGGGACAGCACACTCGCGCAAGGAGCGTCTGGTCGGTCACCTGCGCAATCAGCTGATGCGCGGGCTGGCGACCACGAAGGGCCGCGCCACCCTGGACACCCTGCGCAGCCAGCTGGCTGATGGCCTGGTGCAGGTGAAGGTGTTCACCGAGAAACCGCTCCACGGGAAGACGTACATCTTCCACAAGCCCGGTGACCACCACACGCCTCGATTCGCTTATGTCGGCTCCTCCAACTTCACGGGCGCGGGGCTCTACAGCAACCTCGAACTGAACATCGAGGTCCCCGACAAGGACGCGACCCAGAAGCTCGCGACATGGTTCGACAACCGGTGGGACGACCCTTTCTCTCTCACCATCACCACCGAGATCATGGATCTGATCGCGGCGTCCTGGGCCGGTGACCAGCCGACCCCGTTCGAGGTGTACCTCAAGGTCTGCCACGAGCTGTCCCAGGATGCCCGCGCCGGCATGGGCTACGTCCTGCCGCCGTCGATGAGGAACCTGCTGCTCGACTACCAGGAGACGGCGGTGCGCACCCTCGCACGCCGGATAGTCCGGCGGGGCGGCACGATGCTCGGTGACGTCGTGGGCATGGGCAAGACCCTCACCGCCATCGCGACCGCGCTCATGCTGCAGGGGGCCGAGGACTACTCCACCCTCGTCCTGTGCCCGAAGAACCTCGAAGCGATGTGGCACAAGCATCTGGAGAAGTACGACGTCAACGGCCGCGTCGTGCCGTACTCGACGGCCGCCGGGCGGCTCCCCGAACTGAAGCGGTTCAACCTCGTCATCTGCGACGAGTCGCACAACCTGCGCAACAGCACACGCGTCGACTACGAGGCCATCCACCAGTACGTCCGCGACAACGGCGCGAAGGTACTGCTGCTGACGGCGACACCGTTCAACCTGGCTTTCACGGATGTCGCCAACCAGATAGGGCTCTACCTCGACGATGACGACGACCTGGGTATCGAGCCCACGGTCGCGCTGGGGAAGGAGCCCGGTCTGCGGGCCAAGGTCGACGGCAAGACGACCACTCTCACCGCGTTCCGCAGATCGGCCGAGGCCGAGGACTGGAAGCGCCTCATGAGCGACCACCTCGTGCGCAGGACCCGGTCGTTCGTCAAGCGGTCCGCGAAGACGGAGTCGGTCGTCGCACCGGACGGAACCACGGTCGAGCGGGAGTATCTCGAATTCGCCAACGGACAGCGGTTCCACTTCCCGACACGCGTACCGCGTCCGCTGGTGCACGACTTCGCCGAGGACGACGTGGCCCGGGAGATGGAGAGCGACGCGACGCTCGACGCAGTGGCCTCGCTGCTGCTGCCCCGCTACCGACTGTCCTCGTACGACAACCCGAAGGCCGAGCACACCGACACGGATCGTGCGGTCCTGGACGACATCCGCTCCGGCCGGGGCAATGTCGTCGGCTTCGTCCGTACCGGCCTCTTCAAGCGGCTGTCCTCGTCGGGGCACTCGTTCATCGTGTCGCTCACCCGCCAGCGGGCCCGCAACGAGCTGTTCCTGTACGCGATCGACGAGGGGCTCCCCCTCCCCATCGGCACGTTCACCGACGCCCAGCTGCGGTTCACCGATCTCGGCGCCGACTCCGAGACCGAGGCCGACGGTCCTCTGCTGCACGGCGACATGGCCGGCCGCTACGAACAGCTGAAGCACTCGCTGCCCAGGAACACCAAATGGATCAACTCCACGGTGTTCACGCCGGCGCTGCGGGCCGACCTCCGGCGGGACAACGAGACCATCGAGGCGCTGCTCGCCCGGTTCGGAACCTGGGACGTCACCCGCGACTCCAAGGTCAACCGGCTTGTGGACCTGCTGCGTCACGAACACCCCGGTGAGAAGGTCCTGGTGTTCAGCGAGTACGTGGACACCGCCACCTATATCGCCCAGGCGCTGCAGGATGCCGGCATCGGAAGGGTCGGGCTCGTCAGCGGCGGCACCGCCGACCCCGCCGAGATCGCCAAACGCTTCTCTCCCCGCTCCAACGCACTGCCCGACGACGAGCACGACCCCTCGGCCGCGCCGGCACCCGACGACGAGCTCGACGTCCTGGTCGCCACCGACGTGCTCTCCGAGGGGCAGAACCTTCAGGACGCGCACATCGTCGTCAATTACGACCTGCCCTGGGCGATCATCCGCATCATCCAGCGGGCAGGCCGTGTGGACCGCGTCGGTCAGGCTTCCGACCACGTGTACGTGTATCTGATCACTCACGACAAGGTGGAGCAGCAGATCAATCTGCGTCGGCGGATCAAGCAGCGGCTCGCCGACAGTGCCCAGGCGTTCGGTTCGGACGAGCAGTTCTTCGGGTCCGAGCGCGAGGTCGAGATCCTTGAGGACCTGTACAACGGCAAGTTGTCCGACACCGACGAGGACGAAGGCGAAGCGGACGCCGTCAGCGAGGCGTACCTGGTGTGGTCCCATGCCACCGAGCGGTACCCCGACCTCGTCCGACGCGTCCTCGCCTCGCAGGACAACATCGGTAGTACCCGCTCCCCACGGGTTGCCGAGAGCGGCGACCAGGTCGCCTGCTTCATCAACACCCGGTCCGGAGTCGAGGCGTTCGCGATCTCCGCCCCCGGCCCGGACGGGGTGATGAGGGAGCGGCTGGTGACTCCGCTGGAGGCGCTGCGGGTGTTCGAGGCCGAGCCCGACACTCCGGTACGGGAACCGCTGGGCGACTTCTTCGAACGCGTCGAGCAACTGGTACACGGCCCGCTGACCACGGAGGCGGTGGCCGAGGGGAACCTCAAGGGCACCCGTAAGCGCGTGTGGGAGCGGCTGCACGGCAGCACCGGCACCCTGTTCACGGATCAGGCGCGTGAGGCACTCAACGCACTGCACGAACGGCCCCTGACGGAGCACGCCAACGCCAGGCTTCGGATCGCCCTGCGGAACCGGTACAGCTACGACGACCTCATCGACGTGCTGAACCAGCTCCACGAGGACGACAGGCTGGTCATCAGGACCAGCGAATCCGACCCCATCAAGATCGTCTGCTCGATCGGAGTGACCCCCGCATGAACAACCGCCTGATCGAGCGCGTCGAGTCGCACAGCTACCGCGACCTGTTCCTCAAGGACCTGCATTGGTCCGCGCCCGCCCATAGGCGGCCCGTCGTCCTCACGACCGACGAGGGCGAGTCGATCGCGGCCGAGAACGTCTCCAGTCACAAGGGCGTCTGCGTCTGGGTGTGCGCTCAGCGGCCCGGGTCGGCCCTGGAGGCCCAGCTCGACCAGTTGATCGCTCAGCAGTCGGTCGACCGGCTCATCATCTTCCACGACGGGAACGAGCAGGTCTGGCGCTGGCCGGTGCGCAGGTCCACGGGCAGCGGCACGACCACACGGCTTTCGTCGCACCGCCACACCACGGGGCAAGAGAATCCGAACTTCGCCCACCGGCTCGAATCGATCCGTATCGACTGGAACCAGCCGCCGGATGCGACTGGGTTGATCGCCCAGGTGCGACAGGCCTTCGACGTCGAAGCGCAGAACGAGACCCGTCAGGCTTCCAAGCTCATGGCCCGCATGTACGCGTCGCTCGAATCATGCGGAACGTCGGAGCACGAGATCTCCGTCAGTCTGGCCCGGATTCTGTTCCTGATGTTCGGTGACGACACCGACATGTGGCAGGCCGGCCTGTTCCAGCGTTTCATCGCGACCCACACCGAACCGGACGCCTCGGACCTGGCGCCCCGGCTGAACGAGCTGTTCACCTGGTTGGACAGAGCGGACGAGGACCGCGGCCCCGCGCCCGAGCATCTGCGCGGCTTCAAGTACGTCAATGGCGGGATCTTCAACGAACCGATCACCCTGCCCGCCCTGAAGCCCGAGTTCCGAGACACGGTACTCGAGGCATGCCAGAGGGACTGGGCCACGGTGAGTCCGGCCATCTTCGGGTCGATGTTCCAGTCGGTACGCGACGCGAAAACCCGTCGCGAACTCGGAGAGCATTACACCTCCGAAGAAAATATCCTGAAGACACTCAATCCGCTTTTCCTGGACGAATTGCGCGCCGAGTTCGAGGCCACCAAGTCAAAAAAGAACGAGAAACTGGCCCTCACGCGGCTTCGCGACAGAATCGGACGTCTGAAATTCCTGGACCCCGCCTGCGGGTGCGGCAATTTCATAATCATCGCCTACCGTGAACTCCGCGACCTGGAGCTGCGGATCATGGAGAGGTTGCAAGAGCTCACCGGCAGCAATCAGATGCTCCTGGCCAATCTCGGCCTCAAAGTCACCCTCGACAACTTCTACGGAATCGAAATCGACGAGTGGCCGGCCAAGATCGCCGAGACGGCCATGTTCCTGATGGACCGCCAGGCCGACCTGAAACTCATCGAGCGCCTCGGATGGGCTCCCGACCGGCTGCCCATCCGGCGTCAGGCCACCATCACCGTGTCCAACGCGGCCCGACACGACTGGTCGCTGCTGGTCGAGCCCGGCCCTGACGTGATCGTCGCCGGCAATCCTCCGTTCATCGGCCAATACACCAAGACGGCGGAGCAGATCGCGGATGCCAAGCACGCGTGGGGGGCACGCTACGACGGCTACCTCGATTATGCGACGGTCTGGCACGCAAAAGTCATGGAGTACTTCAAAGGCAGCCCCGGCCAATTCGCCTTCGTCACGACGAACTCCATCACGCAGGGCCAAGCCGTCCCGGCCCTTTTCGAAGCCCTCCAACACGACGGATGGCGCATCAAGTTCGCCCACCGGACCTTCGCCTGGACTTCGGAGGCGGCGGGCAAAGCAGCCGTCCACTGCGTCATCATCGGGTTCGCCAAGGCAGGCAGGGAGGGCAGGAAGGGGCAGCGGCTCTTCGATTACCCGGACGTCGGGGGCGACCCCATCGAAACACCGGTCGTCAACGGGATCAATTCCTATCTGATCGACGGCCCGGACCTTCTCGTACGCAAACGCTCCAAACCGATCTCCGCCCAAGTTCCGCCCGTGGTGTACGGTTCGAAGCCGACCGACGGGGGCGGGCTCATCGTCGAGCCGGGCGATCGGGACAAGGTAGTCGCCGACCCCATAGCGGCGAGGTACGTGCGAACCTACCTCGGCGCCGACGAGTTGACGCAGGCAAAAGACCGCTGGTGTCTCTGGCTGGAAGGCGCCGACCCCGCCGATCTGGCGGCGAGCCCGGTGCTGGCGGCAAGGCTGAACTCTGTGCGCGAGAAGCGACAAGAAAGCTCTAAAGCACAGACCCGCGCACTCGCTGCCTCTCCTCAGCTCTTCGCAGAGAATCGGCAACCCGAGGTCCCCTACCTCGCCATCCCGGCGCACGTCAGTGAGGCTCGACGCTACTTCACCGCCGCGCGGTTCGGTGCGGACGTCATCTGCGGAAACGCTAATTTCCTCACCCCGGACGAGGATGGTTTCCTCTTCGGGCTCATCTCGTCCTCGATGTTCATGACGTGGCAGCGGGCGATCGGAGGTCGCATCAAGTCCGATCTCCGCTTCTCCAACACCATCGTATGGAACAACCTTCCGCTGCCGTGGACACCTCCGGACCTGCGGCAAGAAATAATCGAGAAGGGTCGCGGAGTCATTTCGGTCCGCCAGCTCGCTCCGCATAAATCTCTGGCCGAACACTATAAAGTCACGGCAATGGACGCTGATCTCGTCGCAGCCCATGATGCGCTGGACGCGGTGGTGGACAAGGCATTCGGCGCATCTCGGATGTGCCGGACGGAGGCGGAGCGCCAGTCGATCCTCTTCCGGCGCTACCACGAGCTCACCGGCTGAGAGCCGGAGCCGTTACGGACAGGTAGGAGGCGGAAGCACGCGGAGGCGCCGGGCAGCGCGGAGGTGCAGGCGTCAAAAGCGTGGAAAGGCGGGCAGGACCCGGCCCGGAGCGGCCGGGTCCTACCCGCCTTTCCGCCGACCGCTCGTTGGTGTCCCCGTACCCTCCCGGGCTCCGAACGCGATCCACACCCTGTGCATGGGCCCCGACGTCGGCGGCTGCGCCCGAACCCACAGAACTCCCGGCGCGCTCCAGGGGGAGGCTCCCCCGGTCGGCGGCGATGGCAGCCGGCCCCGAGTAGAACTCGTGGGGCCGGGGGAGGACGACAGGGCCGCCCGTGGGCGACAGCCGGGGCTAGGGCGGGTACCGGGCGAACGAGGAAGGCGTCGAGTGCTTTCGGACGAGACATGGCGCGAGCTGCTGGAGCAGGGAACACCCCGCACCTTTCCCGAACGCGGCGTGATGCTCCGGCAGGGCTCCGCGGGAACCTATCTGCTCGCACTCACCCAGGGCCTCGCCAAGGTCGTGTGCCGGGAACCGGACGGGGCCGTGACCTGGCTCGCCTTCCGGGGGCCGGGTGACCTGTTGGGAGAGGTGTCCGTCTTCAACAGCACCTCGCGCACCGCGGAGGTGATCGCGCTCACCCCGTGCACGGCGGTAGTGCTGGAGGCGGAACGGTTCCGGCGGTTCGTCGAACGGCGGGGGCTCGTCATGGATTTGATGCGACAGGCCCTGTCCCGGTTGCGGGAGTCCGACGCGCACCGCACCGAGCTGCTGACGCTTCCGCTGGTCGTGCGGCTGGCGCGGACCCTGCTGCGGCTGGCGGAACTCACCTCGCCCGCCGCGGAACCGGGCGTCGTGCGGCTGACCGGTCTGAGCCAGGAGGAGGTCGCCCAGGCGATCGGAGTGACCCGCAACGCGGTCATCACCGGGTTGCAGCGACTGCGTGAGTCCGGTGCCGTGGAGACGGCCCGCAGGGCGATCGTCATCAAGAACATGAACGAGCTGCGCGGCTGGGCGAATACCGCCACGGCGCCCGGACCGGCGCGCCCGGGTGATTGAGCCCCGCCGCCGTCCGAGCGGGCCCCTGCCCCGAGCACGCGCGCTGTGATGTGGAACACCCGGGAAGTGCCCTGCGCTGGGCAGTTCACCGGACGGAACAGGCGGAGTCTCGAACCAGCCGATCCCGGCTTCGCCACCTTCCCTCCTTCCACGAGGAGTTCACCGTGTACACGCCTGTCCCCGCCCCGCACACCGAGAGCCGGCCACTGCCTCCCTACCGTGCGCTGTTCGCCGTCGACGCGAAGGACTTCACCGGACTCTCCGCCGTGCAGCACGGCCCGGTGAGCCAATTGATCCCCGAGCTCGTCGACCAGGCGCTCGAACGGGCCGGGCTCCACGAACTGCGCGACTCCAAGCGCTTCCCGGCCAGCACCGGGGACGGTGTGGTGTTCGGTTTCGATCCAGCGATGCTGCCGTTCGTGCTCTGGCCGTTCCTGGGCGTGCTGGACGATGTCCTCGGGTCGTACAACCAGCAGTTCGTGGGGCCCCGCATCCGGCTCCGGGCCAGTGTCCACGTGGGGCCGCTGCCTGACGCCGGCCGACCGGACGACGGCAACGGCACCGCGCGCAACGACACCCACCGCCTGCTGGACTCCCGGCCGGTGAAGGCGATCCTGGCCGCGGCGAGCGAACAGGTCACCCATCTGGCGGCGGTGATGTCGCACCGCGTCTACGAGGACGTCGTACTCGGCGGATACACCGGACTCCACCCGGACCGCTGTGTGGAGGTCCCGGCCACCGTGGACGGAAAGAACTTCTCCCAGCGTGCCTGGCTGTATGTTCCGTCGCCCTCCGGGAACCTCGTGCAGGCCGGTGTGCGGGCCCGCGAGGAGCCGGCGGACCGCGCCGACGCCGCGCCCACCGAGCCGGGGGAAACGTCGGCGGACCGGTACGGAGCCGGGTACAGCGGCAATACCCAGCGCGTCGGCGAGGGGGCCGCCGTGATGGGCGATGTGGGCCGGGACGTCGTGTACACCGGCAAGTCCACCTCGTACCAGGGCACCAACCAGCACTGGGGCAGTGGTGACAACGTGACCGGGGACAAGCGGACCGGCGAGTCCGGGGACCGCCGGTGAGCACCGGGGCGGGCACCGTTCCGGGACCGGACGACTCGGACGCCTACGAGCGGCCGGGGGCCAAAAACTCCTACCGCGACAACCAGCAGCGGCTGGACCGGGGCATGGCGGTCATGGGCGGGATCACGGGCGACGTCACCATGGTGATCGGCGCTTCGTCCGACGAGTCCGTCACGGACCACATCGTCAAACCACGTCTGCGGGAGGGCCCGTACCCCGCGGACGACGTCCTCGGCCGACTGCGCGCGTTCGTCGAGCCGCCCGCCTACACCCGGTGCCGCAAGATGCTCGACGGCCATGTGCTCGTGCTCAGGGCCGGCGCCGGAACGGGGGCGAGCACCGCCGCGTTCGCGCTGCTGGCGGAGCGGCACGGGCCCGACGGCATCACCGGCCTGGACTCCTCGGAGGACCTCTCGCGCTGGCGCCCGGCAGAAGGGCGCGGCTATCTGCTCCAGAGCCTGTCCCCGGCTGCCGCCGACCCGCTCGGCGAAGTCGTCCTCACCGCGCTGACCGGGCTGCTGCGCCGGGCGGGCGCCCATCTCGTCATCACCGTCCGCAAGGAGACGCCGCTGCCCGTCAGCACGACGCCCTGGCAGGTCGTGCATCACCCACCGCCGGCGGCCGAGGTGGCGACGAAGGGCCTCAACACCATGTTCGAGGCGGGTGAACTCACCGTCGCCCAGCGGTCGGAGGCATTGAAGCTCCTCGCTTCCTCCGGCTTCGCCGGTTATCTGCATGCCCATCCGCTGCCCCGGGACGCGGTGGGCGTCGCCCATGGTCTGCGCGAGGTCGTCGTGTCGGGGAAGGACGCCGACTCCGTCCTCGACGACCTTCGGACCGGCAGCCCCGCAGAGGCCCACAAGGTGCTGGCCCAGTCGCGTCACCGAGCCGACGACATCTCCCTCATGGCCGCGGTCTCGCTGCTGTCCGGGCTGGACCGTACGGTCGTCGAGGGGTACGGGGCCGTGTTGCGGCCTCTCGTCCTCGAACGCTGCGGTCCGGCACCGGCCGCCGCGGGGGCCGGGCAGCTCGAATCGGCGGGAGCGGCCGACCAGGAGCCCGGGCCCCGGCGCGACGTTCTCGGACCGGCTTTCGAGGACCGGCTGGCAGCGGTCGGAGCCCGGCTGCTACCGGCCCGCGTCGAAGCCGGGAAGCGCTACCCGGTCCAGCCGGTGGCCTTCTCCGGCCGGCACCGCTCGGAGTCCCTGCTCCGCTGTCTGTGGCTGGACTACGAGGGCATGGCGGGGCTGCTGTGGAGAGCCCTGGCAGCAGCTCCGCACCACCCCGGCGTCGAACTGGCGGCGGGCCAGGCGATCGGCAGGGTGCTGGCACACGCCACCGGTCCGGACGCCCTGCGCCAGCTCCAGACCTTCGCCGGGTCCGAGAAGCGCTGGCATCGTCGGCTGGTCGCCTACGCGCTCGGGGAGGTGGCCCAGTACCCGGCGCTCACCGGCGCGGTCCGGGAGCAGTTGAGGCTGTGGAGCCAGGCCGCGCACCTACCCCTCCGGTGCACCGTGGCCGAGACCTGCGGCGGCGGCTACGGCCTGGCCCGCCCACCTGTGGCCCTGAAGCTCCTGGACGCCGCACTGGACGGGCCGTCGGACACGGATCTGGAACGCGGCCTGCGCTCCGCCGTGTCCTTCGCGCTGGGAACCCTGCTCTCCGAGCGGGCCAACCACGGTCTCGTCCTCGCATACCTGTGGCGCTGGCAGGAGGCCGAGGCGGGGACACCGCGCCACGCCCTGGCGGCGCATGTCATCGGCTCGATGAGCCTGGTCGGTTTCCCCCGTCCGGGCACGTCCGGCGCAGGGCGCCTGCGTCTCGCCGGCCTGCTCACAGACCACCCCGAACAGGCCCTCCGGATGGTGGTGAAGGGCCTCGACGACCCGGTCACGCACACGGCGGTGGCCCAGGGGCTTTCCCTGATCGAGAACGACCCGGACGAACGGCGGCGCACCGCCTTTCCCCGCTTCCTCGCCGCGCTCTCCGGTACGGCCCGGGGCCACCGCGGGGTCATGCGCTTCGTCCTGGGCCGCCATCGCACCCGCACGGGCTCCCCGACAGAAGGGTTCGCCTCATGACCGGTCCTCTCATCACGCCCCTGAACTCCTCGCCGACCTGGCAGTTGCTCCGCCACCGACTCGGTTTCCGGGAGGACCGCGCTCTGGTCTTCCTCGCGCACAACGGGGCCGACGCGATGGTGCCGCCCGGCACCGGCGACTACTGGGGGTACCCGCGGCCCACGGCGAGTGCGGTGCACCAAGACGACTTCTTCGACATCGTGTGGGTCTCGCTCACGAGCCGGCAGCTCTCCGTCGACATCCCGCGTCGGGCACCGAAGCCCCCTGCTCGTTACGGCGTCGCCTGGCGGGTCAGCAACCCGGTCGTGGCGGCCAGGAACCAGATCACCGAGGAAGCCGCCGAACAGCTGGTGAGCCGTCACATCAACGAGAACGCCACTCTGCCGGGCACCGCCGACCCGCTGCGGGAGCCGCCGCCCCATCCCGGTACGACCCAGGTCGAACCGCCCGGACAACCACAGGTGATCGACGGCTCCGGAATCACGTACTGGTTCCTGGACCCTCCGGCCGCGTTCCGGCCCACCCCGGGCATCGGTGCCGAACCCGTCCTCCCGCCCGGCTTCGGTGAAGCGCACCGTGAGGCGTACGGCTTCTACCGGGAGGTCGTCGCCGGCGGGCCCGTCGGTCTGGCGGCCCTCTGGCTGCTGCACCAGCCGGAACAGGCGCGAGAGGTGCTCGACTGGACGGTGAACCACCACGGCCTCCTCTCCGACAAGGACAGCTGGGAACACACCCTCGCGGCCACACTGCATGCGCTGACACCGGAGGACCGGGGCTTCGTGGGCGTCAACCTGGCGCGTGTCCTGAGTGATGTGGGGGTCCCGCAGGGCGACGAGATCCTCGACAGGATCAACCGCGCCGACAAGGCGGAAGGCTGGACCACCCCCGACGGGGAACGCCCGTGACCATCCCCTCCGCCTTCCTGCCCGTCCGGGTGGGGGCGCGGATCCCTCCGGACGCATATTTCACGGACCGTCACCCATCTGCCACGTCCTCGTGGAATCATGTTTCTGACCTTTCTGACCAGGCACTTCACTAAAGGAAACAGGTATTCCGCATGTTTGACGCTCTGAAGAACTTCAAGGAGAAGGCCGAGGAGATCGCCGAGACGCACGGCGGCAAGATCACCGAGGGGCTTGAGAAGGCCGGCGGCTTCATCGACGACAAGACCGGCCACAAGCACAGCGGCACGATCGACACCGCCGTCGACAAGGCGCAGGAGTTCGTCGAGAAGCTGGGCGAAAAGGGCGAGAACAGCGAGAACAGCGAGAAGAGCGAGAAGAGCGAGAAGAGCGAGAAGAAGGACTGACGGGGCCGTCCTCCGCCCCTCGGCCCGGTGGCCCGGTGTCTGTCCCCCCTCGGCCCGGCGGACTGGCACCGGGCCTCAGCCCTGGTAGCCCCGGCCCTGATTCTGAAGTTGCTCGGCGGGGCGGCATACGGGGATGCCCTGGAAGCTGCGCGGACCGTCGTGGGCGGCGCCATGCACCGGGCCCTCCGCGGTGGCGACGACCGTATCGATGGTCCGCTGCACCGCGCCGTCCGGTCGTCTCCGCCCACTCCGGACCCCGTGCCCGTACCCGCGCGGCCGGGCCGAACGCGGACGGGCGGCACTCGCGCGCAGGGGCGGGCAACGGCGCTCTCAACGCGTGCCTTGCGTGCTTTGGTGGCTGGGAGAGCCGCAGCCCTTGACGCGGGCGGAAACGGCCGCCTCGACGAGGGCGGGAATCCGGGAGCCTGGGAACCCCGGCGGCGGGGCCGGTAGCGACCCCGGACACAAACAGTCCCCGGTAGTCCTTCTCGATCTCATGGGTTTTCGACCGTCGTCGAAAGCTCCGGGATCGGGTGGATCTGCCGGGGGCCTGGCCAGAGCCAACGAGTGGGTCACTCGCACCAGCGAACGTCTCCGCCGACGGTGCGGCTCACTCTGGTTTTCTGGTGTATTGACTAGTTTCCTCCCGTTTTCTGCCGAGTCAAGGGCTCGTCCAGCCCTTTTTCAGATTTTCGGGAGAGACCGACTCACCGGATTCGGTGCGTACATGGGTGGCTGCGCGGCGTCTGCGGTGGTGGTGCCCGTGCTGGTGGTGGCGGTGGCAGCGGTGGTGGTCGATGGCCGGAGGGGCGGTGCGCCGGGGGCCGCGGTGTTCCACCGTCGTCGTCCCAAAGAGCGTTCCCCCGGACGCCGTGTGGTTCATCCGTCGTTGACTCCATCGGGCCGCCATTGCTCGCGGAACCGCGACGACCCTTTCAGGCTGAGGCGGGGGTACTACTCGGAAAGGCGGCCCCTTGATGAGGCTTGTCGTCGATCTCAACCGGTGCCAGGGCTACGCGCAGTGCGCCTTCCTCGCGCCCGATGTCTTCACCATGCGGGGAGACGAGGCGCTGCTGTACAACCCGCACGCCGACAAGGCCCAGCGGGAACAGGTCCTGCGCGCCGCCACTGCGTGTCCCGTGCAGGCGATCCTGGTGGAGGACGATCCCGACGACGCGTCGGAGGCGGCCTCGTCACGGCTGACCGGTGCGGGAGAGGGGCTGTCCAGTGTCCGGTGACACGTCGCTGGAGTGGCTGAGGCGCGAGGGACGCATCGTGATCGTCGGCGCCTCGCTGGCCGGTCTCCGGGCCGCGGAGACCCTGCGGAAGGAGGGCTTCGCCGGAACGCTCACGCTGATCGGTGACGAGCCCCACGAACCGTACGACCGACCGCCGCTCTCCAAGCAAGTCCTGCTGGGCCGGGCAGCCGCCGAGCGCACCGCGCTCCCCCGGCGTGCGGCGCTCGACGCCCACTGGCGGCTCGGCGTCGCCGCCACCGGCCTGGACATGGCGGCCAAGCGGGTGCGCCTGGCCGATGGGGACGAGGTGCCGTACGACCGGCTGCTGATCGCCACCGGTGTGCACGCCCGTCCCTGGCCGAACAAGGCCGAGGCCCGGCTGGACGGGGTCTTCGTCCTGCGCACCCGTGAGGACGCGGCCCGCTTGCGGAGGCGGCTGGCGGCATCGCCGCGCCGGGTACTCGTCATCGGCGCCGGGTTCACCGGTTCGGAGATCGCCTCGGCCTGCCGCGAGCGGGGCCTGCCGGTGACCGTGGCCGAACGGGGTGAGGCGCCGCTGGTGGGCGCGCTCGGCGGGGTGGTGGGCCGGGCAGCCGCGGAGTTGCAGCGCGCACACGGGGTGGACCTGCGCTGCGGAATCATGGTCACGGCCCTGGAGGGCGACGCGGCGGGACGCCTGCGGCAGGCCCAGCTCTCGGACGGTACGGCTCTCGACGCCGATGTCGCGGTGGTCTCGCTCGGCGCGTCCCGGAACACCGAATGGCTGGCCGGTTCCGGCCTGGGCGCCGGACCACGGGGAATCGCCTGCGACGCCGGGTGCCGGGCGTTCGACGTGCGCGGCATCGTGACCGACGACGTGTTCGTGGCCGGGGACGTCGCCCGCTCCCCGCATGCGCTCTTCGGCTACCAGTTCCTCTCCCTCGAACACTGGGGCAACGCCGTCGCACAGGCCGAGACCGCGGCGCACAACATGATCAGCAGCAGTTCTCAGCGGCGCCCGCACCTGTGGGTGCCGGCGTTCTGGTCCGCCCAGTTCGGCGTCAACATCAAGTCGGTCGGCGTCCCGTCCCTGGGGGAGGAGATCGTCGTCGCCCAGGGGTCGCTCGCCGATCACCGTTTCACCTGTGTGTACGGGTACCAGGACCGGGTCATCGCCGCCGTCACCTTCGACCAGACGAAGTGGCTGGACTTCTATCGGCACCAGATCGAGTCGGCCGCGCCGTTCCCGCCGGTGTACGCCTCCGTGGACCACCGTCCCGAAGGTCTGCGGCCGGTTCCGGCCGAGTTCCCGGACCCCTCCCTGCCCACCCACGGACCGACCGTCACCGTCAGCGGCTATTCGCCCACCGACCAGCAGCTCACCTTCACCCCCGCCCGGACGCGGAGCCGGGCCTGAGACCGACGTGAAGTCGAGCGTGAACGTGAATCGGACGCGGAGCCGGGCATCCGCCCCCGGCCCGGCACCGACACCGAGCGACACGCCCCGGCACGGACACCGAGCCCGGCACGCCCCAACCCCACGCCCCGACACACCCCAGCCCCACGCCCCCGCACGGACATCAAGCCCGACGCACCCCCGCCCGCGCCGGACACCGAGCCGACACACTCCCGCCCGCGCCGGACACGGCCCGCCTTCCAAGGACCGCCACCATGACGAACGAAGAACTCCTGCGGCAGATCCTCTCCTACTCCAACCGCGCCGACCCCTATCCGCTCTATGCCGAACTCCGCAGAACACCGGTCGTCCAAGGGGGCGACAGCCTGTTCGTCGTCAGCACGTACTGGGAGGTCAAGGGACTGCTGCACGACCCTCGGGTCAGCTCGGACGCCCGCAACCTCTCGCCCAGCGCCGCCGGATACCTGCTCCAGGACGGCGACACGTCCGCACTCCCGCCCTCCTTCCTCCGACGTGATCCTCCCGAGCACGACCGGCTGCGCCGCATGACGATGCGCCCGTTCGGACCGCCGGAAACCCCCCGGCGCATTCACGACATGCGGGGGGAGCTGGGCGGCATCGTCTCCGGGCTCATCGACGCGTTCGGGGACCGGAAGCAGATCGACCTCGTCGACGACTTCTCGTACCCGTTCCCCGTCACCGTGATCTGCCGGCTGCTCGGCGTTCCGCGCGAGGACGAGGCACGTTTCCACACCTGGGCCGACACCATCGCCGCCGGTCTCGACCCGGATCCGGACCAGGACCCCGACGAGCGGCGCCGCGTCACCCAACAGGCGCGCACCGAGCTGGGCGCGTACCTGTCGGAGCTCATCGACGAACGGGGCGACGCGCCCGGCGACGATCTGCTCTCCGCACTGGTCAACCAGCAGGGTCCGGACGGGCGGATGAGCCGCATGGATGTGCTCAGCACCGCCTCCCTGCTGCTGATCGCCGGTCATGAGACCACGGTCAACCTGATCACCAACGGGATGCTCACCCTGCTGCGCAATCCCGAGGTACTGGAACGGCTGCGCGCCGACCCCGGGCTCGCCGCCCCGATCGTGGAGGAACTCCTGCGTTTCGAACCGCCCGTGCAGATGCTGCCGCAGCGCACCGTCCTCGCGGACATCGACCTCTGCGGGACCACCATCACCAAGGGTTCCGCCCTCTGGCTCATGGTGGCCTCCGGCAACCGCGACCCCCGGCGGTTCGCCGATCCGGACCGCTTCGACCCCGGGCGGGAGGACAACCAGCATCTCGGCTTCGGCAGCGGCATCCACGCCTGTTTCGGCGCGCCGCTCGCCCGTCTGGAGGCGCAGATCGCCCTCACCGAGCTGGCCCACAGGCTCGACAACCCGCGTCTGGTGGAGGACCCGCCGCCGTACCGGCGCAACGCGGTGCTGCGCGGGCCCCGGCATCTGAAGATCGATTTCGACGGGGTACGGGGCCGGACCGGATGAGAGCAGCGCGGACCCGGCGGAGAAGAGAGGCGCGCGCCCGTGCGGTAGGGCTGCACCCGGGCTGTAGGGCGTGCGCCCGTGCCCGTAGAGCGTGCGCCCGTGCTGCAGGGCATACGCCTGTGCCGTAGGCGGGACGGGGCGGCTCCGGGCCGGTCGAAGACAGCTCCGGGGCCAAGCCGAAACGGGGCCGCGCCAAAACGAGGTCGGCCCGAAACGCTGCCGGGCCGAAACGCTGCCGGGCCGAAACAACCTCGTGCCGAAGACGGCCTCGTGCCGGGAGCCGCGGTAGGCCGGGTGGGGAGGCATACGGCCGCCCCGGCCCGTGCCCGGGGCGGCAGACCATGATGGATGCATGGCACCGCGTGCGCAGGAAACGGACGGATTCGACACCCGGCCGTCGCTGGGGCAGATCCTCGGGCTGATCGCTCCCGGCACGCTCGACGTCGCCGTGACACCGCGCGGCCTGGACGTCCCGGTGGCCGATGTGATGCTGCACGATCCCGGTGAGGAACGGGACGACGGCACCTGGACGGCGTCCGGGCTGATCCTGCTCGTGATCGGCGTGGAGGTCTCTTCGCCGGAGGCGGTCGACGTACTGCGCGCCGCCGACCGGGCCGGTGCCGCGGCGGTGGTGCTGCGGCGAGGGCCCCGCGGGCCGCGGTCGGCGCTGCTGGAGGCGGCGGGCGCCGGACGTACCGCGTTGCTGACCCGGCGGCCGGAACAGGGCTGGACGGAGGTGTTCGGCCGACTGCGCACCGCGCTGGCGCACAGCGCCCCCGCCGGACCGGCCGGGGCGAGCGGGGCGGATGCGGTGGGCGGGCTACGGCTGGGCGATCTGCCGGGGCTGGCCAACACGGTGGCGGACCTGGTCGGGGGCGCCATCACCATCGAGGACCCGCAGTCCCGGGTGCTCGCGTATTCGCGCATGGACCACGAGCCCGATCCGATGCGGCGGCTGACCATCCTCGGCCAGCAGGTGCCCCGCTGGCGCGTCCACGAACTGCGGGCCAGCGGCTTCTTCCAGGCCCTGTGGAGCACCGACGACGTGGTGCGCCTGCCCGCCGACGACCGTTACGCCGAGCGGCTGGCCATCGCGGTCCGCCACGGCTCGGAGGTCCTCGGCTCGCTCTGGGCAGCCGCGGACAGCAGGCCGCTCGCCGAGGCCGCGGCGGCGGCGCTGCGCACGGCGGCGCGGGCGGCCGTGCCTCATCTGTCGCACCACCGGACCTGGGGCAGGGCCGCGGCCCTGGCGCGCGAGGAGGCGGTGCACGCCCTGTTGGAGGGGGGCGCGGACGTGGCGCGGGCCTCGCACGACGCCGGCATCGTGCCGGGACGGCCCTACGCGGTGCTGATCGCGGAGGCACACCCGGCAGAGGCGTATCCAACCGACGCGTATCCGGCGGAGGCGTATCCGGCGGAGGCGTATCCGGCGGAGGCTGCGGGGGCGTCCCCGGCGCGGCCCGGGACGGAGGCGTACAACGCGCGGGACGCCGGGGCCCCCGCCGGCGGCGTCCCGGGAGGTGCGGCCGAGCAGCGGGTGCTGGACGTGTTGGCCTTGCAGGCGGCGGCCTACCGGGACGGGTGCGTGACCGCGCGGTCGGGGAGGCGGCTGTACGTGCTGGTCCCGGCGGGCGACGGCGAGGCCGACCCGGCGCGGGCCCTGCTGGCGACGGCGTCGCGCCCGATGCCGCGCAGCGTGGTGTTCGCGGGCGCCGGCCCGGTGGCCGGGGACGTGTCGGGGCTGCCCGCGTCGTGCGAGGCGGCCCGGGCGGTGGTACGGGTGCTGCGGGAACGGGCCGGGCGGCGTCCAGCCCCGGTGGCGGTGTCGGCCGCGGCAACATTCGACGAGGTGCTGCCCGAGACGGCGCTGCTCCGAGTCCTTGACCGGATCGAGCCGCTCTGGGAGAGCCTGTCGGGGCCGGTGCACGCGATGATCGAACACGACCGCAGGCACGGTTCCGCGTACGGTGCGTCGGTGGCCGCCTACCTGGACGCGTTCGGAGACACGAGCGAGGCCGCCCGGCGTCTGAACGTGCACGCGAACACCCTGCGGTACCGGCTGCGGCGGGCCCGCGAACTGTTCGGCGTCGACCTGGCGAACCCCACCGTGCGGCTCCTGGCGGACATCGGGCTGCGGTTGGCCCGGCGGACGCGGTGAGGACCCGGCCTCCGTACGCCCGTGAGAGACCCGCCCCGCACACGCCGTGAGAGGAGCCCCGCCCGCTCTCCCGCTCTCCGTGCGCGCCACGCGGGCCTGGCCACGGTCCCGCGCCCGTGCGCCGCCCCGCTCTCCCCCACCGCACCGTCCCGCACCGTCCCGCACCGTCCCGTGTCGTCGTCCTTCCGTCTCGCCCCACGCCCCACGCCCCACGCCGCCCTGCTTCCGCGCCCACCCGCTTCCGCACCGCCCGAGACATCTTGATCATTTTTCTGTCGGATCGGACATGAAGACGACCCATCCATGGTCGAGCGGAATGAAGACGTGACGGGCGCCACACGCCGAAGCTGTACACACAACGGTCGGCCGCTCGACGGGCGCCGCGCACGCCCGATGTCTGGAGTGTGGTTCATGTGACTTCCGGTTCTTCCCCTCGGCGCACCGCCGCTCGTCAGGCAGCGCTGGCGCGCGCCGTCGAGGACGGTCTGCTCGGCGCGCGGTCCCCGCTGGTCGGGCTGCTCGACGTCGACGGCGTGCTCGCCGCGGTCGAGGCGCTGAACGAGGCGTTCGAGGGACCGGCCACGGTGCACCACACGTTCGCGGCGAAGGCGTGCGGCCTGGTGCCGGTGCTGCGCCTGCTCGCGGATGCGGGGATGGGCTGCGAGGTGGCCTCGCCAGGGGAGTTGGAGCAGGCGCTGGCTGCCGGGTTCACGTACGACCGGCTGGTCTTCGACAGCCCGGCGAAGACGGTCGAGGAACTGGAGTCCGCCCTGGTCCACGGGATCGCGATCAACCTCGACAACTTCCAGGAGCTGGCACGGGTCGACCGCCTGCTGGCCGGCCGGGAACCCTCCGGTCCCATCGGACTGCGGGTGAACCCCCAGGTGGGCTCGGGCGCCATCGATGCGATGAGTACCGCGACCGCGACCTCGAAGTTCGGCGTCGCACTGCGCGATCCGGGGGCCGTCGACGCGGTGGTCGCGGCCTTCGCGCAGCGGCCGTGGCTCAACCGGCTGCACGCCCACGTCGGTTCCCAGGGCTGCCCGCTGCCGCTCATCGCCCAGGGCGTGCGGGCCGCGTACGAACTCGCCGAGCGCATCAACGCGGAGCTGGGCCACGCCCGGATCACCGGCATCGACATCGGCGGCGGCCTGCCCGTCAACTTCGACGACGAGGACGACCGGCCGACGTTCGCGGACTACGTCGCCGAGCTCCGGAGCACCACACCCGGGCTGTTCGACGGCCGCTACACCCTGGTCACCGAGTTCGGCCGGTCACTGCTCGCCAAGAGCGGCACCATCGCCACGGTCGTCGAGTACACGAAGTCGGCCGGGGGACGGCGGATCGCGGTCACGCACGCCGGGGCCCAGGTGGCGACCCGCACGGTCTTCATGCCGGACGCCTGGCCGCTACGCGTCGGGGTGTTCGACGCCACGGGACGCCCCAAGCAGGGCCCGTCCGAGGTCGTCGACATCGCGGGCCCGTGCTGCTTCGCCGGCGACCTGACCGCGACCGGGCGCGAACTCCCGGCGGTGGAACCGGGGGACGTGGTGGCGCTGTACGACACCGGGGCGTACTACTTCTCCTCGCATTTCTCCTACAATTCCCTGCCTCGACCCGCTGTATACGGTTATCGGACTACTTCCGATGGACAGGTACGGTTCGCACTCGTGCGCGAGGCGCAGAGCGTGCGCGGCGTGGTCGAGGAGAGCGGGCTCTCCCAGGCAAACGCCCTGGTCGCGCTGCGTTCAGGCGGCCCCGTGGGAAGGCCGAAGCCGGGTCGGAAGCCCTGACCACCCGCTGACCGTCCGCTCCCTGTACGGCGAAGACCGTTAGAACCCAAGGTGTGCTCGGCGCCCGGTCGGGGCCTCCCCGTGTGCGGGTGTGCCCGCGCCGCACCGGGCTGGCCGCCGCGACGGCGGGGGACGCACACGGTCAGGACCGCCGTCCGAAGAACTCGACCTCGGCGACGGCCATGCGCCGGCCCGGGCCGGCTCCGTACGTGCTGTCCGCCGTGAGCCGGGCCCGTACCACCTCGGAACCCCGCACGTCGAAGCTCTGCTGACCAGGCTGGTCCTTGATCCTGATCACCTTGCTGACGCGGTCGCCGTCGGCGGAGGTGAGCTGGACGGTGATCCTGGCCGGTCGCGCCTGGGTGAGGAACTCGTCCAGCTTCGTCGACGTGCCGGAGAAGACGACCAGCTTCAGCACCCGGACCGGCTGCTCGAAGTCGCACTCCAGGTACTCCCCCACACCGGTCTCGGGTCCCGCCTCCGCAGGAGCCCAGTAGCGGTTGTTGAAGCCGTCGAACGCGGCGCCCGCCGGATGCCCGGGCGCCCGGCTGGAGGACCTGAACCGGGTGGGCGGCACCGCCTCCGGCGTCCCCGTCTCGTCCCTGGCGAGGCCCAGCCAGCCCGGCACGTGCGGCAGGGCGAACCAGACCCCGCACGCCACCAGGACCAACACGATCGGCAGCGCCAGGCCCGGACGACGCCACAGTCGGCGCTTCGGCCGGGTGCCCGCGACGGGCGACCGCCGCCGTCGTCTCCGCAGTATCCGGCGCCACCAGGGCGGCCGCGCCCCGGGCGGCGGGCCCGGGTCCAGGAGCAGGGCGCAGCGGATGCACAGGGTGCGGTCCGGGGTGTTCTCCGTACGGCAGTTGGGGCAGCGGACGGGCACTGCGGGGCGCGGGCCCCGGCGGACGGGGGCGGAGCCGCGCTGCTCATCGGGGAACGCCTCGGGCCCCGGCTGATGTGCGTCCGGCTCGTCACCGGGGCGGCGCGGGGCCGCTGTGGCAGCAGTAGTGGCGGAACCATCTGGCGCACCGGGACCAGCAGGAACTCCACGCTCACCGGCCCCACCGGATGCCCCGAGTACGCCCGGACCACCGGAAGCGGCCGAAGGAGCAGACGACGCCGGAGGATGGTCAGAGGGCGAAGTCGGAAGACCATCAGGGGAAGACGGGGAAGACGAGGGAGAAGGGGAAGAAAGGGAAGAAGGGAGAGAAGGGGGAGAAGACGGAGGGCCGTCGGAGGAAGAAGGTGGAGGACCGGAGGCGCCCGGAGCATCCGCCGACCGTGCCCCCTCCCACTCCAGAAACGCCTGGCACGATGTGCAGAACCGGGTGCCCGGCGCGTTGCTCTGTCCACACGCCTCGCAGATCACGACACCTCCAGGTCGTAGCCGACGTGTGCCGGTATCTCCGTACGGATCAGCTCCTCCAGCCGCACCCGGTCGACCAGGTCCGGCCGTTCGGCCCGGAGCCGTACCGTCACCCACGGCCGGGGGCCGCCCGGGAACCGGGTGTGCGGGGTCGACGACCACGCCGTGCCGCCGCTCTCGACGATGTCCGGTTCGATGCCGGTCTCCAGGAGCACCGCCTCCGCCAGCCCGCGCCGCGTACCTCGCCTGCTGTGCCGCTCGACCGCACCGCGCACCGCCGCGCGCCGCCGCTCGACCGGATGGTCCTCGTGCGGATCGGCGGCCACCCACTGGGCCAGCCAGGACAGGAAGTCCTCCGGCGCGCTGCGCGGGTCGAGGTGGGCGGGCAGGTTGTCGATGGCCAGCAGGACCGGGGCGAGCACCTCGTCGAGCGCGGCGAGGTACCGCCGCAGGAAGTCCTGCTCCAGGTAGACCGCCGGAAGCTGCTCGATCAGGGGGTGCGGGGTCGGCAGCCCGGTCACGCCTGTGCGCATGGCGGTCAGCCCTCCCGTACCCGGAGCTGGTGCTCGTAGCTGAAGACCAGCGCGTGCCGGCCGAGGGCGATCTTGGTGGTGGGCTCGCCGCGCTGCCCGGTCACGGGGTCGGCAGGGAAGAGGCGTACGTCCTCCACCAGGTCCACCCCCGCCACCTGTTGCAGCACGGCGAACGCCTCGCCCGACTGGATCGGCCGCCCGAACGGCCAGCCGTCGCCGCCGGGCCCGCCGCTGAGCGGGTTGAAGTAGCGGTAGAGCGCCGCCAGGCCCTCCTCCCGCACCCGTTCCGCAACCGCGCCCCGGTGGGCCTGCACCGAGGCGACCACGGTGACCCCCTGGTAGTAGGGCGGTTCGACCACCAGCCGGGCGCCGATCGGCCGCCGCTCGTCCAGATGGCCCGCGATCAGGGCGAGGGTGTGCTGCGGCGGGATCAGTTCGTCGAACCGGATGCGGCCCTGCTCGTCGCTGCGCCCGGCCGGTACGACGAGCAGCCGCACCCCGCCGGCCTCCACGTCCGAGTCACCGCCGGCCGGGACGCACTGCACCCGGGACGCGTCGGGGGCGACCTCCCGGGCCAGGAGTTCGTAGTCGTGCGGGACGACGGCCCGGTGCAGGGTCCGCAGCGTCATCGGGCCGCGCACTCGGGCGCTTTCCACCGTCTCGCCGTCGACCCCGCCGAGCGCGGGCCGCCGGTTCTCCACCCGCGCCACGTACGGGATCGCGCTGCGCAGCACCCGGAGCGTGGAACGGGCGACGTTGCCGCGCAGCCCGCCACCGGTGCGGTACGTGCGCACGCGCACGGTGGCCCCCTTCGGCGGCACCGCCCCGTAGGAGCGGATGGAGCCGTCCCGTTCCCGGACCGCGGGGCCGAACTCGACCCGGCCCGAGTTGGGGTCGAGGGTGATGTGCCGGTCGTCGGGGCCGGAGTGGGCGAAGTCGTCGACGCGGGTCCACTCCGTGCCGGACGGGCCGCCCGCCGGATCGGACACCTCGACGACGAAGTCGCCGGGCACGATCGGCGGGCGGCTCACCGTGAAGTTCTGCCCGGGCACGCCCTCGGCCCGGCCCAGCACCTCGTCGGCCACGGTCTCGGCGTGCACCGCCCCGACGGTGGCGCCGATGGTGAACGCGGTGACCCCGCGCACCACCGGGGGCGCCATGTAGGTGGGCTGCCCCGGCTCGGCCTCCACCAGCCGGCAGCGCAGCCAGCCGCCGGTCCGGCGCACCACGACGGCCGGGGTGTGGCCCTCCGGAAGGTGCAGGATCAGCTCACCGGACCTGTTGAAGCCGCCGGTGTCGTCCTTCTCGACCTCGCAGGCCGTCCAGGCGCTGCCGTCCCACGCCTCCCAGAGCAGCGGCGGGCGCAGCGGGTCCACGCCGACCCCCTCCACCGCGCAGTCCAGCCGCAGCACCACGACGCCCGAGGGCACGGCCGCCGACAGGCCCACGTACAGGGCGTCGCCGGGCGCGGGCGCGGCGCCGAAGCAGGGGACGGCCCGGCCGAGCGCCAGCTCCTCGGTGCGGTCGACGGCGTCCCCGAACGTCGGCCAGGTCGCCAGGTGCGCGAACTCGCAGGGGACGACGGACAGTTCACGGGTGGTGGTGAACACGACCGCTTCCTCGGTCTCGGTGCGTACGGTGGCGACCTCGGTCCCGGCCCGCACCCGCACCGGTTCCGGCCGGGGCGCGGAGAGCCGGAACGTCACATCGGTGCGGGCGGCGGTGGGCGGGTGCAGCCGCACCCCGATCAGGTCGAGGAAGGTCAGGTAGCTCTTCTCCGGCACCCGGTTCACCCGGTAGACCAGTTGGTCGACCATGGTCGCGAACGCCTCGATGAGGGTCACACCGGGGTCGGACACGTTGTGGTCGGTCCACTCGGGGCAGCGTTGCTGGACGAGCCGTTTCGCCTCGTCGACCAGGCCCTGGAAGCGGCGGTCGTCCAGGTGCGGACTGGGCAGCGTCACGTGCCGTCCACCTCCTCGTGCTCCGGGATCACATAGAACGGGAAGACCAGGTTCCGGGGGTCGTTGGCGCCGCGCACGGTGTAGCCGATGTCGATGTACAGCACGCCTTCGTCGGCCTCGTCGAAGCGGACGACGACCTCCGTCACCTCGATCCGGGGCTCCCACCGGTCCAGCGCGAGGCGTACCTCGTACGCGAGTTGTCCGGCCGTGCCCGCGTCCGCCGGGGCGAACACGTAGTCGTTGATGGCGCAGCCGAACTCCGGGCGCATGGGCCGCTCGCCGGGCGAGGTCGAGAGGATCAGCCGGATCGACTCCTCCAGTTCGCGCTCGCCCTGTACCAGGGCGATGGACCCGGTGGCGTCGGTGCGCGGCGGGAACGCCCAGCCCGCGCCGATGAACTGCTGGCCCATGTCCGCTCAGCCCCCGATCAGAACGGTCGGGCAGCCGGACACGACGGGCGAGCCGCAGCCGACCAGGTCCCCGACCCGGGCGGCGGGCCGCCCGCCGATCAGCACGGTGGTGCTGCCGGGCGGTGCGATCACGGACGGCGGGTGCACGGCGGGCGGCGGCGCGGCACACTGGTGCGGAGTGCCGACCGTGGCCGCGGGCAGCCCGCCGATGAGCACGGACGGGACACCGGGCGGCCCGACCGTACCCGGGTGTGCGGTGGGGTCGCCGACCCGGGCGGCTGCCGCCGCGCCTGCTGACATGGAACTCGGCTCCTCTCGCTCGGCGAACTCGGTTCGTTCCACTCACTCGGTTCGTTCGGCTCACTCGGTTCGTTCGGCCCGCTCGGTTCGTTCGGCCGCTCTGTACATACAGTGCGTTCGGGTGCTCGGTCCGTTCGGTCGCTCCGGCTCGACCGGTCGGCGCGCACGGCGCCGGACGGACCGTCAATTGATCTTCACCAGGGGTGCGTTGATGGCCAGCGAGCCGCCTCCCTTGATGTCGGTACGCTGCGTGCCGTCGACGGCGACCTGCGCGCCCCGGACCTTCACCGTGCCGCCGGTGGAAAGCTCGACCTCCCCGTTGCCGCCGTCCACCCGGACCCCGCCGCGCGACGTCAACGTGACGCTGTCGCCACTGAGTTCGAGAGCGCCCTGCCCCCCGTCCAACGTGACGCCGCGAGCCGCCTTGATGGACACCTGCTGCTCGGCCTCGATGGTCACGCTGCCGTCACTGTTGATCACGATGACGGTTCCCCTGCGGTCGAGGTCGATCTTCAGCTTGCCGTCGCCGGTCAGCAGGCGTACGCCCTGCGGCCCGTCGGCGCCGTCCAGGATCTCCAGCTGGTTCCCGCTCCTGGATGCGATCGAGCGACGGTTGACCGCTCCGCTGGTCGGATCCACCAGCGGGGTTCCCCCGGAGGGTCCGGAGTCCCCGCCCGAGCCCGGGACGGTGTCCGGGCCGCCGGTCACGGCAACGGCCACCACACCGGCCGCACCCCCCGGCCCGCCGCCCACACCGCCACCACCACCGTCTCCTCCTCCGGCTGCTCCGCCTCCTCCCCCGCTGCCCTGCGACGGACGGTCCTTGCCGTTGTACAGACCGGCAAGGACGTACGGACGGTCCAGATGCCCATGCTCGAAGCCGACCAGCACCTCGTCCCCCACCTCGGGGATGAACGCCTCGCCACCGCTCGTCCCGCCCGACTGCGCCGTACGCGCCCAGTCGCTCGCGTACTCGTCCGACAGCCACGGGAAGCGCACCCTCACCCGGCCCGAACCCTCCGGGTCCTGGGTGTCCGTGACCGTCCCGTTGACCAGCCCCGCACAACGCGCCCCGCCTCCGGCCCCCGCCCCGGACCCGCCGGACCCGGGCCCGCCGCCGGTCAGCCCGAACAGCGAGCGCTCCTGCTGCCCGGAGACCGTGAGCCAGGTCTCGTACCCCCGCACCGGGTCGAAGACGTGCCGGGACGTGGTGACCGTGTACCGCCCCTCGAACGGCGCGCCCACCGCATTGAGCGCCACCGGGCTGCCCGCCCGTACCTCCGGGTTGCCCCGGATCACCGCCTCCAGTTCCGCGAACGATCCGGCGATCCGCTCCGCCAGGGCCTTCGCTGCCTGGTCCACCTGCGCCTGCGCCGCGTAGCCCGCGTCCGTGACCACGAAGCGCGCCTCGCCGAACGGCGCGGTCACGTCGGCGGCGCTCACCCCCAGCTCCAGCGTGGTCGACTTCCCGGCCGGTGCCCGCCCGACGAGCGGCTGCTTCGTCTTCACGTCCCAGCCACGCACCTCGACCTCGGAGACCTGCTCGGCGGACGACACCCCGGCCCGGCAGCGCAGCAGGTTGCTGCCCATCTCCAGGACCAGCGGATCCCCGTCGGCACGGGCGGAGCCGTCGGGCGCGCCGCTCGCCTCCGCCGGACGGGTGATGTGCAACTGCCCGTCCAGCACATACGCCTGGGCGCCCGCCTCCTGGACGAGGGAGCTGATGAACTCCCAATCGGTGACGTTGGGTTGGGCGACGTGTTCGAGCACCGGCCCAGCCACGTCCACATTCCCCGGTTTCAGCCCGGCGCGCTGGGCGACCTGCGCGCAGATGTCGGCCAGCGTCATGTTCTGGTAGCTGGCCACCCGGCGTCCCCGGAACAGCCGGTGCGACTCGTCGAGCCCGCGTACGACGGTGAAGGTGCCGGTCTCGTCGAGTTCCACCTCCAGGGCGGTGACCACCCCCTTCAGCAGGGGCTTCGGGACCGTGTCGCCACCCGCACGGGCCAGTAGCCGGGCCTCGGTGCCGATCTTCAACCCGGCCTGTTCCAGCAGCACCCGGTCGGGGTCACGAAAGCGCAGCAGAAACAGGTCGGGAAGTGTACGGCTGTCGTCGACATACCCCTCGACCAGCGTGTTCACGAACTTCGGCGGCAGCGGACGGCCCCCGAACTCCACCACCAGCGCGGTCGCGACCCCCGGCTGCGCCATCAGGACCACCCCCCGCCCCGGGCCCGTTCTTCGTCCTTCGCGCGCTTCAGCTCGTCCAGCGCGGGAAGGAGCAGCTGCCGGCCCGGAACCAGCCGCATCGGATCGTCGATCCCGTTCGCCTCCGCGATCACCCGCCAGGCGGCCGGGTCCCCGTACTCGCGCTGGGCCAGCGAGGGCAGCGAGTCGCCCGCGCCGAGACGGTGGACCCGGCGGGCCGCGAGGGCGCCCGAGGTCGGGTTCTGCCCCGGCGTCTCGCCGCTGATCTCCTCCATCGTCACCTGGCACACGGCCCGGATCGGCACGCCCGACGTGGTGAACAGGGTGTATTTCGCCTGCACTTGGCTGACATAGCCGGGGAACCCGGTCAGCCCTCCCCAGTGGAACACCACCCAGGGCGGCGACGAACGCTGCTGCTGCCGGGTCTCGTTCGTCGGTACGCAGCACGCGAAGAGCTGCTCCACCGCGGTCACCACACGGGTGTCGTGGGTGTCGCCCGCGTCGAAGAACATCTCGACGGTGAGCTTGCTGGGCTGCGAGCCCTGGTACTCGGGCGGACCCGAACTCTTGGCGCCCTTGGCAGGGCTCCGTTTCCAGGACGCGGCCTTGGTCAGGCTCAGCTCTTTCGGGTTGAACTGGAAGTCGATCCGCCCGCAGGGCGCACCGGGGGTGAGCCCGCCCCCGGTCGGCGGCGTACGCAGCTCCAGGTAGGCGTGCTCCAGCTTGGGCCGGGCAGAACCGCTCCCGCCGGCCCTCGCGGTGGCCGACGCCCCGGACGTACCGGCGGCGCTGAACGCGATGGGACCCGCACCGCTCATGGTCCTCAGCCCTCCATCACATAGCCGTGGTGGGCGATCTCGATCGTCTCCATCGCGACCTTGGGGGACTCGGGGTTGAAGGAGGGCCCGGTCCACCGGACCGGCACCACCTCCAACAGCCCCCACTGGGCCACCTTCTGCCCGTCCCCGGTCCGCGCCTCGATGTGTGCGGTCTTGCGGCTGAAGCCGGTGGTCATGGTGGCGAACCAGCGGGCGACCTTCTCGGTCTCCTTGGTCAGCGGCCTGGAGAGCTTCACGTTGGAGTACTTCAGGCGGGTCGGCAGCTGCCACACGTGCCCGTTGTTGCCGCCCTCCTCCCGTGTTTCGAGCACCACTTCGCAGCCCAGCCCTTCGCAGGTGTTGAACGACCCGAGTTCGATGTCGTCGATCGTCACGACGAAGCAGACACTGACGGCCGGGTCGTCGTTCGGGGCGGTGGCCATGGCAGGTACCTCTCACTTCCCTGGGGTGCGGCTGCTGTTCGCCGTCTTGGGGCTGCTGTTCGCCGTCGTGGGGCCGCTGCTCGGCGTCGTGGGGCGTGTCGCCGTCGGGTTCGCGTGTCTCTCTCGTCTCGTCTCGTCTCGTTCATCGCCGCTCGTCAGTGCCGGGTGTCGATGTCGTTCGTCAGTGCCGGGTGTCGATGAGGAAACCGGCCCGTTCGCGTTCCAGCCGCAGATCGGCCTTGAAAAGCCTGCTGAGCGGCGGATACAGGGCGCGGACCAGCTCGTCGGTGACGACGGGCGGCGCCCCGCCGGGAGCACCGGGCGGCTCGGGTCCGGGCGCCGGCTCCGGATCTGGTTCCGGCTCCGGATCCGGCACGGGGCTCTGGGGCGGCTCGGGGCTCTGGGGCGGCTCGGGGCTCTGGGGCGGCTCGGGAGGGGGCGATTCCTCGCTCTCCGCCTCGCGCTGGACGGTCGGCACCGAGTACGACGATGCCGAGTACGCGGGTGGGGCCGGCCCGAACACCACGCTGCCGTCCGCCATCCGTTGGGCCACCCCTGCCGCGACCGCTACGGAACCCGCCGTGGTGAACCCGTCGACGGACACCGGGAAGGCGCTGCGGCCGCTGCCGGAATGCGGCAGCGAACGTGGCACCGGTGGCCCGTCGATCGCCCGCCGCTGCAAACCGGGCCGCGGCGGGAAGAGCGGTCCCGGTACGCCCGGCGCACCCGACACGTTCCCCGGCCCCGGGCTCACGCGCTGCACCGGCACCTCGGCCGGGAGCGATGCCGTCGGCACCGTCGGCAGGGTCCCGGGGGCTCCCGTCCCCGCGGAGGTCCAGCGCACCGGAACGGCATCGGGGAAGGGAGCGGTGGGCGCGGGTCCGGTCCCGGTTCCCCCGGGGCCGTCCGCCGGTCCCGAACGCTGTACGGCGGGTGCCGAACCGCCCCCCATGGGGCCCCCGCGGCCGGACTGCGGCATCAGCGGCCGGTCCGCCAGCAGCGGTGCGACCGGTCCGGTGGGCGGGGGCGGCGAGAGCGGCGCGGCAGCGGATGGCCCGGTGTGACGCTGCACCGCCGTGGCGGACCCGGGTGCGGTCCCCGACAGGGCGGGCAGCAGGGGGTCGTCCCCGAGGAGCGGCGCGGTGGGGGCCTCGGGCCCATGGGACGACTGCGACGCCCCGGACGCCTCCAGGTTCTCGGCGGCCCCGGACGCCTGCCCGTTCTCGGCGGCCCCGGACGCCTGCCCGTTCTCGGTGGTCCCGGACGCCTCCCGGCCCTCAGCAGCCTCGAACGCGGTGGCGTCGGGTGCGGCGGACGCCACCGCGGTCCCGTCGTCGGCATCGCCGCCGTTCCGGGCGCTCCGCGCGACGGATACGGCCTCCGCGACCGGCCCCCTCGGCGTGTCGGTGGCCGCGACCCGGCGCTGCGCGGTCGACGGCAGGGCGGGCAACGGCGCCCCGAGACCGGCGCGTCGGGGCCGCTCCCCGGCCGGAGGCTCCGAAACGCGCTGAAGGGGCGGTGGTGCCGGTGCGGCGTGAAGCGTGGGCATGGGCGATGCGCCGGAGGCGTCCGGGACCGTGCCGACGGTCCGTTCGCCCACCAGGTGGCGTACGGGCGGCTCCCCCCCGGCCGAGTCCCCGGCCGACGTCATCGCCGACGGCCGCCCGCTCGTGGTTCTCTGGACTCCGACGGCCCCGGGCCCCGGGACACCGGTGGATGCGGGCGGAGCCACCGGCAGGGACCTGCCCCGGACCGGCAGCCCCATCGGCGCCTCGCCCGCCCGTTCCCCCGACGCATCCCTCGACCGTTGCACGGAGTCGCCGTCCCGTTTCACCGGCGCCGGGGCGGTGATGCCGTGCACGATCCCCGTCGGCGCCTCCGGACTGACCAGATGGCCGAGCGGCGTACCGAGCGTGATGTCGCGCCGGGTGGAGAGCGTCCCCTCGAACCCGGTCGGATTCATCACCAGGCCCTGATCCGTCACCGTCCTTTGGATGGGCGGGAGTTCGGTCAGATCGGCGCGTTCACGCGGTACGGCGACAGGAGCGACGGCTTCCGCACCGGCCGGTGCGGCACCCTCCACCGAGCCCTCCGCCCCCGCCCACGCGCCGGGATCCGTCCACGCGCCCTGATCCGCCAACCCGCCGTGATCCGCCAACGAACCGTCGTCCGTCAACGCACCCTGGTTCGCCCGTGCGTCGTGGTCCACCCGCGGGCCGTCCTCCGTGCGCCCGCCGTCGCGCGCCCGGGAGCCACCGCCGCGCAGCCAGGACATCAGCCCCATGAACTCCTCCGCCCTCCCCGCGCTTCCTCGCTCCTGCTCCTTGGGGGCCGCTACTGCCCGTTGAGGCGAGCGACCTGTGCGACGAACCTCAGACGTTCCGCGTGCTCCAGATCCAGCAGCTCATCGAGCGGCCAGTGGAAGTGGTAGGCGAGGTACGCGACCTCCTCGTAGAGCAGGTCGGTCGCGTACGTCACGATTCCCCCAGGCGGCCACCGGCGAGATCCACCGCGAACTCCTCCTGGCAGGACGGGCAGGAGACGGCGGCGCGGGTGTGCCCCTCGGCATTGATCCGCCGGTAGAAGTCCTGGAGAAAAGCCAGGTCGGAGGCGAAGAGGTCCTCGATGATGCCGGGATGGACGTCGTCGATGGTGCCGATCCGGGTGACCACCCGGGCGATGAGCACGACCGAGAGATACGCGGAGTTCTCACGCACCCGGTCGTCCCGCAGCGGCACGAGTTCGTCGCGCGCCGTGGCCAGCCGCATGACCCCGTCGCGATGCACGACGCCCGCTTCGTCGACGTAACCGCGTGGCAGCACGAAGGCGAACTCCGTGCGCAGGGTGTCCCGCTGTCCCGAGCCCGCGCCCCGGCCTGCCGCCCGCCCGTGGCCCTGCCCACCCGCGTCGTACATGGCCGCGGAACCGGAGCCGGAACTGGAATCGGAGCCGGGAGCGGGAGCGGAACCGGCGGTGGGAAGGGAACCGGGAGCGGGAACACGTGTGGAAGCCGGTGCCGTACGCCGCATCAGTCGACTTCCATGCTCTCGTACGTGATGGAGAGCTTCTCCGTCAGTACCGAGGTGTCACCGGCCTTGAGGGTGCCGATTTCCAGGGACTTCGGCCAGGCGTTGATGAGTTTGTAGCGCTTGATGGCGACGCCCTCGTGGTCGTACACGATGACCGCCCCGTTGCGCCGGGCCATGGGCATCCGGCCGAACCGGGAGTCCTTGATCCACCGTTCGAAGCTGTTGTCCTCGGTAAGGCCCCGGGTCACGGTCACCTCACCGGCCTTCGGCCGGCCGGGCAGCTTCTTGATGGCGTAGCGGCCGTCGGCGGTGTTCTGCTTCAGCTCGATGACGTCCTGCTCCATCTTCAGACCACTGACCTCGGTGATCTGCCTGATGACGACGCTGTCGAATTCGAGGCCGAAGGAAGCGCCGACGGTGCTGTCGAGATCGGGAAGTGGCACAACAGGCTCCTTGTCCGCTCTTGCCGTTCCTACCGCTCATACCGCTCACTCCGCCCCTACCGTTGGGGACGCTCGGTGCCGTCCACGCCTCCGGGGCCCATGGCCGCGAACCATCGGCCGTGCCGCCGCCGTCGGCGTCGCCAACGTCAACGCCGACGCCGACGCCGACGCCGACGCCCCGGGCAGGATCATTCGTCGACGCCGCCGCTGCCCTCGCTCAACTGCGAGAGGCGGAAGACGACGAACTCGGCCGGCTTGACCGGCGCCACCCCGATCTCGCAGACGACCTGGCCCGCGTCGATGCTCTCCGGCGGGTTGGTCTCGCGGTCGCACTTGACGTAGAACGCCTCCTCCGGTGTGAGCCCGAACAGGGCCCCCTTGCGCCACTCGTTGACCAGGAACGCCGAGACCGTGCGCCGGATACGGGCCCACAGGGCATCGTCGTTCGGCTCGAAGACGACCCACTGCGTACCGGCGAGGATCGACTCCTCCAGGTAGTTGAAGAGGCGTCGGACGTTCAGATAGCGCCAGGCCAGGTCGGAGGCGAGTGTGCGCGCCCCCCAGATCCGGATGCCGCGCCCGGGGAAGGACCGGATGCAGTTCAGCCCGATGGGGTTGAGCTGGTCGTGCTCGCCCTTGGTCAGCTGCGTCTGGAGCGCGATCGCCCCGCGTACGACCTCGTTGGCCGGGGCCTTGTGCACCCCCCGCGATGCGTCGTTGCGCGCCCACACCCCGGCGACGTGACCGCTCGGCGGTACGAGTCGCGCCCGCCCCGAGGGGGCGTCGGCGACCCGGATCCACGGGTAGTAGAGCGTGGCGTACTTGGAGTCGAAGTTGGCCCGGTCGGTGCGCCAGACGCGGATCTGCTGCGGGGTGAGCCCGGGCGGCGGGTCGAGGATGGCGACGCGGTCCCCCATCAGCTGGCAGTGGGTGATGATCCCCTGCTGTACGGCGATGACGGACTCCAGGTCCAGCAGTCCGCGTTCGTACGCGCTCATCAGATCCGGGACGGCGACCGTGGTGACCTCTTCCACCGCTTCGAGGCCCCCCAGTCCGGTACGGCGGTCGGGATCGCCGACGTACACCCCGGGGCTCAGCGCTCCGGTTCCGGTCGGCGCGGGCGCGGCGGGGGCAAGGACGACGGTCTGCGGTTCGGGCCGGGCAGGGGCGGCACCGTGTCCCGACTCCCGTATCTCGATCAGCTCCGACGTGGCGTTGACGCGGGTGGCGACGTTCTCCTTGCTGCGCTTGGTCGTGACGCCGGGGTACGTCTCGGCGACCTGCCCGTCCCGCTTCACGATCAACTGGAACACGTCGGAGGGCGGATCGTCTCCCTCCGCGTCGGCCACTTCCACGGTGATCTCACCGGCCGCGCCGGGGCGCGGCTTCACCGCGTACGGTCCGAGCCGGGTCTCCGCCCCCGGGGGCGACTGCCCGGCGACCGCGCCGACCGCGTTCCCCGCGTCCTTCGTCGAGGGCTCGGTGCCGTCGCCGACGCGCACCACGTAGCAGACACCACCGCCGTTGGCGAAGAACCCGTGGACCGCGGAGGCAAGATACGTACCGTCGACGACATCACCGAACGTGGCCGTGAACTGGCTCCAGTTGGTGATCAGCGTCGGCTCGTCGAACGGGCCCTTCTGCGCGAAGCCGACGAGGGCGGCGACCGAGGTGCCCACCCCTTCGATGGGCCGGGACCCGGACTCGATCTCCTCGACATAGACGCCCGGTGACAGGTACGACGGCATATGAGCTTCTCCTTGGCCGGGGAACGCCCGCCATTCTCGTGACAGCCGCGATCACCGGGAACGGACGCGAGGCCGCCCGCCCGTGCACCGGCGGCTGCCCGATCAGGCAACACAGCAGCCTGTACATGCCACCGTGCTCTGCCCGATGACCGGTCCCGCGCCCGTCGTTCGCGTTCTCCCCTCGCCACACCCTGGGACCGCGACAGGGTCGTCCCAGGCCTGGGCGCAGGGCTTTCGCCGGGTGAAGGCGGAGGTCGACGGCAAGGTCCCGGATGGCAAGGAGAAGTCCGCCGATGACACCGCCACCGCCGCCAAGGCCCCGCCCGGCAGCTCGACCGCCGCGGAAAGACCCGTCACACGTGTCGATTCCCGGCAAGCCCGAAGTCTCCGCCGGTTGCCTCCCACGTACGGATGACGTGAGGTGCTACGAGGGCCGCGAGCCCTGGCCGGTGGGGCGAATCGCCTTGGCCCTGCACCGGGCCAAGGACTGTCCCGTGGTGTCAGCAACCCCGCACTCTTGGCTGCTCCGGTGCCCCCGAACCCAGCAGTTCGTAGAGGTGCTTGTCGTACAGCTTCTTCCACGTGTCGCCCGTCAGGGTTTCCTTCAGCGCGGTACACATCTCTTTGTCCAGCCGTGATTTCGAGTCCTTTTCCGGGCGGCGCATGGCGACGCCCCATTCCTCCACACCACCCAAGTTGTCCAGCATCATGACTTTGCCCCGGTTTTCCTTCTCCTTGGCGAAACCCGCCAGGATCACATCGTCCGTACTCACCGCGTACACCGTGTTGTCCGGGTCCTCATCCTGCAACTCGGCAAGGCACTTTGAGTACGATGCGTAGCTCTTCACGGTGTAGCCCAACTTGCGGAGGACGGCCGGGTACGTGGAATCCGTGGCGGTGCACACCGAGGCCTTCGCATCCTTGAGGTCTTCGGGGGTATCGAACTTGTCTTTGTGCTTCGTGCGAATCAGGAAACCCCTGCCGGCTCGATAATAAGGGCCGACCATAAGGATCCGATCGTCTGCCTTTTTGCCTGCTGTTCCTGTCTCGTTCGGGTCGTCAACACTGATGCTGTACGTGGCGAGAACGAGGTCCACCTCGCCGGTCAGCAATTTGCTTTCGCGGTTCGACGAGGTCACCTCATGAAATACGACGTCGTCCTTGTCGTAGCCCATCTTCCCGGCCAACTCGTAGGCGAGGTCGATCTCGAACCCTTCGTACGTGCCGCGCTTCTGACCGTCGACCGTGCGAGTGCCGGTCCGCTTGCTCAGCCCCGGCTGGTCCCTCTTGACACCGATGTCCAGGGTGCTGTGCCCGTCATCCTTGAAGAGCAGGGGAGCGGGTGCCTTGGCCTCGGGCCCGGGTGCTTCGGGTTCCCCCTGGGACCGTTCCCAGGCGTACCAGCCCACGCCACCCAGCAGGCCCATGCACAGCGCCGTCGCCAATACCGCCTGCCGTGCCCTGCTTCGCTTGAGCGGTGCCGGGTCGGCCGCCGATGCACCGGGCTGCGAGGAAGGGGACGCCGGGGGCGGTACCAAATCGGGACCGAAGGCGGGGGCTGCCGATTCGGCGGAAACGGGGGGTACGGGGGTGGGGGGCACGGAGGACGGCACCGAGGAGGGGCCGGAAGCGGGGGAAACGGGCGGTGGCCCCGACAAGGGTGCGGACGCGGGTTCGGCGGCCGGTTCGGCGGCCGGGGGAGCGGCAGGCGGGGGCATGGGCGTCGAGTACATGGGTGGCGTGTACAGCACGGGCGAGTCGTTGGTGACCGCCAGGAGCATCTCCTCGACCTGCGCGGCGCCCGGGCGCCGGCCGGGGTCCTTCTGCAGCAGAGCCTCGATCACGGGGCTCAGCGGTCCGGCGTACCTCATGGGCCGAACCGGCGAATCGCGCACGGCAACGTGGATCTCCAGCGGGGCGATCCCGGGGAAGGGCGACCGGCCCTCGACCATCTCGTACAGAGTCACACCCAGCGACCACAGGTCCGAGGCGGTTGTCGCACCCCCAGGTCGCCCCGGGGCAGGACTGACCAGCTCGGGCGCGATGTACATCGGGGTCCCGATGACCTCGTGCATCCTGGTCACCTGCACGGCACCCTCGAAGGTCGCGATGCCGAAATCCATCAGCAACGCACGCCCGTCGGGGCGGAAGAGGACGTTGCCCGGCTTCACGTCACGGTGCAGCACCCCCGCTTCATGCACGGCACGCAGACCGCGCAGGACCTGTAGCCCGATCCGGGTGGCCTGCGGCACCGGAAGCAGCTGCTGCTCATGCAACAGGTCGGCGAGCGAACGGGCGTCGAGAAGCTCCATCACGATCCAGACCTGACTGTCCGCCTCGATCACGTCGTGCACCGACACCACGTTCTGGTGCCCGATCCTGGCGATGGCCTGCGCCTCGCGCCGCGCCCGCTCGACCCAATGGGTCTGTGTCCGGGGGTCCACAGCCCCCCGGTAGAGGAGCCCCTTTACCGCGACCTGCCGGTTGAGGCGGGTGTCCAGGGCCTCCCAGACGACGCCCATCCCACCGCGGCCGAGGGGACGCTGCAACACATATCGGTCGGCGATCACAGTGTTCGGTTCCCTGGCCGCGTCCGGGCCCGGAGCTTTGGGCCGGGAATCCTGCGGCGCGGGGAAACCGGGGCCCGCGTGCGCACTGTTGTGGGCGCCCTCCCGTGCTCCGCCGCTCTCAAGATGCACGCCGGGCCAACTGTCGGCGGCGGGCCCCTCGGAACCGTCGCCGGCCATTCCCTCGCTGCGCATGCGGACCCCTGTTCTCTACTCGGAATCTTTCAGGTTAGACCGTCGACCAGGGCTGCGTGAGGCCTCTGTGGTTGTTCAGAGCAGACGCCCGACGAGGCGTCACGGTTCCTTGTGCTGCGGCTGGTTGTGGGCTGCTGGAGTGAACGCCGGCGAGCCGGAGAGGTCCGGCGGGCAGGCCGCTGCACACCCCGTAGAACACCCTCGGTTGCAGGCGGGCGAAGTGGGCGCCCAGGCAGACTGGGGGGGCCGTCGCCGAAGGAGGGGCAGGGGTTGGGGGTTCGGGCGAGGTCCAGGGTGAACGGGTCGGGGAAGACGCGTTCGCCGGGGTGGGCCGAGGCGTGGAAGACGACCACCTTGTCACCGGACCGGATGCGGGTACCGGCGAGTTCGGTGTCGCGGGCGGCGGTTCGGCCCACCCGTCGCCCTGCCCGTCGATCCGGCCGTCGGCGTGCCCGTCGCCCTGCGCGTCGATCCGGCCGTCGGCGTGCCCGTCGCCCTACTCGCCGGCTTGGCCTTCGGCTCGTTCGTCGGCGCGGTCTCCAGTTCGGCCGTCGGCTTGGTCATCGGCGCGCAGGAAGTCTTCCACCACGCGGATCAGGTCGAGGGGGGCCTCGTCCATCGCGTAGTGCCCGCACGACGGCAGCTCCACCAACTCGGCGCGCGGATACCAGCGCATCCAGGTGGCGCGCTGCACCTCGGCCGACAGCGCCGGGTCCAGCGCGCCGACGACGGCCAGGGCCGGTACGGGTGAGCCCTCGATCCGGTCGTGGAAGTCCTCACCGGCCCAGGAGTCCAGCCAGACCCGGAACGCCTGCGCGTCGCTGCGTTCGAGTGAGCGGCGCACCATGCGGTCCAGCCAGGCAGCGGGACGTCGGCCCCCGGTGGTGGTGTCGAGGATGGCGCGGCGGTTCGCCGGGGCATCCGCCGCCCCGGCGAAAAGCCCCCGCTGGTCGGGCGGGAACGGCACGCCGGACGCGGGCACGGGTGAGACCCCCACGAGTCTGCGCACCCGGTGCGAGGCCGCGGCCAGCGTCCGCTGGGCGACGGAACCGCCCATCGAGTGGCCGATCAGCGAAAACCTTTCCCAGCCGAGCCGGTCCGCCAGCGCGAGCACATCCGCGGCGCCCCCGGCCGTGGTGTACGGGCCGTCCGCGTCCCTGGCCTCGCCGTATCCGCGCAGGTCGACCATCGCGTACTGGAACGATCCGAGGTCGAGGTCCGGCAGCACCGGGTCGTAGGCCGAGCGGTCGGCGAGCCAGCCGTGCACCGCGATCACCTTGTGCGGGCCGTCGCCGTGCAGTGCGTGGGGCAGGACAGGCGTTGCGGTCACACGTACTCCCGTCACGGTACGGAGCCGGCCGGCCTGGCACCGGTCGGTGCTGACCACGGTGGCGACAACTCCGGGAGCGCGCAAGGGCCCAACTCGCCAAAGGCCCGAGCAGATCAACCGACGCCCTCCGCCGCCACGGTCGACGGTGCTCCTCACATCGGATCCCGCATACCTGGAACTGCCGAGCGGTGGCCGGATGCGGATCGTCAGGGCCCGACCGCCGGAGCCGTGAGACCTCCCGCGTCCCGCACCTCACGTCGGCGGTTCCCCGGGACCTCATACCGGCGGCTCCCCGACGCCTCACGCCAGCAGCCTCCAAGCGCCTCAGCCCAGCAGCCTCCAGGCGCCTCAGCCCAGCAGCTCCAGGTACGGCCCGAACTCCGACGCCAGCGTCAAACGGCCCAGTTTCTGGTATTCGCGCTGGATCGCGTGGATGAGCGTCGGCATCGTCACCGATTGGTCCGTGTCCGCGGCCAGATAGGCGGCCGTCACCGCGATGGAGCGGATGTTGCCGCCCGCCAGCTCGAAGTTCTCCGCGCAGAAGGCGAGGTCGAGGTCGGTACCGCGCGGGAGCACGGGGCCCAGGCATCGCTCCCAGAGAACGAGGCGCTGTCCGGGGTCCGGGACCGGGAAGTCGACGACCAGGTCCAGGCGGCGGGTGAAGGCGTCGTCGAGGTTGGCCCGGAGGTTGGTGGCCAGGATGGCCAGGCCGTCGAAGGACTCCATGCGCTGGAGCAGATACGCGCTCTCGACGTTCGCGTAGCGGTCGTGGGCGTCCTTCACGTCCGAGCGCTTGCCGAAGATCGCGTCGGCCTCGTCGAAGAGGAGAACCCCGTTCACCCCCGCGGCCTCGGAGAAGATGCGTTCCAGGTTCTTCTCCGTCTCCCCGACGTACTTGTCGATCACCGTGGCCAGGTCCACGGTGTACAGGTCCAGGCCCAGGTCGGCGGCGATGACCTCGGCCGACATGGTCTTCCCGGTGCCCGAGTCGCCCGCGAAGAGGGCCGATACGCCCCGGCCCCTGCCGCCGCCGGGGCGCATGCCCCACTCCCCCAGGACCCGGTCGCGGTGGCGGGCGCGGGCGGTGAGTTCACGGAGCTGGGCGTGGGTGTCGGGCGGGAGGACGAGGTCGTCCCAGGTGACGGACGGTTCGATGCGGCGGGCCAGCCGGTCCAGGCCCGCCGCGTTCTGGGCGCGGGCGCCGTGCCGGACGTGGTCGGCGGTGAGGGTCCCGCCTTCCAGATGGGTGGCCTGGGCGGCGCCCCGGGCGGCGCGGGTGATCTGTTCCGGGGTGAGGAGGAACGGGGCGAGCAGCCGCTCGACGTCCACGGTCCCGGAGATGGGAGCGCCGGACCCGTCCTCGTAGGCGTCGGCCCAGAGGGCGGTCCGGGTCGCGGGCGCCACCTGCGGAGCGTGCAGAAGGAGCGGCGGCGCGGCGGACCAGGCCGCGTCCCAGGGGGACCGCCCCACCAGGATCGTGGGGACCGGGGTGCCGGTGAACAGCCGGAGAAGCCCCGGATGCTCGCGTGAAAGGGCGTCGAGCGGGGCGCAGACCAGGCCGGCACCGGTCAGCCGGGCCTCGCGGACCAGGGAGCGGACCGCTTCGGCGGGCGCCGGGTCCTCGGCCAGCCTCACCAGGTCGAGGCCAAGAATCCGGTGGCCGGCGCGGGCCAGCGCGGTGGCGGCGAAGGCGGTGCCCGCACCGCCCTGGTCCTCGCGGAGATAGACCAGTGGGACGCCGTGGGCGAGGGCCCGGGCCAGCGGGGCGGGGTCGCCGACGCCCGGGACGGGACGCCAGGGGGCGAGCAGGTCCGCCAGCCGGGGGTCCGGCGCGTCGTCGCCCAGGAGGTGGGCGGTCACCCGGTCGGGAACGCGTAGCGCGCGACTCAGAAACGGGCGGTCCGGGTCCTCGGCCAGCAGCAGACGCCCTTCGCGGAGCGGCGCACGGGCTGACAGCCGACCGCGCGCCATCTGGTCCGCGGGGGACAGCCCGCACAGGCCCAGGGCCAGGCCGATCGATGGGCGGCGGCGGGTGACGTCGTCGTTGAGATAGCCGTAGAACGCCTCGAAGCGGTCGTCCAGATCCGGGACGAGCGTGATGAGCAGGATCTCGACATCAAGAACGGTCAGCCCGAAGCGATCCGCCAGGGCGGTGAGCCGGGACGGCCCGGTCGGCGCCTCGTCGTGGTCCGGAACGGGGGACGGGAAAGCACGCGCCTCCTTCGAGTCCAGCAGGCGCATGATGGTGTCGTCCGTGAGGTAGAGACCGCGAAAGTCGTCGTCCGGAGCCGGGTCGGCAAGCTGCCTGGCCTCCACCGCTCGCCTGATGCGCTGCTCCACCGCGGCCGCGCGGGCCAGGAGATGGCGCAGGCTCGCGTCGTCCTCGGCCGTCATGGAGTGCCGTCCTCCGCGTCGTTCTCCACATCGTTCCCCGCGTCGTTCCCCGCGCGACTCCTCCGGTCACGCTCCAGGCCCCTCCCCCGGTCATGCTCCAGGTCGATCCCCAAGTCAGCCGCCGCACCGGCTGTCCCGTCCGCCGTACCAGTTCCCCGGTTCTCGGCGATGCGGAGCGAAAGACCGTGTCGGCGGCCCGTGCCGGAGTTCCGTCGACCGTCCGACCGGATGGGGGTGCCGCCCGACCTGCTCGAGTCACCGCCCGACCTGCTCGGGGCAGCGTCCGACCGGATCCGGTCGTCGTCCGGTGCCGATCGTGCGGGCCTGCCCGGCCGGCCCCCGTACAGCGGGAGCCGGCCGCGCCCCGGCATCGGTTCCGAGGGCGGCTCGCCCCGCTCCGGCATGTCCCCGAATCGGGCCTGCACGCCCTCGTCCCCCACCGGCGGTCCGGCCGCGTAGCTCGGCGACGCCGTCACCGGCACGCTGACCACCAGATCCAGCGACGGCTTCAACTCGCCGCCCAACGCGCTCCACACATCGGCGAACGAACGGTCCTCCGGTGGCGGCAGTGCGATCGACATCGGCACGGCGGCCCCGATCTCGGCCAGGGTGCCCGTCAGCCGTTCAGGGGGCAGCGCCTCGTAGCTCAGCAGGCAGCCGAGCAGGGATGCGAGCAACCGGTGCTCGTCCTCCGGGCGCTTCGTCCACGCCGTGATCAGATACGACAGTTTGAAGAAGCGGGGCGGGCGGCGGCGTGCGACGATCGTGCCGCGCTCGTCGTATTCGTTGTGCAGACCCCGCTCGCGCCTTCGCATGTCCTCGCGAATGTCGTAGAGATAGAGATTGACCATCGGTGAGTTGACCTTCGCCGCCCACTCACGGGTCGGGGCATCGAACACCACGGCGATCTGGCCGCCTTCGAGTACCTCCGCCCTGATCAGAGACCGCAGTACGTCGTCGACCTCGTGGATCATCCGCTCTCCCCCGTACCGGCCGCCAGGCTCACCAGCTCACCGAGTCGCCCGACACACTCGCCCCTGCGCCCGCCCGCGCTCGTACGGTCACCGGCATGCGTACAACCGCCCGCATGCGTACGGTCAGCACACATACAGCCACCCGCGCTCATACGGTCGCCCGCGTTCATGCGCGCCCCGCGAAGTCCGGTGGCTGAAGGTTCCGTTGGACTACAAGGACCGGTTTCTGCAGACGATCGATGTCGCGGGTGTCCACACGCAGCTTGCGCGGGCCCAGCTTGTCCTTGCGCAGGACCGGGATCTGGACCTCGAAGGTGCCGTCGCGGCCCACGACCACGGTGGAGATCTCCGCGTTGATCCCGATGTTCCACGTGAAACGTACGGACTGCCCCGGCGGATAGTCCTTGCCCCGTGCCAGCACCACCTGACCCGGCTTGACGACCTGCGGGGTGACGGTCAGCGAGGGCTTCAGAACGCGCAGCCGATCGGCATCCTGGTTGTCGGCCGTCCGGCGGTCGGGCAGCGTGCCGCGCACACTGGCCCGTACATCACCGGTGATCGCCGCCCGATACGTCGCGGTCTGCGCCACCTCGATGCGGCCGCCGGCCGGGATGGTGCAGGGCTTGGCGGTTGTGCACCGGGTCAGGGCGGCCAGGGCGCGGTCCTTCGCCTTGGACGGCTTCGGCCAGGCCGAGCCGAGCACCACGCCCGTCGCCGCATCCGGGCCCGCATTGGTGACGATGAAGCGGGCGCGGGCGGGGCGTCCGGTGTATGTGCGGTCGGGGCGGACATCGACCTTCACCGCCACGTTCGCCGAGGGCGGCACGGGGGCCTCCAGGACCTCGATCCGTGCCGTGTCCGTACCGGTGTTGCCTGCGGAGTCGGTGGCCGAACACGTCACGGTCGTGACGCCGACCGGGAAGAGCGAACCCGAGGGCGGAGTGCACGTCACCGGGAGTGCACCATCGGTGGCGTCCTGGGCGGTGGCCTCGTAGGTGACCCGCGCGCCCTTCTCGTCCTTGGCCCGGACGATCAGATCGTCCACGGTGACGACCGGGGCGTCGATGTCGTTCACGTCGATGTTGATCTGCTCCGTGAAGTCCGGATCGGCCGCCGCGGCCGGTCCGATCGTCTCCGCTCCGGGTGCCTGTGTCCCCATCAGGAACTGGACGGTGCAGCTCAGCCGGGTGCCCTGCGGGGCATCGGCGGCGACATCGATGTTCTCCGCGAAATGTGCGGTGTCCCCGCTGGTGAGCTGCTGAGTGGGCGGGTCGAGACTGACGGAGAGGCGCGGATCACAGTCCTCCAGGCGATAACTCACGTTGGTGGGAAGGTTGCTGAATCCGGCGATGATGGCGTCGACCACGTCATTGCCCTCGATGCCTTCCAGCATCCGGCCATTGGTGGCGGTCACCAGGCGCTTGGCCTGGTCCGGCGGGTGTGTGTCGTCGTGGTACGGGGGCCGATGCCCGTTTCCGTTGAGGCCGTCACCCCGGTCACTGGTCAGGTCGACGGCGATCAGGCGCGCTCCTGCGTCCTCCAGGGCGAACCGGGCGTCGTTGAACGACCTTCCGTTGCTGGGCTCATGGCTGGACGCGTCTCCGACCAGTACGACGACGGGGCTGGAGTCGGGTCGGAACACGGTCTTCCCGTCACCGCCGTTGGCGAGCCTCCACAGCGCGTAGAGCCAGTCCTCGGACGGGCCCTTGCTGTAGTCGCCCATGTCGGCCTTGAGCTGGTCGACGCCCGTCTGCACCGCGTCCAGGTCGTAAGTCAGACCCTGCAGCACCTTGAAGCCGGCATCGGGGTCGACTTCCTGGTCGCCGAAGGTGGCCACGGCGAAGCGGGAGTCCTGCTGCTCGTCGCGGATCGCCTTCGTGATCTCGGGAATGCGTTCCTTCACCCGCTGGATGGGCACCTCCATGCTGCCCGTACCGTCCACCAGCAGGATCACATCGGGACGTGGAGGAATCCCGGGTGTGACGACCCTCTTGTCCACGCCCGTGGAACCACCCGGGTCCACGGCGTCGGTGAACACCGCGGGCGTGACCCACGGCTCGGGCTCCCCCACCCGCGGCTCTCCCACGCCCGACTCTCCCGCCCCCGGCCCTCCGACCCGCGGCTCTCCCGCCCCCGGCCCTCCCGGGCCCACGGCCGAGCCGGGCGCGATGCCGGTGGCCAGAAGGATCAGCACCAGCGCGGGAACGCGGATCAGAACGAGGGCCCTGCGTGAGACGGAAGGCAAGAATCGTGCGGTGGCCGCAGGTGCGGTCCCGGTTCCGGCTCCAGCCCCGGCTCCCGGGCCCGTCCACGAACGCGGCCGCGACTGCGACCCGAACCGCGGCCACGGCCATGACCGCGACCACATCGCCCACCGCAGCGGCTGGAACCAGCGCACGAAAGCCCTCCCCCACCATCCGGCCGACCCGGTGTCCGCACGCCACGGTCCTGTACGGGCACCCGCCCCGCAGTGGTGCGTGAGCCACATCTGCGGGAAGCCCCCGCTGCCCTTTCGGGCAGTCACCCCATCCGCCGACGGGGCCTCTGCCGGATTCAGCCTCTGCCGACCGCGCCTTTCCTCGGACCCACCGGTCCTCGCCGGATCCGGTCCGTGCCGAACGGCTCAGATCAGCCCTTGGCGCATCGCATAGGCGACGGCATGCGACCGGTTCCGCAGCTGCAGCCGCGTCATGACCGAATGCAGCACGTTCTTGATCGTGCGCTCGGAGTAGGCCAGCTTCGTCGCGATGTCCGCGGTGTCGTACCCCTCCGCGACCAGGCGCAGCACATCCACCTCCCGGGCCGCGAGACCGGTGAAGTGCAGGCCCCGCGGCCCGAGCACCTGCCCCTGAAGGCGACCGACCTCCTCAAGGAGGCGTCCCAGCAGGTCGGAAGGGAGGTGCCCCTCGCCGCGCGCCACCGTCCCGATGACCTGCACCAGATGTTCCGGCGTCGCCTCGGCCCGTCGGACCACGCCGGCGACACCGCACTCCGCGGCGCTCACCAGTTTCTGCTCGTCGATGTCCGTGGTGACGAGGACGGTTCGTGTGGTGCTGGTGCGCTGGATATGGCGCAGCGTCGTCAACACCTCGTCGTCGACCGTGTCCACGACGACGACCACGATCTGGGGCGAGGCATCCCCCTCCGCCCACTCCGTCACGCTGACCTCGGGCCGGGCCCGTAACTGACTCGCCACGCCCGCCTGTGAGATCGGGTCCTGGGCCCGTAACGCGACAGTGGTTCGCTCCATGGCAATGCTCCCCCCTGGACAACAGCCGGTGATACCACGGCGAACACAACCATCACGGCTGTTTCGTATGAGTCGCTCGATTCGCGTGGATCACACAATGCGCGCGAATCGGCTGAACATTTGACTCGCTGAACGCTCGGCTCACGGAACGCTTGTCTCCTGAGCGCCTGTCTCACCGAACACTCGGCTCACTGACCGCTGCTCGGCTCACTGACCGCTTGACTCGCTCGTTCTGAAGCGGTCAGACGATTCCCCCGCTCACCTACGGGTAAACAGGAGAGTCGTCACGGGCACGGAATCTGCCCGGAAGTGTTCCTCGGCGGCCGGTGCCCGTGTTCAGGGCCGACCCTACGGTTCGCCCTATGAGTCTCACGGCAAGCCTCGACGATTCATCCGTCATTGCCGCACCGGGCGAGGAAACGGCCGTCCCACTGCGGATCCTCAACTCCGGCAGCACTGTCGAGGAATACCGCTTCGAGGTGGTCGGTGCGTGTGCCGCCTGGTCGACGGTGGAGCCCGCGGCCCTGTCCCTGTACCCGGGCGACTCCCGAACGGTCTCGCTCGTGCTGCGCCCGCCCCGGGACTCCACCGTGCCGGCCGGGGAGACGCCCTTCGGGGTCCGGGTGGTGCCCACCAGCGAGCAGGGCGACACGGTGGTGCCCGAGGGACGGGTGACCGTACCGCCGTTCACCGAGACGACGGCCGAGCTGGTGCCGCGCGGTTCGAACGGCGCATGGCGCGGCAGCCATCAGATCGCCGTCGACAACCGGGGGAACGCTCCGGCCACGGTACGGCTGGAGACGCGGTCCGGCACGGACCGGGCCCGGATCTCCTTCGGGTCGGACACCCTGCGGATCGAGCCCGGTCGGGCCGCGTTCGGCAAGGTACGGATCCGGCCCGCGAAGCGCTTGTGGCGCGGTACGCCGGTCGCACATCCCTTCCAGGTGGTCGCCACCGCGGAGGTGACGAAGGGCCAGGATCCGGCCGCGCCGGTGGTCCTGGACGGCTCGTACCAGCAGGACCCGATCCTGCCGCGCTGGCTGCCCAGGGCGCTGATCACCGCGGCCGTGCTGCTGATCGCTCTGGTCGGCCTCTGGTACGCGCTGCTGCGGCCGGCGGTGAAGTCGGCGGCCAGGGAAGCGATCACTCCGGAGGCCGTACGATCCGCCGCCGCGGCAGACAGGAGCCGGACCCAGGATCCGGATCAGGACACCCCGGCCGGGACCGGATCGGGCGCGGACGGCTCCTCCTCGGGCGCGGGCAGCGGGGCGAACGGGGGTGCGGCCCAACCCAGCCTCTCGCCGGGTGACGGCACTTCCGCCGGCACCTCGGACGGAGCGGGCGCCGCGGCCCCGACCAGTGCGCAGGTGCAGGTCAGGGATGCGGTGGGCGGCGGCGCCAGCACGTCGACGGCCCTGCAGGTGCCTGCGGGGCACACCTTCCAGCTCACGGACATCGTGGTCCAGAACCCGCAGGGCGACGCGGGAACGCTCGTGGTCTCCTCCGGCCGGGACACGCCCGTGCTCCGGCTCGCACTGGAGAACTTCCGGGACTCCGACTACCACTTCGTCACACCGATTCTGGTGCCCGCGCGCGGCAAGGTCACCATGACCGTCAACTGCCGGAAGGTGGGCAAGCCGGTGAACGCGCCGACGCCCTCACGATGCGCGGAATCACTGTTCCTCGGCGGCACGATGCGCACGAACGCCACCGGCGCCTCGGACGGCACGAACTGACCGGACGACACGAACCGAACGATGCGGACCGAGCAGCGTGAACAGAGCGGCGCGGACCGAGCGGCACAGACTGCACGACACGGACTGAACGACACGGACCGAGCGGCACAGACTGCACGACACGGACCGACGGCCCGAGAGGCGCTCGGAACGGAGCGGCTGGCGCCTCTCAGACGCACGCAGGATCTCGCGGCTTCCCCACGGCGTTCGGGGCCCGGCCCGGTCAGGAGGGGGACGTCTCTTCGTCCTCCTCCTTCTTCTCGGATCCCTCCTCCGCCCGCTGGACGAACGAGCCCTGCACGTCGGCGGGCTCCTCGTCCTCGTCCTCCGTCGCCGCCCGCTGCACGGCGGGTGCCACAACCGGTGCCGGGGCCGGGGCCGGCAGCACATCCACGGCCGGGGCCGCGCCCGTGCCCGTGGCGTCGGCCGCTTCCACGCCCGCGGTCGCTTCCGTAGCCGCGGTCGTATCCGGCCCCGAGACCGCTTCCGGGGCGGGTGCCGGGTCAGCCAGCACCCGGTCGGCATTCGCGACGGCCTCCCGCTCGAACCGGTCGGACGGATCGCTGACCCGGATGCCTCCCGGCGCCTCGGTACCCTCCACCGGCCCATTGCGCTGCTGGATGACATGGGTGAGCTCATGGGCCAAGGTGGTCCGGCCCTGCGGCGAGGACGGATCGTACGCATCGCGTTGGAACACCACGTTGTTGCCGACGGTGTACGCGTGGGCCCCCACGCCCTTCGCCGATTCGTGCGCGGCGGAGTCGGTGTGCACGCGTACGTCGGAGAAGTCCGCGCCCATGCGCCGTTCCATGTCCGCGCGGGTTCCGGCGTCCAGGGGCCGGCCGCTTCCCGACGAGATGACGTCGTGCACGGGAGAGCGTTCTTCCTCCTCCTGCCGCTGGAGCTCCCGCCGTTGAAGCATCGAGCCCACGGCGCTGTTGCCGACCGCTCGCTGGAGGACGCCCATCCCGCGAGCCCCGACCACGTCGGTCCGCCCGGTGGCCGCCGCCCGGAAGACGCGCGAAGTGTCGACCGCATCCGTGTCCTCGGGCGCCCTCGACGCGGGCACGGCCTCGTCGCGCTCCCGCCGGGACGCGTGCCCTTCGCGCTCGGGGTCGTGCTCGTGGTCCCAGTCCAGTGCGTGCATCGTCATCTCCCCTGCACCACGCCCGGGTCGCGGGCGCGTCGTGATGGCCCCACCTCTCCACCTTCATGGCGTGTCACCACCGCGTCCAGACCGGACTCCGCCGCCGAAGGGCACCCGAGGCTGCCTCTTCGGGCAGCCCTTACAACGTCCCTCGGCCCATCAGCGGCCGTGGGGCGCGCAGCGGGGTCGCGGCGACCGGCGTCGGCGCCCCGGTCTCGTCCGGCACCGTGTTCACCACCTCTCCGATACCGAGGCCACGGATCAACAACTCCTCCAGGCCGTCCCGGAGCAACTCACCCGGATCAAGGGCAGGCCCGAACGGCGTACCCGGCCACGATCTCCCGCAGGTCCGACGGCAGTCCCACGGCACGCCTACCCAGTGCCTCGCCCCACCCCCGGGCCCCCACCACGCACCGGCGCCTCGCCCCACTCCGAGCACTCACCATTCGCCCGACGCCACGTCACCCTTCGAGACCTCACCACTCGCCCGACTCCTCACCCCACTCCGGGACGCCACCACCCGCCCGGCGCCTCGCCCCACCCTGACTGTTCCGACGCCACGTCACCCTCCGGCGTCAAGTCCGCGCCCGTGCCACCACCCTGCCCCGGGCGGACACCCGCGTCCGTACCGCCTCCGGCACCCACATCCGCGCTGCGGCCTGTGCTGTCACCGTCGCTCGCCACAGCCCCAAATCCGGAATGCCCGCATTTACGACACCCCGCAAGCATCACGGTCCGACCTCGTGGCTACGCCCAGAGGCTCTTGCCCGGTAGGCTTTCCGTGTGATCTTCAAGCGCATCGGAAATGGGCGGCCATATCCCGACCACGGCCGGGAAAGCACCCGGCAGTGGGCGGACGTCGCGCCGCGCCCGGTCCGCCTCGATCAGCTGGTGACCACCAAGGGCAACCTGGACCTCGAAACCCTCCTCGCGGAGGACTCGACGTTCTACGGTGACCTGTTCGCGCACGTCGTGAAGTGGCAGGGCGACCTCTATCTGGAGGACGGACTGCACCGCGCCGTCCGCGCCGCGCTGCAACAGCGCCAGGTGCTCCACGCCCGGGTGCTCGAACTCGGCTGAGAACGAAGCGGGCTCCTCGCAGACAACCGCATGCCCGGCGGGCCCGCCCTCAGCGGGCCGCGCATCCCCCGCGACGCCGCGTCACACCACATCGCAGTGGCGCCGCGCCGCGGATTTGTCGGGCCCACCGACAGCCTCCGGCCACGTTCGGACGCGTGTCCGCCCTCGTTCGGGTGCATTCGTACACGGACGGCTGCGATCCATTGATCATCTAGTAGGCATCCCCATCGGGCAGCACTACGCTGCGTTCATGAGCATGCTCACTCCCCCCGGCATGGGCGGAAAGTACCGCATCACGGGTGACAAGTACCCGCGTATGCGCCGCCCCCGGCGTCGCGGCAAACTGATCCTCGCTGCCACCGCCTCCGTGGTCGCCCTCGGGCTGGCCGGATGGGGCACGATGCAGCTCATCGACGTCTTCACGGGCGGCGACAAGAAGGCCAGTGCCGCCGACCACAAGAAGGACTGTCCGTCAGCCACGCCGACCGCCCCCGCGAAGGTGCTGCCCTCACCTGCGAAGATCACCGTCAACGTCTACAACGCGACACCGCGCAGCGGCCTCGCCAAGCAGGCGGCCGACGAACTGAAGAAGCGCGGCTTCAACATCGGCAAGGTGGAGAACGCCTCGCCGGAGTACGACAAGAAGGTCGCCGGGCCCGGAGTGCTGCTGGGCGCCCCGTCCGCCACGAACGGCTCGCTCCAAGTGCTCGGCACGCAATTGGACGGGGCCGTTCCGAAGACCGACGCCCGCAAGACGGCGGACGTCGATCTGATTCTCGGTACGAAGTTCACGGCCTTCAACACACCTGGTTCGGCCGCTGCCGCACTCGCCGCCCTGACAAAGCCGTCCCCAGCGCCCTCCTGCTGACGCCCGGCCGGAAGGCCCTGCGCCCGGCGCCCGGCGCCCGGCAGTCGACCCCTGGCGGGTGGCACTCGGCACCCGGCAGGTGGCACCCGTCCGGGGTCCAGAATCGGACCCGGGACCAGGACGGACGGATCGGCAGACCAGGGGGGCACAGCCGACAGGCCGGGTCCTAGTCGACCGTGCCGTACATCCGGTCACCGGCGTCACCGAGGCCGGGGACGATGTAACCGTTCTCGTTGAGCCGCTCGTCGACCGAGGCCGTGACGACCCTCACCGGCGTACCGGCCAGCTCGCGCTCCATCACCTCGACGCCCTCGGGCGCCGCGAGCAGCACGACCGCGGTGACGTCGTCCGCTCCGCGCTTGATCAGTTCCTTGATGGCCGCGACCAGGGTGCCACCCGTCGCCAGCATCGGGTCCAGCACGTACACCTGGCGTCCCGAGAGGTCCTCCGGCATGCGGGTCGCGTACGTGGACGCCTGAAGCGTCTCCTCGTTGCGGATCATGCCCAGGAAGCCCACCTCGGCGGTCGGCAGCAGTCGCACCATGCCGTCGAGCATGCCGAGGCCGGCCCGCAGGATGGGTACGACCAGCGGCCGCGGATGCGACAACTTCACGCCGGTCGTCAACGTGACCGGTGTCTCGATATCGACCTGCTCGGTGCGCACGTCCCGGGTGGCCTCGTAGGCGAGCAGGGTGACCAGCTCGTCGGCGAGCCGCCGGAAGGTCGGGGAATCGGTGCGCTTGTCGCGCAGGGTGGTGAGCTTGTGCGCGACCAGTGGATGGTCGACGACGTGGATCCGCATGGGCTCAACAGTAACCGGGCCCTCAGCACGGCTGCGCTGGCATCAACCACACGTTCGGGGGGAAGGTGGTTGCACACGAACCCAGCCTTGGGGTGATGAGCCGATGCCGGACGCGGAAGAGCGCAAGCGGGACCAACCGAATCCGGGCGGCCCAGACGCACAGCGCACACCGAACGCGCGGAACACACCGACCGCACCGACCGCACCGACCGCACCGACCGCACCGACCGCACCGACCGCACGGAACCAGTCGACCGCACCGGACACGCCTCCCCGCCGGAACACCGCGCCCCCACCGGACTCCCGGAAGCCCGTGAAGCCCCAGAAGCCCGGGAGTCCGCGCAAGCCCCAGGAACAGCGGGCACCACGTCGGCCGCAAACCGCCCGGACCCCGGCGAAGACCGCGGACCCCATAGGCCCGGCCAAGCCCGTGGCCTCAGCGGAGCCCGTGGACCCCATAGAGCCCATAGACCCCATGGACCCGACAGGCCCCCCGGAAACCACCGAAAACGTGGAAAGCTCGGAAAGCGCGGCCATTGCGGACCCCGAAGAGGCCGAGGCCACGCGGCGCAGGCGGCGCGCCCAGTTCCTGCGCGAGCTCCATGAGGCCAAGGCGCTCCGCGACCGCGTCCAGCCGCGCCGGGCCCGGGCGGCCCGGATGCGTCAGGCGATGAGGATGCGGACCTTCCGCTGGTAGGTCGTACGGCGGTCCCCCGTCCCCCTGGTGGCCCCGTCCGGGAGAACTGATGGCCGACGCAACGGCCGAACTCCTCTCGTGAGGCACTTGTTTCTGCCACGATTCCGATGGGCGGGACGCAGGGCAGCCGGGCCACCGACTGCCCTCCCGCCGGACCGACACCCCTATGACCAGTGGGAGAGTCACGGTGTATTTCGCCGCACTGCTCGCGCGCACCGAAGACGGGTGGGAAGCGAGCGATACGGAACTCGACGACGTGGAGACCCTGTCCGACCTGACGGATCTGGCCCGCGAGGCCTCGGCGGACGAGGACACGGTGCTCGTCTTCATCGAGCAGGAGGACGCCTGGTTCGGCGTCATCCGGGTGGACGGTGAGGACGACCCCCGTATCTTCGTCTCGGACGCCACCGCCGCCGCCCGATCCTCGTACGGGGAGATCCTGCTCACCGACGAACTGCTCGGCCGCGAACCCGGGGCCGACGACACCATTGCCGCCCTCGAAGAACTCGTCAGCCTCGACGGTACGGAGGACGGCGAACCGGACACCACCCCCGACAATGACACCGACGATGACGACGTACTCGACACCGACGCCGTACCGGCGGGGCCGCTCGGGGACACCGCCATCCTGGCCGACCTCGGTCTTCCCGAGGCCGAACTGCTGATGCTGCGCACGGACGCGCTGGCGGAGATCGCGGACGCGCTGGGCGCGGCCGAGGTCCTGGAGACCGTCCGCTAGGGTCCGCGGGTGATCGAAGCACCCCGCCCGCAAGGCCCGCCGGAACCGCACCACCCGGCGGAAGACCCGCACGATCCCGTACGAGACCCGTGGCGGGCGCACATGCGCCACGCCCTGACCGAGGCCGACGCGGCGGCGGCGGCCGGCGACGTGCCGGTCGGCGCCGTCGTCCTCGCGCCCGACGGCACGCTGCTGGCCGTCGGCCACAACGAACGCGAGGCGACGGGCGACCCGACCGCCCACGCCGAGATCCTCGCCCTGCGCCGCGCCGCCGCCGCACTCGGCAAATGGCGGCTGACTGGCTGCACCCTGGTGGTCACCCTGGAACCGTGCACGATGTGCGCGGGCGCGTTGGTGCAGTCCCGCGTGGACCGGGTGGTCTACGGAGCGCGCGACGAGAAGGCGGGCGCCGCCGGTTCGCTCTGGGACGTCGTCCGCGACCGCCGCCTCAACCACCGCCCGGAGGTGATCCAGGGCGTCCTGGAAACGGAGTGCGCGGCCCGCCTGACGGCCTTCTTCCGCACCCCCTGAGAACCGATTTCTTTCCACGGCCCCGCATGGTCTAAGCTCTCTCTCGGTAGCGTGTCCGAGCGGCCGAAGGAGCTCGCCTCGAAAGCGAGTGTGGGGAAACTCACCGAGGGTTCAAATCCCTCCGCTACCGCCATCGACGCCCTCCCGCCCTGTGGAAACACAGAACGGGAGGGCGTTCGCATTACCGAAACCGCACCCCCCCCGGCGCAGCGGCAGCCCCACGCCCCCGCGTACGCACTGACGCCACGCCACCCAAGACAGGGCGATATGTCCGAATCTCGGGAAGTAAGTAAAAACAGGCCCTGCCCCGCATAAACCAGCAGGTCAGGAACTGTGGTCCCCGCGCGTGCGGGGGTGGTCCCACCTGGGCGCAGTGCCTGATCGTCCTGGCCACGTGGTCCCCGCGCGTGCGGGGGTGGTCCCTCTTCCTCGCGGCCGCCGCTAAGGTCGGCCCAGTGGTCCCCGCGCGTGCGGGGGTGGTCCCGGGAAGCGCCGGGCGCGCAGGGTCATCAGGGCGTGGTCCCCGCGCGTGCGGGGGTGGTCCCGTAAAAAAGGCCCTGCCGCCGGCGTCTCGCCGGTGGTCCCCGCGCGTGCGGGGGTGGTCCCGAGCTGGAAAGCGAGTTCCCCCAGGAGCAACCGTGGTCCCCGCGCGTGCGGGGGTGGTCCCTCCCCATCCCGCTGCAACCACTTGCAGGAATCGTGGTCCCCGCGCGTGCGGGGGTGGTCCCGCGTCGGACCGTGGACTTGGCGGCACGGTGACGTGGTCCCCGCGCGTGCGGGGGTGGTCCCGGCGGTCGCCCATGCGTCGGCCAGCGCGTCCCGTGGTCCCCGCGCGTGCGGGGGTGGTCCCTCTTTGCGCTCGATGTGCACTGGCCAGCGACCGTGGCCCCCGCGCGTGCGGGGGTGGTCCCACGATCGTCGGGGTACCCGAGTTGATCGCGGAGTGGTCCCCGCGCGTGCGGGGGTGGTCCCTCAACAAGCGACGGCGCGTCGACCTCCGGGCCGTGGTCCCCGCGCGTGCGGGGGTGGTCCCTGGTCGGCCCACAACCGCAATTCGGTGGGGGCGTGGTCCCCGCGCGTGCGGGGGTGGTCCCTGGTCGCGGGCGCGTGCTGACAATCTCAGCATGTGGTCCCCGCGCGTGCGGGGGTGGTCCCTGGGCCCGTCCCAGATCCCGCTGGAGACGTTGTGGTCCCCGCGCGTGCGGGGGTGGTCCCCGGCCCTGGACGCGCTGGACAAGGACGATTTCGTGGTCCCCGCGCGTGCGGGGGTGGTCCCCGGTCGAGCGCCGTACCGGCGTCCTCCGCGTCGTGGTCCCCGCGCGTGCGGGGGTGGTCCCTCGACTACGTCCGGCGATTCCTTGAAGCAGACGTGGTCCCCGCGCGTGCGGGGGTGGTCCCAGCTCTGGACGCCCTGCGCCGACGGCGCGGCCGTGGTCCCCGCGCGTGCGGGGGTGGTCCCCGCGGAATTGCTGCCGTCCTTCACGAGTCGCAGTGGTCCCCGCGCGTGCGGGGGTGGTCCCCGTAAAACCGTGCGCACCGTCCTGAGCGCGTGGTGGTCCCCGCGCGTGCGGGGGTGGTCCCTTCGCGGCGACCGTGCGCCACGCGAAGCCGAAGTGGTCCCCGCGCGTGCGGGGGTGGTCCCTGACTCCGACGGGAGATCTGGAGCTGTACTCCGTGGTCCCCGCGCGTGCGGGGGTGGTCCCCTTGCGAACACGAGCAGGGCCGGGGCCCACGAGTGGTCCCCGCGCGTGCGGGGGTGGTCCCCGCCGGTCGACGAGGGTGATATCAGCGGGCCGGTGGTCCCCGCGCGTGCGGGGGTGGTCCCTGTCCAAGCTGACGTCCTCGGACCGGGGCTACGTGGTCCCCGCGCGTGCGGGGGTGGTCCCGACCGCCTTCGTCTTGAAGCTCACCGAGGACGGTGGTCCCCGCGCGTGCGGGGGTGGTCCCCTCGACCCGGCCGGCGGTGAACCCGCGGCCGTTGTGGTCCCCGCGCGTGCGGGGGTGGTCCCAGGGCCGGACACGGCGCCTGGGGCCCCGTGCAGTGGTCCCCGCGCGTGCGGGGGTGGTCCCGGCGGGTGGGTGTCGCCCTGCCCACCGGTTGGGTGGTCCCCGCGCGTGCGGGGGTGGTCCCGGCGTGGGTGACGCCCTGATCCGTCAGCCGTTGTGGTCCCCGCGCGTGCGGGGGTGGTCCCGTCCCTCAGAGCCTCCATCAGCCGCCTGCGTAGTGGTCCCCGCGCGTGCGGGGGTGGTCCCTCGACCTGGTCGGCGTCGAGGTCGCCCGGCATGTGGTCCCCGCGCGTGCGGGGGTGGTCCCGCTGTTCGGTCCGACGACGGCGAGCACGCAGGGTGGTCCCCGCGCGTGCGGGGGTGGTCCCAGAGGGTTCCAGCGGCACCCGCGGTGCGACTGGTGGTCCCCGCGCGTGCGGGGGTGGTCCCGAACACGATGGCCGACAGCGACGCCAAGCCACGTGGTCCCCGCGCGTGCGGGGGTGGTCCCGTGACGGTGGAGCTGTACGGCGGACCGCTGGAGTGGTCCCCGCGCGTGCGGGGGTGGTCCCGCCGGGTCGTCGGCCAGCCCGACCGCGCGGGCGTGGTCCCCGCGCGTGCGGGGGTGGTCCCTCAGCATTCATCACGCAATACGCCATCGTTTTGTGGTCCCCGCGCGTGCGGGGGTGGTCCCAAGGGCCTCTCGTACGCGAACGGTGGGATCCGGTGGTCCCCGCGCGTGCGGGGGTGGTCCCGCGGTGATCCACGCGTCGTGCTGAACGCCGATGTGGTCCCCGCGCGTGCGGGGGTGGTCCCAGCGTCCGGCGGGGTGCTCTGCGGGGGTCTGGGTGGTCCCCGCGCGTGCGGGGGTGGTCCCGCGTTGCTGAAGCAGGTGCTCCGGCGGGTCGTTCTCGTGCGGACGGACGGTGCCGCATGGGTCGAGGCCCACCCTGTGTGGGAGCCTGATCCCTGGGCCGCGACGGAGGTCGCAGCCACAACGTAGGAGCATGTTTTGTGCACAGTGACCACGAGCACTGTGTGTAAAGCATTGCGCTGCTGATCTGCGGTGACGCACTCAGCCCCGCAGGAGCATCCTGCGGGGGCCGACAACTCTACTGCGCGGGGTCTCCGCAGAGGGTCTTCCCGTGGCCGGGGCGCGATCACCGGCCACGGACGGGGGATCAGGCGTCTCCCTCCAGCTCGGTGAGCACCCGCTCGGCAATCCTGGCTGCCTCGGCGGCGGCCTGAAGAGCGCCGGGCTCCTCGTGGGGTGCGAGCGGCTGCGGGGCGGCCGGGGCGTTGTCGTCGGACTGGGGCATCGTTCTCGCTCTCTCTGTTCGGTTCTCGCAGTCGGCGGCCCTGGCTGGCACACGGAGGTTGGTGCTCGGCCGGGGCCGCCGTGTCCCGCCGCACGGGCAGCGGGGGCCCGCTCCGCTATGTCAGTCCCCACCGGGCCCGGAGCGGGAGTCTCAGGGGCTACGGGGCGTGCGCCCGCCGTCCGCGCAGCACGGCCCGGTCCATACCTCGGTGTCGAGGTTGTGGGCGCCGAGCCGGTCGCGGATGATGCCGACGCTGACCGTGCCGGTGGTTAGGGGATTCCTGCACCAGACGCAGGCACGCCCGGCGACCTGGTCCCACGTCAGCGTTCGCGGATCGGGGAGTGGGCGCCTGGTCGGCACGGTCACGACTGCTCGTCGTACGGGCGTAGGCGGCGCTGCTCCCGGCACGGGGCACACGCGTACAGGGCGGTTCCGGGGCCCGAGCCCTGCTCGATGATGCTGACCAGGACCGCGGTTCCGGACGGGCCCTTGTGCCAGTGGCACCACCCGGTCCCAGCGGCCATCGGGGTCTGCGCCGGGCGGCTGGTCACCGCTGCCCGCCCTTGCACCGGTCGCATTTACAGGCGGGGTACGCCGATCTCTGGGTCGGGGCCTTGAGGGGAACGACTGCGGCTTTCGGACGGATGACCTGCGTCCGGCCGTGCCGGTCGACTTGGTACACCTTGATCGTCATGGTCGCCATCACGCCACCACGAGGGCGGGGCCGTTGAGCAGCGTGGTCAAGGTGTCGCGGAGCGCCTCGGCCTCCGCCCGGGACAGGACAAGCGGCACCTCGGCTTGCAGCTCGTCGAGGGAGTAAAACGCCACCGGGACGCGCACCTCGCCCGTACTCGGATCGTGCTGCGGCATCGCGGCACGCTGCGGTGAGGCGTGCCAGGACGTGACGGACATGGAGGAGCCCCCTACGTCGATCGGTTGGTGGGCGATCACGGTAGAGGGCTCGCGGAGCAGGTAGGGGGACGAACTGTCCCCCTGTCCCAGGTTGTCCCCTCATCCAGTGGCGATGCCGACGGCGGCGGCGAGGTGGCTGGCCTCGCCGCGGAGGGCGCGCGGGGCTGTGCGCCACAGGTCCGATGCGACCGTGCGGGCGGACGGGGTGAACGCCACGGTCTCCGCTCCGATCTCGTGTGCGATCTTCATGACGTGGAGCGCTGCCGTGTGGTCCCCGCGCTGGAGATGCCCGCGGGCGACCTCTACCCAGAGGCGGGCGCGACGCTCAAGGGACGGCATAGCATCCGGGTCGATGTCGTCGGCTGCACCGAGCGCCCGCCCGGCCTTCTTCAAGTCGACATCGACCGACACCGCGTGAAAGTCGACGTTCGCCCGGCCGAAGACCGTGGATGGGTGCACGTACGAGGCGGGCAGCGACTTCGCGATCTGGTCGCCCTTCCCCCAGTACCGCCAGGCGTCGCCCTCCCGCCCCTCGCGTGCGGCCGTCACCGCGGCGTGAAGCTGGAGGGCTCCGTAGATGCCCCGCCAGTCGTCCGGCGTTCCGTCGAGGTGGGGGCGGATCAGGTCGGCGGCCTCGTCGACGACGCGCAACGCCTCCTCCGGGTAGCTGGTTTCCCGCAGGATGTTGCCCATGTTCCAGGCGCTCGCCGCTATGGCCGCGGGCTGGTCGGCATCCTGCGCAGCCGACAGTGCACGGTCGGCCACCACCCACGCCAGCTCGGCCGGGGCGATGTACGCGGTCGCCTGCCCGGTCAGGCGGTAGATGTCGGACAGCGCTACCAGGGCGGCTCGGCGCTCTTCGCCGTCGAGCGTGCGCACGGCGGTCTCGCCGTCGCGAATCAACGCGGGGAGCAGAGCCCCGACCTCGGTCCGGTTCCGGGCAGAGGTGTGCCACAGCCGCCACGTCTGATCTGCCCGCCCCTGAAGCACGGCGGGAGAGACGGGCCCGGTGGCCGGAGCCGCGAGACTCCGCGTCATGACCGCAGCCCAGATGTCTGGCATGACCGGGTGAGAGAGGCGGCCGAGCGGCACCGGCTGGGCGGGACCGGTCTCGGTGCCGGTGATGACCGACAGGTCGGACACCTGAAGCGCAGCGGCGAGCTTGAGCAGCAGGGTGTGACTCCGGAGATCCCGTTCGCCGGTCTCGATCTTCTTCAGCCAGTCCGGGCCCCGACCGCACAGCTCCGCCAGGACATGCCGGGTCATGCCTCGTGACTCGCGTAGGACTCGGATTCGTTCGCCAGTGCTCAAATCTGATGCGGGGTGGGTCATGGGTCCCCTCCGTCGGCGCGGTCGGTTCCGTCAGCGTACGGGCGGGCGGCATATCGGGGGAGGCCGAGGGCGACGACGGCTGATCCTGAACGCACGAAACCGCCCCTCCCCGCGCGCTGCGGGAAGGGGCGAAACGTGGTCCCCGCGCGTGCGGGGGTGGTCCCGCCTCGGCAGTGTCGTAGTCGCGACGCCAGAGGTGGTCCCCGCGCGTGCGGGGGTGGTCCCAGTTCCGTTGGCAAGCCGCCCGCAACCACCCAGCCAACGAGCCTCCGCAGCCCCGTCTCACACCCACCCGCCCTGATCGAGCACAACACCAGTGGGCAACCGTGGTCCCCGCGCGTGCGGGGGTGGTCCCTACCGGAGCAACCAGGTGATCCTGGACTTCGCGTGGTCCCCGCGCGTGCGGGGGTGGTACCGGCGACCTCACCGAGGGCAAGGGCCACGTCGAGTGGTCCCCGCGTACGCGGGACGCACCCGTGCTGCGATCAGCGACCTATCAATCACGTTTTGATCAAGATCGATCATTTTAGAGCTATTTCAAAATCCGACACCTGATCGACCCGTACTCATGTCAAATACCCCCATGAGCCCAGATCAACCCGAACTCCCCTCGGCTTACGCCAGGTTGTCCCCCGCAGCGCGGACAGCCTGGGGCAAGCACGAGCGGGCAACCGACGAGTGGCTCCCGTTGTGGCGGCACATGGCGGACACTGCCGCCGTGGCGGAACGGCTGTGGGACGAGTGGATCCCCGAGAACGTGAAAGGGCTCATCGCGGATCCGCTCCCTCAGGGCGCAGCCGATGCCCGCCGCCTCGCGGTCTACCTCGCGTGCGTGCACGACATCGGCAAGGCATCGCCGGCATTCTCCTGCCAAGTGGAGGGTCTCGCCCATCGGATGCGGAGGGCCGGGCTCGACATGCCGGACCAGAAGCAGTTCGGGGTGGACCGTCGCATGGCTCCGCACGGCCTGGCCGGGCAGTTCCTCATCCAGGAATGGCTGACCGAGCGCCACGGATGGAGCAGCCGGGCGTCCGGGCAGTTCGCCATCGTGGCCGGCGGGCATCACGGCACACCCCCCGATGACCAGCAGATCCATGATCTCCGCTCCCACCCCCGGCTGCTGCGTACGCGCGGGAGGAGCGAGGCCGTCTGGCGCTCGGTGCAGTACGAGTTGCTGGACGCGTGCGCGCGGCGGGCCGGGGTGGAGGGACGGTTCGAGGAGTGGCAGTCGGTCCGGCTGCCCCAGCCCGTCCAAGTGGCGTTGACGGCGCTCGTCATCGTCTCCGACTGGATCGCCAGTTCCTCCGAGCTGTTTCCGTACGATCCCTCGTCCTGGGCGCCGTCAGGGGCAAAGGAGGCGGGGCAGGCACAAGGCGGGGAGGACCGGCGCCTTCGCGCCGCCTGGGCGGGGCTGGACCTCCCGGGGCCCTGGCGTCCCGAGGAGCCGCAGCAGAGCGCGGCGGAGTTGTTCCGGGACCGCTTCGAGCTGCCGGACGGTGCCGCCATCAGGCCCGTACAGGAAGAGGCCGTGCGGATGGCCCGCACCATGCCCGCCGCCGGGATGCTGATCATCGAGGCGCCGATGGGCGAGGGCAAGACCGAGGCGGCGTTCGCGGCTGCGGAGATCCTGGCGGCCCGTACCGGCGCCGGGGGCTGTCTGGTCGCGCTGCCGACCCGGGCCACTGGCGACGCCATGTTCCCCCGGCTCCTGAACTGGCTGGAGCGTCTTCCCTCGGACGGCCCCCGCTCGGTGGTCCTCGCCCATGCCAAGGCCGCGCTCAACGAAGTCTGGTCCGGGATGACGAAGGCCGGGAACCGGACCATTGCCGCCGTCGAACTGGACGGCGACGAGACGTTGTCCGCGCCCAGGGACGCCAACTCGGCTCGTCCTTCCGGGCTGCACGCGCATCAGTGGCTCCGCGGCCGCAAGAAGTCCCTGCTCGCCTCCTTCGCCGTGGGCACCATCGACCAGGTGCTCTTCGCCGGACTCAAGAGCCGGCATCTGGCCCTGCGGCACCTGGCCGTCGCGGGCAAGGTCGTCGTGATCGACGAAGTCCACGCCTACGACGCGTACATGAACACCTATCTCGACCGGGTCCTGGAATGGCTGGCCGCCTATCGCGTACCGGTGGTGATGCTCTCCGCGACCCTGCCGGCCGAACGACGGCGGCAGTTGGCCGCCGCGTACGTCGGCGAGGAGACTCCGGAGACGGCGGAGGCGCTGCATCTCCCCGATGACGCCTATCCGTTGATCATCGCCGTCGCCCCCGGCAATATGGCACGAACCGCACGCCCCGCGGCGGCGTCGGGCCGCCGTACCGAGGTGACGGTGGAACGGCTCGACGACGAGCTGTCCGTACTGGCGGACCGGCTGGAACACGAGTTGCGGGACGGCGGGTGCGCGCTGGTCGTACGCAATACCGTCGACCGGGTGCTGGAGGCCGCCGAACTCCTGCGGGACCGCTTCGGTTCACAGGCCGTGACCGTCGCCCACTCCCGATTCCTCGCCGCCGACCGGGCGCGCAAGGACAGGGACCTGCGGGAACGGTTCGGGCCCGGCAGCGACCGACGTCCCGTCGGACCGCACATCGTCGTGGCCAGCCAGGTCGTCGAACAGTCGCTCGACATCGACTTCGATCTGCTGGTGACCGATCTGGCACCCGTGGACCTGATGCTCCAGCGCATCGGCCGGCTGCACCGGCATCCGCGCAAGCGCCCGCCGCGCCTGGCCGAGGCGCGGTGTCTGGTGACCGGTGTGGCCGACTGGGCAGCCGATCCGCCCGAGCCGGTGAAGGGCTCGGTGGCCGTCTATCAGGGGCCGCACACCCTGCTCAGGGCGCTCGCCGTGCTCGGGCCGCACCTCGACGGCGCCCCGCTGGTGCTGCCCGACCACATCAGCCCGCTGGTGCAGGCCGCGTACGACGACCGGCCGGCCGGCCCCGGGCACTGGGCTCCCGTACTGGCCAAGGCCCGGCGTGAGTATCTGACAGGGCTCACGGACAAGCGGGAGCGCGCGAACACCTTCCGGCTCGATCCGGTGCGGCGGGCGGGGCGGCCGATCATCGGCTGGCTGGACGGTAACGCCGGGGACGCCGACGACAGCCGTGCCGGTCGGGCCCAGGTGCGGGACAGTGAGGAAACCCTGGAAGTTCTGGTCGTCCAGCGCCGGGAGGACGGCCGGCTGACCACGGTCGACTGGCTCGACGGCGGGCGCGGCGGACTGGACCTTCCGGAGCACGCGCCTCCAGTTCGTCGGGCCGCCGAGGTCGTGGCCGCGAGCGCGTTGACGCTGCCCCGCTCCCTGACCCACCCGGGCGTGAGCGACCGGACCATCGAGGAACTGGAGCGGTTCGTCGTTCCGGCGTGGCAGGTGAAGGAATGCCCCTGGCTGGCAGGCGAGTTGCTGCTCGTGCTCGACGAGCGTTGTCAGACCCGCCTGTCAGGCTTGGAAATCCACTACAGCGCCGCCGACGGACTCCGGGTGGGTTCCATCGGCGTGCCCAGAGCAAAGGGGCCGAAACGGATGACGCCCTCCTTCGACCTGGTCTCCCGGCCGTGGTTGCCCGTACAACGCGACGACGGCACGACGGACGAGCTTTCGCTGACGGACGTCTTCGCGCAGGCCGGGAGTCTGCGACGGCTGGTGGGCGATCTGCCCACCCAGGAGTTCGCCCTGCTCCGGCTGCTGCTGGCGATCCTCTACGACGCGCTCGCGGAGGTGGAGGACGGCAGACCCGGCTCCCCGGCAGAGCTGGAGGACTGGGAGGAGCTCTGGCAGGACGAAGAGTCGCTCGCCGTCGTCCTGAACTACCTCGACCGTCACCGGGAGTCCTTCGATCTGCTCCACCCCACGCGTCCGTTCTTCCAGGTCGCCGGGTTGCACACGGCGAAGCACGAGGTCGCCTCGCTGAACCGGATCGTGGCCGATGTGCCGAACGGGGAGGCGTTCTTCTCGATGCGCAGGCCGGGTGTGGGCAGGCTGGGCCTTGCCGAGGCGGCCCGGTGGCTGGTCCACACCCATGCCTATGACTCGTCCGGCATCAAGACCGGGATGGTGGGCGACGACCGGGCAAAGAGCGGAAAGGTCTATCCCCAGGGCGTGGGATGGACCGGGGGACTGGGCGGCGTCCACGCCGAGGGGCGCACCTTGCGCGAGACGCTGCTGCTGAACCTGATTCCGACGAAGGAGCGTATTTTCAACTCGACGGCGGACCCGAAGGACGACCTGCCGGTCTGGCGCCGTGCGACACCGCCCGGCCCCGGCGTACTGGAGAGGGATCCGTCCGTGCCTCGTCCCGCGGGCCCGCGGGATCTCTACACCTGGCAGTCCCGTCGGCTGCTGCTGCACACGGAGGGCGCTGACGTCACGGGCGTCGTCCTGGGCTACGGCGATCCGCTCGCGCCCGTCAACCGATGGCAGTCAGAACCCATGACGGGGTGGCGGCGCAGCCGGACGCAGGAGAAGAAGCTCGGCCGCCCGCTGGTCTATCTGCCACGTCAGCACGATCCGAGCCGGGCCGCCTGGCGCGGTCTGGCGAGCCTGTTGTACGCGCAGCGGTCGGACGACGGGGCGTCGGGCCGGGGCACGGACGAGAGCAAGCCGTCCGGGGTGGTGCGGTGGCTGACGCTCCTCGCCAACGAGGGTGTTCTGCCGGAGCGGTCACTGATCCGTACGCGGCTCGTCGGTGCGGTGTACGGAACGCAGCAGTCCGTGGTGGACGAAGTCGTCGACGACGGAGTCACCCTGCCGGTCGTCCTGCTCCATGAGAAGCGTCCGCTGCACGGCGCGGCGGCGGTGGACGCGGTCGCGGATGCCGAGCGGGCCGTGTCGGCGCTGGGACACCTGGCCGGGAATCTCGCCCGTGCGACGGGATCGCCGCCCGGCCCGGCCACGAACACCGCCCGCGATCTGGGTTTCGGGGCGCTCGACGGCCCGTACCGGCGGTGGCTGGCGGGTCTCGGGAGGACAAGGGATCCGGATGCCTCACGCACCGCATGGCAGGCCGAGGTCCGGCGGATGGTGCTCGACCTCGGCCGCGAACTCCTCGACGGCGCGGGTCGGGCGGCGGCGGAGGGCCGGGTGGTCGAGCTGCCCGGGGTCGGCACGCGCTGGGTCGACAGCTCACGGGCCGACCTGTGGTTCCGGACCCGGATCAACAAGGTGCTGCCGAAGCCGCCCGAACCGGCGGAGCAGGGCGACGGACCGAGCGGGCCGGACGGGCCGGCACCGGCTGCGTCACCGAAGCCTTCGGCACCGCCCACCGCCACTCACATCGACGACAACCCTTCCGGGGGAACCACATGACCACCTCGACGGCATCCGGCGGCGACAGCCCCATCGGCGGCACCACCCAGCAGCCCGCATCCACTGACGGCCCGGACAACCCATCGGCCACGCGATCGGAGGAGCCCACGCTCCGCGCCGTGGTCGAGCAGGTGACGCGTTCGTCCATCACCCGGCTTCAGAGCCGTTACCTCAGGGACGATCCGGCGGCCGTCGCGGAGCTCGCGCGGCTACGGCGCGGCGCGGGGAAGAGGGCGCACGAGGTCCAGGACCTGTGGGGGGTCGGCCCGCTGGACGACCTCGCCGCGTTGTTGGCGGAGCGCTCCGAGCCCACTCGGCAGCGGGAGGCCAAGGCAGCCGAGGCAGCCGAGGAGGCAGTCTTCCTCGCCACGACGCTGTGGGCACTGCATCAGCAGTCCCGTCGCGAAGACGGAATGCACGCCGACAAACGCCAGCTCGGAGGTGCGGTCCGGGCACTGATCCAGCAGCACGCCGCACCAGGCGCGGACGAGGAGAATTCACCACTGCGCACGCGTCTGGTCCGGGTCGGTACGGCCGAATCGCTCGATTCCGTCGCTGTGCGGCTCAGAGAGATCGTGCTGCTCCTGCGTGCCGCATCGGAACCGCTCGACTACGCACGTCTGGCCGGCCAGCTCTACCGATGGCAGCACCGGCCCGATCGCCCCGGTGTGCAACGCGAATGGGGACGCGAGTTCCACTTGGCCGCCGCGCCACGCGGCAGGAAGCAGAGGACCGCCGCCGATGGAACGGGGGCGGGGGACGAGGTCATCGACCGGACGCTGCCCGCGGATGAGGAGGAGACGTACGGCGGATACGCCGCGGGGGAGTGACTCCCGCCCTCATGCGGGGAAGGCGTCCCGCCTCGCCCCGACGATCTCTTTCCGGCCCTTTCCACTTCTGAACCACCTTCTCAGCAGAGGACTTGAGCACGCATGACCAGGACCATCCTTGACATTCACATCCTCCAGACCGTCCCGCCGAGCAATCTGAACCGGGACGACACGGGCACGCCGAAGTCGGCGACGTACGGAGGCGTACGACGTTCCAGGGTGTCCAGCCAGGCGTGGAAGCGGGCCACCCGGAAAGCCTTCGACGAACTGCTCGACAAGTCCGAACTCGGCATCCGGACCAAGAAGGTCGCGGAAGAGCTCGCGGGGCGCATCCAGCTGCTCGACTCGTCACTGACGCGTGCCATGGCGCTGGAGCTGGCGACGACGGTGGTCGAGACGGCCACCGGTTCGAAGATCACCGTGCCCAAGCGCAAGAGCAAGGAGGAGGACGAGCAGGCCGCCGGCGAGTCCTCGTACCTGATGTTCCTGAGCGACAGGCAGTTCAGCGCCCTCGCCGCGCTCGCGGTGGAAGGCGGTAGGGGCGGTGACGTCAAGGCGCTCAAGGAGTTCCTCAAGGTCAAGGCGAACAAGGACCGGGCCAAGCAGGCCGCCGACACCGAACACTCCATTGACATCGCGTTGTTCGGCCGCATGGTCGCAGACTCGGCCGACCTGAACGTGGACGCGTCGGTGCAGGTCGCCCACGCACTGAGCGTGCACCCGGTGGAGGTCGAATCGGACTACTACACGGCGGTCGACGACAAGAACACGGCAGCCGAGCCGGGCGCCGGAATGATCGGCACCGTCGATTTCAACTCCGCCACCCTCTACCGGTACGCGGCACTCGACGTGAACCAGCTCCACGAGAACCTGGGGACCGGCGGGAACGACGAGGACCGACCGGTGGACGCCACGCGGCGAGCGGTCACCGCGTTCCTCGAAGGCTTCATCACCTCACTCCCCACCGGGAAGATCAACACCTTCGGCAACCAGACACTGCCGTCCGTCGTGATCGTCAAGGCCCGTTCCCGGCGCCCGATCAGCTACGTCGGAGCCTTCGAACAGCCGGTCCCGCCGGGCGAGGGCGGCGGCTACCTCCGAAGCGCCTGCGAGCAGCTCGCCACGTTCGTGCCGGACCTGGAGGACCGGTACGGGCTTTCCGGGAACGACCCGGGCTGGCTGCTGCGGGTGGGCACCGGGACGAGCAGCCTCGGCGGGCTGGCGGACGAGGTGAACCTCTCCGGACTGCTGGCCGCCGTGGGAGACACCGTGGTCGCCCGGCTGGAGCCGGGGAAGGCCGCCGCCGACGATGACGGGGGAAGCGCTTCGGAGACCGGGGCATGAGTGTGCTGCTGATGCGGCTGGCGGGCCCCTTGCAGTCCTGGGGGTCCGCGGCCCGCTTCGTGCGCCGTACCACCGAGAACGCGCCCACGAAGAGCGGAGTCCTCGGACTCCTCGCCGCGGCGCAGGGGCGCAGGCGGGATGCCGATCTCTCCGACCTGGCCGAGCTGGAGTTCGGCGTCCGTATCGATCAGCCCGGCACCCGGCTGCGGGACTTCCAGACGGCGCACCACAAGGACACCCACAAGGCCATGCCGCTGTCGGAGCGCTTCTACCTGGCGGACGCCGTGTTCGTGGCAGGGGTGCGGGGCGAGCCCGCGCTCGTGCAGCGGCTGTACGAGGCGTTGCTGGAGCCGGTCTTCCTCCCGTACCTGGGACGTCGGTCCTGCCCGCCCTCGGAGCCGATCACGATCGGAGAGCCGCTGGATGGGGGGACGAACCTGGAGCAGGCTCTGCGCGAAGCCGAATGGGAGGCGTCCAGGCGGTACCGGGCGCGCTGCGAGGCGTCCTGTCGGCGCGCGGGGCATTCGCTGTCCGACAGCTACCTGGACCTGCTGCTGGACAGCACACGACCAGGTGACGGCTCCGGGGAAGACGCGCACATGACGCTGCGCGATCTGCCGGTGAGCTTCGATCCGCGCCACCGGCAGTACGGGCTGCGCGGTGTCCGCACCCTGCGGATTCCCGTCCCCGGCACGGCCGGATCTCCGTCGCCGGTCCCACCGCAGCCCCACGAACCCACCGAAATGCTCACGCCCCTCACACCGAGGACCGACTGATGTACCTCACCCGCTTCCGTGTGAACACCGGACGATCCGACGCCCGGCGGTTGCTCGGGTCACCGCACCGCATGCACGGCGCGGTGAACAATTCCTTCCCCACCCCGCCCGCCCGCGACGGCTCGGGCCCCCGGGTGCTGTGGCGGGTGGATCGCAACACCCCGTCCGAGACGCTGCTGTACATCGTCAGCCCGACCCGTCCCGACCTGACGCACCTGGTCGAGCAGGCGGGCTGGCCGGCCTCGGACGAACCGGGCTGGACGACGTTCGCGTACGAGGAGTTCCTCACCGCGCTCCACCCGGGCGACACCTGGGGGTTCAGGCTCACCGCCAACCCCGTGCACAACATCCGCCACGAGTACCTCAAGGAGGGAGACCCGACGAAGCGGGCCGCGCACAAGACCCCCCGCCACCAGATTGCCTGGCTGCTGAAGCGACAGGAGCAGGCCGGATTCGAGATCGTCCAGAAGCCGGTGGAGCGTCGGCTGCTGCCCGAGGGCGACGACTACGAGCTGATCGTCCGCGACCAGGTCCCGCTGCGGTTCCCCCGCCCCCCGGCGAAGACGAGCAAGAACGACGTACAGATCACGCGGGTCACCTTCGACGGCCGCCTGCGCGTCACGGACCCGGCGCTCTTCCGCCGCACGCTCACCCACGGCCTGGGCAAGGCGAAGGCATACGGCTGCGGCCTGATGACCCTGGCCCCGGTGCGGGAGGCGGCATGAGCACGGTCGGCCGCAGAGGGGCCTCCTCCCCGCACGAACTCACCCGGATCGGGGAGCGCCTCTCCTTCGTCTATCTGGAGCGCTGCACCATCCACCGGGACTCCAACGCGATCACCGCGGAGGACGCGGACGGTGTGACGCACATCCCGTCCGCCACCATCGGCACGCTGCTGCTGGGACCGGGCACCCGCGTCACCCACCAGGCGATGGTCCTTCTCGGCGAATCCGGTGCCGGGGTCGTCTGGGTCGGCGAGCACGGCGTGCGGTACTACGCGGGCGGGCGGGCCTTGACGCGCTCCTCGGGCCTGGTCGAGGCCCAGGCGACCGCCTGGGCGAACCGGCGCACCCGGTTGGACGTGGCGCGCGCCATGTATCGCCTGCGCTTCCCGGGCGAGGACACCGCGGGTCGTACTCGGCAGGACCTCCTCGGCATGGAGGGGCGACGCGTGAAGGACTGCTACAAGCAGGAGTCTCGGCGCTCGGGCGTGCCGTGGCGCCGACGCGAGTTCAACCGCGACGACTTCTCCGCGGGAGACGCCCCCAACCAGGCCGTCACGGCCGCTGCCCAGTGCATGTACGGGGTCTCCCACTCCGTGATCGCGGCCCTCGGTTGCTCCCCGGGCCTCGGCTTCGTGCACTCCGGGCACGAGCGGTCGTTCGTCATGGACGTGGCGGACTTCTACAGGACGGAGGTCGCCATTCCCGTGGCGTTCGACGCCGCCGCCGAAGGCGAAGAGGACGTGGCAACGCGAACCCGCCGGATGCTCAGGGACCGCATCAACCAAATCGGACTGCTCGACCGCTGCGTCCGGGACATCAAAGACCTGCTCGGTTACGACGGCACCCGCGACACCTCCGAGTCGACCAGCGCCGCACAGGACCGGGTCACGCTTCTGTCCGACGGCGACCGGCACGTCGAGGGCGGTCGCAACTACGGGGACGAGATCATCTGGTGACCGTCATCGTTCTCACCAACTGTCCCATTGGCCTGCGAGGCTTTCTCACGCGCTGGCTGCTGGAGATCTCTCCAGGGGTCTTTCTCGGTGCCCCGTCGGCACGGATCCGCGAAGTCCTGTGGAACGAGGTCCGCCAGTACGCGGGACAGGGACGGGCGCTGCTCGCCTACCAGACGGACAACGAGCAGGGCTACACCTTCGAGACCCATGACCACGCGTGGCACCCGACCGACCACGAGGGCCTCACGCTGATCCACCGTCCGAACCCCGGCGCACCACGCGCCGCGCAGAAACCGGCAGGTGTTCCCCGCCAGGGCTGGAGCAAGGCGTCCAAGCGAAGAAGGTTCGGCGGCCGGTGATCGGCAGGTCCCGGTAACAGCCCGGGGAGCAGGAGTGAGCGGCGTCGCGACGCTCGTACGGGCGAGTCTGTGATCCAGATGGATGCGACCATTCGTGCGGATACAATCGCCCGACTGCACAGAGCACCGATGGGGAGGCAAGGGGCTGATGGCGCAAGCGAAGAAGATAGCTCTCTTCGTGATAGTCGTCTTCGTGCTGTACACGATCATCACGTCCCCGGACCGGGCCGCAGATCTCGTGCAGGTAGGGTTCGAGGGCATTTCGAGTGCCGCACAGGGCGTCGGCGACTTCATGTCCGCGCTCGTGAACTAGGAGTACCACGCCGTGATCCGCCATCTGGTCCTGTTCAAGCTGAACGACGGAGTCGAGCGGGACGAACCGCGGGTCGTCGCCGCGGCGAAGGCGTTCCAGGACCTGGAGGGGCAGATCCCCGAGCTGGAGTTCTGGGAATGCGCCTGGAACATCACCGACCGGCCGATCGCGTACGACTTCGCCATCAACTCCGCCGTCGCCGACGAGGCCGCCCTGAAGCGCTACATCGAGCATCCGGCCCACCAGGCGGCCGCCGGCCAGTGGCGGGAGTTCGCCACCTGGGTGATCGCCGACTATCCGTTCTGACTCACCGGTTCCGACTGATCCGACCCCCCGTACGCCCTCCGGGCCCCTCGCCGTCACGGCGAGGGGTCTTTTTGCGTGTTCAAACCAAGTTGAACCCAACACGACGCTATACGGTGCTTGCACACAGTGGGCATGTCTTGTGATGCTATGACCGCTTTTGACGGATGAGTTGACCAAAGTTGACCGCAAAGGGGTGGCCTCACCGTGCCGGCCAGTACAGCGCCTCAAGTGCCTCCCCAGACCGTCCAGGCCGAGCGGTCCTCCCGGAAGGCCCAGGACGCACAGGCCGCACAGGCCTCCCAGTCCCCCCAGGCCGCACAAGCCAATCCGCCCTCTTCACCCGCGCCGCCCGCCGTCGGGGCCATGCGGTCCGGGGACTCCGACGGCACGGCGGCGACACCCGCCAAAAGCAGGGGCGCGGACACCAGAGCGCTCACGCAGGTACTTTTCGGACAGCTCAAGGAACTGGAACCGGGCACGCCGGAGCACAGCCGGGTGCGGGCGGCACTGATCGAGGCGAACCTGCCCCTGGTGCGGTACGCCGCCGCACGCTTCCGCAGCCGCAACGAGCCGATGGAAGACGTCGTCCAGGTCGGCACGATCGGGCTGATCAATGCCATCGACCGGTTCGATCCCGAACGCGGCGTGCAGTTCCCGACCTTCGCGATGCCGACCGTCGTCGGCGAGATCAAACGATACTTCCGTGACAACGTGCGCACCGTCCACGTCCCCCGCCGACTGCACGAACTCTGGGTGCAGGTCACCGGCGCCACCGAGGACCTGACCACCGCGCACGGCAGGTCTCCGACCACCGCGGAGATCGCCGAGCGGCTGAGGATCTCCGAGGACGAGGTGCTGGCCTGCATCGAGGCGGGCCGCTCCTACCACGCGACCTCCCTGGAGGCCGCCCAGGAGGGCGACGGGCTGCCCGGCCTGCTGGACCGCCTCGGGTACGAGGACCCGGCCCTCGCCGGGGTCGAACACCGCGACCTGGTCCGCCATCTGCTCGTACAACTGCCCGAGCGCGAACAGCGCATCCTGCTGCTGCGCTACTACAACAACCTGACACAGTCCCAGATCAGCGCAGAGCTAGGTGTATCCCAGATGCATGTGTCAAGGCTTCTGGCCCGAAGCTTTGCCCGTCTGAGATCCGCAAACAGGATCGATGCCTAACCGGATCGGGTAGAGCACTCGAAGTCCGGTTTGGGCGGACAGACTTACCGAGCACCCCCGTTAACTGGGCAGACGCCACAAAGACTTGTCGACATGTCGCTACAGCGTGTTGCCGACATGTGACATTCTGCGGAAACCGCGTTTGCCGCGGCCTCGCCTCCGGTATTCAGGTGGGAGCTGCGTTCCTCCGATGGTCGCGGCTCGACGCGACCGTCCGCGACCTCAAGGGGGTGGCATGTCCGAAGAACAGGGCAGCTCGAAGGTGCTCACGCTCACAAAGGGCGCACCCGAACCCGTTGCGCCCGCCAGCTCGCCGGAAGCCATCAACACCCGCACACTGTCCCGCTCCCTGTTCCTGCGGCTCGCCGCACTGGCGCCCGGTCCCGACGGAACGGAGAGCCCGGAGCGTGCCTACGTACGGGACACGCTGATCGAGCTCAACCTCCCGCTGGTGCGGTACGCCGCCGCCCGGTTCCGCAGTCGCAACGAGCCGATGGAGGACATCGTCCAAGTCGGCACGATCGGGCTGATCAAGGCGATCGACCGGTTCGACTGCGAACGCGGCGTGGAGTTCCCGACGTTCGCGATGCCGACCGTCGTCGGCGAGATCAAGCGCTTCTTCCGCGACACCTCGTGGTCGGTGCGCGTCCCGCGCCGCCTCCAGGAGCTGCGGCTCGCGCTGACCAAGGCCAGCGACGAACTCTCCCAGAAACTGGACCGTTCGCCGACCGTGCCGGAACTGGCCAGGGCGCTCGGCGTCTCGGAGGAGGACGTGGTCGACGGGCTGGCCGTCGGCAACGCGTACACCGCGTCCTCGCTGGACTCGCCGTCGCCCGAGGACGACGGCGGCGAGGGTTCCCTCGCCGACCGGCTGGGGTACGAGGACACGGCACTGGAGGGTGTCGAATACCGCGAGTCGCTCAAGCCGCTGCTGGCCAAACTCCCGCCCCGCGAACGGCAGATCATCATGCTGCGATTCTTCGCCAACATGACCCAGTCGCAGATCGGCGAGGAGGTCGGCATCTCGCAGATGCACGTCTCGCGCCTGCTGACCCGCACGCTCGCCCAGCTCAGGGAAGGTCTCATCGCCGACTGACCGCCGTGGACGCCGCAGCCGCGGCACAGAGGCTTCCGATTTGACGGACCGTCAGCCACACTGGCGCGATGCGACGTCAGGCAGCTCACTCGACCGGCCGCCGGGGCACCGTGATCGCCGCCTCGGCGGCCGTGCTGTGCCTGGGCGGCGCGCTGGCCGCCTGCGGGGGCGGAACGGCGGGCGACGGTTACGTGGCGGTGGGCGCGGCGGGCTCCGGTACGGAACGGGAACCGCCCTGGGCGGTGGCGCCGCCGGGAAGGGTGACGCTGGTGCCGCTGGACGGGGACGTCGGCGGCACCGGGCCCTCGCAGGGCACCACCGCTGGTGGGCGCGGGCCCGGGGACAGGGTTCCGAGCGCGGACGGGAGCGGCCCCCGGGGCCTCGGAGGCGTGGGAGGTCCGGGGAGCGCCGGAGGCGCGAGCGCCACGGTCGGCGGAAGGGGAGGGGCGACGGCCGACGCCTCCCGCCCGGACGGCCGGGGCGGTTCGACCGGCCCGGGTGGTTCGAAGAGCCCGGAGGGCCCGGGCGCGGGCAGCGGCCCCGGGGGCGGTACGGGAGGTTCCGGCGACGCGGGAGGCGGGACCACGGACCCACCGGCCCCCGGACCCTCCGCACCGGGCGGCCCGGCCGTGCTGGTGGTCGGCGCCCTCGAACGGGCGGCCGCCGAGCAGCGCTGGTGCGAGAAGGTGACCGTGGAGTTCCGCAACACCGGCGGATCGCCGGCCCGCGACGGCACCGTCACCTTCGCCACGCACATCATCGGCGGGCTGGGGGTCGACTGGGCGACCGTCGAGTCGACTGCACCGCTGCCGACACCGATCGACGCGGGAGCGGCACGGACGAGGACGTACACCGTCTGCGTGGACGCCTGGCGGGTGCCGCTGGGCATGCACGTGGAGACCCGCGACGTGACCGCCGTGGTGGAGTGACGCCGTCGTGACGCCGTCGTGACGGTGATACCCGCAGCGCCGACCCGACGTTCGCAGTGGTGCCGTGGGTGCACGGCGGTGATCCGCCGTGCACCTCCGTCGCCGAACGGCACCGCCGTGCGGAAGTGACGACGCCCGCTCCGTACGGACGTCCGGCCCGTACGGAGCGGGAAGGTTACGGAGACAACCGCCGCGAACCGGTCAGCCGAGCGCGAGCCAGGCGACCGCAGCGAGGACGACGAGCACCGCGACGACGGTGACGATCACCCCGGTCTTCGGTCCGGACGGAGGGGCGGCCTGCTGTCGGCGCTGCGGTTCGCCCTCGTCGACGAAGGCGCGGAACATCTGGGTGCTGCCGGCCGGGTCGTGGTTGCCCTCGGGGCCCTGAGGGGCGTGGGGGTTGTGTGCCATGGGGCAGGACCCTAGCGAACTCGGCGTTACGGCCCAACCCCCGGGTCGGCCAAGCGACCTGACACCGAACCCATCAGCACCCGGCACCTCGCGGGGACAAGAAACCGGCCCGCGGAGCCGGCCCGCGGCACACGACCACAGAACCCACAGAACACGACCGCGGGACCAGCCTGCGCAACCAGCGGGCCACCGCCGCGGGCCACGACCGCGGAACACGGCCGTGGAGCGCCGCCACCGAACGCACCGCGCCTCTTGCACACCGCGCCTCTTGCACTCGGCCCCGATCACCACCGGAACCGGCCTCGTCCCAGCGTGAACCCGGAGAGGCCCGCAGGGGCCGGCAGGGGCCGGCAGGGCCCGGCGAGCCTCGGCGGAAACCCGAGGGAAACCCGGCGGGAAGCCTGCGAAGACCGGGAGGGAGGCCGGCCAGAACCCGACAGAACCAGCCCCGCCTGTGGCAGGAGACACACCCGCCCCGAGCCGCGCCCCCGCACGCTGGGGCTTTGACCGGAGCCCTACAGGGCCTTTTGTTTTCCTTTACTTCTGCAAGCCCGCTTTCGTTTGCCTGCAGCAACCAACGGCTTTTATGGTTGCCCTAAGCAACAAGATGCACAGGTGGAATCGTCTGGGGGGTCCCATGGCCGCACGGAGTCAGTACGAAGAGCTGGCCCGGCATCTCAGCGCGGTCGGGGCCGTCAAGCGAGGCGTCGCACGCGTCCTCCCCGCCGAATGCCCCTCCGGCTCCGCCGCCGTGCTCGCGCTGCTCAGACAGCACGGCGAGATGCGAATCAGCAGACTGGCCGAACTGCTGGACGTCGATATGTCCGTCACCAGTCGGCATGTCGCCCACGTGGCCGACCACGGCTGGATCGAACGGTCCTCGGACCCCACGGACAAGCGGTCCCGCATCCTGCGGCTGACCCCGGCCGGACGCGACCTGCTCGGTGACATGAACCGACGCATCACCGAGATGTTCGCCCACAACCTCTCCGACTGGTCCGACGACGAGGTCGGACAGCTCAATCGGCTCCTGGCCCGGCTGCGCGACAGCTTCGCCTGCCGCGGTGCCGGCGACTGCGTCCCCGGAACGCACAGTGGCGAGTGCCGCTCGCGGCCTTCCGGCGACGCCACCGACGCGCACACCCGTACACCCGTGTAACAGAAGCAAAGACAAGGAACTCTATGGCTACGACCACACCGACCGGTGTGCGGGGCGGCCGCGCCAAGCACGGGGGGTCTCCCGATCCCTCGTCCGGTGCGCCGATGACACACCGGCAGATCATGGAAGCACTCGCCGGGCTGATGCTCGGCATGTTTGTCGCGATCCTGTCGTCGACGGTCGTCTCCAACGCCCTTCCGAAGATCATCTCCGACCTCGGCGGCGGCCAGAGCGCCTACACCTGGGTCGTCACGGCCTCGCTGCTGGCGATGACCGCCACCACTCCCCTGTGGGGCAAGCTCGCGGACCTGTTCAGCAAGAAGCTGCTGGTCCAGATATCCCTCGTCATCTACGTCGCGGGCTCGGTCGTCGCCGGTCTCTCGACCAGCAGCGGCATGCTGATCGCCTGCCGCGTCATCCAGGGCATAGGCACCGGCGGTCTCTCCGCCCTCGCGCAGATCGTGATGGCGGCCATGATCGCCCCGCGCGAGCGCGGCCGTTACAGCGGATACATCGGTGCGGTGTTCGCCGTCGCCACCGTCGGTGGTCCGCTGCTCGGCGGTGTCATCACCGACACCAGCTGGATGGGCTGGCGCTGGTGCTTCTACGTCGGTGTGCCGTTCGCCGTCATCGCGCTGATCGTGCTCCAGAAGACGCTGAAGCTCCCGGTCGTGAAGCGTGACGTCAAGGTCGACTGGGCGGGCGCGTTCTTCATCAGCGCCGCCGTGTCGCTGCTGCTGATCTGGGTGACCTTCGCGGGCGACAAGTACGACTGGCTGTCCTGGCAGACCGCCGTGATGGTCCTCGGTTCCCTCGCGCTCGCGGTGATCTTCGTGGTCGTCGAGTCCCGGGCCGCCGAGCCGATCATCCCGCTGCGTCTCTTCCGCAACCGCACCATCACGCTGGCCTCGCTGGCCTCGCTGTTCGTCGGTATCGCGATGTTCGCGGGCACCGTGTTCTTCAGCCAGTACTTCCAGCTCGCGCGCGACAAGTCGCCGACCATGTCCGGCGTCATGACGATCCCGATGATCGCGGGCCTGTTCGTCTCCTCGACGGTCTCCGGCCAGATCATCACCAAGACCGGTCGTTGGAAGGCATGGCTGGTCAGTGGTGGCGCCCTGGTCACCGCGGGGCTCGGGCTGCTGGGCACCATCCGGTACGACACGGCGTACTGGCACATCGCGATCTACATGGCCGTGTTGGGCCTCGGCATCGGCATGATGATGCAGAACCTGGTGCTCGCCACGCAGAACCAGGTCGCTCCGTCCGACCTCGGTTCGGCCAGTTCCGTCGTCACCTTCTTCCGTTCCCTCGGCGGTGCGATGGGGGTCTCGGCGCTGGGCGCCGTGCTGGGCAACCGCGTCACCCACTACGTCAAGGACGGCCTCAAGGCGCTCGGCCCCGAGGGCGCCGCACTGGGACACGGCGGTACGGGCGGCGGGGGCATCCCCGACCTGGACAAGCTGCCCCCGCCGCTCCGCGAGATCATGGAGAGCGCCTACGGCCACGGTGTCGCCGATGTCTTCCTGTACGCCGCTCCGGCCGCGCTGGTCGCCTTCCTGATCACGATCTTCATCAAGGAGGTCGCGTTGAAGACGAACGCCGCCGACGCCACCCCGGTCACGGACGAGACCCCCGTCGCGGACGAGGCCGCCGCCGTCGAGCAGGCCGAGGCCCCGGCTCGCGTCCCCGCCCTCGCGGCCACCGCTGCCCCCGCGGCCACCGCCGCGAGCGCGGCCCGGACCGTCCCGGCCCCGGCCACCGCCGCTCCGGAACCTCCGGCCGCCTCCGCCCAGGGCACCGCCGTGCACGGTGTGGTGCGCTCCGCGGAGGGCGCACCCGTCGCCCGGGCCGCCGTCACGCTGATCTCGCTGGCCGGCCGCCAGCTGGGGCGCTCCGTCGCCCAGGCCGACGGCAGCTACGGCCTGAACGCACCGGGCACCGGCAGCTACGTGCTGATCGCGTCCGCCGACGGCTTCCAGCCGCAGGCGTCGACGGTGGTCGTCGGTGCCGAGCCGCTGTCGTACGACATCCTGCTCTCCGGTACGAGCGGCCTCGCCGGGACCGTGCGGGCCGCCGAGACCTCGGCACCGGTCGAGGGCGCCATGGTCGTCGTCACCGATGTGCGCGGCGACGTGCTGGCGAGCGGCGGCTCCGGGGAGAACGGCGAGTTCTCCTTCGGCGAGCTGGTGCCCGGTCCGGTGACCGTCGCGGTGAACGCCGCCGGGTTCCGTCCGCTGGCGCTGCCGGTGGAGATCGGCGGCCAGGGCGTCACCCGCCTCGATGTCGCGCTGCGGTCCGGCGCCCTGGTGCGGGGCGTCGTGCGGGCCGGTGCCGGGGGGCGCCCGCTGGCCGACGCCCGAGTCACCCTGGTCGACGCGGCGGGCAACGTGATCGCCACGTCGACGACCGGGGAGGACGGGGCGTACGGCTTCACCGATCTGGACGCGGGCGAGTACACGGTCATCGCGACCGGCTACCCGCCGGTGGCCGGCGCGCTGACCCTGACGGGGTCCGGCGTCGACGGCCACGACATCGAGCTCGCCCACCCCGGCGAGTGAGCAGAGCCCGGCGGCAGCCCCGCGACACCGCGGAGCCCGCCGCCGGGCCTTTCACCACAGACCCCTGGCGGGTCGGCGTCCCAAGCGGAGACGCTGTACCGGCCGGTGGAAATGGGCCCCGGTGGCGGGGACGGCAGGCAGGGGACGGCCGGCCGGTCCCGCCCCCGGGGCCCGACTCATTGAGGCACCGGGCCACCGGACGTCGATCAACGGACCCCGGACCATCGGACATCGATCATGGAGCCCCGGATCATCGGACCGACGATCACCGGGCCACCGGACCATCGATCGCGGACCACGGGACCACTGGGTCACTGAGCCCTGAGCAAGGAGAGAGAACGGGATGGGACTTCGCGCACAGGTACGGACGCGGGACGGCTGGGCGGTCCAGCACGCGGTCGTGACGGTCACCGACATGACCGGCGCGCAGGTGCTGCGGGCCACCGCCGACGAGGACGGGGCGGTACGGACGGACGCGCCCCTGCCGGCCGGCGCGTACACGGTGATCGTCACCGCGGTCGGGTACGCCCCGGCCGCCTCCACCGCGCTCGTCACGGCGAGCGGGTGCATCGAGGCCGGCACGGTGGTGCTGGCCCGGCAGGGCGGGGTGGAGCTGCCGCCACCGGGCGCCTGGTCGCTGGATCCGGCGCACTGCTCGGTCGCCGCGGTCGCGCAGCACCTGGGGATCTCCAGCGTGCGGGGCCGGTTCACCGAGTTCACCGGCCGGATCGAGATCGCGGACGAGGTGCACCGTTCCCGGGTGGACGCCGTCATCACCGCGGCCAGCATCGACACCGGCAACGGCATGCGGGACAAGCATCTGCGCTCGCCCGACTTCCTGGACACGGACCGCTTCCCGGAGATCACCTACCGCTCCGACGGGCTGACCCCCACCGGCCCCGACCGCTGGACCGTTCACGGTGTGCTGTCCATGCGCGGCGTCGAGCGGCCGATCGATCTGGATCTGAGCTACCTGGGCACGGGTCCGGACCCGTGGGGCGGGGTGCGCGCGGCGTTCAGCGCCACGGCGGAGTTGCGGCGCGAGGACTTCGCCATGAACTACAACCAGGTGCTGCAGGCGGGCATCTCGGCGATCGGTACGACACTGCGGGTGGAGCTCGACATCCAGGCCGTGCAGGGCGAGTCGCTGCCGTCGTAGCTGTACTCGGCCGCCGCGTTGGTGACACGTGGCCCACGGGCGGAGCGAACGGGCGGGAGCCGGAACGGAGGAGTGCGGGGCGGGGGCGTACGGGGCGGGCGGCACAGCGCTCGCCCGGTACGTCCCCGTCCCTCGGCTACTCGGCCCCTCGGCTGCTCTCCCGGCCTCCCGGCCCCTTGCGGTCCTGTTCCCGGATCGCTTCGATACCGGCGATCAGCAGGTCGAGGGCGTAGGTGAAGTCCCGGTTACGCATCTCCTCGACCGTGTCACCGCCCCGGGCGTCCATGAGCCGTTCCGAGGACTCGATCATCTGGTCGAACCCCGGCTGGCCGCGGACCGCGCTCATGGACTGCTGGTAGTACTCCTCCTGGGTCAGCCCCGCGTTCGCGCTGCGCTGCGCGAAGTGGCCCTCGATGGTGCCGAATCCGTAGACGAACTGGAAGACCGCGGCAAGCGCCCCGGCCTGGCGCTCCAGCGGCAGGCCGGTCGCCCGGATCACGTCCAGGACGGCGTTCGACAGCGCCCTGGCATGCGGACCGATGTTGAGGAAGTGACCGGCGAGATGCGCGACCCAGACATGACGGACGATCAACTCCCGGCACTGAGCCGTGAGTTGGCGTATCCGGTCGTGCCAGTGCGCGTCCTCGTGCGGGATGCGGATCTCGCTGTGGACGGAGTCGAGGGCCAGCTCCAGCAGATCGTTCTTGGTGTCCACGTACCAGTAGAGCGACATGGCCGTGACCCCCAGCTCGGCGGCGAGGCGGCGCATGGAGAACTTGTCGAGCCCCTCGGCGTCCAGCAGCCGCACCGAGGCGGCGACGATCTTCTCCCGGTCGAGACCGGCGGGCTGGTCCGTCCTACGGGCGCGCGACGGTGGGCGCTGGTCCAGCCACACACTGGTCATGCCGGGGTTCTGCACGCGGTCGGCCGCGGACACCATGGCGCTCTCTCCTCGTCTTACCGGCGGGGCGAACCGTCCGTATGCGTACGCAGCAAGCCGATGCGTACAGGCCGTGTGCGCGCACGCGGCCTGTACGGCGGGTGCGTACGCATGAAGCGGACGCGTACGGTCCGATGTGCCCCGCCACCGATGCTATGCCGCCGCCGCGGTCTCGGTCCCGGCGGACTCGGCCCGCTCCGCCCGGCGCAGGAGCGCCGCGGCCAGGAGGCCTCCGGCCAGCACCGCCGCGGCCCCGGCCAGCTGGCTGGTCTCCAGGCCCGAGGCGAAGGCGTCGCCGATCCGCGCCCGTTCACCGTCGTCGCCGGCCGCGGCGAGCGCGACGGGCAGTGAGGCGGCGCCCACCGCCGCGGGCACCAGCGATGCGAAGCGCGCGTTGAGCACCGCCCCGAGGACGGCGACACCCAGGCCGTTGCCGAATTCGGCGAGCGTGCCGTTGACCCCGGCACCCACGCCCGCCTTCTCCGGCGGAATGGCGCTCATGATCGCGTTGGCCATGGCGGGCGTGGCGAGCGCGATGCCCGCGCCCATCACCACCAGGCCGAGCAGCATGCCGCCGTAACCGTCGCCGCCGAGCAGGGCGACCGCGGCGAGCCCCGCGGCCAGCAGGGTCATCCCGGCCGCGATGGTGAGGGGCGTGCCCAGCTTCGGCACCATCCTGGCGCCCAGCCCGGAGAGGTTGAGCACGACGACGCTCAGCGCCAGCGGTGCGGTGCGCAGACCGGCCTCCAGCGGCCCGTAGCCGAGCACGAACTGGAGCTGTTGGGTGAGCAGGAAGAGCGAGCCTCCCATCCCGAAGGCGACCAGGATCGAGCCGCCGACCGCCCCGACGAACTTCTGGTTCCGGAAGAAGTGCATGTCCAGCATGGGGTACGGGATGTGCAGCTCCCACAGCACGAACCCGGCGAGGACGACGACCCCGACGATGGCCGTCAGCAGGACCGGACCCGATGTCCAGCCGCGCTCCGCGCCGGAGATGATCGCGTACACGACGGACGCCATACCGATCGTGGAGAGCAGCGCGCCGAGCAGGTCGGGACGGCCGTCGCCGAGGTTCCCGGACTCCGGGACGAGCCAGGCCACGGCAATCAGACCGAGAACGGCGACGGGGATGTTGATCAGGAAGATCGCGCCCCACCAGAAGTGGTCGAGCATCACCCCGCCGATCAGCGGACCGACGGCGACGCCGAGCGAGCCGACGGTCGCCCAGATGCCGATCGCCCTGACCCGCTCGGTCTCGTCGAAGATCTGGACGACGACGGCGAGGGTCGTGGTCAGCAGCAGCGCACCGCCGATGCCCATGCCCGCCCGCGCGGCGATCAGCTGCGCGGACGACTGTGCCAGTCCGGCCGCCAGCGAGCCGATGCCGAACACGGCGAGCCCGGCGATCAGCATCTTCTTGCGGCCATAACGGTCGGCGGAGCTGCCGGCCGTGAGCAGCAGGCCCGACTGGACGAGCGAGTAGGCAGTGATCATCCACTGCACTTCGGCGGTGGACGCGTCCAGTTCCCGGGTGAGGGAGGGGATCGCGACGTTGAGGACGGTGTTGTCGAGCAGCACCGTGAGCTGGGCGAGACAGATGACGCCGAGGATCAGCCAGCGTTGCGGATGGCTGGGCGGCGCGAGGTTTTTCTGCTCGGCGACGATCGCCGTCATGCGAACTCCAGATGCCTTATACGGTGTACGAGCCTGGCCATACACCGTATGACTTCTCTCGTACGGCGTACAAGTTGTTTCGCTCACCCCCGTCCTCACCGCGGCCCTCGCCGCGACCGACCCGGACACCCGCGAGCACCGCCTGGCCCACGCCTACGAGATCATCGCGAACGCCCACAACCGGCTCGGGCTCACCGGCCCGGTCGACCCCGCCACGCGCCCGTACCACAGCAGGCCGTTCCGGGTGCTGCACGCCGAGCGCTTCGCCGCCGCGCTGACCGACCGCATCACCGATCCGGCCGTGCGCGGGCTGCCGCCGATCGGTGCTGTCGACCAGTTCGTCGACAGCACCGACGTACTCACCCGCCCCGGCCTCACCCGGGAGGTGACCCGGGCCGCAACCGCGTCCCGCCCCGCCCGGTCGGACGACCGCCCATCGCCCCCTACTCGCCGGGCTTGATCAGATAGCCGGCCCCGCGCCGGGTGTGGATCATCGGCGACCGGCCGGCGTCGATCTTCTTGCGCAGGTACGAGATGTACAGCTCCACGACGTTCGCCTGCCCGCCGAAGTCGTAGTTCCACACCCGGTCGAGGATCTGCGCCTTGCTCAGCACCCGTCGCGGATTGCGCATCAGGAAGCGCAACAGCTCGAACTCCGTGGCCGTGAGGTGGAGGGAGCTACCTCCCCGGCTCACCTCGCGGCTGTCCTCGTCGAGGACCAGATCGCCGACGACGAGCGTCGACTCGGCGCGTACGGCCGCCGCCGCACCGGACCGCCGGATCAGCCCGCGCAGCCGGGCCACGACCTCCTCCAGGCCGAACGGCTTGATGACGAAGTCGTCGCCCCCGGCGGTGAGCCCGGCGATCCGCTCCTCCACGGCGTCACGCACGGTCAGGAACAGCACGGGCACCCCGGACAGCTCCCGCCGCAGCCCGCCGAGCACCGCGGAACCGTCCGCACCCGGCAGCGTCACATCGAGGACCACGACGTCCGGCCGGAAGTCCCGCGCCATCCGCACGGCCCCGGCGGCGTCCCCGGCACTGCGCACCTCCCAGCCCTCGTAGCGCAAGGCCATGGAGAGCAGTTCGGTGAGCGCGGCCTCGTCGTCCACCACCAGCACGCGGACGGGGGTGCGGTCGGCCGCCCGTGCTTCGGTACGTCCCTGCGGCAGTCCGGTGCGCCTCTGGGGCGAGATCGTCGTCATGCCTCAACCCTGTGAGGCTCCCCTGAGAGGCTTCTTTCCCCAATCTGTGATTTCTCTGAGAAACGCCCCCGTCACGCGCCACGCGCCACCGACCGCATGCCTCGCGCCCCGACCACGTGCCTCTGCGCCACCCTCCGCACAGCCGCCCCCGCACACCCCCACGCGCCCTCGCACTCCCGGCGCGCTCCGCGCCACGGTCGCCTCCGCGCGCCTCACACCACCCCGAACAGCTCCCCCGCGTTCCCGTGGCAGACCGCCCGCAGCCAGTCGTCACCCAGCTCCAGCCGTTCCAGCGCGTGCAGTTGATGCGCGTACGGATACGGGATGTTCGGGTAGTCCGTTCCGAGCAGGATCCGGTCCCCCAGCGCGGCGAGCCGCCCTCGTTCGGCCGCCGGGAACGGGCTCAAGTCCCGCGTGAAGTCCGTGAACGCCATCGTCGTGTCCAGCCGCACCTCCGGGTATGCCTCGGCCAGCGCCAGGAACTCGGCGTACTCCGGCATCCCCATGTGCGCCACGACCAGCCGCAGCCGCGGGTGCCGGGCGAGCAACCGGGCGATGGGGCCGGGCCCGGTGTGCCGACCGGGCGCCGGGCCGGAACCGCAGTGCGTCACCACCGGGATCCCGGCCTCGGCGAGCAGCCCCCACGCCGGGTCCAGCAACGGGTCGCCGGGGTCGTACCCACCGACCTGGACATGCGCCTTGAAGACCCTGGCCCCCGACTCCACCGCCTCGCGCACATACCGCTCCACGCCCTCCTCCGGGAAGAAGGTCGCGGTGTGCAGGCAGTCCGGTGTCCGGTGCGCGAAACCGGCCGCCCATTCGTTCAGCCAGGCCGCCATCCCCGGTTTGTGCGGGTAGAGCATCGACGTGAACCGCCGCACGCCGAACGAACGCAGCAGCACGAGCCGTTCGTCCTCGTCGTGCCGGTAGGCGATCGGCCACTCCCTGCCGGTCAGCGGCCCGGCCGAGTCGAAGTACGCCCAGACCTTGCGCAGCACCCGCTCCGGCATGAAATGCGTGTGGACGTCAATGATTCCGGGCAGTTCCAGCCGTTCCCAGAACCGAACGACGTCATCCGCGCCGCCCTCGGCGCCACCCGCCGTACCCTCGGCCTCGCCCGTCATCATGTATCGCTCCGCTCCTGCCACCACACCGTCGCCCCGTCCTTCGGATCCGACAGTCCGCTCCCCTGGTTCGGACCCGACGACCGCTCTCCGTCCTTCGGACCCGACAACCCGTTCCCCGTCCTTCGCATCGGGTGGCCTGTTCCCCGCCCGTCGCATCCGGCGGCCCGTTCCCTGCCCTTCACATCCGACGATCTCAGAACAGCCCGCCTTGCACGCCACCGCCCCCGATGTCGGCCACCGGCACGCCCACCCCCGCCCGCGCGTCGGCACCCGTCAGCTCCCACCCGGCCATCAGCCGGGTGTCCAGCACCACGACCCCGTGCCCCACCGTCTCCAGATGCAGGTCCGGACCGGCCGCCGCCACCAGCCGCCCCGCGACCACGCCCCCGTCCACCAGCTCGGTGACCGCGCACGTCACCTCGACCGCGACACCCAGCCCGAACAGCCCGGCGTGGTCGACCGCCTCGAACGGCAGCCGCTCCAGCGTCTCCGGCCACCCGGCCCCCTCCAGCGCCACGGCCCGCCCGTACAGCTCCGCCACCTCGGCCCGCCGCTCCTCCTCCCCCGGCAGCACCGCGCGTACGGCCCGCTTCGCGGCGTACGGAATCCGGTCCGGCACCCCGAGCGCCGACCGCAGCAGTTCCTCGGTCCGCCGCGCCGCCATCAGCGGCCCGCGCCCCAGCCAGCCGAAGACCACAGCCCCCTGCTCCCGCAGCCGCGCCGCCCCGCGCTCCTCGGCCGTGATCCCGACCTTCACCATCCCCGGCCCGAACCAGGCGAGGTACACCCGGTACATCCGTGGGTCGTCGGCGATCGTGTCGGCGGCCACCGAGTGCGCCCGCTCCAACCGCGCGCACTCCGGGCACCGCGCCCCCGTGCTCCGCCCCGGCACCGCGGCCCCCACCGCACACGCGTTCCCGCGCGCCCCGACGCACCGCCGCGGCCCCACGGCCCGGAACCCGAGCTCCGTCCCGTACGCGAGCGCACTCGCCCGCACCACCCCGGCCCGCAACCAGCCGAGCGAGGGCCCACCGACCTCCGTCGGCCATCGCAGCCCCGTGCACTGCCAGCCCATGGGTGAACTCCGGACGCTCGCGGACGAGGAAAGATCCCGCGATGCTACCGGGCAACGGATGACGGGAGCCGGATGAGAGCCGGGGGACGGACGCCGGAGACCGGACGCCGAACGGCACCTCGCGGATGACGGACGCCGGATGGCAGGAGCCGCCCGGAACACATCACTCCGTCCCGGCCGACCCGTCCGAACCCGTCCGGTTGGCCCATCCCATCCACCACGTCCGCACCGGCGGCCTCGCGCAACTCACCGGTCATGAGCGGGCCCGTTTCGGAGACGGGCAGGTCCGGCTCGCGGCACCCGTCCCGGTCGGCGCCGGTCGGCGGCTGTCGTCACCGGCGGCCATCGAGGTAGGCAAGGCGATTTCCCCGTCACGGGGTTCCGGTATGTCTCGCACTCGCCCTCGTAGACCTCGCGTCCACCCTCTGAGGCGGTTGCCATCAAACGCTGCCGTCAAGGCATAAGCCAGAGGCCCTGTGGATCACTCCACAGGGCCTCTGGTCTGCTGTGCACTCGGCAGGATTCGAACCTGCAACCTTCTGATCCGTAGTCAGATGCTCTATCCGTTAAGCTACGAGTGCTTGTGCTTTCCGGGTTTTTCTTTCCCGGTCGGCGTTGCGGGAACAACATTACATGACCTGTGCCGTAGCGCGAAATCCATTAGCCAAACCGCACCTGACCTGCGGAAACACCCAGTTCGACGTTCCGCTGGGGGCAGCGTACGGCTCCTGCGCGATCATGGGCCCACCCCCCGTGAACCGCCCGCCGGCCGCTCCGAGTCGTTCGAGACCGTGCGGAACCTTTCCGGAGCCCTCCATCGGAGGAACCGCGGGCATCCGGAGGCGTCCGCGGGCGCTCACAGGCGTGCGGAGAAGCCCGCGGGCGTTCATCGAGGTTTTCATCGAAGGTGTCCATCGGGAGCGCTTGCGCGAGTCACCCGTCGGGCGGGTCTTCGGAGGCGTGCCGGGCCGTCGAAGGGTCGGAGACCGCCGAGGCCCCGGATACGAGCGAAGCCCCGTGCCGATTGGCACGGGGCTTCGCGATGAAGCGGAGGCGGAGGGATTTGAACCCTCGATGGGGTTTAAGCCCCAAACCGCATTAGCAGTGCGGCGCCATAGACCGGACTAGGCGACGCCTCCAGATACACCCCGCGCGATCGCGAGTGGTGTGTGCAGATGATGACACAGCCAAGCGCCCTGTCACCAATCGCCGCCTACGGTACTAGGCAGTGGGCCGCGAGGGCAAAGCACCCGAGGTGCGCAACGTCGCGGCGCGAGGGGCGTTAGGGGGATAGGGAGGCACCGGCCTCCCGTTCCCCGTTCTTCCGTTCGTCAAGCCCTCTTCGAAGATTCGCGAGAAAGTGCGCGTCCGTCTTCGGAGGGTCCGAGCCCAGGAGTCCGCCATGCTGCGCCGCCTCGCCCTCACCGCCGTCGTGTCCCTCGCCGTACTTTCCGCCGCCGCGCCGGGCGCCGCGGCGGCTTCCGGTCCTCTCACACCCCCGACGCCGCTTCCTCTCCCCCTGCCCCTGCTCCTGCCCCTGCCTCAGGGCGACGACGACACACGCACCCGGCTGACGGTGACGGTCTCGGACACGGGAGCCCCCTCGGCCGAGGGAACCTTCACGCTGGAGTGCGACCCCGTGGGCGGCAGCCATCCGGCGGCAGGGCGGGCCTGTGATCGGCTGGCGGAGCTGGCGGATGCGGGCGCGGACCCGTTCGCGCCGGTGCCCCGGGGCACGATGTGCACCCTGCAGTTCGGGGGGCCGGCCACCGCCCGGGTCACCGGGACCTGGCAGGGACGGCACCTCGACGCGGTCTTCAGCCGGGCCGACGGCTGCGAGATCTCGCGCTGGAACAATCTGCGGCCGGTGCTCCCCGGCGTCCGGTGAGCGGACCCGGCCAGGCTCGGCGGCGCCGCCGAGCCTGTGGGGGGAGGGCTCGGCACGGTACGGGGTGGCGGGCCCGGCACGGGTGACGGAGCGGTCCGGCGCGAGGGCGGCTCGTCCCGAAGGGCGACGGGCCCCGCGCGGCATCCTCCGGTGAAGGGGCGGTCCGGGCCCGGTGTGAGCGGTGTCGGCACGTCCCCGCCCGGGGGTTCGTACAACACCGGTGGAGACGCGCGGCACGCCATATCCACCGAACCTTGGTGAGAGCTCCCCCTCATCCGCCGCCCCGCGCCCCTTCCCTGCCCTTAGACTCCTTCCGTGACAGCACGCGGCCCGAGGGGCAAGATGGGGCCCGCTGTCGGCAAGGTGCGGTAACCAGGGAGGAAGCGTCTCGTGAGCAGCAGGCCGTCCCGAGGCACTGCTCGCCTCGCAGCCATACTCGATGCCCTCCCCGACGGGCTGCTGCTCGTCAACTGCAACGGCACGGTCGTCAACGCGAACACGATCGCCCTGGAGATGTTCGAGACGCCGGGCACCGCGCTCGTCGGGCGCGGACTCCTCGATCTGCTGCCGGAGTTCGACTCCCGCCTCATCCCCGGTTCGATGCGTCGGCCCGAGTCCGTCGCCGACAGCCTCGGCCGTACGAAGCCGACGCGGATGACGGCACGCCGCACGGACGGCGCCGAGTACCCGGTCGAGGTCACCAGCGCCGGCCTGGAGAACGGGCACGCCGCGTACAACGACTCCACGAACGGCTACGGCGGCGGCTACACCGGCGACGAACTGCTGATGATCGTCGTACGGGACCTGTCGGGCACCGTCGACACCGAGGCCGAACTGGCCCGTTCTCAGCGACAGACGGAAATGATCCTGCGGGCCGCGGCCGAGGGCGTCGTCGGCACGGACACGGACGGCCGGGTCGTCCTGGTCAACCCCGCCGCCGCGCAGATCCTCGGATTCCGCGCCAGCGACCTGGGTGGCCGGGAACTGCACACGCTGGTCCTGCACTCACGGCCGGACGGGGATCCGTTCCCGTACGCCGAGTCGCCGCTCGCCGACACCCTCCGGTCCGGGCGCAAGCACCGGGTGCGCGGGCAGGTCCTGTGGTCGAAGAGCGGGGCGCCGGTTCCGGTCGACCTGACCACCGCACCGGTCCGGGACGGGGACCAGCTGGTCGGCGCGGTCATGACGTTCACCGACCGCAGGCCCTACGAGGAGCTCACCGAGCAGCACAAGGCCGAGGTCGCGGAACTGACCTCGCGCCACACCACCGAGGTCACCGAACTGACCGCGAGCCACACCGCCGAGGTCACCGAACTGACGGAACGGCACGAGACGGAACTGGCCGACCGGGCCGAGCGGTACACGATCGAACTGGAACAGCAGGCCGAGCGCCTCACGGCGTTGACCGCCCGGCACTCCCAGCTCACCGCGGTGCTGGGCGGGGCGCTGCGCGGTCCGCTGGAGGAGCTGCGCGGCGAACTCTCCACGCTCGCCGCCGACCCGGCCGGACAGCTGTGGCCGGAGGCCAACCAGATCCTGCACCACCTGGCCGCGGGCTACGCACGTATGACCACGCTCATCGACAACGTGCTCGGCTACCAGCGCCTGGACGTCGGCGACGAGGAGCTGTCCAAGGCGAACGTGCTGCTCGACTCGGTCGTGGCGGCCGGCGTCGACGCGGCCGTCGAGCTGATCGGCCCCGGGCGCGCCCAGTTCGCGGTGCACGCGCCGCCGATCGAGGCGGAGGTGGACGCGGCCCGGCTGGTGACCGCGCTCGCCCACCTGGTCGCGGACGTCGCCGGGGTCGACTCGACCGGAAAGGCCCGCGTGGCGGCGGGCGGCGGCTATGTCGACTCGACGGTCGTCGTCGCCGCGGCGCAGCGTGGCGAGGTCGTGCGGGTGGAGGTGCGTGGGCCGTACGCCGGAGGCGACCCGGTGCACGAGCCGATCGTGCGCGGGATCGTGGAGGCGCACGGCGGTGTGCTGCAGACCCACGAGGTGCCCGGGATGAGCGGCAGCGCGTACGTGCTCGAAGTGCCGCTGGGCACGGGCTCGGGAACGGTGACGCAGCAGGCGTCCGAGGCGGAGCCCGCGGCCGGCCCGGCATCCGCGCCCGCGTCCGCTCCCGCGCCGGGTGCCGAGCAGGAGGCGGAGTCCGGCACGCAGCCGGGGCCGAGTGCGGACCCGGGGGTCGAGGCCACTCAGAGCGCGCCGGGCAGCGGGCGGCGCCGGGCCCGCCGGTCGTCCACGGACGCGTTCCTGGAGAGCCCCGTGGCCGGTTCCGGGACGGACGCCGACACGGGCTCCGTTCCCGGTGCCGTGCCCGGTTCCGGTGAGACGTCGGGCAACGTCCCGGTGCCCGAACCGACCGGGCGGCGCCGGGCGCGCCGCGAACCGGTGGCCGAGGGCACACAGGAGACGCTCGGCGGTCAGCTCCCGCAGGACAGGATCCCCGCTCAGCAGGGCGAGGGGTCGGGGCGCAGGCGCGGGCGGCCGAGCCCGGCCGAGTCCGGCCAGTACCCGCTTCCCGCGCACATGCCCCCGCTCCCCCAGCAGTCCCCGGGCGACCGGGAGCCGGGGCAGGGGACCGAGCAGGAGCTTCAGGGGCCCTCCGACGGGCAGCGGGAACCGGGGCAGGCATTGGCCCTGCCCGCGGCGGCATCGGCTCCGGCCGAGGGCTCGCCGACGCGGGCCGTGGGAGCACAGGGCGGCGGTGACCGTCCGCTGGGCCGGACCGTGCCGCCCCAGGGCGTTCCGCCCGAGGTTCCCGTGCCGGTGCCCGCGACGGGTGCACACCGGGAGCCCCAGGTCGACGAGAAGAACCAGCCGGCCCTGGCCCCGTCCCCGTCCGACGCCCCTGCTGCTGCCGCCGCTCATGCCGTCCCCGTGCCCGTCCCTGCCCCTGCCCCCGCCCTCGGTGAGGGCTCGCCCGGCGTCGACGAGGACGCTCCGGCCGTCGGCGAGGACGCTCCGGCCGTCGGCGAGGGTGCGGTGCCGGTCCCCAAGCCGACCGGGCGGCGGGCCCGACGTGCTCTGGCGTCCACGCAGGAGCGCCCCGCCCAGGCCGAGCCGGCCGGTCCCCGTACCGCGTTCGCCCTGCCGCCCGCGGACGCGGACCGGGGCACGCCCCCGGCCGCCGAGGCGGACGCCTCGCTGCCCGGACGCCACGACGCGGCACGCCTCGCGCCGGACGACGGCCACACGCCGCCCCAGGCACACCCCCTGCCGACCGGCCGACGCCGGGCCCGGCACGCCGATCCCCACCAGCTGCCCGGCCAGAGCGTGCCCGGCCAGAGCGTGCCCGGCCAGGGACTCGGCCAGGGTGTGCCTGGCCAGGGCGTCCCGGACATCGGTCACATGCCGGACCGGCAACCGGCACAGCCCGGAAGCCTGCCGGAGATCTCCATCCCGGGGCAAGGCCCGGCCGGGCCGGCGGCCCCCGGCGAGCCGCCTGCCGGTCGGCCCGGCGCCCGTCCCGGCGACGCCCCGGACCTGCCCGCGGACGGTGCCGCCGCTCACGCCACCGGCTCCACGGCCGTGACCGACTCCGCCGACGCCACGGCGGAGGCAGTGGGCCACCCGCACGACCTCGTGCCCGCGGCGGACGCGCGGAGGCAGCCGTTGCCGGCGGAGGCCCCCATGCCCGGCGACTCGTCGGACTCGACGCAGGGACGCGCGTTCAGCGTGCGGACGCTCGGCCAGGGCGTGCCGTTCGCCCAGCACATCGCTCAGCAGCCGCAGCAGACGCCCGCGCCCGGGGCCGCCGGACGGCGCCGCAAGCTGGCCACCCCGCCGGAGGACGAGCGCGCTCCGCAGCTCTCGGCGCCGCTGCCCCCGTCGGCCCGGCCCACGCCCGGAACCACCCCCGTGCCCCCGCTCGCCCCGACCGCTCAGCCCAGCGCGTCCGGACCCGACGCCGCGCAGGCCCCGTTCGCCGCACCGCCGCAGGGCCACGGAGCCCCCGGGGTTCCCGGGGCGCATGGATCTCCCGGGGCTCCCGGAGGGCAAGGGCATGGCCATCTCCTCACGGCCCCGGAGGCCGAGGGGCGCGCGTACGCCATAGGGGCGCCCGACGAGGGCGCCGAGGGCCCGGAGCCACTCGACGGTCCGGGGGGCGCGGTGGAGATCGCCAACCGCCCGTCGCCCCAGCCGGTCGACGACGAACTGCCCCCGGAGCCGCTGGACAACCCGCGTCGGCTGCTCGTCTGGCCGGCGCCCGATGTCGCCACCCAGCAGGCGCTGAGCGACCGCGGTTACCGGCCGGTGATCGTGCACTCGCGCGAGGAGGTCGACGCCCAGATCGCGGCGTTCCCCGCCGCGCTGTTCGTCGACCCGCTCACCGGTCCGATCACCCGCAAGGCGCTCCAGTCGCTGCGCCAGGCGGCGGTGGCGGCCGAGGTCCCGGTACTGGTGACGGCGGGCCTGGGCCAGGCATCGCGGGAGGCGGCGTACGGCGCCGACCCGGCCGTGCTCCTCAAGGCGCTCGCCCCGCGCGACAGCGAGCAGCACCCGCCGCGGGTGCTGCTGATCGAGGAGCACGAGGAGATCGCGCTGGCGTTGACGGAGACACTGGAGCGACGCGGTATGCAGGTGGGGCGGGCAGCCACGGACAACGAGGCGGTGGCGCTCGCCGGCCGGATGCGGCCCAACCTGGTGGTGATGGACCTGATGCAGGTGCGCCGCCGCCGGGCCGGGATCATCGACTGGCTGCGGGCCAACGGCCAGTTGAACCGGACCCCGTTGGTCGTCTACACCTCCGCCGACATGTCGGGGGCGGACCTGCCGAAGCTCAGCACGGGCGAGACCGTCCTCTTCCTGGCGGAGCGCTCCACTAGCGACGAGGTGCAGTCGCGGATCGTCGACCTGCTGGCGAAGATCGGTACCAACTGACAGGTACCAACTGACCGGCACCAACCGACGGGTGCCGACTGACCGGTGCCATCCGAGGGGGTGCCGGCTGGCCGACTTCGACTGCCGCGGCCGGTCGGCCTGCTCCGACCGGCCACTGCCCACGGGAAGGGTCCGACCGATCGGCGTCGGCCGGACGAGACCCGACTGACCGGCGCCCGCTGATCCGCACCGGCTGATCCGCGCCGGTCGACCGGCGCTCGTACCCGAGCGGAAGTGCGGTGAGGGCGGTACGGGGTTCTCCCGTACCGCCCTCACCGCGGTTGCCTTGGGGATCGGGGCCGGAGACGGTCACCTCGAAAGCCGGGCCTCAGAGGCCGTGCCTCGAAAGGCGGGGTTCGGAGGCGGTCGCCTCAAGGAGCGATCCTCAGAGGTGGGTGACGTCCAGCTCGCCCTCCGCGTACTGCTTGCGGATGACCTTCTTGTCGAACTTCCCGACACTCGTCTTCGGCACCGCCGGGATGACCGTCCAGCGCTCCGGCAGCTGCCACTTGGCGATCCCGGACTCGATGAGGAAGGCCCGCAGGGCCTCGTAGTCGGCGTCCGCACCGTCCTTGAGCACGACCGTCGCGAGCGGGCGCTCACCCCACCTGTCGTCCGGGACGGCGACGACCGCCGCCTCGGCCACGTCCGGGTGCGCCATGAGGACGTTCTCCAGCGAAACGCTCGAAATCCATTCGCCCCCGGACTTGATGACATCCTTGGCCCGGTCGGTGAGGGTGAGGAAGCCGTCCGGACTGATCACGCCGACGTCCCCGGTCTTCAGCCAGCCGTCCGCGCTGAACTTGTCCTCGGGGCGCAGGTCCTCGCCGTCCGCGCCCCCGTAGTACGCCCCTGCGATCCAGGGGCCGCGCACCTCCAGCTCACCGGCCGACGCGTTGTCCCACGGCAGGTGTTCGCCGTTCGGTCCGACCAGGCGTGCCTCGACACCGGCCGGGAAACGCCCCTGGGTGATGCGGTAGGCCCACTCCTCGTCCTCGCTCACGCCGGCCGGCGGGATGGCTATGGTGCCGAGCGGCGAGGTCTCCGTCATGCCCCAGGCGTGGCAGACGCGGACGCCGAGCTTGTCGTACGCCCCCATGAGCGAGGGCGGACAGGCGGCGCCACCGATGGTGACCCTGGCCAGCGAGGTGAGATCGCGGGGCTTGGCGGTGACCTCGGCGAGCAGACCCTGCCAGATGGTGGGCACGGCGGCGGCGTGCGTCGGCCGCTCACGCTCGATCATGTCGGCGAGCGGCGCGGGCTGCAGGAACCGGTCCGGCATCAGCATGTTGACGCCGGACATGAACGCCGCGTGCGGCAGCCCCCAGGCCAGTACGTGGAACTGCGGAACGACCACCAGTGTGGTGTCCCGGTCCGTCAGGCCCATCGACTCGGCCATGTTGACCTGCATGGAGTGCAGGTAGACGGAGCGGTGGGAGTAGACGACGCCCTTGGGGTCGCCGGTGGTGCCGGAGGTGTAGCACATGGCGGCGGCCTGGCGTTCGTCGATCTCGGGCCAGTCGTAGGTGGTCGGGCGGCCGGCGATCAGCTCCTCGTACTCGTGCACTCGGGGCCGCGCACCGTCGAGGAGGGAACGGTCGCCCGGCCCGGTGACGACCACGTGCTCGACCGACGTCAGGCGCGGAAGCACCGGCGCGAGCAGCGGCAGCAGCGAACCGTTGACGATGACGACCTTGTCGTCGGCGTGCTCGGCGATCCAGATCAGCTGCTCGGCGGGGAGGCGCAGGTTGAGCGTGTGGAGGACCGCGCCCATCGACGGGACTGCGAGATACGCCTCCACGTGTTCGGCGCAGTTCCACATGAGGCTCGCCACACGCTGGTCACCGTCGACGCCGAGTTCGTCGCGCAGGGCGTGTGCGAGCTGCGCCGCCCGCCGGCCGATCTCCGCGAAGCTGCGCCGCTGCGGCTCGGGCTCGCCGGTCCAGGTGGTGACCTGGGACTTCCCGTGAATGGTCATCCCGTGTTCGAGGATGCGGGTGACGGTCAGCGGTACGTCCTGCATGGTGCTCAGCACGGCGTCCTCCCGGTGGGCGCTACGCGGCAGTAGGGTTCCGCTGATTCTGCTCACATACCACGCGGTATGTCACTAGTTCCGAGGTCACGAGTTTGCGTGGCCGCGTGGTTTCGTGCGCGTGGCGTTCGGGAGCGCATGTTCCGTCCCGTGTTTAGCGCCGTGTGTTTCGTGCCCGACGTGTGCTGCGTTCGGGACGTGACCCGGGACCGGGCGTTGCTGTGCGTCACGGCGGTGGGCGTGGCGAAGGGTTCGCGCCGCGCGACCGCCGACCCCCGGCTTCGCCGAAGCCTTGCCAAACCCGCTCCATGGGCCGGGGCACCGAACCCTGGTCGGCGGACCGGCGTCAGCGGACCAGGGTCAGCTCCGGGTCCTCCCTGAGCTTGCCGAGCGCCCGCGAGACCGCGCTCTTCACCGTGCCGATGGACACCCCGAGCACCTCGGCCGTCTGGGCCTCGCTCAGGTCCTCGTAGTAGCGCAGGACGACCATGGCCCGCTGACGGTCCGGGAGCTTCAGCACGGCACGCCACATCGCGTCGTGCAGCGACTGGTACTCAGCCGGATCGAGGGTGCCCGGGGCCTCCTGCTCGGGCAGCTCGTCGCAGGTGAACTCCTCGACCTTGCGCTTGCGCCACTGCGACGTACGGGTGTTGAGAAGGGCCCGGCGGACGTAGCCGTCGAGCGCCCGGTGGTCCTCTATCCGCTCCCACGCGACGTAGGTCTTGGTGAGCGCGGTCTGCAACAGGTCCTCGGCGTCGCTCGGGTTGGCGGTGAGCGAACGGGCGGCGCGCAGCAGTACGGGCCCGCGTGCCCGCACGAACGAGGAGAACGACGGATACGGCGCGTACTGGGCCCGCGAGGCGTGTGGTGCGTGCGCGGTGCGCGACGTGTGCGCGGCGCATGAGCCGTGCGGGACGTGTCCCGTACCGGCGGTTCCCCCGGAGGTGCCCGTGCGGACTGACGTGGTCATGGCTCCACGCTAGAAGCGGGCGCCGTCGCGGGGATCGGCCCCAGGTCCCGAAAGGGCGTCCCTCTCAGGGTGTAGGGGTGGGGTCTGCTCCACCTCCTGTAGGTGGAGCCGTCGCCACGCGGGCTCAGGGTCACCTGTGATGGGGATCGACCGCGCTTACGGACGGACCACGGTGACGACCGGGCGAGGCACCTCGGCCACGACCAGCCGACGAACCACGACCACAGCCACAAGCACGACCACGACCAGGGAACGAGCCACGACGACCGATCGCAAGGCCACCGCGACAACGCCCGGCCGGAACGGCCCGGGACCGACCAGGCCCGATCGGCCCGGTCCGCGGCTGTCCGCACGGCTACGGGCCCATCCGAGCTCGTCCGCGCGGTGTTGGCCCCACCCCGGCTGGTCCGGACGACTCTGATCTCCTCCCGGCTCGTCCGCACGTCCCCCGTCTCTCCCCGGCTCGCCCGCACCCCTCTGGCCTCCTCCCCGCTCGCCCGCACGCCCCCGTCCCCTCCCGGCTCGTCGCCTCCTTCGCGGCTCGTCAGGGCTCTACGATCGGCTCCGGGATCACGCGTCGGCGCTCAGGATCAGTCCCGAGGTGGGCACGCCGGTGCCCGCCGTGACCAGAGCGGTGGCCGCGCCGGGGACCTGGTTCACAGACGAGCCGCGGATCTGCCGGACCGCCTCGGCGATCCCGTTCATCCCGTGCAGGTACGCCTCCCCGAGCTGGCCGCCGTGTGTGTTCAGGGGCAGCGCGTCGGCGGCGACGAAGTCGGCGGCCTCACCCGGTCCGCAGAACCCGAACTCCTCCAGTTGCATCAGCACGAACGGCGTGAAGTGGTCGTAGAGGATGCCCACGTCCATGTCGGCCGGGGAGAGCCCGGAGTTCCGCCAGAGCTGCCGGGCGACCACCGCCGTCTCCGGCAGACCGGTCAGGTCGTCGCGGTAGAAACTGGTCATCTGCTCCTGTGCCCGGCCCGCCCCCTGCGCGGCGGCGGCGATCAGGGCGGGGGGCCGGGGCAGATCCCGGGCACGCTCCGCGCTGGTGACCACGACCGCCTGACCGCCGTCGGTCTCCTGGCAGCAGTCGAGCAGCCGCAGGGGTTCGACGATCCACCGCGACGCGGCGTGGTCGGCCAGGGTGATCGGTTTCCCGTAGAAGTACGCGGCCGGGTTGCGGGCGGCGTGGCGGCGGTCAGTGACGGCGACATGGCCGAAGACGTCGGGCGTCAGCCCGTAGACGTGCAGGTAGCGCTGGGCGGCCATGGCGACCCAGGAGGCAGGGGTGAGCAGCCCGAAGGGCAGGTTCCAGCCGAGCGCGGCGCCCTCGGCGGTGGGCTCGCGGTGCTGCACCCCGGAGCCGAACCTGCGCCCGGAGCGCTCGTTGAACGCCCGGTAGCAGACCACGACCTCGGCCACCCCGCTCGCCACGGCCATCGCCGCCTGCTGGACGGTGGCGCAGGCGGCCCCGCCCCCGTAGTGCACGCGCGAGAAGAAGGACAGCTCGCCGATCCCGGCCGCCTGGGCGACGGTGATCTCCGGGCTGGTGTCCATGGTGAACGTGACCAGACCGTCCACGTCGGCCGGGGTCAGCCCGGCGTCGTCGAGCGCGGCCCGCACCGCCTCGACGGCCAGTTTGAGTTCGCTGCGCCCGGAGTCCTTGGAGAACTCGGTCGCTCCGATGCCCGCGATCGCCGCCCTGCCGCCGAGCGAGTCGGACCTCCGCAGACTCATGCCACCCCCTCCGGTGCCGGGGGCGGGCCGCTCCCTGCGACCGTGGCGCCCGTGTGGCCGTCGGTCACGGTCACGGTTCCGGTGACATGCCTGCCGAGGCCGTTGAGCCCGACGACCGCCACTTCGGCCGTCCCGTCGTCACCGAGCGCGGTGACGGTGCCGCTGAGCACCATGGTGTCCCCGGGGTGGTTGGGCGCGCCCAACCTGATGGCGACCCTGCGGAGCACGGTGGACGGGCCGAGGCGGTCCGTGACGTACCTGCCGACCAGGCCGTTGGTCGTCAGGATGTTCATGAAGATGTCCGGCGACCCCTTTTCCCGGGCGGCTTCCGCGTCGTGGTGCACGTCCTGGTAGTCCCGGGAGGCGATGGCGCCCGCCACGATCAGAGTGCGGGTCACCTCGATCCTCAGTGGCTCCAGCTCTTCGCCGACCTTCACTCCGGCTCCCTCGTCCGTTCCTCGGCTCCTGGTTCGCGAACCGGCTCCTCCGCCGACGCCAGCAGCGCGCCGAGTTCCTGGAGCACCTCGCTGCCGCAGCCCAGATGGGCGTCGAGCTGCCGCCCCCAGAGGAAGTGCCGGTGCACGGGATGTTCGACATCGGCACCCGCCCCGCCGTGCAGGTGCTGCCCCGCGTGCACCACCCGCTTCCCCGCCTCCGACGCCCACCACGCGGCGGTGAGCGCCTGGGCCGCGTACGGCAGGCCCGAATCACGGCGCCACGCGGCCTCGTACGCGGTGACCCGTATCGCCTCGGTGTCCATATGGGCGTCGGCGGCACGCATCAGCACCGCCTGGTTGGTGGAGAGCGGGCGCCCGAACTGTTCACGGGAGTTCGTGTGGGCCACGGCCAGCGCCAGCGAACCGGCGCACACTCCGGCCTGTAACCCGGCGAACGCGATCCGGCTCGCGGCCAGGACCTTTTCGTACGCCCGCGCATCGTCGTACGGACGTACCTGCTCACGCGCTCCCGCGCCGCCCAGCCGCTCCCCGGGCGCCCCGTCCAGGACGAGCCGCGCGGCCGACCACGGCGCCGTGGTCTCCACCGGCTCCATCACCACGCCCGGCCCGTCGGTCCGTACGATCCACAGCCGCCGGTCCGCGTCCGCGACCAGGACCATGGACGCATCCCGCAGCCACGGCACACAGGCCGTGCCGCCGCTCAACCGCCCCTCGCCGTCCGCCCGGATCCCGCCCCGCGACGGGAACGCCCCGGCGGCGGCCTCCATACCGTCCCGCAACGGCGGAAGCAACCGCTCCCGCTGCTCGTCCGTGCCGTGCTCGGCGATGGCGAGGAGCCCGTACACACTGCTCGCCGCGAACGGCACCTGAGCCGTCACCCGGCCCTGCTCCTCCAGTAGGAGCACGAGGCCGAGCAGCCCGATCTCCTCCACCGCCGCGGTCAGGCCGGCCGCGCAGAGTTCCTTCCACAGTCCGGTGTCGGTGCCCGTGCCGGCCGCGGCCAGACGTTCGTGCGTGGACAGGTCCCGGAAGATCCGCGCGGCCAGCCCCTGCGCCGCCGCCTGCTCCTCGGTGGGGGTGAAGTCCATCTCAGCCCTCACCCCCACGAAAGACCGGAAGTGCCAACTCCGGGTCGGTTCTGAGGAATTCGAGCCGCACCGGCATCCCCATCCGCACCTTGTCGTACGGCACGCCGATCACATTGCTCACCATCCGCACCCCCTCCGCCAGCTCGATCAGCGCGACCGCGTACGGCCCGCCCTCGTCGGACGCGCTGAAGGCGGGGAAAGGCGGGTGGTGCATCACCACGTAGCTGAAGACAGTGCCCTCGCCGCTCGCCTCGACCGTGTCCCATTCCTGGGAACCGCAGGCGTTGCAGCCGGGCAACCAGGGAAAACGCGATTTCCGGCACCCGGCGCACCGCTGGATGAGCAGCTTGTGTTCGGCGACGCCCTGCCAGAATCCGGCGTTGTCGCGGTTGACGACCGGCCTGGGGCGCGGGCGCCGACCCGCCTGCTCCGCCGCGGCCCGGCCCGCCGCCCCCCGATTCCCCTCCTGCACCTGTCCCGGCTCCTGTCCCTGTCCCTGCCCTCGTTGTCCCTGCCCTCGTTCCGGGGGTTGCCCTTCCACCCGCCGACGCTCTGCGGGCAAACGTTCCGTCGCCCGCCGCCCCACCGCCGCCGGCGCGTACTTCAGGATCCGGAACCGGTGCCTCCCGGCGAGTTCGCCCCGCACGCGTACGTCCATCCGGGTCGTCACGAAGTGGCCCGTTCCCAGGCGGGTCGTCTTCCGCTCCGAGACCGACTCGATCAGGGCATCGAAGGTGATCCGGTCGCCGGGCCTCAGCGGCCGCAGATACTCCTGTTCGCAGTCGGTCGCGACCACGGAGGTGTACCCCGCGCCGTCGAGCAGGCCGAGCAGTTCCTCGTACGCCCCGGAACGGCTGGTGTGCCCCGACAGACCGCCCATCGTCCACGCCTGGAGCATGGTCGGCGGGGCGATCGCCTCCGGTCCCGTGTAGGCCGGGTTGGTGTCGCCCACGGCCTCGCACCAGTGCCTGATCATCGGCTCGTTGACCGGGTCCTTGCCGACGCCCGCGGTCGCGGCGGGCCGCCCCTCGTATCCCTTGAGGCGCGTGCACAGCGTGTCCTCTGCCTCCGGCTCTTCCCTCTCCTGCCGCGTACGGGTCACCGCTTGCCCCTCTTCATGCCGAGCCGCATGGTCGCGACGATCTCCCGCTGCACCTCGCTCACCCCGCCCCCGAAGGTGTTGATCTGAGCGGCCCTGTTCATCCGCTCCAGTTCCCCGTCCCCGAAGCAGCCGGCCGACCCGCCCCGCACGGTTCCGGCCTCCCCAACGACCTCCTGGCAGATCCGGTACACCTCGACGGCACTCTCGGTCCCCGCGAACTTCACGCCGCTCGCCTCACCGGGCGCCAGCGAACCCGCGCCGACGTCGCCCACCAGCCGCCAGTTGAGCAGCCGGGTCGCCGTCAGCCGCGCGTACGCCTCGGCCAACCGGGCCCGCACCCACGGCTCGTCGGCCGGGCGCCGGCCCGTCAACGGATCGGGGGTGCCGGCGAAGGCGAGGGCCGCGTCGTAGAAGTCCTCGGCCTGCATCCCGATCGCGGCGAGGGCCACCCGTTCGTGGTTCAGCTGGTTGGTGATCAACCCCCAGCCGCCGTTCACCTCACCGACCAGATGCCCGGCGGGCACCCGTATCCCGTCGTAGTAGGTAGCCGTCGTGGTCAGCCCGCCCACGGTCTCGATCGGCGTCCAGGAGAAGCCAGGGGCATCCGTCGGCACCAGAATGATCGAGATGCCCCGGTGCTTCGGCGCCCCCGGCTCGGTGCGGCAGGCCAGCCAGATCCAGTCCGCGTTCTGCGCGTTGCTGGTGAAGATCTTCTGCCCGTCGATCACCCAGGAGCCGCCGTCCCGTACGGCCCTGGTACGCAGGGCCGCGAGGTCCGTACCGGCCTCCGGCTCGCTGTAGCCGATGGCGAAGACGAGTTCGCCGCTGAGGATCCGGGGCAGGAAGTACGCCTTCTGCTCCTCGGTGCCGTACTTCATCAGCGTCGGGCCGACGGTGTTGAGGGTGACCATCGAGACGGGCGCCCCCGCCCGGTATGCCTCGTCGAAGAAGACGAACTGCTCGTCGGGTCCGCGCCCCTGGCCGCCGTACTCGACGGGCCAGCCCAGCCCGAGCATTCCATCCGCACCGATCCTCCGCAGCAACCGCCGCTGTTCGCCCGGGTCGTCGACGAGGGACCCCGCCGTGGCGGCCTTGCTCGGCATCAACCTGGCGAAATAGGAGCGGAGTTCGGCGCGCAACAGGCGCTGCCGCTCCGTCTGGGCAAGGTGCATGACGGCTGCCTCCCGGGCACGGGCGTACGGATCGGGATCGGGATCGGGTCCGGGCTACGGGTTCACGAGTTCGGTTTTCCGTTTCTGACTGTCCGTCAGATCGATGACGGCTGTCAAGGCAAACGACCGCCGCAACCGCCCCACCACCCCGCCGGCACGCGCACCAGGACTGGCTGCACATCGAGGCCGCCCGACCCCAATGGCCCCGCTGAGGGGCGAGTTCGGGTGGCCTGAGCCAGAAGCGCCTCTCGGGCGCGGTGAAAACCCTGAACCCGGCACCTCTCCGGGAACGCTCTGCGATCCTGGAAGCCGATCGAGAGGGGCCGCAGCGATGCAGTGGAAGATCCACGGGGAACGGCCGATCTACGAGAACGAGTGGGTGGACCCGTGGCTCACCGACATCGAGACGCCGGACGGGAACCGCTGGGAACACCACGTCGTCAGGCTCCGCCACCTGGCCATGGCCGCGGTGCTCAATGAACGGCGCGAGGTCCTGATGATGTGGCGGCACCGCTTCATCACGGACACCTGGGCGTGGGAACTGCCCATGGGCCTGGTCGAGGAGGACGAGACCCCGGCCGACGCGGCGGCCCGTGAGGTCCTGGAGGAGACCGGCTATCGCCCGGGCCCCGTGAAGCCGTTGATCTACGCCGAACCGGCCAACGGCATCACCAACTCCCAGCACCACCTCTTCCGGGCCGACGGGGCGACCTACGTGGGCCCGCCGACCGAGAAGAACGAGTCCGACCGGATCGAGTGGATCCCGCTCGCCGACATCCGCGGCATGATCGACCGCCGCGAGATCGTCAGCAGCGGCTCCCTCGTCGGCCTGCTCTACCTGCTCATGGACGAGTCCATCCGCTGACTGTTCGCCCATGCGGGCGCGGGCCCCTTCCGTGCCCGATCGGACGAGAAACCGGGGGGGGAGACACGGTGACTGGCGGGCAGCAGGCAGCACAACGGCCCCCGACCGTCTTGCCTGGTCAGGGGCCGTTCAGCTGTGCGGTGGGTGTGGGATTTGAACCCACGGTGACTCGCGCCACGACGGTTTTCAAGACCTTTCGGCACCCTGGGGCACTTGGACCTTCCCCGCAGGTCAGACGGTTACTGGCGCTCCACCGGTCCGTCGTCCTCATCGTTGTGCCCGCTGCGTGCCCCTCGGACGAGGCCGTGCCTCATGTGCCAGTCGGTCACTGACTGTCTGCCGGTCCATTCTCATTCCAGGCGTAGACACGGACCGGGTCGAGGTGGAGTTCGTTCGGGCCCATGCAGTCGGCCGCCCAGGTGGCCAGGCGGGAGCCGCAGCAGCACGCCAGGTTGGGCCCATGCGCACCAGTGGGCCCGCAGCACCCGAGCCAGTTGTTCCCAAGCTCGAAGGGTTCGAGGCGCGGCAGGACATCCTCCGGGTGTACGACGAAGCTGTCACGCCACCCGGCGGACAGCGTGACGCCGGTGCTGGCAACCCGCAGCAGCTCGCGCCCACCGCTGTGGACGAGGCGACGGGGCTCATCGGCGACGACGAACGGGGCACCCCACGGCTCGGGGTCGATGGCGTAATGCCCGTTGGGGACGGTGGATCGAGCCCGACCGGTCTTCGCGTCCCTGCCATCGTCTGGGTCATCCACCTGCGGAACGGCCGGGAGCGCCACCAGGTCCCCGGTGAGGGCTGTCCCGCACTTGGCGCAGTAGAAGACGGTCACACACTGGGTTCTACCGTGGGTCGGGCCGGAACGTCCAAGGACATTCAGGCAAGAAGGCGGCCCCCGACCAGGTGCATGGTCAGGGGCCAGCCAACTGAGTCGCGCGACGATCAATCCGAAACGGCGCCCGCGGAGCCGTCGCCGGTGTCCGACCCGTGGAGCCAGGTGTCCGCCGCTTCCGCCACCTGATCATCGCGACCGGCGACCGGCCGGGCGTAGTGGCGGGTGGTAACGCTGGCGTTCGAGTGGCCGAGTCGGTGGGCAGCGGTCATCACCCCGTACCGGTCAGCGACCCAAGTGCCGTGCGAGGCGCGCAGATCATGCGGAGTGACGTCGTTCAGACCAGCTGCTGACACGGCGGGGTCGAAGTACGCCTTGCGCCACTGGTTGTAGCGCAGGGGCTTGCCGCCCGGAGTCGTGAAGAGGAGCGCGTCATCCCCGCCAGGCAGAGTCTCCAGATGCCGGCCGAGCCGCTTGGCGAGGGACGGGCCCACGCGGAGCAGTCGCTTCTGATGCGACTTGGGAGTGTCGAAGACCAGCGTGCCGTTCGCCTCGGCCAGGTTCTCGTCGACCAGGACGAAGCCTCCGGACACGTCGATGTCCACGCGCCGCAGGGCGAAAGCCTCACCGACCCGAAGGCCTGCGTACGCAAGGAGGGCGATCAGCAGGTCATGCGGCTTTGTCGCGCCCTTGACGATCCGCGATGCCTCCAGCGGCGTGAGGATGTGCGGCTCGGTCTGCGGCATCCGGGGCAGTTTCACGCCCCTACACGGGGACTGCGAGATCATGTCGTTGTCGACGGCAGAGCGCATGATCTGTGACAGCACCCGGTACGCCTGCCGGATCCGCGACGCGCTGAGCCCCCGTGTCTTCATCGCGCCCACCCACTCGGCGATGGTGATGGGTCGGAGACTGGACAGCTCTCGGTCGCCCAATGCCGGGGCGATCAGCGAGTTGATCAGGGACCGATACGACGCCTGAGTCTTGTGCTTGAGCTGCGGGGAGACGGCAGTGAACCAGCGAGCCGACCAGTCCCGGAGGGTGGTCTGTCCGTCTGTCGGATCGAGCCAGCGTCCCTCTTCGATCTCGATGCGCTTACGCGCCAGCCAGCGGTCAGCGTCCGTCGTGGTGGCGAATGTCTGATCGGCGGGGCGGAGTACACCATCAGGCCCCGGATACCGCGCCTGGAACCGGCCGGACGGCAGCTTGCGGATGCGGCCGAAGCTGCGGCGAGACTTGCGCTTGCCAGCCATCAGGCAGCCCTCCTGTACGCCGAAGAGGGCCGCAGGATGATCGGCTCCACCGTGTGAGCGCTGACGTACTCGTCGACCGCGCTCTCCGGGATGCGGACGTGTCGGCCGACCTTGACGAAGGTGATGCGGCGTTCCTCGATGAGTCGACGCGGGAAGCGGAGCCCGGTGCCGAGACGGGCAGCGACCTGATCCACAGTGAGGAGTCGGTCCACGATCACCACTCCCTTTCGATGGTGCCGAGCCCGTTCAAGGCGTCGCGCGCGGTCTCGCGGTTGGTCTGGAGTTGCCGGGCGATGGTCGAGGCAAGGGCGGCTTCGCCCGGGGTGTGGCCGTGGCCCGCGTACTGCCAGTCGGTCAGAACGAGGACGGTGTCCGGCTCGCGGTCGTCCAGCCCGAGGGCAGATGCCTCTTGCGCGGCGCGGTAGTCGGCGCGTTCCTGGCGGAGGGCGCCGAGCGTCGTGGAGTAGCTGCGCGACTTGGACGAGAAGTGCCCGCGGAAGCCGAGCATGTGCGCCCAGGCCCACAGGCGCCGGTCCGGGTACAGGACGTCCAGGTCACGGCATGCGGTGATGAGTCGGCGGGTGTGGTCGGGGACGTGGTAGCGGTCGAGTTCTGCGAGTTCGCCGATGCGGCGGTCCAAGGTGCCCGTGTTCTCGGCTGCTTTGGTGGCGTACTTGGCCACGTATGAGGCGACGGCCTGTTCGGTGATGTCGGAGCCGTCGCCGAAGGCCTTCACCGGCTGGACGTCGAGCTGTCGGCCCCAGCGGAACGTCCTGGTCGGCTGGTCACCAGCAGCCGGGACCGAGACCGAGGCGTACGAGTGCGCCGCAGCCGCGCGTATCGCGTCGGTGAGGAGGCCAACCGTGGCCCAGGCGGGCGGCGGGGTGCCGGGTCCATCCGGGCCGTCGAGGCGTATGACGGCGTGGAAGTGCAGAGCCCCACGCTTCTGGAACTCGGCGACCTTGCCGTACGAGAGGCGAAGGTGGTCGGCGAGTTCCCGGCGGGTCAGGCCGGCACGGGCGGCAAGTTCGCGGCGGAGCCGGGTGGTGAAGCGCTGCCAGAGCTGACCGGCGTGGTTGTTGAACAGTACGGCGCCCGCGTAGTCGTAGGTGTCCGGGTCGAGAGCGGTGCCCAGTTCCGGAGCATCGGGAGCATGCCGAGTGCCACACCGGCAGGCGCCATGGTCGGGCCGGTTGTGGACCGGACCGAACGAGGGAGCCGTGAGGGTGGCGAAGACGCGCGGGTGATCGCGGACGGTGGCGGGGACGTCGCGGCGGTCGTCCCCGGCCAGGCCGACGCGGATCAGGTGGTAGGTGTCGCCCGCGTAGGTCCATGCGCAGGACGGGCAGCGGGAGACGCGGCGGTTGCCGCAGGCGAGACGGAGGCGCCTGCCAGGCTCGTTCTCGGTGGAGTAGTGGTGCAGGGTCTCGCCGGTGGTCTTGTCCTTGTGGAGGACCCAGCCGGACAGGTGGATGGGGTCGGAGCAGCCGCCGGTGCGGCGGATCTGGTCTTCCCAGCGGGAGTAGTCGGAGGCCGAGGCCACCCGGAGCACATCCCCGAGGGTGATCGGGTCGAGCAGCGTGTCTGGAATGGATGCCTTCGGTGTCGCGGGTGAGGCACGGTGGGCCATGCTGGGTGTTCCTTCCGGTTGCTAGATCGGACAGGGACGGCACCCGGGCGGCGGATGCTTGGCGGTATCGAGGCCGCCCGGGGGCCGGTCAGCGACGCTTGGCGTCGGAGGCGAGCAGGGAGCGCAGGACAACCGCGCAGACGGCGACTGAGGCGCCGGTGATGGCGACCGCCAGGAGCAGGGAGACCAGGACGGCGCCGAGAACCAGGACGACGGCTGTGCCGCCACCGACGAGGGCGAGCGCGGTGCCCGGGGTGAGCTGGACGACCGGGCGCGACGACGCCAAGGCGACGGGTACCGGCGGCGGTACCGGGCAGCCGGGGGTGATGGCGGTCGGCTCGACGACGGCGGGCGGGGTGGTCAGGCCGGTGGGCTGCGGCATGACCGGGAGCTTGGGCCGGAACATGAGCGGTTCTCCTTTCGCGGGTTACTTGACGGCGGTGTCGATGACGGGAGCCAGAACGCTGTCTGCGAGGAGGTATCCGCCGAGGAGGAGCAGGGCGACGAGCCACCAGGGCGGGCGGATGAGCTTGATGCCGAGGTAGCCGACGGCCAGCAGGGCGAACCAGAGAGGGACGTCCATGGGCTGTATCTCCTAGCGGACGGCGCAGCGGTGGGTGCGGGCGGCGAGCTGAGCCGCGGTCTGGCTGGAGTAGTCGGCGGACCAGCCGCAGCGGTCGGCGGTGCAGACAGCGGTGAGCTTGATCCGGCCGTTGCGGTCGCGGTGGCTGCCGATCTGTACAGGGCCGATCCGCATCAGGGAGTGGAAGCTGTCGCGGGCGGACATCGCGGGTGTCTCCTTCCTGGTCAGGTGAGGTGGGCGGCGACGGCGTCGGCGAGGTGGGACGGGACGCCGAGGCGGGAGCGCAGGGTGTCGGTGTCGATCGGGGATCCGGTACGGGCGTGGTATTCGTCGGCGATCTTGCGGGCGTGGTCGACCAGTACGGCGGGGACTGCCGGAACCGGAGTGGGAGCCGGGGGAGCAGGAGTCTCCTCGGTCGGAGCGGGTGAGGCGTCGGGCTCGAAATCGGCTTCTGCGGCCAACTCGCGCTCGACGGCCGGTATCGGCTCGGCCGTGGGCCCGACTTCTTCCATGGCGTCGACGGGCGCCGACGGAATCGGCTTCGGCTCCGCAGTCGACGAGTGAGCGAGGAGCGTGCCGCCGAGAAAGGCGAGGGCCGGCCATCCGGCGATGCCGAGGCGGAGCAGGGCGGGCGGGTCCGCCAGGTCGAGGAACCCGGCGGTGGCGACGTTGGCACCGAGCGAGGCGAACAGGGCGACGAGGAACCAGCACCAGGCCAGCCGGGACGGGCCCTCACTCCGCAGGCGCCGCCAGGCGGCGACCAGGAGCAGGTCGACACTGACCGGGTAGGCCCACGCCTTCCAGCCATCCTGTCCAGCAGCGGCGGCGAGGTCGTGGAGGTGGGCGAAGGACAAGGCACCGGCGATGACGGCCTGAACCAGGACGGCATCGACGCGGAGCCCGCGACCGACGCCCATCAGGAGTACTCGCCAGGGTGGATGGGACCGCCGTCTGTGTCGTCACCGGACGGGAACATGCCGGGCGGCGGCTCAGGCAGCGAGACGGCCAGGGACGGGCTGACGGCTTCCACGAAGTCGAGGTCGGCACCGTCCATCTCGGCGTACAAGGCGAGTTGGCCGAGCAGGAGCACGGTACGGGCGATGTCTTCGCAGTTCGGGCACATGGCGGGTTCTCCCTTCATCAGGCATGGCGGGGGTAGGGACTTGGCGCGAAGACGGTCACGCCGACCGATGAGATTCAGATGGAGATCAGGCGGCAGCCGGAGAAGGCTTGGTCGACGGCATGGGAGTGGCAGCAGTGCCGGGCAGGACAGGCCGGAACGGGGCCAGCTCGGGCAGGTCCGGCGTCCGCTCGGCGTACCGGTTGCAGAGATTCACGGCCTGGCGCAGCGAGGTGTGCGGGGCGCGGATGCGGTGCCATCCTCCGGATGAGTCGCCCGCGATGGCGACCCCTCGCATCTCGGCCGGGATCTGGATAGCGGCCAGGACGGCGTCCGGTGAGATGTCGCCGAAGGCCATGTTGGCGGACGTCTCGTCGTTGACGCGATGGGCAGTGCGGCCGGTGAGCTGGGCGCGGAGCATGGTGATGCCCTTGCCGAGTTCGGAGCCGAAGCGCTGCCCGCAGATTTCGAGGTAGATGCCGGCCGCGCGGCCGAGTTGGGCGAGGCGGACCAAGGCAGTGATGACACGGTCCCGCCGTTTCTCCTCCTCCTTGTTGGCATACAGGGCGAGTTCGGCGACTTCATCGACCAGGACGACGACCGGGATCGGGCGCAGGTGTTCGGGCAGGTCCCAGATGTCGGCAGCGATCTCCGCGTCCGGCACATCGGCGGTGATTCGCTGCTCAGCACGGATGAGTTGGTACACGCCTTCCATCCGGGCCACGAGCGCGTCAAGTAGTTCGGCGGCGGTGTCCGGGGTGTCGGCCAGCGCGGAGAAACGGCGGGCCAGCGGGAACAGTTCGACCCCTTTCTTGCAGTCGATGCCGACCAGGGCGACGTTCGCCGGGGCGAGTCCGGCGACCAGGTTGCGTTGGTAGACGGACTTGCCGGACTCCGTGGCGCCGAGGGTGAGGGCATGAGGTATCGCCCGGTAGTCGCGGTAGTGCACCGAGCCGTCCTGCCGCAGGGCCACCGGTACCCGCATCGGCCGAGTATCGGTCTCGACCGGCATCTGCACCCGCTTGAGCACGTCATAGCCGGTCATCCGCACCTCTACGACACCGGAAGACAGCTCACGCGAGGTCACACCATGCATCGAGAACGAGTGCCGGAGCCGGTCAGAAGCGGCGGCGATGTCGAAGGCGTCCTGTCCGGGGCGGAGCTTGAGCCGCAGGACCAGACCGGTACGAGTCGGCCGCAGCCGCAGGATCCGCGGTGGACGCGACTCCGGTATCGGCCGGTTGGCGGCTCGGGCCAGGGCGAGACGCCAGCGCGCGGGCGGAACGGTCAGTCCGCACGCGTCCATGACGGAGCTGTACCGGACCAGGACTCGCACCACGGCCAGCGTGACCCCGAAGGTCAGCCAGTACCAGGCGGGGCGCCGCCACCGCAGGAGACCCGCGACGGCGGCGACCAGCACGAGAGCGACCATGAAGCCGGTCATGATCAGGCTGCCTTCGGCCTTGCCGCGGCGTCGGCGAGCGAGGTGACCGCGACCGCGCGGAACGCGATGCCGTGCCGCTTCTGGCCGTTGAAGTCGTTCTCCCAGGGCCGGGCGATCAGGCCGGTGAGCGCCACCGGCGTGCCCATGGTCAGCTCACCGGTGACCCCGGGCGCCGGGACGGTGATCGAAAGGATCTCCACTTCCTCGTTCGCCGCGAACATCACGTCGACCGTCATCAGCGTCGCGCCGGTCTCGACGTCCGTGGCGATCTCGCCGGTGCGACGGTCCTTGATCTTGGGCTGCGGGGTCTTGGCAACCATCACGGTCGCGGCGGAGGTGTCAACGGGAATCTGGCGCACAGCAGCTCTCTCCTCTATAGATGCCGAACTCCGTCACTCATGTACATGAGTTACATGAAGAAGAGTGCACCACTCCTGTACATGAGTCAACCCGCCACGATGAAGAACTCGTGACGGGCTGCGTGGAGTTGAGCGAGCGTCAGTCCGCGGCAGGGATCCGGTACTCGAAAACGAACTGGTCAGCGGCCATGAGCGTGTCGCATACCTCGACCACGAGACCCGCGGTCGTCCGCGCTTCCCGGATCAGATGAACCACCGGTGCACCCGGGCTCAGCGCCAGTTCCGACGCTTCCTCCTTCGAGGCCGGACGCGCTTGCAGCGTCTCGACGAACTCGGCGAACTCGTGCCCGTGGTCTTCGAGTCGAGCGTAGATGCCACCGCCGCCGGGGTTCTGGGCGAACAACTCCGGGATCTCCTTTACGACACCCCAGGGAAGGTAGGACGTGGCAGTCTCGACCGGGGTGCCGTTGCGGAAGTAGAGGCGTCGACGGGCCAGCACCTGTGTGCCGGCAGGGACGCCCAGTCGTCGAGCAGCATCCTCGGGCGCCGCCATGGGCCCGATGTAGAGGACGCTGACCTTGGCTGAGGCACCGGACTGCGCGGACTCCGCGAGGTACGCGGCCTGCCCACCCTGCCGGAGCGAACGCCGGAAGCGATCGGAGGACCGGTGCCGCACCGGCGGCCGGTTCTTCACGATCGAGCCCTTACCGTGCCGGGTCTCGACCAGCCCGCTCGCCCGCACTTCGACCATGGCCTTCCGGATGGTGCCACCGGACACGCCATAGCGGTCCACCAGCTCGGACTCGCTCGGCACCATGTCACCAGGCTTCAGAACACCCGCCCGGATCTGCCGCACGATCTCGTCCGCGATCTGCACATACCGAGGCCCGGTGCCGCCCCCTCCTGCCGCAGTTCCCATAGCCCTTCCCTGCCTCCTATGCTCCTCTACATGAGTCAATCACAGGAAGCGACGCCGCCTCCCCTGCACTCCGTGTCCGTGGCCGGAGTGGTGGTGCGCGAGGACGGGCGCCTCCTGGCGATCCGCCGAGCCGACAACGGCACCTGGGAACTCCCCGGCGGCATCCTCGAACTCGACGAGACTCCCGAGGCCGGCGTGGCCCGCGAGGTCCTGGAGGAGACAGGCATCCACGTCGAGGTGGACGAACTCACCGGCATCTACAAGAACTTGACCCGCGGCATCGTGGCCCTGGTCTTCCGCTGCAAGCCTTCCGGTGGCACCGAACGCACCTCCAGCGAGTCCACGGCCGTCTCATGGCTCACACCCGACGAGGTCAGCGAGCGCATGTCCGAGGTCTACGCGATCAGGCTCCTGGACGCCCTGGGAGGCAACGGCCCCCACGTACGGAGCCACGACGGCAGGCACCTCATCCCAGCGGGATAAAACCTTCTCTACTTCATCAAGACACCCGGCTGCGCTCCGCTTCGCCGGGCGCGCTTCCCGGCTCCGCTCCGGGCGCCGCTCCTGCCTTCGGCCCGCTCCGCCCGCGCTGCGCCGACGCGCGCCCACACGTGGATAGGGCCGGAAGCCATGAGTCGATCACCGCATAGAACGGGTCGCGGTCAAAGACGATGCCTCCGGCGGGGGATCGGCCGGCACCGGGATGGGAGGGGCGCCGTTGCCGACCGCGGGCACGTTTGGGGCGTGCGTGGGGTGCTCCCATCCCGTCCACCGTCGACCCAGGCAGAGCCGAGCAGACGCGGCCCAGGGGCGTCAAGGTCGTTCGTACAGTGGCGCGCTCCACCTTGACGCCCCTGAACCACGCCCGCTCCACGGTGTGTGGGTCGACGGCGGACGGGATGGGAGCGGAGGGTTAGCGCAGTCGATCAGTCAGCGATTCTGAAGATGATCACACTCTTCTTTCCTGACCATTCGCTCGCGGCGGCGGCATCTCGGACGCTACGCTCGCTGCTAAACACACGGTGATGGCAATCGGCGCTCGCGCTGGGTAGGGGGATGAAGTGCACACGCTCACGGCAAAGCGAGTGGCCAAGTTTGCACGGGATTTCGGCTCCGAGGGGAGCGAGGCGCAACAGTTCGAGCTGTATGTCGCGGCCAACTACCTCTTCCCTTATGTACGGGACGATGTCGAGCACATTGAGCGCAGTGTTCTGGGCGGTGGGACTGATGAGGGCGTCGACATCGCTGCCGTCGTGGTCAACGGACAGATCGTCTTCGAACCCTCAGAGATCGACGACCTTATTTCAGACCAGGCAACTAACGCAGCGAGGGTAATCTTCATTCAGGCCAAGACGAGCGAGTCCTACGATTCTAAGCTCATCGCGAAGTTCCTTCATGGCGTCGAGGCCGTGACAAAGTACGCGATCAAGGCCAATAGCGTCAAGCTTCCTCCGTCTCTGGTCGACCTAGCTGCTTTGATTGATCGAATCGCAGAGAACGGTGACAAGTTTCAAGACACGCGAATCCCATGTGAACTCTTCTACGTCACCACCAGCGGCAATGACGGGAAGAGTGCGCGGCAAGAGCTGCAGGTCACAGCAGCGATTGATCGTATTCGAGATCTCGGGATTTATTCAGAATCTTTGCAGCTCAACACTCATGGCCACGAAGCACTAGCCGCAAAACTGAAAGAGCGTCACGGACCACAGAATATCCGGTTTAACTTTGAGAAGCGGCAGACCATCCCTGCGACGGAGCGGGTGGACGAGGCCTACATCGGACTCTTGTCCGGCACGGAGGTGATGAAGTTGCTGACGGATGAATCTGGATCCGTCCGGGCAGGCATCTTCGACGACAACGTGCGCCTCGATCTCGGTAGCCATAACCCCGTAAATACCAGGATCGCGGGCACCCTACAGAGCGATGACCGCGAGCACTTCCCCTTCCTTAACAATGGACTCACGATCATTGCGACATCCCTCCGGGGGTCGGGTGACAGATTCTTCATTTCCGGGTATCAGGTCGTAAATGGTGGCCAGACGAGTCACCAGCTCGTTAGGTGGGCAGCAAGCGAGGCGGTTAAGGTGAGACCGGACCTCCTCTCTGACCTCTGGATCCCAGTAAAGATTGTCAGCTCAGACGATGTTGGGGTGCGTACGAGCGTGGCGATCGCCACTAACCTACAAACTCCCATCGGCTCAACCGACATCCAGGCGAGTTCCCAGATGGCGAAGGACGTAGAAGAGTATTTCAACCAGTCAGGTGTAGGCGGCCTACGCTATCTGCGGCAGAACCAGCATGCGTCTCTTGATTTCCCGCGGACTCGCATCGTCACGACTCCTGAACTCAACCGAGCGGTCGCTGCAACACTGTTCGGTGAGTCTTCCCGGGCGATCGGTGCTCCGAAAGAACTAGAGGTCGAGAACTCATTCGTTTGGGATGAATACTCCGTTGAGGCCTACTACTACGCGTCCTGGATCTTGTATCGGGTAGATAGATTCTTCGCCCGCACGCCCGACTCGACTACTCTCAAAGCCGCGAAGTACCACATCGCAATGATGGTGTCCGCTCTGATCATGCCGAAGCTAGTCCCTATCTTCGAAATTCCTGACGTAGAGACCGCGAGGGGGCGACTGAAAGCGGCTAAAAAGCTGAATTTCAAGATCTCAGATTCGGAGAGATTTGAGGTAGCGATCGCTACTGCAGTCAAGCTTGCCACCGATCAGTTTCAGTCTGTCTTGAACGAGGGCAGGAGTTTGCGCAAGGACGATGTGCGCAGCCGTCGTAACCAGGAGGCTCTACTGCTAAAGGTCAAGGAGTTGAGCTCCGACGCCTGATGCTCGGCTTTCGCGGCAAGAGTCTGCGTTCGAGTCAGCCAGCCACCCCGCAACTCGATCCCACGTCGTGGTACAGCAACGGAACACAGCAACGTCAGGAACCGCCAGTACTCGACACCGGCACTCGCGCTTCTCCCTGCGACCTGTATGAGCTCCAATGACCGTTCTCTGTAGAGCTACGGATCAGAAGGCGCCCATGCCCTATCGCACAGGTCCATGGTGCCTGGCAACGGCACCGTGCAGCGCAACGGCCCCTGACCGTTTCTCTGGTCAGGGGCCGTACACCTGCGCGGTGGGCTTCCACTCGTCTCCTTCAGGAGCGATGAGGTTCACTCACCGTCAGGAGGTGACCGCGGCTGATCGCTACACGATGCACGTCTCGCAAGGCCCCCGCCAGCTCCTTCCCCAGCATCCGCAAATCCTCCCGGCCCGCTTCTTCGTCGCCAAGAGTTTCCGAGGCCTGTTCCAGCAGTTCGGTTGCCATCCCAAGTTGCACCGCCTCGATGCTGTCTGCCAGGCGGGACATGTGTCCGTCTCTCTCATCGGTGCTGAGGTAGCAGGGCTTGTCTTCCGGCCCCGACCACGGGAGAAGCCGCAGTTTGTTTCGGTTCGTCATCCTTCCGTTCGCCTCTCGTTGATCACGTGATGGGTGGTGAAGACGGCATCGGCGCGGCCCCCTGGAAACACCAGATGTGCGACCTCGATGACGCGCCCGGTGCTGTCGACGGCAACGCGTGTGATCGCGAGAACCGCCACGGTGGAGCTGATCCGAAGGGTCGACACTTCGTCCGGTGTCGGCAGGCGGGCGCACACCGTCTCCCGGACGTCGGCCGGCGGAGGGTTTAGTACGGCAAAGCCCATAACCATCCGCTCACATGAGGATCCGTCGCCGAGCGTTGCAGCTGGCGTCAGGTCGCCCGGGACGTAGATGCGGGCCAGGCTGTGTGGCGACTCCCCCTCGTGGCTGAGGCAGGAGTACTCGAACAACGGGCTGCCGCTCAGCACCCGCAACAGGGTTGTCAGGCGTCCGTGCGCCCGGATCTCGGTTCTGCGGACAGTGACGCGCAGAGCCGCGTCCGCAGCAGTCGACGGATCCAGCGTTCCCCATCCGCCGACATACGTGATCTTGCGGAGGGGGCGACGAACGAAGTTCCCCTTGCCGTGGATCTTCTCGACGAGCCCTTCCCTTTCAAGCACCGCGAGAGCGCTCCGCAGCGTCGGCGTGCTGACCATGTACTGACGGGCCAAGTCAGCCTCCGACGGCAGGCGTTCGCCGGCCTTGATGCGACCGGTCGTGATCTGGTGTCGGAGATCGCTGGCAATGCCGTGACGGCGAGAAGACATGGACTCGGTCACCGCCTTCTCAGCATTCGTACGGTGGCAAGCCGAGTTCGCCCATGTGCGGTCAACAGCTCGCCCGGCTCGAACTGCAACTGCTCGGCATCGCACGGCAGTTGGCAGAGGTCACTCACCCGGCATGCCCGGCCGCCGACTTGGATGACGTCGCCGCGCCGCACGGTGGTCGAGGTGATCTCGACGGTGGATGGCAGCGCAGCCCCGGGCGACTGTCCCCTCATCGGTGCACCTCCCCGGGCGCGGACTCGGCGAACGTCGAGTGACAGGGGCAGTCGCATGCCTCGTAGACCACCGAGACATCGACCGGCACCGAGGGCAGGGAGGATTCCGTGCAGGCGTGGTGCGTACCGATCCGGCATGCGATCGATCGGTAGGAGGCCGCCGCGGCGGGCGTGAATCCGGGCTGTTGGCGAGGCGGCATCAACGGACCCCCGCGAGAGCCGACCAGGCCTCAGTCGGCAGATGGGGAGCCAGGACCATCGAACGTTGCCGTACACGCTTCTCCCAGGCCAGCACATACGGACGGACGAGCGCGATGTCCTCACCCGCGAGCGAGTCCGTGTGGTCTACGCGGTCCGAGACCCGTCCCCGGCCGGCCGTCGACCTGTCGATCGGCGTAGGGGGCACGAAGACAGCCATCGGCCGGGAGGGCGTTAAGGGGCGGCGGTGCCTGCCCTTGGGGAAGTACCGCGCCCTGGTGAGTGAGACGGCACAGCGGATACGGTTGAACACGCTACTCAGCTCCTATCGCTGATGGCTCGGTCCCCCGACATCGCCCGTCGAGGGGACCGCTTTGTGTACGACCGCCCAAAGGGTGCGGCCGTTCAGGCTGGTAGCCAGGAACCCGAACCGATCGGCTTCGGCCACCGCTTCCAGAACCACCCGCCATGACTCGGCGGGGAGCGATTCCGGTACCTCCGTTTCGACCGCCGTATGTCCGGCGTGCTCCTCCACGCGTGCAGGGAGCCCAACGGACGACAGCCTTGCGGCGATGGCCGCCGCTCTTACTCCTGAAGCGGGCACAGGGCAGCCTCCGTCACCGGCGATCACTTTCAGTGAAGCTAGTTAACTAGATTAGAGCTAGTGGACTAGATTTTCCATATGCCTGAGCAGCCGCCCTATCTCCGCATCGCCGACGAGCTCCGGCGGCGGATCGCGGAGCACGTATGGGAGCCGGGCGACCGGCTGCCCTCCCGCGCCCAGATCGGCCAGGAGTACGACGTGGGCGAGAACGTGGTCCGCCGGGCACAGGAGCTGCTGATCTCCCAGGGCATGTTGGAGGGCCGCGCCGGTTCCGGCACCTACGTTGCGGAGCCCCGACAGCGAGTGCGGGTTGTCCGTTCAACGGCACGCGAGCAGCCCGGCAGCTCTCCGTTTCGTGCGGACATGAAGGCCATGGGCAAGCAGGGCGACTGGGAGAGTCTGACCGACGCCAAGGTCCCCGCCACGGCGGAGATCGCGGCACGCCTGGGTATCGCCGAGGGCGATCTGTGCGTCCGCACGACGTACGAGTTCCTGGCCGACGGCAGGCCGGTTCAGCTGTCGACGAGTTGGGAGCCGTACGACCTCACTGCCGGCACTCTCGTCGTCCTCCCCGAGGGAGGGCCGCACGCCGGGGCGGGTGTCGTGAACCGCATGGCCGCGATCGGCATCACCGTCAGCCACGCCGTGGAGCAGCCGGAGCCGCGGCAGGCGACCGCCGAGGAGGCGTCGCTTCTGGGCATCCAGAAGGCCGCCTTCGTCACCCACATCCGTCGGACGTACTACAGCGACCAGGGGCGGCCCGTGGAGACGGCGGACATCGTGGTGCCCGTCGCTCACTGCGAGATCGTCTACGAGATCCCGATCAACCGGTAACCCCGGTAACTGACGGGCGTCCGCCGCCCCATGGATCTCCTCAGACCGCGGTCAGGCCGTGCCCCTCGCGTGCCCCTTCCGTGCCCGATCGGGCGGGAAACCAGGGGGAGACACGGTGACTGGCGGAGACCGGACAGCATCACGGCCCCTGACCGTCACGCCTGGTCAGGGGCCGTTCAGCTGTGCGGTGGGTGTGGGATTTGAACCCACGGTGACTCACGCCACGACGGTTTTCAAGACCGTTCCCTTAGGCCGCTCGGGCAACCCACCTTTGGTCCGTCCACCAGGGACGGAGCGGGTACAGCGTACCGGCCGCGAGCGTTTCGCGGGGTACGTGGTCCACACAGGGCCCGCCGGCACCGTTTCCGCTGCCCCGTGCCCTGGTCAGCGCCCAAGCCCCCGGTCCGGCGCCGACGCATGGAAGCGAAGCCCCGTGCTCTCGCGCGTATTGGTGTCCGAGGCTTGATCGAATAAGCATCGAATAAGCGAGGAGCGCCGCTGGCCTGCGAACGCGCTCGTGTCACCCGAGCCCGGTCCGCTGCAGCGCCGTCGCGGGGATTCCCTGGTGCGCCTCCCTCGCGGCTTCGGCCTGTTCCGCCTCTCCCTTCGCGGCCAGGACGTTGGTGGCGGAGTTGAAGCGCTCCATGGAGGTGGGGTGGTCGGGGCCCAGGACGTACTCCTTCAGGGCACGGCGGTCGAGGACCAACGGGTCGGTGTGCGGGGCGCGGACCGAGTCGAGGATCTCCGGGAGGCGGGTGCACGCGCGGTCGAGGAGGTAGGCGCCGCCCGCAGTGGTGTAGGCGGCCCGGAACTCGTGGTCGGGCAGGTCGTGCGCGTTGGTGAGGACGTACGGCTTGAGGCTGGCCACGAAGTCGGCGACCACCGAGGAGACATCGCTGATGAGGATGTCCGCCTGGTTGAAGCACTCGTAGAGGTTCGGCAGTTGATCGACAATCACGTTGTGGCGGACGGCGCCCTGGCTCTCCCAGAAGATCCGGTGCCACTCGGCGCGCAGTTCCTGCCACTCGGCCGCCCCGGCACGGTCGGGAACCCGGGCTTCGCGCATCTGCTCGGCGTCGTCGTCGCCGTCGTGCCGGCCGGCCAGTTCGTCGAGGCGGGCCTGGATCTCCTGCAGCCGGGGCCGTACGGCGGCCACCGCGGCCTCCGCCTTCGCGGGGTCGCGCCGCTCGTTGTCGACGCGCAGCAGCTCGCGGATCGCCTGATCGGCGGCCGCCGCCTCGGCCGAGCGCTTGCCGGTGAGCGGGTGCGGCTTGTAGATGATCCGTACGTTCTCCGCCAGGAGCTTCTCGATGAGGGGTACGCCCATCGGGATCAGAGAGGTGTGGCAATCGTCGTCGCTCCAGCCCTCCCAGGTGGGCGCGTAGAGGACGACGGGCAGAGGGCCGGGAACGTGCTCGGCGTGCAGGCGGATCGGGGACAGCTGCGGGCGACCCACCTCCACGATCGCGCTGTCGCTGATCGCGTGCCGCACCCGCTGGTAGCGGTCCCGGCCCGCGCGGCCGGCCACCCAGATCTCGTCGTACACCTTGCTGACCCGGTTGCTGCTGGCGAGTTTGTCGCTGTCGCCGTGCCCGATGAAGACGTGCTTGGCCTCGGCCACACGGAGCATGTGAACGTTCTTGCCCGCGTTGCCGGGATACAGCACGACCCGGACGCCGGACAGTTCGAGCTCGGCCAGGTCGTCGGCCTTCGGCACGCAGACCACCGGGATCCAGGTACGGCTCAGGTAACGGAACGAGGCACGCTCCCGAAGGATGATCACCGGGCGCAGGTCGAGCTGCTCAAGCGTCTCGATCCACATGTTGACCTGGTACATGAAGTCACGGGAGACGGCCGCGAAGCTGAAATAGAGCGCCACCTCCGGCCGGTACCCCTTCAGCTGGCGGTTGACCTCGGCGAACACCTCGTCCCGTGCGGGCATCCGGCGCACCCTGCGGTACTGGCCCAGCAGTGCGAGGACAGCCGCCGCGGTCACACCGACGGTGACCGCGAAGCCCGCGTAGGCCGGCTCCCAGGTGCCGGCGGCGAGCGCGGCGAGGAGCCCGGCGTGGGCCGGCAGGTCCAGGTGCAGGAGCTTGCGCAAGTGGCGTCTGTACAGTACGGCGGGCGGCTGCTGCGGTATCGGCAGCTCGCTCAGGTCGAGGTTGCGCACCACCAGCGGCAGCACCCGGCGCCGGCGGATGGCGTGGTGCACCGCCGCGTACAGCATCATCATCGCGAAGTGACCGCTGAAGACGGCGAGGGCGGTGACCAGCACCGCGCCGGGCGCGTCCATCCGGCTGGCCAGTGCGAGCAGCATCACCGTACGAACCGCGAACCGCATGGTGCGATCGAGATGCAGCGCCGCCAGCCGGCGCACGAAACTCGGGGCTCGCACATGCAGAACCTCGTCCACCACATACGTCACGGCCGCCGCCGCCACGAAACCCCACAGGGACGGCAGCAGGGCGAAAACCGGCAGCGCGACGAAGCCGACGCCGAGCAGGAGCACAAGGAGCAGGTCGGTCACCCCGCGCACGCGCAGGACTCCACACAACCGACGGATCATCATGGGTAGGCTTCCTCTTGCAAGACGTTCGCCCAGATGGGGCGAAATGGTGTACACCAGTTCGACTCACGAAGAAGGTAAAAAGTTGTACACCTGACTCGCGGGAAATATTCACCTTCCGTTTACGCATGTCCGAGGGTCGCTCGGCCGATGGCGCCGTCGAAGGTGAGGCGGTCGACGGCGGCCGCGCAGACCCCCGGACTTCCGGTTCCGCGCAGACCGCTGTTGCCCGGCCCGCGAGCGCCTGAGCCGGCCGGTCAAGGGTGCGTCTGATGAGCTGCCGGGCGTCGGCAGGAATCTGGTCCACACGTGGTCCGCACGCACCGGTCCGCGGCGTGGCAGGTCCGCATCAACGCGAGACAGCCGGCATGCGGAAGGGGCGTCTCTCATGAGAGACGCCCCTTCCGCATAAATGTCTGCCGACCTGTGGAGGCGGTGGGGTCCGAAGTCACGGAGACGCTTTTACGTCCTCGCGTTTGCCCTCGGGTTTTCCCTCGGGTTTGCCCTCGCGTTCTTCAAGACCGTTGCCTTGAGGCCGCTCGGGCAACCCACCCCGCGTCACCGGTTCACCGACCGGGACCGACACGGGGACGCCCTGACCGGTCAGCTGTCGCCCTTGCGCTCCCCCAGGGTGACTTCGGTCGTGGCCGTCCTGCCGTCACGCTCGTAGGTGAGGGGCACGCGGTCGCCCGGCTTGTGCGTCCAGATCTCGCCGATCAGGGTCGGGCCACTGTCGACCACGGTGTCGCCGAACTTGGTGATGAGGTCACCGGCCCGCAGGCCGGCCTTGTCCGCCGGACCGCCCTGCACCACGGCGTCCGTGCCGCCGCCCGCACCCCGTTCGGAGATGAGCGCTCCGCCGGCCCGCTCGTCCATCCTGACCGTGGCACCGATCACGGGGTAGACCGGCTGACCAGTCTTGATCAGCTGCTGGGCGACGGTCGTCGCCTGGTTGATCGGGATCGCGAAACCGAGGCCGATGGAGCCGGCCTGGGTCTGGCCCATGCCGCTGCCGGTCGACTGGATGGCCGAGTTGATGCCGATGACCGCGCCGCGCGCGTCGAGCAGCGGACCTCCGGAGTTGCCCGGGTTGATCGACGCGTCCGTCTGCAGGGCGCTCATGTACGAGTTGCCGCCGCCGGCCCCGTCCCCGGAGGCGACCGGGCGGTTCTTGGCACTGATGATGCCCGTGGTCACCGTGTTGGACAGGCCGAACGGGGCACCGATCGCGATCGTCGAATCGCCGACCGCGACATGGTCCGAGTTGCCGAGGGGCAGCGGGGCGAGCCCCGACGGAGGGTTCCTCAGCTTCAGCACCGCGACGTCGTAGCCCTGCGCCCGGCCGACCACCTCGGCGTCGTACTTCTTGCCGTTGGAGAACGTGGCCGTGAGCCGGCCGCTGTCCGCCGCGGAGGCCACCACGTGGTTGTTGGTGAGGATGTGGCCCTGTCTGTCGTACACGAAGCCGGTGCCCGTACCGCCCTCGCCGTCACCGCCCTGTGCGTCGATGGTGACCACACCGGGCAGTGCCCTGGCGGCCACGCCCGCGACCGTGCCGGGGTCACGCTTGAAGCCCTGCGGGTCGGACGAGGCCGAGACCGTGGTCGAGCCGTTGGACGTGTTGTTGCGGTCGGCCGCCCAGTAGCCGAAGGCACCACCGATACCGCCCGCGATCAGCGCCGCCGCCGCCACGGCCGCCACCAGGCCACCCATGCCCCGCTTCTTCGGGCCCTGCGGGGCGGGGAACTGGTCCGGAGCGCCCCAGACCGGTGCCCCGCCGTCCGCGCCGTGGTGCGCGTACATGGGTTCGGAAGGAGGGGGCGGGGGCCAGTTCGCCTCGGCGGCAGACTGGAAACCGGAGGGAGCCGGGGCCTGGACCGGCCCCATGGGGGTGGTCGCGGCCGGTCCGTCGGTCGCGGCGGAGGGCTGTCCGGCCGTCGGAGCCGAAGGCCCCCCGGCCTCTCCGTCCTCGGAGGGCCGCTCCTCCCCCGCGGGCCTCCCCGCGGGGGTCTGCGGTGCCTGTGGGTGTCCAGGGGCGGACGTGGAAGCGGGAGCCCCCTGGGGAGCATCGGCCGGCGGCACGGGAGGTACGGACGGAACCGGCGGAACGGCCTCGCCCGCAGTGCCCTCGCTGCCCTCGTTCTCTGTGCTCACAGCTCTTTACTCCTCGATTCCACACGATTTTCGGCAAGAGATCCGCTGTGTACGTGTCCTGGGACAGCTTTTCCCATGACTCGTCAGGCCACTGTAAGCAGGACCTGTGCATCCGCCAGCCGGCCCTTACATCCGACAAAACGGGCTTCCGCCCGCGGTCGGCGCGACGTACCGGGCAACAAGCGCCCGACGTACCCGGCAGCATGCGCCCGACGCACACCGAGGCGGCGCGGAAGACGCACCGCGCGCCGCGCGGACGCGTCGCACACGCCGCCGCGCGTCGTCCGGTGCGCGGCACCTTCGCGCGGGCGCCTCCGGCGCGAGCTGTACCCAGCGCCCGCTCCTCGGTGACACGATGACGCAGTGACCCAAGCGCGGCAGCCCTCCATGCATCCTCCCATCCAGGTCATCGCCCACCGGGGCGCGTCCGACGACGCCCCCGAGCACACCCTGGCCGCCTACCGGAAGGCGATCGAGGACGGCGCCGACGCCCTGGAGTGCGATGTACGGCTCACCGCCGACGGGCACCTCGTGTGTGTGCACGACCGCCGGGTGAACCGCACCTCCAACGGCCGTGGTGCCGTCTCCGCGCTGGAGCTGTCCGCGCTCGCCGCCCTCGACTTCGGTTCCTGGAAGGACCGCGAGGGCCCGGAGGCTCCGGACTGGAACCCGGTGCCGGGAGAGCTCACCTCGGTGCTCACCCTGGAACGGCTGCTCGAACTCGTCACCGAGACACGGGCCGCCGGACACCCCGTCCAGCTCGCCATCGAGACCAAGCACCCCACCCGCTGGGCGGGCCAGGTCGAGGAGCGGCTGCTGCACCTGCTGAAGCGTTTCTCGCTCGACGCCCCACCGGCCGACGGCCCCTCGCCGGTACGGATCATGAGTTTCTCCGCGCGCTCCCTGCACCGCATCCAGGCCGCGTCGCCCGCCCTGCCCACCGTCTACCTGATGCAGTTCGTCTCGCCGCGCCTGCGCGACGGCCGACTGCCCGCCGGGGCGCGGATCGCCGGTCCCGGGATACGGATCATCCGCAGCCACCCCGGCTACGTCGAACGCCTGCACCGTGCGGGCCATCGCGTCCACGTCTGGACGGTCAACGAGCCCGAGGACGTCGAACTCTGCGTCAGCCTCGGCGTAGACGCAATCATCACGAATCGCCCTAAACAGGTTCTGTCACAACTGGGACGCCTTTAACATCCGTTACAGAGAGTGCGACGGCGCATTCGAACCGTACTCGATCGTCACGAGTGCGTCACCGGTGGGCGAACGGTCGGTTTCCGGTCCGGCCCAGGGGGGCATCCACTTCGTGGCGTGGGGCAAAGGAGGTCTCGGGGGTGGCGTTGGTGGTGGCACAGGAAGTGCCCACGTCGTCGAGCATGGCCGTTCCCCATGGCCCTGCGGGCGTGAGGCAGGCACGGCACCGGATGCGCGAGCAGTTGCGCGACCACGGGATGCCGGATGCGGTCATCGACGATGCCGTATTGATTCTTTCCGAACTGCTCAGCAACGCCTACCGGCACGGCAGGCCGCTGGGACGGCACGCGGAAGCGGGTGAGGGCGACGTCCGCGCCGCCTGGCGCGTGGACGGAGCGGGCGGGCTGACCGTCGAGGTGACGGACGGCGGCGGCCCGACGCGGCCGGTTCCGGCCACGCCGTCGGTGACGGCCCGCGGCGGTCGCGGTCTCAACATCATCAGCGCGCTCGCCCAGGAGTGGGGCGTACGTGACGACTCGCCCGGTGAGGTCACCGTCTGGGTCCTCGTCCACGAGGGACACCGGAACGGGCTACGCCGGAACGACGGGCGCGGCAACGCGCCCGGACCCGGCAACGGGCTCGGGCACGGGAACGAAGCCCGCGGGAGCGATGGGCGCGCGCGCTCGTCCGGAGGGCACGGCTCCCCGGGAGCACCGAGGCTGTCGGGTATGCGCCGCGCGACGGGCGTGCCGGGTCCGGCGGCGCTGGACCGGCTGGGCTTCACGAAGCCCCTCGACAACGCGGGCTGAGGCCGCGCCCGGCGACGCGAGCGGGACGACCGGCGGGCCACGGGCCGAAGACGCGTCACTGCTTCATGGCGACACGGCGCCTCATGGCGACCCCGCACCTTACGGCGGCACGGCGGCATCGCGCGGTTCGGGCCGGACGCACGCGTCCGGTGGCACGGGCGCGGCTCGGCGTCCGGTACGGGACCGGCGGAAACCTCGCGCACCGGCGTCACCCCGACGTGGAGCGCGTGCGCGGAACCCGTGAACCATGCGGTGCGCGGCGCGGTCGCACGAGACGGGTGAGCGGGCGTGTGTGTCGGAGGTGACACGGGCCGCTAGGCTCGCGGCCCAGACCGCACTGTCGCAATCGGGAGAAAGCCCACCATGGCCAAGAAGCGCCCTCAGACCAAGGCCGGGAAGCAGCAACTCAAGGATGGCGAGATCCCGGTGGTCGGGGCTCGTGAGCCTTGCCCGTGCGGCTCGGGCCGACGCTACAAGGCGTGCCACGGCCGCACCGCCGCCCAGGCCGTGACCGAGCTGGTCCAGCGCCCCTTCGAGGGCCTGACCGGCGAGTGCGACTGGGTCGCCCTGCGGGAACTGGTGCCGGCCGGCACGGTCGAACTGAAGCTGAAGGGCGGGCTCCCCGACGGCGTGCCCTCCGTGACCCTCGCCACCGTCCTGCCGATGGCCTGGCCGGCGCTCCGCCGCGACGACGGCTCGGTGCTGCTCGGACTGCAGAACGACACCCCCTCGGGCGACCTCAGCCGCGACCTCGCCGACACGCTCCAGCAGGCGCTGGCCGCGGCCCCCGGTTCGCCCGTGACCGCGCGGCGCGCACCGGCCGACGGACCGCGTCTTCAGGACATGCTCGACTCCGATGCGCCGTTCGAGCCCGTCGTCCACTCCGGCTTCGAGTTCTGGGTTCCGGACGCGGAGAACGCGACGCCCGAGGTCTCCGCCTCCCTGGAGCGCGCGAACGAGGCGGCGATCCCCACGACACGGCTCTCCGGAGTGGATGCCGCGTACTGGTGCGAGACCCCGGAGAAGAACCACCTGCGGTGGGTCATGCCACACCCCGAGGAGCAGCTTCTCGACGCGCTCGCCCGGCTGCACGCCGCCGGTGTCTCTTCGCTGGGCGAGGGGACACGGCTGGTCGGCTCCTTCCGGGCGCACGGACTGATGGTCCCGGTCTGGGACCTGCCGAGCGCGATGGGGGCGGCGGAGTGCGAGAAGCCCGCGGCGGAGTTCGCGGAGCGGCTGGCCGGGGCGCTCGCCTCGGACGCGCCGATCACCGCCGAGGAGCGACGGGCCCGCGGCGGGCTCACCAACCGCCAAGTGACGCTCAGCTGACAGTGACGACCGCCGGTCCGACTCGGTGACCCGCGTCACAACCCCGGTACCGGCAGGTAAATCCCTGTCCGAATACGCGAGATCGAATTTGCGAACGGCAGATCTCTTGTTACCGTTCTAGAAGCCCGGTCGCTGGTGCATCCCCCGTCGCCAGCGATCGGGCATCCTCATTTTCCGGTACGGCGCACAGCGCACGCCCGGCGCGTAAGCCCGCGCACGCTCCGCCTCCGAGGCAACTCGGCAACGCGCCCCAGCCGTACGCCGCCCGACCGCGACGACCCCGCCCCTGTGCGGTCGGCGCGAGCCTCCCACCACCGCACATCGCGCTCAACACCGCGCGGCTGCACGCCTTTTGACGCCGTGTTCCGCGCCGGCCGCCCCCCTCCCGCACCGTCCACGACGGGCTCCGTCGAGGCGATCGTTCTCGGCCGAAGAAAGATCCGGGCCCCCTTTACGCTCCCCCCACAAGAGAGATCGAATAAGTCTTCGAATTTCTGCGAAATACCCACGGAAGGCTCGTCAGAAATCCAAAACTCGCCGCACTTTGCAGCGGCAGACTTTGCTTGAGCGGGCGCGGAGCCGACACAAGACCCGACACAAGACATCACCGGAGAGGGCGACTCGGAGATTCCCGTAAAGCCCGCTCGAAGTGCAGGGCCGAGGAATCGCACAGCGCGCACTGTCGGCAGGACCCGGCACGGCTCCGATCACGTCTCCGGCGATCAATGAAGGATGACAGCATCTGCGAACTTCGCCCGGACTTCACCCGAACTTCGCCCGAACTTCGCCCGAACTTCGAACAGTTCGATGTCTGTCCGGTGGTGATTCCGCGACGGCACCGCGAAATACCCCTATATGCCGCCGGAAGCCCATTCCCCCGAGCGCCTCCCCAGGGTGTCCGCCACCCTGCCCCGCACGTCCGGTCCCGGGCCCCGGCCTTCCACCGGCCCGCCCCGGACACACAACCGCCCAGGAGCACTCGGGCCCGGGGCACGCGCCCACGAACAGCCGCGCCACGGGCCCTGGGTTCGCCGCGCTGACGGGCCGACGCCCCGAGGCGCTGCCCCGTGACGGCGGCGCCCATGCCGTCGGGCCTTCAGTACGCGAGCCGGCTGCCCCCGTCGGGCGCGCCGTTGCTCGCCTCGACCAGCGCGTCGAGCACCGTCCCCACCTCCGGAAGCCACGGCTCCGCCGCTTCCGCGCCGCGGGCAGTGCCACGGGCCCCCGCGCCCTGCTCGGGACCCCGTGCGGGGCCTCGTTCCCAGCGCGCCTGCCCCGTCCCCGTCGCAGACGGCGGAAGGACCAGATAACCGCCCTCGCCGTGGAAACGCAGCGAACTGGGCACCCGGTCCTGGGCGTACAGCAGCTCACCGAGCCGTTCGAGGGTGTACGGAGCGACCAGCAGCGACCACCGCGTCGGCGTGGCCACCACGGGGCCGACCCTCGCACCCATCCGGTCCAGTTCGGCCAGCGCCCGCGCGGCGGCCACGGCGGGCAGGCTCAACGCGCAGGGAGCGCGGCCACCGGTGGCCAGCAGGATCGGGGCGGTGGGCCGGTTGGTCCACCACCAGCGCACCATGCGCTCGTCGGTGGTCGCCGCCAGCAGGCCGGGGTCGAAGGGATGCGCGCCGGGTACGGCGCACTCGGGATCGGGGCAGGCGCACCCGCGGCCAAGGCCGTCCCGGCCACCGCGACCGTCGACCGCCTCCAGCCCCACTCCGGGGAGCACGGGCCACTGCCACGCGGTGGCACAGACCAGGACCGCGTCGAGCTGGGCGGGCCTTGCCCTGCGCCGGAGCCTGCGTCGCCTTCCGAGGATCTCGCGCATGAGCGCTCGTTCCTTTCCGTTGAACGCCGAGGGGCCACATCACACCACGCGTGCGTCACATCGCGTGTGCGTCACTTCGCCGTGCGTGCATGCTCGTTCGACTTGCGGTACTGGTCGTTCGTCGTGCCGAGCGTGCGCTGAGCCAGGTCGAGCAAGGGGGGGTGAGGCGGGCCGGACACCAGCCTGCCGAGGAGAGCGCATACTTCGCGCGTGTCGTCCCACGGTGCAAACCCCGCCACTCGGGGGTGGGGGTGTGGCCGTCACAAGAGAGGACGTCCGGGCCTGCTGCCGGGTTCCCGGGGCGATGGGAACTGCCCCTGACCATCATCGATTACGTACCCAGCATGCCCGAAATGACGCTTCCTGCGGGACTCCTCCTGGGACTTCGCCCCGAGAGCACCCCCTGTCGAGCACTCTCAGTCGACCCCAATTAGCTGTCACCATGTGCATTTTTCAGCCAACTTAACAGTTGCTCGGACACCATAAATCCCGTAGGGACAATGCTGGACATCACCTTACTTGTGCGTGTACATGTGGATGCTACGTGTACGTGTAGATGCACTGATAGCGACGCAGAATGACATGGGGGTTTGCGATGCTATTCCAAGAAACGCACCGGCGGGAAAGCCGTCTGCCATGAGCGCCCCGCACCTGCCGAAAGTGGCTGGAATCGATCCTACGGTTCCCGTTTCGACGCACAATGCCGGTTCTCTCTCCGGAGCACCGGCCACCCCCGGAGCATTCGTCCAGGACCGGCTGGCCGGCTGGGTCTCCGATCTGACCACGCTGCACGAACTCACCGAACGGCTGGCCCGGACCAGCACGCTCGACGGCGCCCTGCACGAGCTCCTGGACGCCGGCGCCGCCCTGGTCGGTGCCCGCCGCGGCCTGGTCGTCTTCGAGCCGTCCGACCACCGCGGCCCCGTCAGCACCGTGGGCCTGGGACTCGCCCACGCCGAACTCGGGCACATCGAGACGGTGCCGCGCAGCGCCACCTCCTACGGCCGGATCCTGGACGGGCTCCCGGACGCCGAGGGGACACGGACCACCCCCGATCTGCTCGGCGACACCACCCTGGACCCCCGCCGCCGGGAGGTGGCCGCCCGGCTCGGGTACGCCGCCAGTCACGCCGTGCCGATCACCGCGGAGGCGACCGGCAGACTCGGCGCCGCCGTCTGGCTGTACGACGAACCCGCCGAACCCTTGGAACGCCAGCGCCACCTCGTCACCCTCTACGCCGGTTACGCCGGCGAACACCTGGCCAGACTGCTGGAGCTGGAGCGGGCCAGGGCCGATGTCGCCACCGTCGCCGAGGAACTGCTGCCCACCCGCCTGCCGAGGGTCACCGGCGTCCAGCTGGCGGCGCGTCATCGCGCGGCGCCGGAGGGCGGCGGCGACTGGTACGACGCGCTGGCGCTGCCCGAGGGCGCCCTCGGTCTCGCCGTGGGTTCGGTGGACGGCTCCGGGCCGAGCGCCCTGGCCGCCATGGGGCGGCTGCGCGCCGGTCTGCGGGCGTACGCCGTAATGGAGGGCGAGGATCCGGTCGCCGTCCTCTCCGATCTGGAACTGCTGCTGCGGCTCACCGAGCCCGCCCGCTCCGCGACCGCCCTCTTCGCCTACTGCGAGCCGTCCTGCCGCAAGATCCTGCTGGCCGGGGCGGGCCACACCCCGCCGCTCCTGATCGGCGACGGACGCACCGAGTTCGTCGAGACCACCGTCTCCGCCCCGTTGGGCATGCTCGCCTGCTGGGAGGCGCCCAGTGTGGAGATCGCCCCGGCGCCGGGCGAGACCGTGCTCCTCTACACGGACGGGTTGCTGCGCCGCACCGGCGACTCGACGGACCGGGCGTTCGCACGGCTCCACGCCGCGGCGGCCCGCGTGCCGAGGGCGTTGCGCGACAATGCCTCGGCCGTCGCCGACCACGTGCTGCGGACCATGCTGCCGGACGGCCTCGACCAGGGCGGCGGCACGGAGGACGTGGTGGTCCTCGCCGCGCGCTTCGACTGAGCCGTCCGAGCCGCGCGCCGCGACCGGGCCGCACGACCCGCACGCCCCGGAGCGACCCGCACGACCCGGAGCGACCCGAACGGTCCGGGCGACCTGAGCGGCCCGCGTGCGCCGGAGTGAACGGTCGCACGACGCGTCGGACGACGGTCCGTACGCGGCTTACACCGCGCCCAGGCTGTGTAACAGGTCTTCCGACCCTGTGCCCCCTTCCGTACGCCCGTACGATGGACGGGGTCCAATGACGTATCAAGGAGAGACGAATCGTGGCTGAGGAGCTTGCTCAGGAGAACCCGGAGACCCCGGAGACCGAAGCAGCACAGGAAACGATCAAGCAGCGGAAGAACGGCCTGTACCCGGGCGTCTCCGACGAACTCGCCGCGAACATGAAGTCCGGTTGGGCCGACACGGAGCTGCGCGGCCTCGAACCGATCCCCCAGGCCACGCACACCGCCGCCCGCCGCGCCGCGCTTTCCGCGCGCTTCCCGGGCGAGCGGCTGGTCGTCCCCGCGGGCAATCTGAAGACCCGCTCGAACGACACCGAGTACTCCTTCCGCGCCTCCACCGAGTACGCCTACCTCACCGGCGACCAGACCCAGGACGGCGTCCTCGTCCTGGAACCGACCAAGGGCGGGCACGAGGCGACCATCCACCTGCTGCCGCGCTCCGACCGCGAGAACGGCGAGTTCTGGCTCGACGGCCAGGGCGAACTGTGGGTCGGGCGCCGCCACTCCCTCACCGAGGCCGAGCAGCTGCTGGGCATTCCGGCGAACGACGTCCGCGAACTTTCCTCCGTGCTCGCCGAGGCCACCGGACCGGTCCGTGTCGTCCGCGGCTTCGACGCCGGCGTCGAAGCCGCCCTGACCGACAAGGTCACCGCGGAGCGCGACGAGGAGCTCCGCGTCTTCCTCTCCGAGATGCGCCGGATCAAGGACGACTTCGAGATCGCCGAGCTGCAGAAGGCCTGCGACGCCACCGCGCGCGGCTTCGAGGACGTCGTGAAGGTCCTCGACAAGGCCGAGGCGACGAGCGAGCGCTACATCGAGGGAACGTTCTTCCTTCGCGCCCGTGTCGAGGGCAACGACGTCGGCTACGGCTCGATCTGCGCGGCCGGTCCGCACGCCACCACCCTGCACTGGGTGCGCAACGACGGCCCGGTCCGCTCCGGCGACCTGCTGCTCCTCGACGCGGGGGTGGAGACCAACGACCTCTACACCGCCGATGTGACCCGCACGCTCCCGATCAGCGGTACGTTCACCCCGCTCCAGCGGAAGATCTACGACGCGGTCCACGCGGCCCAGGAGGCGGGCATCGCGGCCGTCAAGCCGGGAGCCGCGTACCGCGACTTCCACGACGCCGCCCAGCGCGTGCTCACCGAGCACCTGGTCGCCTGGGGCCTGCTGGGCGACCTGTCCGTGGACAAGGTCCTCGAACTCGGCCTCCAGCGCCGCTGGACGCTGCACGGCACCGGTCACATGCTCGGCATCGACGTCCACGACTGCGCCGCCGCCCGCACCGAGACGTATGTCAACGGCACGCTGGAGCCGGGCATGTGCCTCACGGTCGAGCCCGGCCTGTACTTCCAGGCCGACGACCTGACCGTGCCCGAGGAGTACCGGGGCATCGGCATCCGCATCGAGGACGACCTCCTCGTCACCGAGGACGGCAACCGGAACCTCTCGTCCGCCCTGCCCCGGCAGGCCGACGAGGTCGAGGCATGGATGGCCCGGCTCAAGGGCTGACGCCCCTCAAGGGCCGTTGCCGCACGCGGAAGGGCGCCCCCGCTCAGGACACCATGAGCAGGGCGTCCTTCCTCCATTTGAGGACCTTGTCGAAGCTCACCACGGCGCCGCGGCCGGGGCCGTTCCCGAAGTGGACGTGATCGGCGAGCTGCTCGATCAGACAGAGCCCCCGCCCGTCCTCGGCGCTGAGCGAGGGGTGCGGCTGGGATCCGTGCTGCCGCCCCGACGGGCACGGCACGCCCCGCGCGGGGAAGCCGGGCCCCGCGTCGGCGACCTCGATCCGGCACTTCTCGCCGTCCAGATAAGCGGTGACCCGGTACTGGCCGGGGGCCACCCCGGAGCCTTCGCCGGGTTCACCCTGTATGCCCCGGACGTCCCCTAGGTTTCGCTCCCACTGCTCTCCTCGCGGATCGCGCCGCTCACCCGGGAGCCGGTCTTCGCGGGGGGCACGGTCGCCGCCGTGCTCGACGGCATTCGCACAGGCCTCGGTCAGCGCGACCGACAGGTCGAAGGAGACCTCCGGATCCACGCCCGCGGTCTCCATCGTGCCCAGCAGGAAGCGGCGGGCGAGCGGAACGCTCGCAGCCTCGCGCCGCAGATGGAGGGACCACCAGATGCTCATGCTCCAGCCTCCTGGCTGCGGCTCGACATACCACCGGTACGTATTGCCCCGCCCCGCCGTTCATAAGCGCCTACCGGATGCGAGACCGCTCGTTCAGCGGATACCAGCGCTCGGCGCGCCCGTGTATGCCGAAGCGCCCGGGAACCGGCGGCCCCGGTAGTCACCCGGGGCCGGGCGCGGCGGGACCTGTTCGTACACGTGGAACCACGTGCCCCGGGGGGTGCGTACGGGGACGCGGGCGTCGGATCGCACCCGTCGTCCGGACGCGCCGATCGTGCGTGGTCGATCACGCGTGCCGGACGGTGCGTGCCGGACCGGGTGCGCCGGACGGGTGGGATGGCCCGGACCTGCCGTTCCCGGGAGCGGGCCGCGGTGCGATGATGGGCCCCGCCATGTCCATACCTGTCGCACGCGCCGGGGCCGGTGTACGGCTCCTGAGGGCCACGGTGTTCACCGCGGTCTGTGTCGTGCTGTCCGCGGCAGGTCACGCCCTGGCGTCCTGTGCCGCCATCCCCTGGTGGACGCTGCTCGCCGGATTCCTGGGGATCTTCGCGCTGATCGCGCCGCTCGCCGGGCGCGAGCGCTCGCTGCCGTCGATCGCCGCCGCGCTGGCCGGTGGGCAGATCGCCCTGCACGCCCTCTTCAGCATGGGCACGCCCGCAGCGCCGATGGCCTCCCCGACCGGAGCGGACCCGCTGATCCGCTTCGCGGCGAGCCTCGTGTGCGGTGCGGGTCCGGCCCGGTTGAACGCCGCCGATGCCCACCGCATCGTCGCCACCGCGGGCATCGACCCCGCATCGGTGACCGAGCGGCAGCAGCATCTGACCGCCGTGTTCGGCACGCACCCGGACGGGCTCGTCGGCCTGCTGCCGGGTCTGCCGATGCTCCTCGGCCATCTGCTGGCCGCCGTGGCGACCGGCTGGATGCTGCGGCGTGGCGAGATCGCGCTGTCCGGGCTGGTCCGGCTCTCCGCGTACGGCGCGCGACAGGTCGCGGCCGGTGCGCGGTTGCGCGCCCTGCGCGCCGCGCTCGCGCTCGTGGCCGCCCTGCGTGCCGGACTGCCCGGCTCCCCCATGACCGGGCCGCGCACCCCGCGTACCCGGGACGACATTCCGCTCCCCGTCACGGAAGCGTTGCAGCACACGGTGATCGTTCGCGGGCCGCCCCCCGCGTACGCGCTCGCAGCCTGACGCGACACCCGACGGACGGCCGCCCGGCCGTGCCGTCACCGGGCCCCGGACGACCGGGCCGCCCCGGTCACCCGACGCGCGCCCGACCGGCGCACGGAGCCCCTGGTTCCGTACCGCCGACGCGCGAGCGCCGTAGGTGGGAAGAGGTGTCGCGACGCCGGTGCGCGCCCGCGCGCCGGACCACCCTTCCTACCTGCTTCCGTGGAGTGATTCCCGTCATGAGACTTTCCCGCATCGCCCTGGCCGGCGGCATCGCCGCGTCCACCGTCCTGCTCCTCGCGGGCACCGCCTCCGCGCACGTGTCCGTGCAGCCGCTGGGCGAGGCCGCCAAGGGCGGGTACGCGTCCGTCAACATCAAGGTCCCCAACGAGCGCGACAACGCCTCGACGATCAAGGTCGAAGTCAACTTCCCGACCGACCACCCGCTGGTCTCGGTTTCTCCGCAGGCCGTGCCCGGCTGGGACATCCAGATCACCAAGACCAAGCTGGACAAGCCGCTCGACATGCACGGCCGGAAGATCGACGAGGCCATCTCCAAGGTCACCTGGACCGCCAAGGGCGACAAGGGCGAGGCCGGTATCCACCCGGGCTACTTCCAGCAGTTCCCGCTGTCCATCGGCCAGCTCCCCGAGGACGCCGACCAGCTGGTGTTCAAGGCCATCCAGACGTACGACAACAAGGAAGTCGTCCGCTGGATCGAGGAGCAGAAGGACGGTGCCGCCGAACCGGAGAGCCCGGCACCGGTCCTCAAGCTGACCGCTCCGGCCGGCGACGGCCACGGCGCCGACGCCGGCACCGAGAAGGGTGCCGCGAAGGGATCGGACGAGCGCACGACGGCCTCGTCGGAGACGTCCGACGCGTCGGGCAGCGACACCACGGCCCGCGTCCTCGGCATCATCGGGATCGTCATCGGCATCGCCGGGGTGGCCTTCGGTGTCCTCACCGGCCGCCGCCGCACCGCCTGAGCGGGGCGGCCCGATTCTCCGTCCGGTGCGCGATGTCGCGGTGACCATCCGGTTCCGCGGCATCGTGCGGCCGCACCTCACCACCGGTGCCCGGGGCCCGCGGGTCCCGCGTGCCCCTGCGCCCGTCGGGCCCGATGCCCTCGGCCCCGTCGGCCGCGAGGCCCTGGGCCCGCCGGTACCAGGACCTTCCGGGCCTCACCCGTCCGGTTCGACCCACCCGTTCCATCGACCCACCAGGATTCAGTGCTCCATGCGTAAGAAAGCAGTGCTGGCAGCGGCGTTCGCCGCCACGGCCGCACTCACCCTGTCCGCCTGCGGCAGCGGCGACGACGCCGGGAAGCCCGTGGCCGACGTCTCCGTCCCGGCCAAGACCAAGGCGGCGACGGTGCTCGACCAGCCGTTCACCAAGCCCGACCTCGTCCTCACGGACACCCATGGGAAGAAGTACGACCTCCGTGAGCAGACGAAGGGCAAGCCGACGCTGATCTACTTCGGCTACACCAACTGCCCCGACGTCTGCCCGCTCATCATGAGCAACATCGCCTTCGCCAAGAGGGCCCTCCCCAAGGCCGACCAGGACAACCTCCGGGTCGTCTTCGTGACCACCGATCCGGAGCGGGACACCCCCTCCTCGCTGGGCAGTTGGCTCAAGTCCCAGGACCCCTCCTTCATCGGTCTGACCGGCGACTTCACGGCCATCCAGCAGGGCGCCCGCCAGATCGGCATCGGCATCGACGCGCCCAAGAAGGAGAAGGACGGCACGGTCGTCTCGATGCACGGCTCCCAGGTCATCGCGTTCTCCCCGAAGACCGACAAGGGATACCTGCTCTACAGCGAGGACACCTCGCCCGACGACTACACCAAGGACCTGCCCGAGATCGTCAAGGGGGAGAACCCGTGAACCGTCGCACCGTCCTCGCCGGCGTCGCCGTCCTTGTCACCGGACTCACCCTGGCGGGATGCTCCTCCTCGGACGACAAACCCGATCTGAAGGTGACCGGAGCGTTCATGCCGCAGCCCGCCAGCGACATGGCAGCGGGTTTCCTCGTCATAGAGAACGGCGGCACCGCCGACCGGCTCACCTCCGTCACCAGCCCGATCTCGGACGATGTCACGATCCACGAGACGAAGGACCAGGCGATGCGCATGGTGACGTCCTTCGATGTACCTGCGAACGGCGAGCTGCGTCTGGAACGCGGCGGCAAGCACATCATGTTCATGCAGCTCAAGGAGCGGCCCCGGCAGGGCGACAAGGTGTCCGTGGAGCTGCACTTCGAGAAGGCCGACCCGATCAAGGTCGACCTTCCCGTGAAGGAATCCACCTACAACCCGAAGAAGCAGTGAGGGACTGACACGTCATGACAGCCACCGCCCCGCACTTCGGACCGCCCCCGTCCGCCTCACCGGCCCGTCGGCGCCTCGCCGCAGCAGGACTCCTCGCCGCTCTCGTCGGCCTGGTCTTCGGCCTGTTGCTCGGCGCCGCGGGCCCCGCCTTGGCGCACGCCGCGCTGACCGGGAGCGATCCGCAGGACGGGGCGGTGGTCGACACCGCCCCCAGGAAGATCACCCTCACCTTCTCCGAGAAGGTCGCGTTCGGCGACGACTCGGTGAGAATCCTGGACCCGAGCGGGGAGCGGGCCGACACCGGCACCGCACCACGCGATCTGAAGTGCGGCTCCGACCGGGAATACGAGGTCCCGCTGCGCACCGGGCTGTCCAACGGCACATACACCGTCGCCTGGCAGGCCGTATCGGCGGACAGCCACCCCATCTCGGGTGCCTTCACCTTTTCCATCGGAGCGCCCTCGAAGACCGCCGTCTCCCTTCCCTCCAACGAGGTCGGCGGCGGACTCGTCGGCGTCCTCTACGACATCGCGCGCTACGCCGCGTACGCCGGCTTCGTCCTGTTGGCCGGCGGCGCCGCCTTCGTGCTGGCCTGCTGGCCGCGCGGCGCGGGTGCGCGGCCCCTGCAGCGCCTGGTCGTACGCGGCTGGATGACGCTCACCGTCGCCACCCTGGTCATGCTGATGCTGCGCAGCCCCTACACCGGCTCCGGGAAGCTCGCGGACGCCTTCGACCTCGACGGGCTGAAGGCCGTACTGGACACAAAGCCCGGGGCGGCGCTCGTCTCCCGGCTGCTGCTGCTCGGCGCGTCCGCGCTCTTCCTCGCCGTGCTGTTCGGGGCGTACGCGCGGACGCACACTCGGCGCGAGGCCGAGGGCGAGCGGAAGGACCTCACGTTCGGGCTGGCCATCGGCGGAGCGGTGATCGCCGCGGGGATCGCCGCTACCTGGTCGTTCGCCGAGCACGCCTCGGCGGGCCTCCAGCCCGGCATCGCCATGCCGCTCGACCTGCTCCATCTGCTGGCCGTCGCCGCCTGGCTGGGCGGGCTGACGGCACTGCTCGTCGCCCTGTACCGGACTCCGGACATCGACGCCGTGGCAGCGGGGCGCTTCTCCCGTATCGCGTTCGGCAGCGTGCTCGTGCTCACCGCCACCGGGATCTACCAGTCCTGGCGCCAGGTCGGCAGCTGGTCCGCGCTCACCGGTACGGAGTACGGACAGCTGCTGCTGGTGAAGGTGGGACTCGTCGCCGTCATGGTCGGGATCGCCTGGGGCTCGCGCCGCTGGACCGCGCGGCTGGCCACGGGCGGAACCGGCGAGGAACAGCGGGACGACCGGGGTGCTGAGGCCGGGGCCGGTGCGGACGCTGATGCCGTCACCGGTGACGGGGTGGAGGGGGCGAAGGCCGGGGCAGAGCCTTCCGGAACCGCCGCCGAAGGCTCCGGGGCCGGCCTTGAGGAACCCCGGACCCCCGACGCCGCATCGGTGTCGGCGGCCGAGGATCCCGTACGGGCCGCGCAGCTGGCCCGCCAGCGTGCGGCCATGGCCACCGCCGAGCAGAAGCGCAACCGCGACGCCGACCCGGACCGTTCCGGTCTCCGCCGTTCGGTGCTGGCCGAGGTCGGTGTCGCCGTCGTGCTCCTCGCCGTGACGACCGTGCTGACCGCCACCGAGCCGGCCCGTACCGAGGAAGAGGCCCGCGGCTCCACGACGGCGACGGCTCCAGCCTCCGGGGGCCCGGTTGCCGTGAAGCTGCCGTTCGACACGGGCGGCGAGAACGGCAAGGGAACGGTGCGCATGAACATCGCCCCGGGCCGAACCGGAGCCAATGATCTCCACATCTGGGTCGACGGCCCGGGGGGCAAGGCCATGGACGTCCCCGAACTGAAGGTCGCCTTCACCCTGGAGTCCAAGGGCATCGGCCCGCTTCCCGCCACCCCCACCCGGGTCACCGAAGGCCACTGGATCGCGAGCGGGGCCCAGATCCCGATCGCGGGCGACTGGAAGGTCGCGGTGACCGTGCGCACTTCGGACATCGACCAGACGACCGTTGACAAGAACGTGAAGATCGGCTGAGCAAAATCGTGAGCGGAAACAACAAGGGCAAGAAGAGCGACAAGAGCGGCAAGGGCGCCGAAGAGCGGACGGCTGGCGGGAGCGGTAACCACGGTGCCCTCTCCCGGCGTCGGCTGCTCGGGGGCGTGGGCGCGACCGGCGCCGCCGGCCTGGTGCTGGGGGCGGCCGGTGGGGCCACCGGGTATGCCGCGACCCGGCCCGAGGCGCCGACCGCTCTGACCTCGGTCGGCTCCACTCAGGTGATGTTTCACGGGAAACACCAACCGGGGATCACCACTCCGCTTCAGACACGCGGCCATCTGCTCGCCTTCGACCTGGCACCCGGTGGGGGCCGGAAGGAGGCAGTCGCCCTGATGCGCCGCTGGTCGGACGTGGCCCGGCGTCTCATGGCCGGTGAACCCGCGGACGGCGGTGCGGCGGACGGCACGGCCCACGACACCGGGATCTCCCTGGACGCCGGACCGTCCTCACTGACCATCACCTTCGGTTTCGGGCACACCTTCTTCGACCGCACCGGCCTGGCCGACCGCCGCCCGCCGGGACTCGACCCGCTGCCTCCGTTCTCCAACGACCGCATCGACCCCAAGCACTCCGACGGCGACCTCTGGGTGCAGATCGGCGCCGACGACGCCCTCGTCGCCTTCCACGCGCTGCGCGCCATCCAGAAGGAGGCCGCCCGTTCCACCCGGGTCCGCTGGCAGATGAACGGCTTCAACCGGACTCCGGGTGCCACCGCGCGACCGATGACCGCCCGCAATCTGATGGGCCAGATCGACGGCACCGGCAATCCGAAGCCCACCGACGACGACTTCGACCGCCGCGTCTTCGTCCCGGCCGGGACGGGCTCGGGCTACGAGTGGCTGGCCGGTGGTTCGTACGCGGTCGTACGGCGGATCAGGATGCTGCTCGACGACTGGGAGAAGCTTCCGGTGGAGCGGCAGGAGGGAGTCATAGGGCGCCGCAAGAAGGACGGGGCCCCGCTCAGCGGTGGCTCCGAGACCACGCCGATGGACCTCGACAAGGCCGGTCCCGACGGCAGGCTTCTGATTCCGGACAACGCCCACTCCCGGATCTCCTCCCCCGAGAAGAACAGCGGCGCTGCCATGCTGAGGCGCCCGTTCTCGTACCACGACGGCACAGCGCCGGACGGAACCCCGGACGCCGGACTGCTGTTCATCTGCTGGCAGGCGGATCCGCTGCGCGGGTTCGTTCCGGTGCAGCGCAAGCTGGACCGGGGAGACGCGCTGTCGCCCTTCCTCCGGCACGAGGCCAGTGGCCTGTTCGCGGTGCCGGGGGGCGCGGCGGAAGGAGAGTATGTGGGGCAGCGGCTTTTGGAATCCTGAGCCCGCGGAGCGCACTAGGGTGACCGTATGTCCGCCACGCGATACGCCTATCTCGGCCCCGAAGGCACCTTCACCGAGGTCGCCCTCCGTACGCTCCCGGAGGCCGCCACTCGCGAACTCGTACCGATGGTCTCCGTGCCGGCGGCCCTGGACGCGGTGCGCAACGGGGTCGCCGCCGCGGCGCTCGTACCGATCGAGAACTCCGTCGAGGGCGGCATCACCACGACGCTGGACGAACTCGCCACTGGCGATCCGCTGATGATCTACCGCGAGGTGCTGCTCTCCATCCGCTTCGCGCTGCTGGTACGGCCCGGGACCAAGCTATCCGACGTCAAGTCGGTCACCGCGCATCCGGCCGCGCAGCCGCAGGTGCGGAACTGGCTGGCCGCCCATCTTCCGGATGCCGTGTGGGAATCTGCGGCGTCCAACGCGGATGGTGCCCGACTGGTGCAGGAGGGACGGTACGACGCCGCCTTCGCGGGCGAGTTCGCGGCGGCGACGTACGGTCTGGAACCGCTGGTCACCGAGATCCACGACGCGGAGAACGCGCAGACCCGCTTCGTCCTGGTGGGCCGCCCGGCTCGTCCTGCGGCGCCGACGGGTGCGGACAAGACGTCGGTGGTGATCTGGATGGGCGAGGACCAGCCGGGTGCGCTGCTCGAACTGCTCCAGGAGTTCGCGGCGCGCGGGGTGAACCTGATGCTGATCCAGTCGCGGCCGACGGGCGCCGGTATCGGCAACTACTGCTTCGCGGTGGACGCCGAAGGGCATATCGCGGACCGTCGGGTCGGCGAGGCGTTGATGGGCCTGAAGCGGAAGTGCCCGAATGTGCGCTTCCTCGGGTCGTACCCGCGGGCCGGGGTGGAGCCGGAGAACGCTGGGCCGCTGCGGCCCGGTTCGTCGGACGCGGAGTTCACCGAGGCCGCCGACTGGCTGGCCCGGAACCAGGACGGCAGGGTCTGACGTCGGCCCGTGCCGACGTGTCCGGGCAAAGGCGTCGTGTTGTCGCCGCTCCGAAGCACCGTGTTCTCGACACACCAGCACCGTGTTGTCGCCACACCGATGCGCGTCGCCATTGCCGTGCTCATGCCACACTTCGGTACCATCTGCCGATTTTCGGCATCCACCCCTCCACCCCAAGTTATCCACAGAGGCAGATCTCGACCTGGGGACAAGTCGACATCGCAGCGCCTTGCGATCGGCCCATCCCTCGATCGGCTCGGGTGCATCCACAGGTGCACGCCCCGACCGGACCGCTCGGCGTGGACCCAATTCCGGCGATCAACTCCGTAAAGCAGGGAATTCCCACCCGATCGGGCGCAGATGGCGGGTTTGAGAGGAGATTCCGTGCGTCACGGCATCACTTTCGGAACACCGCCCTCCGATGTCCACAGATCTTCCCCACAGCCTGTGGATAACTTACGGCCGCACCCGCACCTGTGGACAAGCAGGCTCCAACTCCCGCCCCACATAGGGCACATCCGTCAAGGACACCGACACCACCCGCCCCTTTAGGGGAGTAAAGCCCGTTTCGTTGACCAATGGGGCCCGACGTCGAGACCGACCGAGCCCGAAGCCGAATGCACAATAACCCCACTGCTCATCAATTCCCTCAATTCGGGCAAAGTGACACGCTTGGCGATATCGGTTCGAGCCGCGGAAGCGCGCACCGGTAGCCTGGAGGGGTGATTGACCTTCGCCTGCTTCGTGAGGACCCCGACCGTGTTCGCGCCTCCCAGCGCGCCCGTGGAGAGGACGTCGCCCTCGTCGACGCCCTTCTCTCCGCTGACGAGCGGCGCAGGTCGTCCGGCGTCCGCTTCGACGAACTCCGTTCCGAGCAGAAGTCGCTCGGCAAGCTCATCCCCAAGGCATCGCCCGAGGAGCGCGCCGAGCTGCTCAAGCGGGCCGAGCAGCTGAAGGCGGAGGTCAAGGCCGCCGACGCCGCACAGGACGAGGCCGATGCCGAGGCCAAGAGCCTGATGCTGCAGATCGGCAACATCGTCCACCAGGACGTGCCGGTCGGCGGCGAGGAGGACTTCGTCGTCCTGGAGACCCACGGCACGATCCGCGACTTCGGGGCCGAGGGCTTCGAGCCCCGCGATCACCTGGAGCTCGGCGAACTGCTCGGCGCCATCGACATGGAGCGCGGCGCCAAGGTCTCGGGTTCGCGCTTCTACTACCTGACGGGCGTCGGCGCGCTGCTGGAGCTCGCCCTCGTGAACGCGGCGATCGCGCAGGCCACCGAGGCCGGCTTCGTCCCGATGCTGACGCCCGCGCTGGTCCGCCCCCGCGCCATGGAGGGCACCGGCTTCCTCGGCCAGGCCTCGGAGAACGTGTACCACCTGGAGAAGGACGACTTCTACCTGGTCGGCACCTCCGAGGTCCCGCTCGCCGCGTACCACATGGACGAGATCATCGACGCCGAGAAGCTGCCGCTGCGGTACGCGGGCTTCTCGCCGTGCTACCGCCGCGAGGCCGGCACGTACGGCAAGGACACCCGGGGCATCTTCCGCGTCCACCAGTTCGACAAGGTGGAGATGTTCTCGTACATCGACCCGGCGGACGCCGAGGCCGAGCACCGCAGGCTCCTCGACTGGGAGAAGCAGTGGCTCACCTCCCTTGAGCTGCCGTTCCAGGTGATCGACGTCGCCACCGGCGATCTGGGAGCATCGGCCACCCGCAAGTTCGACTGCGAGGCGTGGATCCCGACCCAGGGCAAGTACCGCGAGCTGACGTCCGCGTCGAACTGCGACAGCTTCCAGGCCCGGCGCCTGTCCGTCCGGATGCGCGACACCCGCGACGGCAAGAAGATCCTCCAGCCGCTGGCCACCCTGAACGGCACGCTCTGCGCGGTACCGCGCACGATCGTGGCGCTCCTGGAGAACCACCAGCTGGCCGACGGTTCGGTGCGGGTCCCCGAGATCCTCCGGCCGTACCTGGGCGGGCGCGAAGTCCTGGAACCGATCGCCAAGTGACCTTCCCGTACAAGCTCGTCGCGACCGACCTCGACGGCACGCTCCTGCGCAACGACGAAACGGTCTCCGAGCGCACCCGCGCGGCACTGACCGCGACCGCTGCGGCCGGTGCCGCACACATCGTCGTCACCGGCCGCGGCGTGCCGTGGACCCGGCACATCCTGGACGACCTCGGCTACGAGGGCCTCGCGGTCTGCGGCCAGGGTGCCCAGGTCTACCACGCGGGCGAGCACAGACTGCTCACCTCGCTCACGCTGGACCGGCAGCTCGCCGGCCTCGCGCTGTCCAAGGTCGAGGCCGAGGTCGGTCCGCTGGCGCTGGCGGCGAGCCGCGACGGACTCGACGGCGAGGTGGTGATCGGCCCCGGCTACCAGGTCCAGGACGGGCCGCTGCCGACGATCATGGCCAAGGACCCGGCCGAGCTGTGGGCGGCCCCGCTGAACAAGGTGTACATCCAGCACCCGGAACTGGACGACGACGCGCTGACGAAGGCCGCGCGGGCGGCCGTCGGCAACCTGGTGGACGTGGTGATGGCCGGTCCGGGCACGGTGGAGATCCTCCCACTGGGGCTGAGCAAGGCCACCGGGCTCTCGCTCGCCGCGCGCCGCCTGGGGGTGAAGGCCGCGGACACGCTGGCCTTCGGCGACATGCCGAACGACATCCCGATGTTCGCCTGGGCCCGGCAGGGCGTGGCCATGGCCAACGCACACGAGGACCTGAAGGCCGTGGCCCAGGAGATCACCACGTCCAACCAGGACGACGGCATCGCCGTGGTCCTGGAGCGGCTGCTCTCGTAGTCGTACGCGGCCCGCCCGCACGTCGGCCACTCCGGTCGCTTCCTTGCGGGGGTGGTGCGCGCAGGGAAGCCGCGTCGACCGGGGCAGGGCCCCGTACCGGCCGTACGGGCGCCGGCATCGCGGGCACGTTCTGCGGAGGATGCGCGGATCGAACGCGCGCGGGGTTCTCGGCCCCGACGACGACTTAGCAAGCCGCTGCCTTACCACTCGGCCAATCCTCCGGGAGGGCGGCCGCGCTCGATGGCGCGAAGAAGCCGCCCCGGGCATCCTGCCCCGATCGGCACGTCGGAGTCGTCGGCGACTACTCCGGTGCCGTCTCGGGACCACCCTGCTGGGAACTCGACGGACTCGGGCTGTCGGTCATCGTCGCGCTCCTCTCCCGGCCTGTGGCGTACGTGCGGGCGTACCGCCGTCGTTGCCGCGCACCATGCCGGGGCTCGGTTCCCGCAGGGATCGTCCGGCACGTGCCGCACCAACCACTGTGCCGGGGAAGGCCGTTTGGCGCCACTCGATTTCGGGCAACGGCGAAGGGCCGTGAAAGGGCCGTGAACGGTCCCCGGATCAGCGCTGCCTGCCTCTGCGGTTCAGCTCATGGTTTGTCTGAAAAGCGTCAACCCCCGCCCAACGGGCGAGGGTTGACGAGAAGGGGAGCAAGAACGGGTTCGGGAACGGAAGTGGGCGGGGAGCGGCGCGGGTGAGGCGCCCGGCTCACTCCTCCCCGGCCAGTTTCAAGGTGCGCAGCTTCTGCCCGGCGTACCAGGTCGCCACCACCGTGACCCCGATCAGCAGGACGGTCGCGAGCGGCAGCCCCACCTCGGAGGTGATCGCCCCGGCCCCTCCGGTCTTCTCGGCGACCGCCAGGGACCACTGCTGCACGCTGAGCGTGCGTGCCCCCGGCACCAGCGAGCCGAACAGGGCCTCCCACACCAGCGCGTAGACGAGGCCGAAGACCACGGCGTGCCGGCTGACGGTGCCCAGCAGCAGGAACAGCGAGCTGTAGGCGATCGAGGCGACCAGCGCCGCGACGGTGTACGCGACCGCGATCTGCTGGCCGTTGCCGTTGAGGATCAGGCCCGCGATCAGCGTGGGCAGCGCGGAGAAGACCATCGTGACCGCGATGGACACGATGAGCTTGGTGAAGATGATCGTCGGCCGCTTCACCGGCTTGGCCAGCAGGTAGACGATCGATCCGTCGTCGATCTCGGGGCCGATGGCCCCGGTCCCGGCGATCACGCCGATGAGCGGCACCATCGTGGCGATGGCGAAGCCTCCCAGCACGTCCGACGCGATCTGGTCGTCGGCGCCGGCGAACATCCGCACCGCCACGGAGATGGCCACCAGCAGCGCCGGCAGGACGAAGAGGATGGCGGCCCGGCGGCGGCCGAGCAGGGCCCGGTAGGTGAGCCGGGCGACTGTGGGGTCGTACATGACGCTTCACAGCTCCTTTCAGGCCACTACTCAGGCCGCTACGAGATAGGAGAAGACCGATTCGAGGGACTCGTCGGACGGGGAGACGGTCAGAAGGCGAATTCCGTGCTCGCGCGCCACCTTCGGCAGCAGTTCGGTGAAACGGCCGAAGTCGACCGCCTGGATGCGCAGGGCCCGTTCGCCCAGGTCCACCTCGATGCCGGCCGTCGACGGGTCGGCGATGAGTGCGGCGGCGAGGGCGCGGTCGTCGCTGGAGCGGACGAGATAGCGGTGCGGGCGGTCCGTCATCAGTCGGCGGATCTTCCGGAAGTCGCCGGACGCCGCGTGCCGTCCCGCCACGATCACCTCGATGTGCGAGGCGAGCTGCTCGACCTCTTCGAGGATGTGGGAGGAGAAGAGCACGGTGCGTCCCTCAGCCCCCATCCGCCTCAGCAGGTCCATGAGCTGCATCCGCTGCCGCGGGTCCATCCCGTTGAACGGTTCGTCGAGCAGCAGCGCCGACGGCTCGTGCACCAGGGCGGAGGCCATCTTGACGCGCTGGCGCATGCCCTTGCTGTACGTGGAGATCTTCCGGTCCTGCGCGTACTCCATCTCGACCGTGGCCAGCGCGTGCCGGGCCTCCGCGTCGCCCAGGCCCTGGAGTTCGGCGTTGGCGACGACGAACTCGCGACCGGTCAGGAAGTCGTACATCGCCTCCCGCTCCGGCACGATGCCGATCTCCTTGTACACCGCCTCGTTCCGCCAGATCGCCCGGCCGTCGAGCGTGACGGTGCCCGTGGACGGGGCGAGGAAGCCGGCCATCATGTTGATCAGCGTGGACTTGCCCGCGCCGTTCGGTCCGAGGAGCCCGGTGACGCCCGGCCCCACCGTCATGCTCACGTCGTTGACGGCGACCACATTGCCGAACCAGCGCGAGGTGTGGTCGATCTCGATGGTGGTCACAGCCCGACCCTCCGGTAGCGGCGCATCAGTACGGCGTACGAGCCGGCGACGAGCGCGAGAACAACGATCAGATAGACCGCGCCGGTCCCGGCCCCGGGGATCGCCCCGCCGGGGAAGGGCGAACTGGCGCCGAGGAACGCGGCCTGCACGCCGCTGATCAGCGTGATCGGAGAGAAGAGGCCCAGCCATTCGACGGCCCCCTCGGCACCCGTCTGCCAGGCGATGGCCTGCACCGTGGAGACCGCGCCATAGGAGATGGTCAGCACGGCGATCACCGCGGCGACTCCGAAGCCGCGGCGCGGGGTCAGCGCGGCCATCACCAGCCCCAGCCCGGCGAAGAGCACGGAGAGCAGCGCCACGGACACCATTCCCTGTCCGAATCCCTTGGTCTGCTCGACGAAGTCGAACTTCCCGAGCAGCGCGCCCGCGTAGAGGATCACGAGTGGCGCCCCGGTGAGGATGAGGAGCGCGGACGCCATGGCCGCCAGTTTGGCGATGACGTAGTCGACGTGCTCGATCGGCCGGGAGAAGTACAGCGAAACACTTCTGAAACGCAGGTCACGGGAGACCGACTGCGGCGCCTGGGAGGCGATGAACAGGCCGATGACGGCCTGCATGTAGATCGCGTACGAGGTGTACTTGATCTGCAGGGCCGTGCTGCCCGGGATGGAGATGGAAACGGCGACGATGATCGCCGCGACCACGCACATCACGCCGAAGAGCAGCATCGGCAGCACCTTCGACTTGGCGGAACGCCCCAGGCCGAAGGAGCCTCGCAGGGACTGCGAGTACAGCGAGCGGCGGGCGTAGCCGCGGCCGAGCCGGGGGCCGTCGTAGGAGCGGTACCCGATGTTGTGGATCCGGGAGGTTTCGCTCCCGCTCACGGCTCCGGTCTGTGTGCTCGTCACGGCCGTTCCCCTTCCGCTGCGAGGCCCTTGAGGTCCGCGGTGCCGACGGCGCCGCGCGAGGTTCCGGCAGGCGCGTTCCGGTCCGGGGAGCCGGTGGTACCGGCGCCGTTCCGGGGCTCCGCTTCGGCGCGGAAGACCTCGGCGATGTGATGGCGCCGCTGTTCCATCCGCACCAGGCCGAGTCCGAGCGCGGCGACGCTGTCGCGCACGATGTCGTACGTCTCCTCTCCGGTGGCCTCGACCAGCAGGATGTGGCCCGCGCCGGGCAGCCCCCGCCCGTCGAGACCGTCCTGGCCCACGAGGCCGACGCCGGCTCGGACGAGGGCCCGGCGCAGCGCGTCCGTGCCGTCCGGGTGGGTGTCGCTGTCGGTGACCTCGACCGCGAGGGTCGTGGTGGTCTGGGTGAAGTCGCTGGTGGAACTGGAACGCAGCAGGGTGCCGCCGTCGATGACGACGACGTGGTCGCAGGTGCGCTCCAGCTCGCCCAGGAGGTGCGAGGTGACCAGGACCGAGATGCCGAAGTCGGTGTGGACGCGGCGGATCAGCCCGAGCATCTCGTCGCGGCCGACCGGGTCGAGTCCGTTGGTGGGCTCGTCGAGCAGGACCAGCCGCGGGTCGTGCACGAGTGCCTGGGCCAGCTTCACCCGCTGCTTCATTCCGGTCGAGTAGCCGCCGATGGGGCGGTAGCGCTCCTCGTACAGGCCGACGTGGCGCAGGGTGTCCGCCGTGCGCTCGCGCGCGGCGGTGGGCGGAAGACCGGACATCCGCGCCATGTGGACGACGAACTCGGTGGCCGAGACGTCCGGCGGCAGGCAGTCGTGCTCGGGCATGTAGCCGACGCGCTCCCGGATGGCGGCGCCTTCGGTGGCGACATCGAGACCGAGCACCGTGGCCCGGCCCTCGGTGGCGGGAGACAGGCCCAGCAGGATCTTGATCAATGTGGACTTGCCGGCTCCGTTGGACCCCACCAGGCCGGTTACGCCGGGCCCGATGTCCAGGGAGAGCCGGTCGAGCGCGGTCACCCGGGGGAACCGCTTGCTCAGGCTTTCGGTCGCGATGACAGTCACGGCCTCGACGGTAGTGGCGCGGGCCACACCGGCACATCAGCCCATGGGTTGGACCGTGAGTCAGACTCCAGGTGGACAGGCCCGTAGGGGGACCACCACTTAGAGGGAGATCCGGCGGGCGGGGCGGGACGTACTCGGGTTTTCCACAGGTCTCCGCACACCTCTTGACGCAGCCGCTGGGCATTGTCACATTCATCAGTGTCACGTTACGGACGCGTACCGCACACGGCAGGGAACGGACGGTGGCATGGCTTCGGCAGTGAAGGACGAACGGGCCTCGGAACTACGGGGGTTCACGGAGGTGCAGCGTCTCGCGTACGCCTGCGCCGAGGCGGTCGCCGGCCGGCTCGCGCCGGGGGTGACCGAGCGCGAGGCGGCCAGGATGCAGCGCGACTGGTTGCGCGAGCGCGGGGTCCGGGACTGGTTCCACCTCCCGTTCGCCTGGTTCGGGGACCGGACGGCGTTCGCCGGTTTCAAAGTGCCCCTGCAGTTCTTTCCGACCAACCGGAGGCTGGAGGCGGGGATGCCGTTCATCCTCGACATGGCCCCGGTGTACAAGGGGTTCACGGCCGATATCGGGTACTCCGGCTGCCTCGGGCCCAATCCTCTGCACGACAAGCTCCTCGCGGACCTCGAAGCGCACCGCGAGCTGATCCTGCGCGAGGTCCGGGAGCGGCGCTCACTGCGCGAGATCTACGAGGACGTCGACGGGCTGATGATCAAGCAGGGATACGCGAACCGGCATCGCGCCTACCCCTTCGGTGTCATCGCCCACAAGATCGACCGGGTCGCCGAACGCCGCTGGTCCCCGCAGGTGTTCGGCTTCGGCACCCAGTCGCTCAAGGGACTGCTGAGCGACGCGCTGCACGGTCACCGCGACGGCTGGTCGCCGCTGTGGAGCCCGTACCGCTTCTCCGACCATCCGCCGCGGCCCGGCCTGTGGGCGGTCGAACCCCACCTCGGATTCCGGGGTACGGGCGCCAAGTTCGAGGAGATCCTGGTGGTCACCGACTCCAAGGACCCCGAACAGAGTGCCTTCTGGCTGGACGACGATCTGCCGCACGTGCGGCGCTGGGCCGAGGAGAGGGTGGCGGCATGAGTCCGAAGGGTCTGACGGGGGCGCGCGAGCGCTGGGTGCGCACGGGCGGAATCGAGCTGTGCGTGGCCGAGTTGGGCGACGAGGGACGGCCCACGATCGTCCTCGTCCACGGCTACCCGGACAGCAAGGAGGTCTGGGCCGATGTGGCGCGGCAGCTGGCCGAGCAGTGGCATGTGGTGCTGTACGACGTGCGCGGACACGGCCGGTCCACCGCGCCCGAGCCGCTGCGCGGCGGCTTCACCCTGGAGAAGCTGACCGACGACTTCCTGGCCGTCGTCGACGCGGTCAGCCCGGACCGGCCGGTGCATCTGGTCGGGCACGACTGGGGATCGGTCCAGTCCTGGGAGTTCGCCACGGTCAAGCGGACCGAGGGCAGGATCGCCTCGTTCACCTCCATGTCGGGGCCCTCGCTGGATCACTTCGGGCACTGGATCAAGCAGCGGATGACCCGCCCCACCCCGCGCCGGGTGGGCCAACTGCTCGGCCAGGGAGCCAAGTCCTGGTACGTCTACATGCTGCACACGCCGGTCCTGCCCGAGCTCGCCTGGCGAGGACCGCTCGGCAGGCGATGGCCGCAGATACTGCAGCGGATCGAGAAGGTGCCCGCCGGTGACTACCCGACGCCGTCCCTGCCCGACGACGCGGCGCACGGCGCCTGGCTCTACCGGGACAACGTCCGGGCCCGGCTCCGCCGGCCCCGGACCGACGCCTACGCGCACGTACCGGTCCAGCTGATCACGCCGACCGGCGACGTCTTCCTTTCGGAGCGGCTGTACGACCAGCTAGAGCTGTGGGCACCGCAGTCGGTGCGGCGCACGCTTCCCGCGAAGCACTGGGTGCCGCGCACCAGGCCGGACCGCCTCGCCTCCTGGATCAGCGAGTTCGCCACCGCCAGCGAAGCGGCCCGGGAGAGCGGCCGGCCGGTGCGGGACTCCGCGCCGACCGGTGCGTACGCGGATCGCTTCGCCGGGCAGTTGGTCGTGGTGACGGGTGCGGCGGGCGGCATCGGGCGGGCCACCGCCTTCGCCTTCGCCGAGGCGGGCGCCCGGGTGGTGGCCGTGGACCGGGACGCGGAGGGGGCGGCCAGGACGGCGGAGATGGCCCGGTTGATCGGGGCACCGGCCGCCTGGGGCGAAGCGGTGGACGTCAGCGACGAGCAGGCGATGGAGAAGCTCGCCGAGAAGGTCGCTGCCGAGTGCGGCGTCGTCGACGTGCTGGTCAACAACGCCGGGATCGGCCTGTCCGGCTCCTTCCTGGAGACCACGGCCGAGGACTGGAAGAACGTCCTGGACGTCAACCTGTGGGGCGTCATCCACGGCTGCCGCGTCTTCGGCGGGCAGATGGCCGAACGGGGCCAGGGCGGCCACATCGTCAACATCGCCTCGGCCGCCGCCTATCAGCCCTCCCGGGCGCTGCCCGCGTACAGCACCTCCAAGGCGGCCGTGCTGATGCTCAGCGAATGTCTGCGCGCCGAGTTCGCCGACCGGTCGATCGGGGTCAGCGTGATCTGCCCCGGCATCGTGAACACCGGCATCACCGCGACGGCGCGCTTCGCCGGCGCGGACGCCACGGAGGAAGAGCGGCTGCGGAAGCGGAGCAGTCGGCTGTACGGGCTGCGCAACTATCCTCCGGAGCGGGTCGCCGATGCCGTGCTCAAGGCGGTGGTACGCGACCGGGCCGTCGTGCCCGTGACCCCGGAGGCCCGCGGGGCCCGGCTCCTGTCCCGGTTCAGTCCCGGCGCCCTGCGCGGGATCGCCCGTATGAAGCCGCCGCTGTGACCGGCCCCGGACAGTCGGCGCCGGCGCAGGCCGGCCGGGCCGCCGCCGAATACCGGATCGAGGACCTGGCCCATGCCAGCGGCGCCACGGTCCGCACGATCCGCGCCTACCAGGACCGCGGTCTGCTGCCGACACCGGAGCGGCGCGGCCGGGCCAATGTGTACCGGGACAGCCATCTCGCCCGTCTCCGGCAGATCGCGGACCTGCTGGATCGTGGTTACACCCTGGCCAGCATCAAGGAGCTGCTGGACGCCTGGGACGCCGGACGCGGTCTGGGCGGCGTGCTCGGACTCGTCGCCGAGGTGCACGGCCCGTGGACGGACGAGCGGGCCGGCCGGATCACGCGGGCCGAGCTGAACGCGCGGTTCGGCGACAGCCCGGACGAGGAGGCGGTCGCCGAAGCGGTGGACCTCGGCGTACTGGAGCGTGTGCCGGGGCGGGACGACGAGTTCCTGGTCCCCAGCCCGCAGGAGCTCGCCGTGGCCGTGGAGTTGCACGCGGCCGGCGTCCCGCTGAGCGCGATCTCCGTGCATCTGCGGGAACTTCGAGGCCAGGTCGAGGAAATAGCCGTACGATTCCTTGAGTTCACGGACGAGTACGTTTTCGCGCGCTATCTGGATCACCACCCGCCCACGGATGCGGACGCGGCGGAGGCCGCCGCCATGGTGCGCAGGCTACGGCCGCTCGCCCAGCAGACGGTGGAGGCGGAACTGGCCCGCGCCATGCGGACGTTCGCCACCCTTCACCTGCGTCACCGCCTGAGCACGCACACGCTCCCCGACTCTCCGGCTTCGACACCAAGGACGGCTCAGGTAGCCCTGCCGAGGGAGACAATCAACCGTGTCCGTCGGCTGGTTGGTACGGAGAACGTGTCGGCGTTCATAGCAGCCGCCAGCGAACGAGAGGCGCAGTCAAGGACAATGGACTCACTCGTCTCATCCAGCTGCGAACCAGGGCAACTTGATCAAACCTCTTGATTCACTCTTCACTTGTCCACAGAATCCTCAACTCCCCTGTGGATAAGCCGCATTGCTTGTGGATCAAACCTGGGAAAGGAAAATTACCGAGGCAAATAAAATTACTTCAGTGAATCGCTATGAAATGCGGATGCGCCCCGGGAGTGGCCGAGGCACGCTGAGGACATGGACGCGAAACGCGCCGTCAAGGTGTCCAAATACCTCTCGAAGCACCTGCGGCACCAACCTGAACGGATCGGGATCACGCTCGATGCCCATGGCTGGGTGACGATCGACGAGCTGCTGCGCGCCACGGCCCGCCACGGCTTCACCCTCACCCGGGCCGAGCTCGACCATGTCGTCGCCGTCAACGACAAGCAGCGCTTCGCTGTCGAAGGCGGCCGTATCCGCGCCAGCCAGGGGCACACCGTCCCGGTGGACCTCGGTCTTCCACCGTCCGAGCCGCCCGCGTACCTCTATCACGGCACGGTGGGCCGCGTGCTGGACGCCATCCGCAGCGAGGGCCTGCGCCCCATGAACCGCACGCACGTCCATCTCTCGTCCGACCGAGAGACGGCGACCCGGGTCGGAGCACGCCGCGGCCGTCCGGTCGTCCTGTCCGTGGACGCCGCCGCGATGCACCGTGCGGGCCACACGTTCTGCGTCAGCGCCAATGGCGTCTGGCTCACCGCCGCCGTGCCGCCCTCGTTCCTGCGGTTCCGCGAATGAAACCGCGGCGCCGACCAAGGCCCTGATCAAGGCGCCGTCATCCGCTGCCGTCCGGCCCCCGTCGTCCTTCAGAGGGCGGCGAGCAGCCCCGGCCGGACGCGCCGCAGGGCCGCTCCACTGCTCCGGGGGTTCCGGGACCGTCCGAACGCTCGGGGCGGCACCCTGGGCGTCCGTCGACGTCAAGGTCGGCGAAGCTGGGCCGCGGCCTCGGTGGCGATGCGCTCGAAGACGGCCTGGTCGGCGGCGAAGTCCGAGTCGGGGATCGGCCAGTGAACCACGATCTCGGTGAAGCCGAGCTCGTGGTGGCGCCCCGCGAAGTCCACGAAGGCGTCCACGGACTCCAGCGGGCGGCCCCGGTCCGGGGTGAAGCCGGTCAGCAGGATCTTGTCGAGGTCGCCCGGGGCCCTGCCGATCTCCGCGCACGCCTTGCCGAGCTTCTCGACCTGTCCGCGCAGGGCCTCCACCGACTGCTCCGGGGTCCCCTCCTCGTACAGCTTCGGATCGCCAGTGGTCACCCATGCCTGCCCGTACCGCGCGGCGAGCTTCAGGCCGCGCGGTCCGGTGGCGGCAACCGCGAACGGGAGACGGGGGCGCTGGACGCAGCCCGGGACGTTGCGGGCCTCGTTCGCGGTGTAGTGCGTACCGCGCCGGGTGACCGCCTCTTCGGTGAGCAGTTGGTCGAGCAGCGGCAGGAACTCGCCGAATCGGTCCGCCCGCTCCTTCGGCGTCCACGCCTCCTGCCCGAGAGCGGTGGCGTCGAAGCCGCTGCCGCCCGCCCCGATACCGAGCGTGATCCGACCGTCCGAGATGTCGTCGAGCGAGATCAGTTCCTTGGCCAGTGTCACCGGATGCCGGAAGTTGGGCGAGGTGACGAGGGTGCCCAGGCGCAGCCGCGTGGTGGCCGTGGCGGCGGCGGTGAGGGTGGGCAGGGCACCGAACCACGGACCGTCCCGGAAGGACCGCCAGGACAGGTGGTCGTAGGTGTACGCGGTGTGGAAGCCGAGGTCCTCCGCGCGCTGCCACTTGGCGCGGCCGGCCTCGTGCCAGCGGTCGACGGGCAGGATCACGGTGCTCAGGCGCAGGCTCATGGCTTCGAGCCTACGTCCGTCCAGCAAACAGTCAGCATCTCGTTGCCGGCTCCCGGTGCGGCCGAGTCCTGATGAGTCTGAGGTACGTCCAGCTCAAACAGCCAGGAGGTGACAGGCTGGCAGCCTGGAGCTGACCAGCGAGCCGACGGAGGTTCTGGATGGGGTTTGAGGAGGAATGGGCTCAGCTGAAGGCCGAGGCTGCCGAACGGGCGGCTTCAACGCCGACGGTGCCGCCGGTTGCACGTGCGCTTCCAGCAGAGGTCGATCCCGTGGAGCAGGTGCGGGAGGCGGTACTGGAGCGGCTGGCGGACTTCCGCAGCCGCGTGGTGCTGGTGCCGCTGGATGAGCGGGACGGGCTGTGGACTGCCGAGTTCGGGGGCCTGGACTGGATCTGTGCGTTCTCGGATGAGGAGGCGCTGGCCCGTTTCGCCGCCGCCCGGGGCGACGAAGGCAGGAAGTGGTCGTACCGGCGGGTGGTCGGTGCGCGGCTGCTGGACGAGGTTGTACCGGTGTTGGACTTCCCGTGTGGCGTGGCACTGGACGCCGCAGGGCCGGATGGGGCCGTGTTCCCGCCGGTGCGCGGGATTGTGCCGGATGAGGCGGCACTTGACGGGGAGGCGGCATGAGCGGCGACCGACCTGATCTCAGCTCCTCCAAGGAGGCGCTGGGGCAGATCGCACTGGGTATCACCCAGGCGCTGGAGGAGCTCAAAGAGCTCGGCATGGTGGGGATGGCGAGTATGGGGCGAGGTTTCGCCGACACCGCGCTGTCCGGGATGGAGACGGGCCACGGGGGGCTGGCGACCACATTGGGCACGTTCTGCGCGCGCTGGGAGTGGGGCGTTCGGACGCTGGTGCAGCAGGGCAACACGTTCGCGGCGAATGTCGGGCTGTCGGCAGGCATGCTGCATGAGCAGGATCAGTACATCCAGGGCTCCTTCAAGGTGCTCGTCAACTCCGGGATGGGCAATCCGTATGCCACCGAGGAGGAGGTCATCGCCAAGGACTGGGGCGGTGTGTTCTCGGACAACGCCTACACCCAGATCCGAGATGCCGACTACAGCCAGGAGTCGTTGGACCGGGCCGCGGAGAACAGCAAGAAGGCGTGGAAGGGGACCGTCCGGGACCTCAACAGCTCCAAGATCCTCCTGCCCAACCAGCTCATCGACGCAACGGGGATGCGCGAAGAGGTGGACGCCGCAGTGGAGGACATGGTCGGGCCGCCGCCGAAGCCTCAGCAGGGTGGTGAGGGCTGAAGGTGGACTGGGGAAAGCTGGCCAACAAGGGCCTGGGAAAGCTGGAGGAAGGTTGGGAGACCGGTAAAAAGGCCCTGGGCGAGGGTATCGACCAGGCCACCGACTGGGCCGGGAAGGGGCTCGACTACGTCGGCGCGCACGACTGGGCGGACAAAGTCGAGGATTGGGGCGATGATGTCGCCTCCGATCTCGGGGCCTCGATACGTGAGCAGCAGCTCGATGAGACGGAACAGGCCAATGAGCTGATCCACGGATCGCCTGCAGCTCTTCGGGAGTCGGCGACGCACTTCAAGCACTTCCAGGCAGCCTTCGACCGCGTTGGCCAGGGCATGCGCGCGCTGGACTCAGGCCACTGGAAGGGGCAGGCCGCCGACGCCTTCCGGGAGAAGTTCGCGATGTATCCAGCGGACTGGCTTCGGGCGGCCGACGCCTGTGAAGCCGCTGGCAACGCGCTTCTCCGCTACACGGAGACCGTGGAGTGGGCACAGAGGCAGGCCCAACAGGCGATCCACCTGTACAAGAAGGGCAAGAAGGCGTCCGAGGACGCCGTCAGCGCCTACAACTCCAAGGTCGACGGCTACAACGCGGCCGTACGGGCCGGCCGTGACCCGGGACCGAAACCTCCCCCGTTCAGCGATCCGGGTGTGGCGGACGTCAAACTGGCCTTCGAGACGCTGAAGGAGGCACGGCGTCAGCGCAACGCGGCCGCTGCCACCGCTGAGCGGGCCATCGCGGCCGCGACGGAGCACGCGCCTGCCGAGCCGCCGCCGCTCGACCGGGCCATGGCCTCGTGGGTCGACTCGCGAGGGGCCAACGCCGTGGAGTTCAACCACTTCGTGGGCGGGGTGGTCAAAGGAACGGCGGGGCTCCTCACGTTCGTACGCGGCCTCAACCCGCTCGACACCTACAACCTGACTCATCCGGCTGAGTACCAGCAGAACGTCAGTATGACGCTGGCGGGCCTCGTCTCCACGGCAGCCCACCCCGAGCGCGTCCCCGGAGCACTCATCGACAGCTTCAGCAAGGATCCCAGCGAAGGGCTGGGCCGGCTGGTCCCGGACCTGATCGGTACGAAGGGGTTCGGCGGGGCTCGGGCGGGACTCCGCGTCGCCGCACGGGAAGGACTGGAAGGGGTGGCCCGATCCGGGATCCGGCACTCCGACGAGTGGCTGACAGGTGCCCGCAGGCGCCCGAGGGACATCCTGGACGATCCCGCCCAGACACGGTGGGCCGAGGACGCGTACGCGGACTTCATGCGGGACTCGCGGGACATCGACGCCATCAGAAATCACACGCAGGGGCTGGCTCGCGACAATGGAGCGACGGGATTCTCCTCGGAGGAGATCACGGCGATCAAGAAGCATGTCTTCGACACGGAACACCCCATCGAGGACTACGAAACAGGAAAGGTCGTCGTGCGCAAGTTCGACGCCGATGCGGAGATCGCAGACGCGTGGATTCGCTTGAGAGCCGGGAACTCTCTGCCCGAAGACAGACTCCTGCTGGAGCACGAGCTGGCTGAGCTCACCTACCTGCGGGAGAACCCCGGAGCGACCTACCAGGAAGCGCATCGGGTAGCCAACGAAACGTACAATTGGCAGAATTCCGTACCGCTGAACAAGCGGGAAGACTTTGAGGGTGAGTGGTAGTGGCCGCACTCGTCTACTTCCGGAAGATCTCCGAGGACGCGGAGCTGGTCCGCTACGAGTTCGGGGACGATCCGGACAGCTTTTCGCGACACCTGACCATGGACAAGGAATCCCGCACGTCGTCGGCCGACGACGGCCGCACGGACTACTCGTTCCTCAAGGCGTCCCGGAAGATCAACGCGATGCGCGAGGAACGCGGTCAGTGGCCGGACCGTGGCATGAGCGTGAGTTGACCGGACTCTGTCATGGCTTCAGTCCAGTCCCTCGTCGACCAGGGTGCTGCTGGCGTCTGCGCCGTGGCGGCATGAGCGGGTAGCGCTGAAGTCACAGGTCAGGCTTCGATAGGTGAACAAGGCTTGACCGAGGTGACGAGGGTGCCCAGGCGCAGCCGCGTGGTGGCCGTGGCGGCGGCGGTGAGGGTGGGCAGGGCACCGAACCACGGACCGTCCCGGAAGGACCGCCAGGACAGGTGGTCGTAGGTGTACGCGGTGTGAAAGCCGAGGTCCTCCGCGCGCTGCCACTTGGCGCGGCCGGCCTCGTGCCAGCGGTCGACGGGCAGGATCACGGTGCTCAGGCGCAGGCTCATGGCTTCGAGCCTACGTCCGCCCCAGGAGTGCCGGGCGCGCACTCGAAAACCGGAGCCGGCCGACTCTCCCTGCAAGACCGGGGCCGTAACCCGGCGGGAACCAGGAGCCCCGACCAGGGCCGGTCGTCGGGACCGGTACCGGATCGTGGCGGGTACCGGGCCAGGGCTGGATCGGGTCGGCGCGGGTACCGGACCGAGGCTGGATCGGGCCGGGGCTCGCTCGGTCGTCGAGCGGTCCCGGGGCCCGTCCGGCAGGGATTCCCCCGGGGAGCTTTTGGCATATTCCGTAGACACGTTCCCCGGCCAGGCGCGCTCAGCCTCATGTGTGCGCCCCTCCGCACGGCCGTGCGCGTCCGTACGTGAGAATGGACGGGTGACCTCAGCTACCGACTCGCCTTCGCCTGCCGTTCCCCGGCTGATCGCCACGGACCTCGACGGCACTCTGCTGCGCGACGACAAGACCGTCTCGGAGCGCACGGTCGCCGCGCTCGCCGCCGCCGAGGAAGCCGGGATCGAGGTCTTCTTCGTCACCGGACGACCGGCTCGCTGGATGGATGTCGTCAGCGACCACGTGCACGGTCATGGACTGGCGATCTGCGCGAACGGCGCAGCCGTCGCCGATCTGCACGCGGGCGGCAAGCTGGTCAAGGTCCGGCCGCTGGCGCGCGACATCGCCCTCGATGCCGTGCACGCCCTGCGTGCCGCCGCGCCCGGTACCTCCTTCGCCGTCGAGATGACCACCGGCATCCACTACGAACCGGCCTACCCGCCGCTCCACCTCGACCCGGGAGCCACCGTCGCCGCCGCCGAGAAGCTGCTCCGCGAGGAGGCCCCGGGCACCGGTGCCCCCGTACTGAAGCTCCTCGCCCATCACGCGGAACTGGTCCCGGACGACTTCCTCGCCCTCGCCCACGCGGCGGCCGGGGACCGGGCCGTCTTCACCCGGTCCAGCCCCACGGCCCTGCTGGAGGTCAGCGGACCGGGGGTGTCGAAGGCCAGCACCCTGGCGCTCTGCTGCGCCGAGCGCGGCATCTCGCCCGCCGAGGTCGTGGCCTTCGGCGACATGCCCAACGATGTGGAGATGCTCCGCTGGGCGGGTACGTCGTACGCGATGGGCAACGCCCACCCTGCCGCCCTCGCCGCCGCCTCCGGCCGGACCGCCTCCAATGGCGAAGACGGCGTCGCGCTCGTCATCGAACGGATCCTCGCCGAGCGGCGGTCGCCCGGCACGGCGCGCTGACCGTCCACACCCCTGTCGTCCACGTCTCCGACCCGACCACGGTTCCGGCCGGCCCCGGCGCTCCGGCCGGCCCCGGCGCTCCGGCCGTCCACGGCGACCCGCAGCCGGGACGCACCGGGGAACGGACGAGCAAGCGGCAAGGGACGAACAAGGCACGGCACACGACAGGTCCGAACAAGGCGCAGAACGGAACACATCGCACGACAGTCCCGGGCACGGCGCAGGGCCGGCGAGAACGCCGCGCGGAGCCGGCCCGGGATAAGCCCCGCGGCAAGCAGGTCGCCCGGGACACGACACGAGGCGGGCCGACAGGCCCACCCCCTCGCCCCGGAACCGTCCATGGCGCCCCCGCCGCATGGTCCGGCTGCGGACCCGTTCAGATCGGAGCCTCCCACACCACCGTCGTCCCGGCCCCGTCCTCCCCCGTACCGGGACCGAACCAGCTCGCGCCGCCGAGCGACTCCGCCCGGCGGGCCAGGTTCCGCAGCCCGCTGCGTCGGCCCCCCTCGGGGATGCCCACCCCGTCGTCGGCGACCGTCAGACGCACCGCGTCCCTTCCGTCGGGGAGCGTGACGGTCGCGTCGACGACCACGTCGATCGCCGATGCCCCGGCATGCCGGAAGGCGTTGGACAGCGTCTCCCGCAACGCGGCGATCAGGTTCTTCCCCGTCAGTTCGCCGACCAGCGAGTCGACCGGGCCGAGAAAGCGGTGCGAGGGCTTGAAACCCAACGGAACCGCCGCCATGTTGATCTCGCGCAGAACGCGGGTGCGCAGCCCGGACGGCGCCTCCGTTGGCTCCTGCTGCAACGCGAAGATCGCCGTGCGGATCTCCTGAATGGTCACGTCCAGTTCGTCGACCGCGCGGCCAACGCCCGTCCGCACCTCGGGCACGGTGGACGAGCGCTGGGCGCTCTCCAGCGTCATCCCGGTGGCGAACAGCCGTTGGATGACCAGGTCGTGCAGATCACGGGCGATCCGGTCCCGGTCCTCGTACACCGCGAGCCGTTCCCGGTCCCGCTGGGCCTCCGCCATCATCAGCGCGAGAGCGGCCTGCGAGGCGAACTGCGAGGCGAGGGTCCGTTCGGTCGGCGTGAACGGTCGGCCGCCGCGGGCCCGGGGGGTGGCGAGCGCCCCCAGTACCCGGCCGCCGCTGCACAGCGGCAGCAGCATGCCGGGGCCGAAGCGGTCGGCCAGCTCGGTGGTCGCGCGGGGGTCGGTGGCCGAATCGTCCACGAAGACCGCCTCACCGGCCAGCAGCTTCGCCACCACCTGGTTCTCCGGGCCGATGATCACTCCCAGCGGTACGGAAGGGGCGTCCGCGGAGACGGCGACGATCTCCAGTCCACCTTCCGCGGCCGGCAGCAGCACGATCCCGGCCGCAGACGCGGCGAGGTGACGGGCCTGTTCGGCGACGACGGACAGTGCCTCGTCGGCATCGCCACCGGAGAGCAGGGCGGTGGTCACGGCCACCGAACCGTCGATCCATCGCTCGCGCTGTCGGGCGGCCTCGTACAGCCGGGCGTTGCCGATGGCGATTCCGGCCTCCGCGGCGAGCATCCGCACCATGCGCAGGTCGTCGTCGCCGAACAGGCCCCCGTTCTCCTTCTCGGCCAGGTAGAGATTCCCGAAGACCTCGCCCTGCACACGGATCGGGACTCCGAGGAAGGTCCGCATCCGAGGGTGACCGGGCGGGAACCCGACACATCTCGGATCCGTCGTCAGGTCGGCGAGCAGCACCGGAGCCGGATCGTGGATCAGCGCGCCGAGCAGCCCCCGGTGCCCGTCGGGGCGGCGACCGATCGCGTGCGCCACCTCGTCGGGGACTCCGTGGGTGACGAAATCGAAGAGCCCCGTTCCTTCCTCGTCGACGACGCCGATGGCTGCGTAGCGGCAGCGGGCGAGTTCGGCCGCCGTCTCACAGATCCGGTCGAGGGTGGAGTGCAGTTCGAGGCCCGTGCCGACGAAGCGCATGGCTTCCAGCAGTTCCGGTACACGGGCGGCAGGTTCGGCGGACAGGTCCCGCAGACCGCGGGGCGCCCCGGTCTCGGCTTCGAGTGGATCCCTGGGGTCCTGCTCTGGCATATCCCGAGACTAGTTAGTCCCGGTCAGGTAGGAAACTCGGCGGTCTTCCCGTCCGGTGCGAGGCCGTCCACGCCCGTTCCCTCCATTCCGGAGGGAACGCCCGTACTCACACCGGAAAAGGCTCCCGCGCTCACACCGGAACGCCCGTGACGTTCCTCACCGCCCCTGCGCTCTCGTCGCCGTGCCGGTACGCGCTCCGGCTCCCGCTCTCCGCCTCGCGCTCCAGCATCCGCCGCAACGGCCCCTCCTCGACGGCGAGGTCGGCGTACGGCCCGGCCTGCACGATCCGGCCCGCGTCCAGCACCAGCACCTCGTCGACGGCTTCGAGACCCCGCAGCCGGTGGGTGATCAGCACCGTCGTACATCCCCGGGTCGCATCCAGCAGGTCGGCGGTGAGGGCGTCGGCGGTCGCCAGGTCAAGATGTTCGGCGGGCTCGTCCAGCACGAGCACGGGGAAGTCGGCGAGAAGGGCCCGGGCGAGCGCGAGCCGCTGCCGCTGGCCGCCCGAGAGGCGCGCGCCGTGCTCGCCGACCAGGGTGTCCAGCCCGTCGGGCAGCGCCTCGGCCCAGTCGAGCAGCCGTGCCTGTTCGAGCGCGGCCCGCAGTTCCTCGTCCGTCGCCCCGGGACGAGCCAGCCGCAGGTTCTCGCGGATGGAACTGTCGAAGACATGGGCGTCCTGGGCACACAGCCCGACGAGCGTCCGAACCGTGTCCCCCTCCAGCGCGGAGGCGTCGACACCGCCGATCCGGTACGTGCCCGCGCGGGCGTCCAGAAAACGGAGCAGGACCTGCGCCAGGGTCGTCTTCCCCGAACCGGACACTCCGACGACGGCGATGCGCCGACCGGCGGTCAACGTCAGGTCGACGGCGTCCAGGGCGTCCCGTTCTGCCCCCGGGTACCGGGCCGACAGCTCCCGTACCTCCAACGGGAAGGGGGATCCCGGCGCCTGCGCGGGACTCTCCGGTTCACGCACGGGCAACGAGGCGTCCAGCACCTCGTACACCCGCTCGGCGCTCCGCTCGACGCGCTGCCGGAACTGCACGGCGAGCGGCAGACTGGTCACGGCCTCGAACGCGGCCAGCGGCGTGAGCACCACGACCGCGAGTTCCACGCCCGCGAGCCGTCCGTCCCGCACGGCGGGCAGGGCGACCAGCGCGGTGGCGACGACGGTCAGCCCGCCGATCAGGGCGGTGAGGCCCCCGCCGAGCGCCGTGGCGGCCGCCGCGCGGGCCGCGATCCGGGTCAGCACCCCATCGGCCTCCCGGGCCCGTTCCGCGCGAGTGGGCAGGGCGCCCGCGACGGTCAGCTCGGCGGTCCCGCCGAGGAGGTCGGTGACCCGGGTGGCCAGGTCGGCTCGGGCGGGGGCCAGTCGGCGTTCCGCCTGGCGGGAGCAGGCCCCACTGATCCATGGCACCCCTACTCCGGCCAGCAGCAGCCCGAGCGCCAGTACGACGCCCGCCGCGGGAAGCAGCATGCCCACGAATCCCGTGGTGAGGGCTCCCACGGCCACCGCGGTCCCGGCGGGCAGCAGCCAGCGCAGCCAGTAGTCCTGGAGGGTGTCGACATCGGCGACCAGGCGGGAGAGCAGATCCCCGCGCCGGGTCCGGCGCAGACCGGCCGGTGCGATGCGCTCCAGGCCCCGGTAGACCGCCACGCGCAGTTCGGCCAGCATCCTGAGTACCGCGTCGTGCGACACCAGGCGCTCGGCGTAGCGGAAGACGGCCCGGCCGAGGCCGAAGGCGCGGGTCGCGGTCACGGCGACCATCAGGTAGAGCACCGGGGGCTGCTCGGAGGCGCGGGAGATCAGCCAGCCGGAGACGGCCATGAGCCCGACGGACGAGCCCAGGGCGAGGCTGCCCAGCAGCAGCGCCAGCGCCAACTGCCCGCGCCGCGCCCCCGCCGCCTTCCGGACCCGGGCCAGGACGTGCTCGGTGCAGCCCTCGGCTCGTCGCGGTGGCTCGGGCTCCGCTGCCTCGCCGGATCCGCCCTCGTGGGCCACCGTCGGCCGGGGCGCCGGGGCGGCCTCACGGCCCCCTGGCGTCCCGGGCTCGGCCGCGGAATCGGCGGCCGGTTCCAGGGCCACCACCCGGTCGGCCACCGCGAGCAGCGCGGGGCGGTGCACGACCAGCAGCACGGTCCGCCCCTCCGCGAGCCTGCGCACCGCCCCGACGATCCCCGCCTCGGTCTCGCCGTCCAGGCCGGCGGTCGGCTCGTCGAGCAGCAGCAGCGGACGGTCGGCGAGGAAGGCGCGGGCAAGCGCGAGCCGCTGGCGCTGACCGGCGGAAAGGCCCGAACCGTCCTCGCCCAGAAGCGTCTGCTCGCCGTCCGGCAGCCCCGCGACGAAGTCGTACGCCCCCGCGTCCCGGAGCGCCGTCATCACCGCCGTGTCGTCCGCGTCCGGCCGGGCCAGCCGCACGTTCTCGGCGACCGTGCCCGCGAACAGATACGGGCGCTGCGGCACCCAGGCGATCTGTTCCCGCCAGCGTTCCAGGTCCAGCGTTCCCAGGTCGGCGCCGCCGACCCGTACGCGTCCCTCGTCGGGCGCGGTGAAGCCCAGCACCACATCGAGGAGGGTGGACTTCCCGACGCCGCTCGGGCCGGTCAGGGCGACGGTCTCCCCCTCGTCCACGATCAGGGAGGCCCGGTCCAGGGAGGGCGTGGACCGGCCCTCGTGCCGTACGGTCACGTCCTCCAGTTCCAGCCGCAGCGACTCCGGGACGTCCGACGTACCGCCCTTGCGGGGCTCGGTCTCCAGGACCGCGAAGATCTCCTCCGCAGCCGAGAGCCCCTCGGCGGCGGCGTGGTACTGCGCTCCGACCTGGCGGATCGGCAGATACGCCTCGGGGGCCAGGATCAGCACCACCAGCCCGGTGTAGAGGTCGAGTTCGCCGTGCACCAGCCGCATGCCGATGGTGACGGCGACCAGGGCCACCGACAGGGTCGCCAGCAGCTCCAGGGCGAAGGACGACAGGAACGCGATCCGCAGGGTCCGCAGCGTGGCCCGGCGGTACTGCGAGGTGATGGCCCGGATGGACTCGGCCTGTGCCTTGGCCCGGCCGAAGACCTTCAGTGTGGGCAGTCCGGCGACCACGTCGAGGAAGTGACCGGAGAGTCGGGACAGCAGCCGCCACTGACGGTCCATCCGCGCCTGAGTGGCCCAGCCGATCAGGATCATGAAGAGCGGAATGAGCGGCAGGGTGACCACGATGATCGCGGCCGAGACCCAGTCCTCGGTGACGATCCGCGCCAGCACCGCCACCGGCACGACGACCGCGAGTCCGAGCTGCGGCAGATAGCGCGCGAAGTAGTCGTCGAGCGCGTCGACGCCCCGGGTCGCGAGCGTCACCAGGGAGCCGGAGCGCTGGCCGGTCAGCCAGCCGGGTCCGAGCGCCGTGGCCCGTTCCAGCAGCCGCCCGCGCAGTTCGGACTTGACCGCCGCGCTGGCGCGGTACGCGGCAAGTTCGGTCAGCCAGGAGACCAGGGCCCGGCCGAGCGCGACCGCGGCAAGCAGGATCAGCGGGGTCCGCAGCCCGGAGGCGGTCAGCCCCTCCTCGAACCCGCCCACCACGATGTCGGCGATGAGCATGGCCTGGACGATGACCAGCGTCGCCCCGACCGTTCCGAGTGCCACCACGGCCGCCAGGAAGAAGCGGGTGGCTCGGGCATGGCGGAGCAGACGCGGGTCGATCGGTTTCACGTGAAACAGCCCCCAGTGAGCTCGGTCGGTGAAGCAGGGCGGGACCCGCCCGGCGATTCAGGGCCGGATGCCGGGCGGGTCCCGGTGCGTTCAGTGCACTTCGGCGATGTGCTGCGTACCGATGCGCTTGCGGAACACCCAGTAGGTCCAGCCCTGGTACAGCAGGACGAGCGGGGTGGCGATCCCCGCGCACCAGGTCATGATCTTCAGCGTGTACGGGCTGGACGAGGCGTTGGTGACCGTGAGGTTCCAGGCGTCGTTCAGCGAGGACGGCATGACGTTCGGGAAGAGCGTCAGGAAGAGCATGGCGACGGCGGCCGCGATCGTCACGCCGGAGAAGGCGAACGACCATCCCTCGCGCCCCGCCGCGATCGCGCCGATCGCGGCGACCAGCGACACCACCGCGACGATCAGCGCCAGCAGGCTCCAGCCGTTGCCACGGTCGATCTGGGTCCAGATCAGGAAGCCGAGTGCGAGCACCGCGGTGACCGCCCCCAGCTTCAGCGCCAGAGTGCGCGCCCGGTGCCGTATGTCCCCGACGGTCTTGAGCCCGGCGAACACCGCGCCGTGGAAGGTGAAGAGGGTGAGCGTGACCAGCCCGCCGAGGATGGCGTAGGGGTTGAGCAGGTCCCAGAAGTTGCCCACGTACTCCTTGCCGGCGTCGATCTTCACGCCCCGCACGATGTTCCCGAAGGCCACGCCCCAGAGCAGGGCCGGGATCATCGAGGTCCAGAAGATCGCGTGCTCCCAGTTGGTCTGCCACCGGTCCTCGGGGCGCTTCGCCCGGTACTCGAAGGCGACGCCCCGCACGATGAGGCAGACCAGGATGATCAGCAGCGGCAGGTAGAAGCCGGAGAACAGGGTGGCGTACCACTCGGGGAACGCGGCGAAGGTCGCGCCGCCCGCGGTGAGCAGCCACACCTCGTTGCCGTCCCAGACCGGTCCGATCGTGTTGATCAGGACCCGCCGTTCCTTGCGGTCACGGGCCAGCAGCTTGGTGAGGATCCCGATCCCGAAGTCGAACCCCTCCAGGAAGAAGTAGCCGGTCCAGAGGACGGCGATGAGCACGAACCAGACGTCGTGGAGTTCCATCTCTCAGCTCCTCTGCCCTCAGTACGAGAAGGCCATCGGCCGGTCGGCGTGATCGTCGCCGCCGATCTTGGTGGGCGGGTTGAGGTCGGCCTCCGTGAGCTCCGGCGGCCCAGCCTTGACGTACTTCACGAGCAGCTTGACCTCGATCACCGCGAGGATGGCGTAGAGGAGGGTGAAGCCGATCATCGATGTGAGCACCTCGCCCTGCGAGACGCCGGGGGAGACCGCGTGCCGGGTCTCGAGCACCCCGTAGACGACCCAGGGCTGACGGCCCATCTCGGTGAAGATCCAGCCCCAGGAGTTGGCGATCAGCGGGAAGGCCAGGGTCCAGAGCGCCAGCATCCAGTAGCACTTGGCGAACTTGGGGCTGAGTGCCTTGTTCTTGAAGAGGACCAGGTGCGGCACCTCGTTCTCGCCGGTGCGCAGCGCCGGAGGCAGCATGAACCTCTTGCGCGTCAGCCACAGTCCGAGCAGGCCGAGGGCGAAGGACGCCATCCCGAAGCCGATCATCCAGCGGAAGCTCCAGAACGCGACCGGGATGTTGGGCCGGTAGTCGCCGGGGCCGAACTTCTCCTGCTCCGCCTTGTTGATGTCGTTGATGCCGGGGACGTGCGAGGTCAGGCTGTTGTCCGCGAGGAAGGACAGCATGCCGGGGATGGAGACCTCCACGGTGTTGCGGCCCTTGGCCACGTCACCGACCGCGAAGACCGAGAAGGGCGCCCCGTCCTCCCCCTCCCAGAGGGCCTCGGCCGCGGCCATCTTCATCGGCTGCTGCTTGAACATGACCTTGCCGAGCTGGTCGCCGCTGACGGCGGTGAGAAGCCCGGCGATCACGACCGTGACCAGTCCGAGCCGCAGCGAGGTCCGCATCACCGGGATGTGCTTCTTGCGCGCCAGGTGGAACGCGGCGATGCCGACCATGAACGCGCCCCCGACCAGGAAGGCGGCGGTGATGGTGTGGAAGAACTGGGCGAGCGCGGTGTTCTGGGTGAGCACCTGCCAGAAGTCGGTCAGCTCGGCACGGCCGCGCTCCGTGTTCAACCGGTAGCCCACCGGGTGCTGCATCCAGGAGTTGGCCGCCAGGATGAAGTAGGCGGACAGGACGGTGCCGAGGGACACCATCCAGATGCAGGCGAGGTGGATCTTCTTGGGGAGCTTGTCCCAGCCGAAGATCCAGAGGCCGATGAAGGTGGACTCGAAGAAGAAGGCGATCAGCGCCTCGAACGCGAGCGGGGCACCGAAGATGTCACCGACGAACCGTGAGTAGTCCGACCAGTTCATGCCGAACTGGAACTCCTGGACGATGCCCGTGACGACGCCCATGGCGATGTTGATCAGGAAGAGCTTTCCCCAGAACTTCGTGGCCCTGAGGTACTTCTCGTTGTTCGTTCGCACCCAGGCGGTCTGCAGACCCGCGGTGAGCGCGGCGAGAGAGATCGTCAGCGGAACGAACAGGAAGTGGTAGACGGTGGTGATTCCGAACTGCCAACGCGCCAGTGTCTCTGGCGCCAGCGCTAGCTCCACGTCGTCTTCTCCTTACATCGCCGTGATCACAGCGGCGGTTTGCCCGGTAAATCCTATTGGTCATGGAAAGAACAGGGCGCGCTTGTGAACGCGTTCACATTCACAAGCAATTATGACGCACAGCCTTTCGGGACGTTCGGGCGGGGTACCCCTCTCTCGGACGTTCCGATCAATCCACCTGAAGCAGACAGATGAGCACACGCCCCTCAGGACTCCCGAACCCGGACGCACACGGCCGAGTCCACCCACCCCGGGCCCTCCGGCCGCCGCCCCACCATGAACGGGAACGAACCCCTCGCGTCCGCCCCGGGCCCGGACCGCGGTGCGGGCGCCGCTTCCCCGGACCATCGCCCCCGCAGGGCGCCGGGAACGCCGCAGATGACCTGCGGACCACCACCCGCCGAGGCCGGGACCGCGCACGCAAAGGCCCCGTACCTCATCACCCATCGAGGTACGGGGCCCCGCCACACCCGGCTCGCGCCGGCCGCGACCCGCGCGGGCCGCTCAGCGCGCCGTTCTACAGCTCCCTGCGGTACGACTCCGCCACCTTCAGGAACAGGTCGTTCGCCTCGTCCTCACCGATCGTGACCCGCACGCCCTCGCCCGCGAACGGCCTGACCACCACGCCGGCCCGCTCGCACACCGCGGCGAAGTCGGCCGTACGCTCCCCGAGCCGCAGCCACACGAAGTTCGCCTGGGACTCCGGCACCGTCCACCCCTGCTCGGCCAGCGCCCGCTGCACCCGCTCCCGCTCGGCCACCAGGGAGCCCACGCGCCCCAGGAGCTCGTCCTCCGCGCGCAGCGAGGCGACCGCCGCGTCCTGCGCGAGCTGGCTCACCCCGAAGGGCACCGCCGTCTTGCGCAGGGCGGCCGCCACCGGCTCGTGCGCCACGGCGAAGCCGACCCGCAGCCCGGCCAGGCCGTACGCCTTGGAGAAGGTGCGCAGCACCGCCACATTGGGCCGGTCCCGGTAGATCGCAATGCCGTCCGGCACCTCGGCGTCACGGATGAACTCGCGGTACGCCTCGTCGAGGACCACCAGGACGTCGCCCGGCACCCGGTCCAGGAAACGTTCCAGCTCGGCCCGGCGCACCACGGTGCCGGTCGGATTGTTCGGGTTGCAGACGAAGATCAGCCGGGTGCGCTCGGTGATCGCCTCCGCCATCGCGTCGAGGTCATGCGCCTCACCGTCGGTCAGCGGCACCTTCACCGAAGTCGCGCCGCTGACCTGCGTGATGATCGGGTAAGCCTCGAAGGAGCGCCAGGCGTAGATCACCTCGTCGCCCGGCCCCGACGTCGCCTGCAGCAACTGCTGCGCCACGCCGACCGATCCGGTCCCGGTCGCAAGATGCGAGACGGGCACCCCGAAACGGTCGGCCAGCTCGTTCATCAGTCCGGTGCAGGCCATGTCCGGGTAGCGGTTGAAGGTCGCGGCCGCCGCCAGAGCGGACTCCATCACCCCGGGCAGCGGGGGGTAGGGGTTCTCATTGGAAGACAGTTTGAAGGCGACCGGTCCGCCGGCCGCCGCCGGTTTGCCCGGCACATAGGCGGGAACGCCGTCCAGCTCGGCGCGCAGCTTGGGGCTCGTCTCGCTCACCGCAGATCCTCCTCGACCGTCTGTACACATCAATACTGCTCACCTTATGAGGATTGGGCGCCGCTGCGAATGGCCCGTGCTCCCCCGTCGTCCGGTACGACCGGAAATGGGGCGTCCGGAGCGGCCAAGAGGGGATCGTCCGGAGCGACCGGGATTGGGGGGCGCGTGCGAGGTTGACGCGCGCCGGTGGCTCACGCCGTGGCGCGCATCCCTCGAAGAGGTGAGATGAGACCGCTTGGAGACAACGACCATTGAGTGGACCCATCGGGTTCAGTGCAGCATACGCAAAGGCTCATCCGTCCAATGACCTGGCCTTACAAGGCCATTAGCCCTCTGCGACCATGCAGAATCGTGCCTGTCAACGTGTGAATATGCGTCCGGGCCGACCTCTCGCGCGCCCCCTACTATCGGCTCGCCATGACAGCAGCAGGGAAGCACCAGGTGAGCCGGGCGGAGACGCCCCGGCGCGGCAGCCGGCAGGGACGAGCGGGAATCCGGGACGTGGCCGCCGCCGCCGGCGTCTCCATCACGACCGTCTCCGACGCGCTCAACGGCAAGGGAAGACTCCCGGACGCCACCCGCCGCCATGTCCGCGAGGTCGCCGAGCGCCTGGGCTACCGCCCGTCGGCCGCGGCCCGTACCCTCCGCACCGGCAAGTCCGGCCTCATCGGCCTGACCGTGACGACGTACGGGGACGAGCCCTTCACCTTCACCGAGTTCGCCTACTTCGCCGAAATGGCCAGAGCGGCCACGTCGGCGGCGCTGGCCCGCGGCTACGCCCTCGTCATCCTGCCCGCCACCTCACGCCACGACGTCTGGTCGAACGTCGCCCTCGACGGCACCGTCGTGATCGACCCCTCCGACCAGGACCCGGTCGTCACGGAGCTCGTGCGGCAGGGGCTGCCCGTCGTGTCGGACGGCCGGCCCGCCGGCAGCCTCCCGGTCACCGCCTGGGTCGACAACGACCACGGGGCCGCCGTGCTCGACCTGCTCGACCACCTCGCCTCCGCCGGGGCACGCCGCATCGGCCTGCTCACCGGCACCACCACCGACACGTACACCCGCCTGTCCACCTCCGCGTACCTCAGCTGGTGCGAGCGCGTGGGCCAGGACCCGGTGTACGAGTCCTACCCCGCCCACGATCCGTGCGCGGGCGCGGTCGCCGCGGACCGACTGCTGGCCCGCCCCGACCGCCCCGACGCCGTCTACGGGCTCTTCGACCCCAACGGCACCGACCTCCTGGCGGCCGCCCGTAGATACGGGCTGCGCGTCCCCGAGGATCTGCTGCTGGTCTGCTGCAGCGAGTCCACCGTGTACGCGACGACCGAACCGCCCATCACCACCCTCTCGCTCAAACCGCGCAGAATCGGCACGGCCGTCGTCCAGCTCCTGATCGACGCCATCGAGGGCGTGGATCACGGCGGCCCGGTGGAACAGGTCATACCGACGGAACTCATCGTTCGGACGTCGTCGCAACGCCGTCCGCCCCGCACCACGGTCAGCGCGCCTCGCTCTCCCGCCAGGGACTGAACAGGCAGCTTCCCCGCCAGGGATTCAACAGACGAATTCGGACCAAACGGCCCGTGAGCCTGACATGCTTCAGGATTCACCACCCCTGGTGCGTCACACAGCACGATTCGCATTCCTATGATGGGCGCACGACACCGCGGACCGCCCCGACCAGCAGGCCCGTCAGGTGTACGGCGGCGCGACGGTGGTGGAGGGGTCGATGACACAGGGGGCCGGTCAGGAACCCGTGGTGCGGACTGCGACGTTGCGCGACTTCCGCGTGCCGCCCTACGCGCAGACCCCGGTACCGCCCGCGTCTCCGCATCCGGGCAACGCCCTGCCCGCGGACGCGCTGCCCGAGGGGTACACCCCCACCGAACGCGACCTCCCGGTCATCAACCGCGGGGACACCGTCCAGGTCAGGGCCGTGCCCGAACCCCGGCCGGCCCGCGATCCGGAGCTCGGGCCGCTCTACGTCGTCGGCGACGTCCACGGCTATCTGGACGAACTGCTCGCCGCCCTCGCCGAACAGGGCCTCATCGACTCCGACGGCCGGTGGGCCGCGGGCAACACCCGCCTCTGGTTCCTCGGTGACTTCACCGACCGCGGCCCGGACGGCATCGGCGTCATCGACCTCGTGATGCGCCTGTCCGCCGAGGCCGCCGCCGCGGGCGGGTACTGCAAGGCGCTGATGGGCAATCACGAACTGCTGCTCATCGGCGCCAAACGGTTCGGCGACACGCCGGTGAACTCGGGCGCCGGCACCGCCACGTTCCAGGCCGCCTGGCTGCTCAACGGCGGCCAGAAGAGCGACATGGAGCGGCTCCAGGACGTCCACATCCAGTGGATGTCCCGCCTCGACGCGATCGTCGAGGAGGACGGGCATCTGCTGATGCACTCCGACACGACGGCGTACCTCGACTACGGCACCACCATCGAGGACGTCAACGACACCGTGCACGCCATTCTCACGCGCAATGACGCCGACGAGTGCTGGGACCTCTTCCGCAAGTTCACCAAGCGCTTCGCCTTCCGTGACGAGGCGGGACCGCAGGCCGTGCGGGAGCTCATGGCCGCCTACGGCGGACAGCGCATCGTCCATGGTCACAGCCCCATCCCCTATCTCCTCGGCGAGGTGGGGTCGGAGGACGGAGAGGACAGTTCGGGCCCCGAGGTCGAAGGCCCGCACGTGTACGCCGACGGGCTCGCCATCGCCATGGACGGCGGAGTGACCATGGCCGGAAAGCTGCTGGTCGTCCAACTCCCCCTGCATGACTGACGGTTTTCCGGGAAAACGCATCCACGACCTGACCACGCCGAGCACCGGGCCCTTTTCCGGAAAGCCCCTGTCACCCCGTGCCGAGGGCGCTCTACCATCGGCGTATCCGTAGCAGGCTCTCCTCCGTTCCGCCCGACTGCCCGGCACCAACGGGCGAGCGGGCGAGCGGGCCCGACGGAGCATCGGGGGATGCCCATGAACAGCGCTCCGCATCTGCTGACCGAGGACCGCCCCGAGTACGAGCGGATCCTCGACGACGCACTGCGCCATGCCCATCGGCGACCGGACCTGGCCGCGGTCGGCGAACGGCTCAACGCCGTGCAGCTGCGCACCATGGCGCTGGCCGCCACAGAAATGATCACCGCGACGGCCGCCACCGAGTACGACCACTACGTGAGGGTCCGCGAGGAACTGCGCGGCGCGGCCGACGAAGACCATCCGGGCCCGGGATCCGCCGCGGACCGCGACATCGGTTCGGGCGCCGGCGCGGGAGCGGTCGTCACGGTCCTCGCGCCCGTGCTTGCTGGCACCGCCGCGTTCATATTCCTGCTGGTCGGCTATCTGCTGAAGCTGCTCAGTCCGCCGCCCGCCTTCGCCTCGACCATGGTCACCGCCGGCTGGTTCTTCGCTGTGGTCATGGCCGCCGCCATCCTGGTCGCCGCCGTCGGGCTGCTGATCACCGCACTGCGCAACGGCTCCGCGTCGGAGAACGCCATACGCGACGAGATCGAGCTCCCGGAGGACGTGGCGCGCGCCCGGGAGGCATGGCGCCACGCGCTGCTGGAACGCGGCATCCTGCCGTTCCTGCGCGACGCCCTCGACGACCCCGGGGCCGCGTCCGCCTCGCGCACACCGCAGCGCTCGCCGAACCGCATCCCGAAGGTCGGCTACAGCCGCCCCGACTTCTCCGGCCCGGACGAGGGCCCGGCCGCCGGCCCCCGCCCGACCTTCACCAGCCCCGACTTCACCGGCCCCGACTTCTCCGGATCCGACTTTTCCGGCCCCGAGCGGGAAGAGGCATGACCAGGAGGCCGGGCCCTCCCCTCCCCCGGTCCCGGTGACGGGCGCCGCACGCGCCCGCGCCGAGTCACACGTCCCAGGACCTCGGCCGCCCCTGCCCCTCCCACTCGGGGCGGAGCAGCGAGAACACCGCGAGGTCGTGCCGCCGCCCGCGATGCAGGCATGCCGAGCGGCTCACCCCCTCCTGGGTGAACCCCGACGTGCGCAGGACGGCGAGCGCGGCCGCATTGTCCGTGTGGGCGGCGGCCCGCAGGCGGTACAGCGGAAGCTCCCCGAACGCCAGGTCCGTCAGCGTGTCCAGGACGTCCGTGCCATGTCCGCGACCGCGGTACGGCGAGGAGATCAGCACCTCGACATCGGCGGTGCCGTCGGCGAAGTCCTGGTCGGTGAGGGCCGCGCGGCCCACGGGGCTGCCGTCGGCCAATACGACGAGGAAGTCGTCGCGGTCATGGTCCTCCCCATCGCGCTCGATGAGCTCGCGCAACGAGGCGAGCGAACGCGGCCAGACCCCCATCTCATGGGTGGTCGACGGATCGGATCGCCACTCCTGCAGCAGTTCGGCGTCATCGACCTCGACGGGGACGAAGGCGATCCCGCGTCCGCGCCAGCACGGTGGACGACCCCCTTCCTCCCCCGCCCCCGCCGTTGCCGCCATTTCCATCGCTCTGTCGCTCATGTGGGGATGCTACGGAGAAGGGACGCTCGCGATCAGCCGGTTTTTCACTCCGGCGGCGCCCCCGTCCGGCCGGTGAGAAGGTCGGCCACGAGGGTGTCATCCGGATCACTCCCGGGCCGCCCCCCTGGTCGGGACCGATCACACCGGGGCGACCGAGGCAGGCCGAACGGCGAAGCGCCGTCTCGAAGCGAGAGCTTCCAGACGGCGCCGCATCCATATCAGTCGGCCAGCGGCAGGTAGATCCGGTTACCCGAGGCCGCGAACTCCTTGGACTTCGCCAGCATCCCGGCCTCGATCTCCTCCGGCGTGGCCTCCGCGTCACCGCCGAACTGCTCTGTGATGTTCCTACTGATCTTCATCGAGCAGAACTTCGGGCCGCACATCGAGCAGAAGTGCGCCGTCTTCGCCGGCTCGGCCGGCAGCGTCTCGTCGTGGTACTCCCGTGCCGTGACCGGGTCGAGCGCCAGATTGAACTGGTCCTCCCAGCGGAACTCGAACCGGGCGTCGGAGAGCGCGTCGTCCCAGTCCTGCGCCCCCGGATGCCCCTTGGCGAGATCCGCCGCGTGGGCCGCGATCTTGTACGTGATCACGCCGGTCTTCACATCGTCCCGGTTCGGCAGCCCGAGGTGCTCCTTGGGCGTCACGTAGCAGAGCATCGCCGTGCCCCACCAGGCGATCATCGCCGCGCCGATGCCCGAGGTGATGTGGTCGTACGCCGGGGCGACATCGGTGGTCAGCGGGCCGAGCGTGTAGAAGGGCGCCTCCTCGCAGACCTCCTGCTGGAGGTCGATGTTCTCCTTGATCTTGTGCATCGGGACATGGCCCGGCCCCTCGATCATGGTCTGGACGCCGTACCGCTTGGCGATCGTGTTCAGCTCACCGAGCGTGTGCAGTTCGGCGAACTGCGCCTCGTCGTTGGCGTCCGCGATGGAGCCGGGGCGCAGCCCGTCGCCGAGCGAGTACGTCACGTCGTAGGAGGCGAGGAGTTCGCTGAGTTCCTCGAAGTTCTCGTAGAGGAACGACTCCTCGTGGTGCGCGAGGCACCAGGCCGCCATGATCGAGCCACCGCGCGAGACGATGCCGGTCTTGCGACGGGCGGTCAGCGGAACATGCGCCAGGCGTACGCCGGCGTGCACCGTCATGTAGTCGACGCCCTGCTCGGCCTGTTCGATAACGGTGTCCTTGTAGATCTCCCAGGTCAGCTCCTCGGCCTTGCCGTCGACCTTCTCAAGGGCCTGGTAGAGGGGCACGGTGCCGATCGGCACCGGGGAGTTCCGCAGTACCCACTCACGGGTGGTGTGAATGTTGCGGCCGGTGGAAAGGTCCATGACCGTGTCGGCGCCCCAGCGCGTCGCCCACGTCATCTTCTCCACCTCCTCCTCGATGGAGGACGTCACCGCGGAGTTGCCGATGTTCGCATTGACCTTCACCAGAAACCGCTTCCCGATGATCATCGGCTCGGTCTCGGGGTGGTTGACGTTGGCCGGCAGTACGGCGCGGCCCGCGGCGATCTCCTCGCGAACCACCTCCGGGTCCACGTTCTCCCGGATCGCCACGTACTCCATCTCCGGGGTGATCTCGCCCCGCCGGGCGTACGCGAGCTGGGTCACCGGCCGCCCGTCCCGGCTGCGGCGCGGCAGCCGGGGGCGGCCGGGGAAGACCGCGTCGAGATTGCGCAGCCCTTCCCCAAGCTCTCGGCTCCGCTCGACCAGGGGAGACCCCATTCGCGGCGAGGTGTGCCTGAGCCCGTCGTCCTCGGGGCGGACGGGGCGGCCCGGGTATTCCTCGGTGTCGCCGCGCGTGGTGATCCAGTTCTCCCGCAGCGGCGCGAGTCCGCGGCGGACGTCGGTCTCGACGGCGGGATCGGTGTATGGCCCCGACGTGTCGTACAGCGTCACGTCCTTGCCGTTGGTGAGGTGCACCTGACGGACCGGCACACGGATGTCGGGGCGCGAGCCCTGGACGTATCCCTTGTGCCAGCCGATGGACTTCCCGGCCTCGTCGCTCTGGCTGGAGGCAGGCGTGCGTGCGTCCGATGTGGTCATGAGACCTACTCCCTACGCCGGCATTACCCGGTAACAGGTTCGGCGGTCGGCGCAGCCCTTCCCGTACGGACGTACGGAGATCAGCGCCCTCTCAGCCCGGTGCTCCGAGCTCCCGCGTGTGCAAAGGTTCCTCCACGCTAGCGCCCTGTCCAGCAGAATGAACAGAGGGCCCCCTTGCTTCCTTGCGATGATCGCCCTGTGACGTCCCTCCCCAGCGTTTCCGAACCTCCGAGCCATCACCAGGGCCCTTCACACGGCCATACGCACAGCCACGGCCCCGCCGCGCCCGTCTCCAGGCATCTGCGGAAGGTCATCGCCGCCGTACTGATCCCGTTCGCCGCCGCCGTCGTCGTCGGACTCCTGGCGCTCTGGCCGGGCAGTGCGCCACCGCACGAACGGACCGGTGTCGGCTTCGACCAGCAGACCCAGCAAGGCAGGGTGGTGAGAATCGACAAGGTGAACTGCGAGGAGGTGAACGTCGCCCAGCTGCCGACCGGCGGCGAGGCCACTCCGCCGACGGCGGGCCGTTCCGGGCGGTGTGAGAAGGCCACCATCGAGGTGACGACCGGTCAGGACAAGGGGCGGAGATTCGTTGAAGTCGTGCAGCCCGACGCGCCGCGCCAGTTGCGCGAGGGGCAGGGCGTGGTCGTGGCCTACGCCCCGGACGCACCCCGGGATCTGCAGTACTCGGTGACCGATGTGAATCGGAAGTTCCCGATGGCACTTCTGGCCGGGATCTTCGCGCTGGTCGTGGTCGCGGTGGGCCGGATGCGCGGGGTGACGGCCCTGATCGCGCTCGCGGTGTCGTTCGCCGTACTGACCCTGTTCATCCTCCCGGCCATACTCCAGGGCTCGAATCCGCTGGTCGTCGCGGTGGTCGGGGCCAGTGCGATCATGCTGATAGCGCTCTACGCGTGCCACGGGCTCACCGCCCGCACCTCGGTCGCGGTGCTCGGCACCTTGATCTCGCTCCTGCTGATCGGGCTGCTCGGATCGCTCTTCATCGGCTGGGCGAGCCTGACCGGAAACACCGACGACAGCACCGGCCTCATCCACGGCCTGTATCCGGACATCGACATGAGCGGCCTGCTGCTGGCCGGCGTCATCATCGGTTCGCTCGGGGTACTCGACGATGTGACGGTCACCCAGACGTCGGCCGTCTGGGAACTGCACCAGGCCAACCCGACAATGGGCGTGCGGCAGCTGTACCGGGCAGGAATCAGGATCGGGCGCGATCACATCGCCTCGGTCGTCAACACGCTGGTGCTCGCCTACGCCGGGGCGGCGCTTCCCCTGCTGCTGCTGTTCTCGATCGCCCGGAGCAGCATGGGGACGGTGGCCAACAGTGAGCTGGTGGCGGAGGAGATCGTACGAACGCTGGTCGGTTCGATCGGACTGGTCGCCTCCGTGCCGGTGACGACGGTGCTCGCCGCGCTGGTCGTCTCCGCGGACCGCACAGGGCTCGGCGCGGAAGCCGGAGCTCCAGCACCCGTACGGACCGGAAGGGGCCGCCGCCGCAGGGCGAAGCCGTGAGAGCCTCGGAGCGGAGACCGGCCGGCCGACGGAGAACACCCCACTACGGAGAGTGATTCACCCGTTCGGCGAGTGTCATGTTCGACCGGCGGACGCCGGCCGGGGGGCACCGCGCCCCTCAACCGGCGTTCTGCTCCTCGGCGAGGATCCTGCCCAGGGCCTCCTCCAAACTTCCCTCGAAGTCACCCAGCGTGCGCTCCTGCCCGAGCGGAACGAGTTTGTCGGTCCGGTCGAGAAAAGCCACGAGCGGCGCCGAACCGGCCCGGAAGAGGGCGCGGTCGGCGCCCACCTGGAGCCGAATGTGCACATCGGAAAGCCCTTCGGGATCCGTGGGTCCGATATGCACATCGCCGTCGCCACTGGGGCTGTTGAGACCGTCGAGCAGCAACTCACGGCCGAACGCCCAGGTGACCGGAGCGTCACCGGGCAGATGGAAGGTCATCCGAACCGCATACGGATCACACACTTCGTACCGGAGTTCCACCGGGATCCGGAAAGAGAGCTCCTCGGAGACGAGGAAGCTCATCATGACCTCTGCTTGAACCGACTCGCGCATCGTTCAACCCCGCAGTAGATGAATCTGGCCAGGAATGATCCCCCATGGCCCTATTGACGCCATCGTGGTGCACGCGATAGCAGATCACAAGGAGTGATTTTTCAGATACTGATAGAGAACACGAATGAACGCAAGAGGCTAGACACTTCGCCACGTAGTTGTTCGACTGCGGGGAGCAATCGATGCTCTTGTTCCAGGGGTACCGAAATCGCCATCGCGGCGGCGGTGAAGCCGGCGGTGATCGGAATGGCCGCGCAGACCGTTCCCAGGACGTACTCCTGCCGTTCGACGACAGGTTCCATTCGTTCCAGCGACCTCAACCGCTCAAGGAACGTCTCGCGGTCCTTCACCGAATAACAGGTCAGCGGCCGTACCGGATAACGGTCCAGATGGTCCTCACGCGCCTTCTCGTCCAGCCGGCTCAGCAGACACTGGCCGAGCGCGTGGGCGTGCCCGGTCTCCCGGAAGGACGACCACTCGCGCACGGCGGGCATGGCGGGGTCGTCGGCGACCGCGACGAGTTCGATCTCGCCCTCGCGGTAGACGGCGCAGTACACTGGTGCGCCGATGGTGTCGCGCCAGCGGCTCAGCGAATCCGCCATCCTGCTGCGACGCTGCTGCGGTGCACGCTCCGTAACCAGACGCTCGGCGGCGGCCCCGAAACGGAACACCCCGTTCTCGCGACGCAGATAGCCTTCGTGTGCCAAGGTGCGCAGCAGGTGGTACGCCGTGGGGAGCGGAAGCCCCGCCTCCCTGGCCAGCTGCTTCGCGGGCGCCCCGTCGCGATGCGCGCTCACCGCCTCCAGCAGCCTCAGCGCTCGCTGTACCGAGCCGATCAGCGTCGGGGAAACAGTGCTCGATGCCGTGGTCAACGGTCACCCCCAGGCATGGTGACGGGCAGTCAGCCCGCCTGTGGGGGCCTCCCCCACAGGCCGCCGCATGGCTGGGGTCCGAGGGCCTGAACACCGTGCAAACCACTGGTCACGGTGGTGACGGTCAGTAAATTCCCAGGTGGCGGCAGTGGAACGCCACCATATCGGCCGTATCCCCGGGGTGGGTGGTTTCGTCCTGGGCTTAGCTCAGCTGGGCTAACAGCATGGCTGGTTTTCGATCTTCCTACCAGCCACCGCCCGAGGAGGACATGACCTTGCGCACGACGAAGACGAGCCCGCCGACCAGGATCACGAAAAGGAGGATCTTGAAGAGCAGACCGATCACGAACCCGAGCACGCTGGCGATCAGACCACCGAACACGACGATCGCGATGATCGGCACCGCGATCCACTTCACCCACCAGGGCATCCCGGCGAATATCTCCCGTACAGCCATCGTCCTCGCCTCGTCTCTGTGCGTTCTGCTCCGACACTTCGATGCTAGAGGGGCGAGGGTTCCGGAGGGGTGTCCCGCGCCCCTTGCCGTTCCCTGATCGGCCCCCTAGGGATCCCCGACACCGGAGCCCGTCCCCGGGGAGGAGCGTCCCCGGTTCCGCGAGGCCGCGTCCGGACTGCCCGAGGAACGTGCCGGCCACCCCGCGGAAAAGGCTCAGCTCTCCGGCGGGGAGAAGATGACCATGATCCGCAGGTCTTCGGTGATGTGGTGGAACTTGTGCGGGACTCCGGCCGGTACGTACACCACGCTCCCCCTGCCCACCTGCGTGGTCTCCGTGCCGACCGTGATCGAGGCGCGTCCGCTGACGACGAAGTAGACCTCGTCCTCCCGGTGCGGCTGCTGCGGGTCGAGCTCGCCTGCGTTCAGCGCGTACAGGCCGACGGACATGTTGCGTTCCTTCAGGAACTGCAGATAAGCGCCGTCGTTGGCGGCCCGCTCCGCTTCCAGTTCGTCCAGTCTGAACGCCTTCATTCCCGTCCGCCCTTTGTTTTCGCTCCTGCCGGTGTCCGCCACCGGCCGTGTCTGCCACGATCAGACACATGAAGAATTTCGTAGTCAAGACGATCGCCAACGCGGGTGCGCTGGCCGTGGCCATCTGGCTGCTGAACGGCATCACACTGGAGGGCGGCAGCACCGGACGCAAGGCGCTCACGCTGATCCTGGTCGCCCTGCTCTTCGGCCTGGTGAACTTCGTGGTGAAGCCGGTCGTGAAGTTGGTGACCCTGCCGCTGTTCTTCCTCACGCTGGGCCTGTTCACCCTGGTGGTCAACGCGCTCATGCTGCTGCTGACCTCCTGGCTGGCCAGTGTGTTCGACCTGAGCTTCCACGTCAGCGGCTTCTGGACCGCGGTGCTCGGCGGCCTGATCATCTCGATCGTCTCCTGGGCACTGAACGTGGTGCTGCCCGACGAGGACTGATCCGGCGCCCACCGAAGCAGTGGTCGGGAAACCGGCGACGGACCGGGAGGCCGGGAGAGCGACGAGGAGCGACATGGACACCATGGGTGAAGGAACGAGGGCGGTCCGGGCCGGGCTGCCCGAACCGGAGCAGTACGGCCCCGCCCTGCCCGGACCGGTCCTCGCCGCGCACTTCCACCTGTCCGGGGACCCCACCGGCCCGTACACCTACGGCCGGGACACCAATCCGACCTGGACCCACCTGGAGCGCGCCATCGGCGAGCTGGAGGCACCGGGCGAACCGGTCGAGACCGTCGTCTTCGCCTCCGGCATGGCAGCGGTCTCGGCCGTGCTGCTGTCCCGGGCGCGCACCGGCGACGCTGTGGTGCTGCCGGACGACGGATACCAGCTGCTGCCACTGGTGCGTGAGCAGCTGGAGGCGTACGGCGTCGAGGTACGGACCGCGCCCACCCGCGGCGACGCCCAGCTGGCGGCCCTCGAAGGCGCCGCCCTGCTGTGGATCGAGACCCCGTCCAACCCGGGGCTGGACGTCTGCGACGTGCGCCGGCTCGTCGCGGCCGCGCATGCCGCGGGGGCTCTGGTGGCCGTCGACAACACCCTCGCCACGCCTCTCGGCCAGCGACCGCTGGAGCTGGGGGCGGACTTCTCGGTGGCCAGCGACACCAAGGGCATGACCGGCCACGGCGACCTCCTGCTCGGCCATGTGACCTGCCGCGAGCCGGAGCTGGCGGCGGGGGTGCGGCGCTGGCGCAAGGTGGTCGGCGCGATCCCGGGCCCGGTGGAGGCGTGGCTCGCACACCGTTCCCTGGCCACGCTGGAGCTGCGCGTCGACCGCCAGTGCGCCAACGCCCTGACCCTCGCCAAGGCACTGGCCGGGCGCCCGGGGGTGACCGGGCTGCGCTATCCGGGCCTGCCAAAGGACCCTTCGCACCACACGGCCGTGCGGCAGATGCGGCGCTTCGGTTCCGTGGTGTCGTTCGTGCTGCCCGACCGGGAACGGGCCGAGCGGTTCCTGGCCGAGCTGAGACTGGCTGACGACGCCACGAGTTTCGGCGGCGTGCGCTCCACCGCCGAGCGGCGGGCGCGCTGGGGCGGCGACGCCGTACCGGAAGGCTTCATCCGATTCTCCGTCGGCGCCGAGAACGCGGAGGACCTGGTGGCCGACGTGGAGCGGGCGCTGGACGCGGCACTGGGCGCGCGCTGATCGGTACGGGCGGCCCGAGCCTCCCCCCTCGTGGCTCGGACCGCCTCGGTTCCCCTTGTGAAGAACCGCCTGGACAAGGCTAGTTGACCGTCCGTCAGTGTCCAATCACCGAAGCGGCACCGGGCTATCGACATATTTATAGTTGTACGGTTCGAAGTGTCGCGACGATGAGAGGGGACAGGACATGGACCTGTCCCTGCTGCGTACGTTCATCACGGTGCACCGGGCCGGATCCTTCACCAGGGCCGCCGCGCTGCTCGGTCTCTCCCAGCCTGCGGTGACCTCGCAGATCCGTACCCTGGAACGCCGGCTGGGCCGCCCGCTCTTCCTTCGAGGGGCCCGGGGCGTGACGCCGACGACCGTCGGCGACGAACTCGCGCACCGGGCGGCGCCCCATCTGGACGCTCTGGTCGAAATCGCCGAGACCGAGCTGGACGAGGAGTCGGCTGTACGGACCCTGCATCTGGCCGGGCCGCCCGAGTTCGCGTCGCTGCGCGCCCTGCCCGCGCTCGCGCCGCTGGTCGCCCAGGGGCTGACCCTGCGCAGTTCGTTCTTCACCAGTGCCGAGGAGACCCTTGAGGGACTCGCCGCCGGGCATCACGACCTGGTCATCGCGACGTCCCGCCCCCGTGGCGGGCTGCTCACGGCAACTCCGCTCTGCGACGAGGAGCACGTGCTGGTCGCCGCTCCGCGCTGGGCCGCTCACCTGGGGCCGGGGGGCCCGGGGCACAGCGGCCCCGTGGCGCTGGAACAGCTGCCGGTCGTGGAGGTGCACGAAAGCCTGCCGTTCGTCTCCCGCTACTGGTCCGCCGTGTTCGACAGCCGGCCCGCCGCCGCGGGAACGGTCATCGCCCCGGATCTCCGGGCCGTCCTGGAGTGCGCGGCAGCGGGTGCCGGTCTCGCCGTACTGCCGCGCTATCTGTGCGAGGGGGCGCTGGCACGGGGCGAGGTCGTCGCGCTCCTCGATCCTCCGGTTCCCCCCTTGCGCACCTATTTCCTGGTCGTGCGGACCGGCACGCTCGCGCTGCCGCACATCGCGCGGGCGCACGAGTGGCTGCTGCGGGCCGCCGCCGACTGGTGAGGCCAGGACGGCCGGGCACCGTTCGGGTGTTTCAGAACCGGTTCAGTGGGCCACGCTCTTGCCATGACCGAACGTCCCGTGGTCAAGCGCACCGCACGCGCCATTCTGCTCGACGGCAACGACCTCGTCCTCATCAAGCGGACCAAGCCCGGGATGGACCCGTACTGGCTCACGCCGGGCGGCGGGGTCGAGCCCGGGGACGAGACCGTCGTGGACGCCCTGCACCGTGAACTGGACGAAGAACTGGGCGCCAAGATCACCGATGTGGTCCCCTGTTTCGTCGACACCGTCGAGCACATCGAGGGCGGCGGGGTGAAGGGCGTCAAAGTCCAGCACTTCTTCGTCTGCCGGCTGGAGTCGATGGACCTGTCCCGGCGCCACGGCCCCGAGATCGACGCCCCCTGCGGGGAGTACGAGGTCGTACGGGTGCCGTTCAGCCGGATGGGGATCGCCACCGTCCATCTCGTGCCGCTGTCGCTGCGGCACTACCTGGACGGCAACATCGAGGGCGTACGGGCGATGCACGCGCCGGACCTGGGCTGATACGCGGGCGGGGCAGCCGGGCAACGGCCCGCCGCCCCGCCCGTGAGCCGGGCAGCCGGTGCCGAGCGTGCCTGGGGCCGACGAGAGCTCCTGGGGCGGGGCTGTCGGCGCCTCGGCGGGTGCCGCGGTCATCGGGCCCGCGCCTCGAACCGTCGTCCCCCTGCCGCGGCCCCGTCCGGTGGGCCGGTGCCACCCCCATGGGCCGACGGTCGGCAGCGGTCAGCCGGGGGTGACGACGGACAGTTCCTCGACGGAGTCGTGCCGGATACGTCCGGCCGGCATGCCGATGCCCCTGAGCGCGTCCACGCTGCTGCGGATCATGCCCGGCGGGCCCGCGAGGTAGGCGTCGTACTCGTGCCATGGACCGCATGCGCGCACGGCCTCCGGCAGCAGCCCCCGCAGACCGCCCTCCCGCTCCGGGCGGCCGATCGAGACCACGGGCCGTACGACGAGCCAGGGGAAGGTCTTCTGGAGGCGCATCATCGTCTCGATGTCATACAGGTCTCGATCGCTGCGGGCCCCGTAGAAAACCTCCATGCGACGCCGGTCACCATGCTCCGCGACGTCCTCCACGAGTGCCTTGATGGGCGCGATGCCCGTTCCCCCACCCAGGCAGAGCAGACCGCTGTGGGCGGAGTGGTCGATCGTCATCGAGCCGGTGGCCGGGCCGAGCCGCACGATGTCGCCCGGCCGGGCCCGGTGCACCAGGGCGTTGGAGACCCACCCGGCGGGTACCGCCTTGACATGGAAGGTGAGCAGGCCGTCGCGGCGCGGCGCCGACGCGAAGGAGTAGTGCCGCCAGACCCGGGGCCACCAGGGTGTCTCCATCGCGGCGTACTGGCCGGCGACGAAGCGGTAGACCTGATCCGGGCGGACGGTGAGGACGGCTATGTCACGGGTTCTCAGTTCATGCGAGACGACCTCCGCGTGCCACCAGGCCGGGGTCCGCCACTCGTCCTCGGCAGCCGCGTCGATCATGATCTGCGACATCACGGTGTAGGCGCGGACCCACGCCGCCTCGGCCTCCGCATCCCACACGGCGGCGGCATAGCGGCTCAAGGCTCCGAGGAGCGCCTCGCCCACCGAGGGGTAGTGCGCGGCCAGTGTGCCGTACTTGCGGTGTCCCCGGCCCAGTTCGCCGAGATACTCGGTCAGCGCACGGGAGGAGTCGAACCGGTCGGCCGCGCCGAGGATCGCGCGGAACAGTCGATCGCGCTGCACATCCATCGCAACCGGGAACAAGGAACGCAGCTCAGGATGCCGAGTGAAGAGCAGGGCGTAGAAGTACGAGGTCGCCTGGTCCGCGACAGGCAAGATCTCGGTCAGCGTGCGATGGATCAGAATCGCGTCGGGAGATCTGTCCGTCCCGCCTTCGGTCCACCTGGTAACCGGAACATCCATGCTGTGCCTCGCCTTGAACGTCTTCTGGTCGCCTCGTCCCCGGACCCCCCGCAGTCACTCTCCGCGGGCGTGGCCGGGCCCCTGCCTGTGCTCGACGGCCGGTTCACGCCGACGGTTCCCCGCCGGTTCGCCCTGCCATGAGCGCAGGCGCCATGAACGCAGGCCGCCGTGAACGCGGACCGGATACATGGTGGAACGTCTACGCATCCGAATCAGCTTTCCCGTTACGCTCCCTTGCCCCATGTGCGGGCCGTGAACCCACTACGGCCGTTCATATCCGTGGCTTCTCCGGACCATGACTCCGTGCGGCCCCGCCGAGCACCGACGCCGACCTCCGCGGGAGGTGACGGAGAACACGTACCGGCTCACCGGACCGCGCCACCAAGTGGCACGCGCTCCATACCAAGACCGGTACGCGCGGCTGCTCCCGCCGCCATCGGACACCCTGCCCCGTTCCCGTCGGCGTGTTTCACATGAAACCACCGCTCCCGCGCCCGTCACGCGTTCCTCTCCGTCACGTCGCCGTGTCCGCGAGCCGACCAGGCCGGCCACTGGGAGGCCGGCGCTTCGGGAAACTGCCCAGCTCGGACAACGACCGCACCGCCCGACCAGTACGAGGCAGGGGCCGGGAAAGAAGTGGACGCGGCGTCATCTGGTCGGACAGCCTGAGCTTCATGCCCACCCCGTTGCCCCGCCCGCTCGCCGAACTGCCCGTCCGACGTCTCACTCCGGGCGACCTGGTCGCTTGCGCCGATCTCAGCGAGGACCGCGGCTGGTCGCGTGACGAGCACCGATGGGGTCTCCTCCTGACCGCAGGAACCGGCTACGGCATCGACGAGCCCGGCGGGGGCGGAGGGCTGGTGGCCACGTGCGTGGTGACCTCCTACGGTCCACGACTGGCCGCCGTCGGCATGCTGCTCGTCGCCGGGCGCCATGCGCGACAGGGAGTCGGACGACGCCTCATGCGCCATGTGCTCGACGAGGCGAGTGGCACACCGCTCACCCTGTACGCGACATCCGAAGGACGGCCTCTCTACGAACAGCTCGGCTTCAAGGGGGTGGGCCGCACCGAACGGGTCACCGGCACCTTCCGGCCGATGGGCGACGGCGGGTGCGCCGCGACCATCCGCCCGGCCACGGCAGAGGATCTGCACGCCATCGTCCGGCTCGACGCGGACGTCTTCGGCGGCGACCGGACCCATGTTCTTGCCCGGCTGCCCGCGTACGCCGATCATCTCCGGGTCGCGGAGGACGGCAGCGGCCTCGTCGGCTACGCGGCGGCCTGGCCCAGCGCCGGGACTCAGGTGATCGGCCCGCTGATCGCGCCCGACGGCCACACGGCCCTGGCGCTGATCGACTCCCTCGCGGAGACGACGGACCTGCCGTTGCGCGCCGACATCGACGCGCGCCATACCGATCTGCTCACCGGACTCAAAAGGTGCGGTCTGCGAACGGTCTCCGAGACCACAGTGATGGCCAGCGGCATCCCGGACCTGCCCGGTGACTGGACCCGCCGCTATGCTCCGCTGACTGTGGCAATGGGCTGATATCTCCGGACTCCTGCGTTCTCCCTCGGCTGTTCCGCTGCTGCTCTCGCTCTCCCGTCGACCTCCCCGTCCGGCGTCGGGCCTTCCGGTCCGTCCTCGCCGCCTCCGCTCTCCCTCCGGCTCTTGCGGGGAATGACCCGCCAGGACCATGGCCAAGGCGCCCAGCGGTGCAGGTACGGCGGCGCCGTCCGACGGCAGCCGGCGAAGTGGCCACCCAGCAGGTAGCCGTGCATCACACTGCCCGGTCCGAAGAGCACCGGCGGCCAGCGGACGGAGCAGGCGCAAGCCTTGCGCCCTCCGACCGGGCTCGTTCCGGGACGAGGTCGACCGCGTGGCCACCCACCCAACCCGAGGGGCTCGGGGCGTGTGCCGACAGCGCACACGGTCCGGTCAATTCCGCACCCCGGCCCGTTCGTTCCCTCCACCGTCCGGGCAGCGGCACGCATCGACCGAACGGTCCGCGCGGCCCGCCGACTGCGTAGCCTGTCGGCCATGAGAGAACTGGAGATACGGCCCGCCACCCCCGCCGACATTCCCGCGATCGTGGCCCTGCTCGCCGATGATCCGCTGGGAGCCGGGCGCGAGTCACCGGACGATCTCGCCCCGTACCACGCCGCATTCCGTCGACTGGCGGACGACCCGAACCAGCATCTGGTGGTTGCCGTTCGCGCAAACCGCGTCATCGGCACTCTGCAACTGACGGTCATCCCGGGACTCTCCCGGCGCGGCACGACCCGCTCGATCATCGAGGGCGTCCGTATCCACGCCGATGAGCGCGGGAGCGGACTGGGAACCCGGTTGATCGAGTGGGCCGTGGACGAATCAAGGCACAGGAACTGCCAGTTGATCCAGCTGACATCCGATGCGTCCCGGACCGATGCCCACCGCTTCTACGAGCGACTCGGCTTCACCGCCAGCCATACGGGCTTCAAGCTCGCGCTCTGATTCCATGGCCCGAGGCCTCTTCCACAGCTCCGGAGCATCTCCAGAGCTTCTCCGCGGGGCCCGCCCCGTTTCACGTGAAACGGGGCGCCCAGGCCGCGTATTCACGTGAAACGGGGCGCTGCCGTCAGGTTCCGAGGCCCCGCCAACCGCCCTCGTCCACCCCGCCGGGAATCGCCGCATCAGGGTCGTACGGCTCCCGAGTGAAGACGAACGAGCCCAGGTCGAGATGGTTCACACTGCCATCGCTGTTCCGGACGACGTTCAGGATCTCTCCCGCGTAGTAGCTGTCGCGACCGATCCAGGTGCCGTCCGGCAGGGCGGTGAACCGGGCCCCTCGGCCATTGCCGTGCAGCGGTCGGAGGTCCAGCCCGCCGTCCGGGCCCAAGCGCAGGAGGTGCGGTCGCGTTCCCCAGTACCAGGGACCGGTCAGCGCGAGAAGCTCCGGACCTACCTCCGGCAGCGGGCGCCAGGGATCCGGAACACGGGGCTCGGCCTCAGCGACGATCTTGGCGAGGTCGGCGGCGACGCCACCGGCCATCGGTCCCGATGTGACGTTGGTCAGCACGACAGCCGCCACGTCGTCGTCGACGCTGAACCACAGGGCGGCGAGGAAGCCGGGCAACGAGCCCGTGTGCCCGAAGAGCGTACGACCGTCCTCCCGCTCGATCTGGAGGCCCAGACCATATGCGGAGCCCCATTCACCGGGCTGGCCCGGTGCGGAGGGTTCCCGCATCTGCTCCACGGAAGCGGCGCAGAGCACCCGGTCGTCTCCCTCGGCTAGGAAGGCCGCGAACCTGAGCAGATCCCCGGCCGTGGACCAGAGCTGGCCGGCCGGGGCCATCAATCCGAGGTCTTCGGCCGGTTCGGGTAGCAGGACATCCGCCCAGGGATGGACGGCCCAGCCGTCCGCATGTGGCGCCTGGGGCCGGGGGCTCGTGCGGTGCATGCCCAGCGGCTCCAGGATCTCGCACCGGAGCGCCTCCTCCCAACTCACTCCGCGCACCCGCTCGATCAGCGAACCGAGCAGCGTGTAGCCGGGGTTCGAGTAGTGGTAGCGGTGGCCCGGAGGGTGCATCTCCGTACGTTCGCCGAGTACATCGGCCAGTTCGGGACGGAGCGTGCCAGGAGTCCTCTCCCACCATGGGGCGGGTGACTCGGCGCCCAGCCCCGCGCTGTGGCCCAGGAGTTGGTGAAGGGTGACCGTGCCGACGCCCGTGCCGGGCAGGTGCTTCTCCAGGGGGTCGTCCAGGTCCAGCAGCCCCTCGTCTCGGAGCCTCAGGACCAGCACGGCGGTGAAGGTCTTGGTGATCGAACCGACCCTGAACTGGGTGTCCGCGTCGGCTGCGTGGCCGTCGGTACCACTGCGGGAACCGCTCCAGACGGCCTGCCCCCGCCTCTGCACCGCGGCCACGAGCGAAGGGGTACGGCCTTCCGACTGCGCGGTGGCGATGCGGTGCAGCAACGCGCGCTGCGTACCGGGAAGCAACTGTTCGGATGAAGAAGTCATGGTCAACAACTACTCGCAGGAGCACGGGGGTGGCGAACGCGTTTCGACACGATCTTCGACACGTCCGACCACCTGCTGTCATGCCTTTCCGCCGGACCTGGGCGGCGATCCGACCCGTGGACCGTCAGAGCTTCCTGCGGTGAGTTCTGACCAGGGTGCCGTTGCCGAAGGAACGGACCGAGTCCAGGACGAACTCGGGGTACCGCGTTTCCTCCGGCATCTCAGAATGTGTCATCCGCCGGCCGCCTCGGATGCGTGTCATTTCCTCGGAGCCCGTGCCCACGCGCCCCATCGGCGATCTTTCGGTCATGCGAAATCGGGCGTCATGGCGGCGGCCATCTTCAGGTGCAGAGAGGCTTGCTCGTCATTCCCCAGGCGCTGAAGGGTGCGACCGAGCATGAGCCTCGCATAGGAGTCGTCCGGCGCGTCGATGACCAACTGCTCCAGCACGACACGGGCCCGGGTCAGTTGGGCGGAGTGGAAGTAGCCGCGGGCCGCGATGCGGCGGACGTTCAGATCATCCGCGTGCTCGTCGAGCAAAGGCTTCAGCAGGGTGAGAGCGCCGAGGGGGTCCTGCCGGCCCAGCAGGGACTCGGCCCAGCGCAAGCGCTGGACCTCCTCCGGCAGCTTGCGCCCGTGGTCGCCTCCGGCGAGGAAGTCCGCGATCGCCTCCGGCGGCTGGGCACCGGCAAGGGCCCGGTCACCGACCACGATCGTCGGTGATGTCGCGATGCCTCGTGCTTTGCCGATCAGCAGGAGCTCCCGTACCTCTCGGTCGCCCGCGTCGGTGTCCAGCAGCTCCGCGCCCTCGGCGAATCCGGAGCGGACGGCGACCATCCCGAGGCGGCGGCGGTCACTGATGTCGTCGCCATCGATGAAGTGGGCCTTCAACACCTGCTCGGCCAGCTCGTTCTGCAGCGCAGCGCCGCCGTGCTCCCGGGCCAGGTAAAGGAGGCGGTGAGCATCGTGGCTGCTGGCGTGCCAAGCCGCTCCCCACTGTGGCCCCAGACCTTCGTCCGCCGCGATCCGGGAGACGCGGACCCGGTTCTCCGCCGGAGACAGATCCGGGGCGCACTGCCGCAACGCGTCGTCCACCAGCTGATCGCGCCATGTCTCCTCGATGGGAATCGCCTGGTCCGGCGTGGTCGGGTCGATGCGGAACGGACGCCAGACCACCTCGGCCCCGGCGTCGGCGAGTGCCGGATCGGCCAGCGCCTTCTCCAGACGCCGCTTGCCGATGTAAGCCCATGCGCAGACCACGTCTGCCCAGATCTCGATTCGCATACCCGGAACACTAACCGACATCCGTTGATTAACAAAGCGACAGATGTTGGTTAGTGTGGGGACATGAATCTGGACGACCCTCGTGCCCAGCGCAGCCGGGCTCGGCTGCGGACGACAATCCTGGAACTCGCCGCGGTCAAGGACCCCGCCGAGATCACCATGTCGGAGGTTGCCAAGCACGCCGACGTGAACCGGGCCACCGTCTATCAGCACTTCCCCGACGTGGACGCGCTCGTGACGGACGCCATGGAAGAAGCGGTGACGCATGTGGCACGTGCGGCGGCCCTGTGTCCTCTCGACGCGCCTCGGAACGAGGTGCCCCAGCCGTTGAATGATGTGTTTCAGCATGTCACCGACAACGCGGCCCTGTACCGACGCATGCTGGGCCCCCAGGGAAGCGCCTTGTTCGTTGCACGCCTGCGGGAACGGCTGACCATGGAACTCGTCACCTCGTTCCGCGAAGGACGCCGCCCCGCCGGGTTCGACGACGTGCCGGACGCTGTGCATGCGGCGTATCTGGCCGGCGCCTTGATCGGCGTGATCGCCACCTGGGTCACAGAGGACACGCCGGTCTCCGCGCCGACGGCGGCGCTCGCCTTCTGGAGGTTGTTCCAGCACTGACTTCGCACCGGTCGGCCGGGCGCGACGGTGGCGCCGGATTGCCGCGGACCTCACCCGCCGCCGGCCGGCGGCCTCGGCAAAGGTCGCGCCGGGCACCTGCCGCATGTGCGGCGGCCGAGGGGCGCCGCTTGTGCTGTCGACTGCCGCGATCGGCGGCCCCGGAAATCGGTTCGCCGACTTTGCGGGGCCCTGGCACTGTGGCGCACCATGACGAACATCGAGCCTGTGACCGTCGCGGACATACAGCTCATGCAGGGTCTGGCGCAGCATGTCACCGCCACCCGCCCGGACCTGGTGAACAGCGACGCGTCGTTCGGCGAGCTGGCCTGGAACTGGGGCAAGGGGCACGCCGTCGACGCCGCGAGCTGGCGGCGTCGGCTGTGGTTCTCCGGCGGGGATCTGGTGGCGTGGGGCTGGGCCCACCTTCCGCGCCGGGTGAGGCGGAGCGACGGATCGGTGAAGGACGTCACCGACGCCTGTCTGACGTATCAGGTCCATCCCGACCACGCCGGGCTGGTGGACGAGGTGATCGACTGGTACGACGGCACGGCGGCGGGCCTCGAACGTACGGTGATACCGAGCGCCGCCGATGAGTTCGCCCTGAAGCGATGGGCGGCGCACGGCTATGAGACCGACCCGGCCTCGCTCGGCGACACCGGGTCCTGGACCCAGCTCAACGAGCGGCACCTCACCGACCTGGAACAGCCGGTACTGCCGGACGGATTCCGGTTCCGCACCGCCGACGAGGCCGGGCCGGAGGCCGCGGTCCAGGCCCATCTGGACGCCTGGGGTTCCTCGGCGTACACGACCGAGAGCTACCAGGGCGTCCGGCAGACGGCGGGGTACCGCGGCGACCTGCACATCCTGGTGGAGGCGCCGGACGGAACGATGGCCGCCTCGACGATCATGTGGCTCGACGAAGCGAACAGGACCGCTGAGTTCGAGCCGGTCGGGACGCACCGGGACTACCGGCGTCGGGGGCTGGCAAGGGCGATGCTTCTGCACGGGATGCATCGGGCGAGAGCGGCCGGGGCCACCCATATGACGGTCGCCTGCCTGGGTGCGCCGGGGCATCCCCAGGCGCGCGGGCTGTACTACAGCGTCGGGTTCCGGATGTTCACGCGGGACGCGCCGCTCATCAGCACCAAGACCGCGGACTGAGGACTGGTCATGCGCGCAGCCGATTCAGGCCAGGTCGGCCGGGCGAGGACCTGACGTAGGCGGGTGTCGTCGGTGCGGCGGGGAAGCCTCAGCGCCGGCCGGTTGGCCGAGTCCCGTGCACGGTGCGACCGTCGTGGCCGTCCCGACGACCTCCGCAACCTTGGCTCCGAACAGGGTTGGTCCCATACGACGGCCTCGCAGTCGTCCGAATCAGGTCTGCGCCATGTCCACGAAACGCGAATAGTGCCCCTGAAAGGCGACCGTGATCGTCGCCGTGGGCCCGTTGCGGTGCTTGGCCACGATCAGGTCGGCCTCGCCCGCGCGGGGGGACTCCTTCTCGTACGCGTCCTCGCGGTGCAGGAGGATCACCATGTCGGCGTCCTGCTCGATGGAACCGGACTCGCGCAGGTCCGACACCATCGGCTTCTTGTCGGTGCGCTGCTCGGGACCGCGGTTCAGCTGGGAGAGGGCGATGACCGGGACCTGCAGCTCCTTCGCGAGCAGCTTGAGGTTGCGGGACATGTCCGAGACCTCCTGCTGACGGCTCTCGGCTCGCTTCGAAGAACCGGACTGCATCAGCTGCAGATAGTCGATGACCACGAGCTTGAGGTCGTTGCGCTGCTTGAGGCGACGGCACTTCGCACGGATCTCCATCATGGAGAGGTTCGGGGAGTCGTCGATGTAGAGGGGGGCGGCCGACACGTCCGGCATCCGCCGGGCCAGTCGGGTCCAGTCGTCGTCGGTCATGGTGCCGGAACGCATGTGGTGCAGTGCCACCCGTGCCTCGGCCGAGAGCAGACGCATCGCGATCTCGTTGCGGCCCATTTCGAGCGAGAAGATCACGCTGGGCATGTTGCTCTTGATCGAACATGCCCGTGCGAAGTCCAGCGCCAGGGTCGACTTACCCATCGCGGGGCGGGCCGCGATGACGATCATCTGCCCCGGGTGCAGGCCGTTCGTCAGGGCGTCGAGGTCGGTGAAGCCGGTCGGCACGCCCGTCATCTCGCCGCTGCGGGAACCGATCGCCTCGATCTCGTCGAGGGCGCCCTCCATGATGTCGCCGAGCGGCAGATAGTCCTCGCTGGTGCGCTGCTCCGTGACTGCGTAGATCTCGGCCTGGGCCGAGTTCACGATGTCGTCGACGTCGCCGTCGGCCGCGTATCCCATCTGTGTGATCTTCGTGCCGGCCTCGACGAGCCGCCGCAGGACGGCCCGCTCGTGGACGATCTCCGCGTAGTACGAGGCGTTGGCCGCGGTCGGCACGGACTGGACGAGCGTGTGCAGATACGGCGCTCCGCCCACCTTGGTGATCTCGCCGCGCTTGACCAGCTCGGCCGCCACCGTGATCGGGTCGGCCGGCTCGCCCTTCGCGTAGAGGTCCAGGATCGCCTGGTAGACGATCTCGTGGGCGGGGCGGTAGAAGTCGTGCCCCTTGATGATCTCCACGACGTCGGCGATGGCGTCCTTCGACAGGAGCATGCCGCCCAGTACGGACTGCTCCGCGTCGAGATCCTGGGGCGGTACCCGTTCGAAGCCGGAGGAGCCTCCCTCCCATCCGTCGCCGCCGGTGCCGTCCTCGTGCCGGTCGGCGCGGTCGCGGCCCCCGCCGCGGCGCGGGCGGGACACGGGCAGACGGTCGCCTGGACCGGTGTCGGGCCAGCCCAAGGGCTCGGGAATGCTCACCGGGCCGCCTCCTCCCGTCCGCTCCGCGGACCTCGCCGTGCCACTCTTTCTTACGGCACGGCACCGACAAACAAGACGCCCGACTCCGGTTCCGGCGCGTCGAGTTCTACAGGGCTCCAGGGACGGAACAGGGTGCGGGCGCCGGACCACGGTAGGCCGCTCGACACCGTCAGCCAATCTGGTTATCCACAGGGCATGTGGACGACGCGCCAGATGCTGTGGAGAACCCCGAAGAACCTGTGCACGGAGCAGGGGACAGCACTGTGGACAAATTCATACCAGCCCCTCCCCCGTCCACTCTGACCTGCGAGTTCTCCATCCACTGGCTGTGGGGGAGAAAAACTTTTCCGGTCCGCGCAAGATCACGGCCGACCGTACACGGACGAACACCGAACCGCAGCAAGAGTAAGGACTCTTCTTCAATTGCGTCCATTACCTGTGGAAGATTAGATTAACCCGCATGACCCAGGCCCCGGCACCATCCGCGACCGTCCGTCGACGACACGACCGCGAGATCATCTCTCTCGCCGTACCGACCTTCGGCGCACTTGTCGCCGAGCCGCTCTTCGTGATGGTCGACAGTGCCATCGTCGGCCATCTCGGCACAGCACAGCTGGCAGGGCTGGCCGTGGCGGCGGCCCTGCTGACCACCGCCGTCAGCATTTTCGTCTTTCTCGCGTACGCCACCACGGCCGCAGTGGCACGACGGGTCGGGGCGGGCGATCGAGCCTCCGCGATCCGGCAGGGCATGGACGGTATCTGGCTGGCCCTCTTGCTGGGCATATGCGTCGTCGCCGTCGCACTGCCTACCGCGCCCGCGATCGTGGACGCCTTCGGGACCTCCGACACCGCGGCCCCCTATGCCATCACCTATCTGCGGATCTCCAGCCTCGGCATCCCGGCCATGCTCGTGGTGATGGCCGCGACGGGTGTCCTGCGCGGCCTGCAGGACACCCGGACCCCGCTCTATGTCGCCATCGGCGGTTTCACGGCCAACGCGGCCCTCAATGTGGGACTCGTCTACGGAGCCGGGCTCGGCATCGCCGGATCGGCCTGGGGAACCGTCATCGCGCAGGTGTCCATGGCCGTCGCCTACCTGGTCGTGGTGGTGCGCGGGGCACGGCGGTACGGCGCTTCGCTGCGTCCTGATGCGGCGGGGATCATGGCCAGCGCCCAGGCAGGCGTTCCACTGCTGGCCCGTACGCTGTCGCTCCGCGCGGTACTGATGATCGCCACAGCCATCGCCGCACGGCTCGGCGACACCGAGATCGCCGCACACCAGGTCGTCCTCTCGCTCTGGAGCCTGACGGCCTTCGCGCTCGACGCTATCGCGATTGCGGGGCAGGCCATCATCGGCCGCTATCTCGGAGCCGATGACGCCGAAGGCGCGCGCCGGGTCTGCCGCCGGATGGTGCAGTGGGGTATCGGCTCCGGGGTCGTGCTCGGAGTACTGATCGTGCTCGCGCGGCCGCTGTTCGTCCCTTTGTTCACCGGCGATCAGGCCGTTCAGGACACCCTTTTCCCCGCGCTGCTGGTGGTCGCGCTGTCCCAGCCGATCGCGGGCGTGGTCTACATCCTGGACGGCGTGCTGATGGGGGCCGGGGATGGGCGCTACCTCGCCTGGGCCATGATCGTCACGCTGGTCGCGTTCGCGCCGGCCGCCCTGCTGGTACCGACGCTCGGCGGTGGCCTGACCGCACTGTGGTGGGCAATGACACTGATGCTGGCCGTCCGCCTGACAACACTCTGGCTCCGCACCCGGTCGGGCAAGTGGGTGGTGATGGGCGCCACGCGCTGAGCCCTTCTCGGGCTCTTCATGCTCGCTGAGCCCTCCTGGGGCTTCCCGGCCGCCGAGCCGCCAGGCGCTTCATCTTCGTCGGGCTCGCCAGGCTTCATGTTTCACGTGAAACAGCACGTTTCACGTGAAACCGTGTCGCGCCGCCCGTCGGCTCACCCACGTGTCACGCGAATCCGCCTCACAGGAGAACAACGCTCCGGACGGGACGTGAGATCAACGCTCCGGACGGGAATCGAGTAGGAGGGCCGGGTCGCCCGGCCCTCCTCTCACACCACCGGACATGCGGGCCTCGCATCCGGCGGTTCACCGAGCTGATCTCAACCTCTGCCAGGTCGGCTTGAGCATGCGCAGACCCAGGTCTTCCCAGTGGGAGTTGGGCAGTGCCCGCTGAAGGACGGCTGA